>NZ_CP029642.1:1245463-1868195 GCF_003268655.1 Arthrobacter dokdonellae | reverse complement strand
GGTCCGGCCGGCTTGGACGGTGCGGCAGCCTTCTGGCCGGGCGCTGCCGCCGGTGCCGCCGAGGTTGCTGCGGCAGGGGCTCCCGACGGCTTGGTCTGGGCGGGCGCCGCAGGGGCTGGTTTGGACTCCGCCGTCTTCGGGGCGACGGGGAATGCGTCGCGAAGCTTCTTCACGACGGGGGCCTCAATGGTGGAGGATGCCGAGCGAACGAATTCGCCCAGTTCCTGCAGTTTGCTCACTGCTTCTTTTGAGGTGATGCCGAGCTCTTTTGCAAGCTCGTGTACGCGGGCCTTGGCCACATTTCTCCTGTCCGGGTCCGCACCGGACAGGTACGAACCACTTAATTCTTACTGCAACATTCCATGTCGGAATGGGCGGCGTGAGAGAGCACAAAGATGCTCATTTTTGGGCACTCATCGCTGGGTACTCATCGGGTTTCCATCGGTTTTCTGACCCGCTTTCACAAAGGGACAATGTCGGTTCGTAGTGGCTGGATGCCGTCTCCTGACAGGCCTGCAAGCTGGTCAACAAGTTCGCCTGCATTGGTGATGCCCGGAAGGGCCCGCCCAATGGCATGGCGTTTGACAGCCAACCGCAAACAGTCCGGGCTGGGGTGCAGCCACGCTCCCCGGCCAGGCATACGACGTCGTAAATCAACCAGCGCTTCCGGTTCACCGGATCCGCTGGCTGTCCTTACAAGCCGTACCAGTTGATCCCGGGCGGCGGTCTGCCTGCAGCCAATGCAGGTCCGTACAGCTCCGGTAAAGTCGGGGGCGGGGCCCCCTGCTCTGACAGCGTTCTTTACCAACTGCGCGATGCCTAACACTTTTTTGGTCGCAGACGGCCCTTGGGCCCGGTCCCTACCAGTCTAGCGCGCGGACGGGCCGCGACCTATTCAGCGGCGGCGTCGGAGCTGATGTCGATGCGCCAGCCGGTGAGCTTGGCGGCCAGGCGGGCGTTCTGCCCCTCCTTGCCGATGGCCAGGGACAGCTGATAATCAGGGACCACCACACGTGCCGAGCGGGCGGCCGCATCGACGATGGTGACCGAAATCACCTTCGAAGGGGACAGGGAACTGGCGATGAAAGTGGCTGGATCGTCGTTGAAGTCGACAATGTCGATCTTTTCATCGTTCAGTTCCGTCATGACGGCGCGGACGCGTGAACCCATTTCGCCGATGCAGGCGCCCTTGGCGTTGACACCGGCCTTGTTGGCCTTGACGGCCATCTTGGTGCGGTGCCCTGCCTCGCGGGCCAGTGCCACGATTTCCACGGTGTTGTCCGCGATCTCCGGGACTTCCATTTCGAAGAGCTTGCGGACCAGCCCCGGGTGCGAGCGGGACAGCGTGATGGACGGGCCCTTAAGGCCACGGTGCACGTCCACAACGAATGCGCGCAGGCGGTTGCCGTGCCGGTAGCTTTCCCCGGGGACCTGCTCGTTGGGCGGCAACACACCTTCGACGGTGCCCAGGTTGACCTGGATCATGTTTGGGTTGTTGCCCTGCTGGATCTGGCCGGCGACCAGCTCGCCCTCCTTGCCGCGGAATTCGCCCAAGACGTTGTCATCCTCGACGTCGCGCAGGCGCTGGAGGATGATTTGGCGCGCGGTGCTGGCGGCGATGCGGCCGAACCCTGCGGGGGTGTCGTCAAATTCGCCGATCCGCTCCCCGTCCTCGTCCAGCTCGGCAGCCCAGATGGTGACGTGGCCGCTCTTGCGGTCCAGCTCGGCGCGGGCCTGCTCGATGGCTCCGGGGGTCTTGTGGTAGGCCATGAGCAGTGCCTGCTCGATGGTGGGGATCAGCAGATCGAGAGGGATTTCACGTTCGCGCTCCAGTATTCGCAACGCGCTCATATCAATGTCCATGGTCAGCTTTCCTCTCCGTCGACAGCGTCGCCGCCGGTCGGTTCAAATTCCAAATCAAGCTCGGCCTCTTCCAGGCGAGCAAACTCTATTTCCACAACGCCACGTCGGATCGCTGAAAACAACACTTTTTCAGGTTCCCCCTGCTTGGCCTTCATCCCCTTTTTCACGGGAAGTTCCGGCAGCAGCTGGACGCCGTCGTCGTCCACGGCCAGGATGCGTCCCACCAGGTTTTCCCGGCCGACGGCGTTGACCTTGACCATGCGGCCCAGGGCACGACGCCAGTGCCGTGGTTCCGTCAGGGGACGAGTGGCACCCGGGGAGGAGATTTCCAGGGTGTAGGGCGGGGCGTCGTCGTCGGGGTCGGCGTCCATGGCGTCGGACAGCGACTTCGAAACCGCGGCGATGGCGTCCAGGCCAACACCGCCGGTTTCGGTTTCGGGCAGGTCGACCACCACGGAAACGGTGCGGTGGGCACCGGCCATTTGTACCGAAACGTCCTCCAAGTACAGGCCGGCCGCGGAAACAACGGGCGCCAGCAGGGCGGTCAGCCTCTGCGCTTCGGCGACGGGGTCGACGATCGAGTGAACGTTCCCCGAGCGTCGGGCCGATTTCGACCTCTCCGGCTTGGCCATAGAACGACCGCCTCCCTTAAATGATGTTGTGGATATCTAGACTACCGAGTTTCCGGGTGTGCCGCAGAACGTTTCCACTGTGAGTATGAACGCAGGACGGGCGCCTGCGGGGGTGTAGGCCAGCCCCGGCGTGCGTTGGGCACCCGCATCATGAGAACATGGTCAGTTGTGACCAATTCCGCCTGCCCCGCCGAACCCGCGAAGGGCCCCTCCGGGAATCCTGCGCCCAGAAAGTCGGGCCGGCCGCTGCGGACAGGCCCCCGGCGCGCGTCCCTGCCTGCCGGCGCCCCCGCCACGGCGTCCGGCGCCCCGGCGCTCCTGGTGTTTGGCGGCGACGGCCTGCTTGTCCGTTCCCCGGCCGCCATTGATTCGGCTGGCTGGCCGGCCCCGGAAGACACGGCCACCAGCATCCCGGACGACGCCGGCACCCCCCTTTCGGCGCCACCCGCACCTTCCGCGCCTTCGGCGCCACCCGCACCTTCCGCGCCTGCCGCTGTGAGTCAGTCAAGCAACGAGACCGGTGCGGAACCGGATGCGGACGCCGGGACCGCGCCACAGCGCGTGCCGGCCCCCGGGCCCGAAGTCGGGTCCGGGCCATTGACCCGGCGTGCCAGGCGGCTGGCCGACGACGACAGCCCGGCAGCCGCCGTCGTTCCCGGGATTGCCGCGGAAAGCAATGCCCCTGCCCTCGCACCATCAGCTTCTCCCCCGGTTTCAAGGCGGCGCGGCCGCGTGCGGGCGCGGCTGCGCGGATTGTTGTTTCTGCTCCTCATTGGCGCCATTGTTCTGGGCCTGGGAACGGTGGTCCCCGCCACCGATGCCGACGCCGGTGCGTCCGCGACCGAAGTCAACCGGGAAGCAGCCCGGGCCCAGACGGCGGTGCTGCTGACGCAGGCCCGCACGGCCCGCGACACCGAAAAGGACCCCGCAGCCAGGGCACTGCTGGCCCAAGGCGCCGGCGACCTGGCGGTCCAACTTGCCGCACTCGGCGGCGCCGGGCCCGAAGCCGCGGCGCCGGAAGCCGCCACGTCGCCTGTCGCCAAGGGCATCACTACGGCGGGATTCGCGCAGGCACTCGGCGGCAGCGCCGGCACCCTCCTGGCCGACGCCTTGACCGCCGACGCCGCCCTGGGCAGGACGTTTGCCGCCGCCGGCACGAACAGGCTGCTGCTCGCCTCCGCCCTGGACAACCGCCTGGGCAGGGCAGCCCCCGCGTCGACGTACCTGCCCGCAGCCGTGCAGCCGGTTCCGGCCGCCCCCGCCACCTGCAAGAACACGCGGGAACCACAGGACGGGGCCAACGTGGACACGGCCCTCTCCGCCGCATCCCGGGCCGAGCAAAAGGCCGTCTACGCATACCAGGTGGCCGGTTCCCGCCTGGCCGAGCCAGGTTTGAGCCGGGCCGTGGAACTGGCCGCCGTCCACGAAAACAGCCTGGAACTCCTCAATGACGGGCTGGCCCGGCGCTGCCTGCCGACCGTGGCGGCGGTGCCGGGATTCGCCCTATCCCGGGACTTCACGCAAGCGCCGGCGGCAGCACTGGCGCAGCTGGAAGGCGAGCTTGCCCTGGTCTACGGAGACCTGGCCGCGCTCAGTGCGCCAGCAGCCGGCCCCCCGACAGCCGCCCCCGCCACGAACGCGGCCCCGAAACCGGCGGCTGCCGCCGCCCGTGTGACCGGACTGCGGGAATTGGCCGTGGCCGGACTGGTGGAATCCGCCAGCCTGCAGCGCGAATGGGGCGGTGGCCTGGACGCCCTGCCGGGCCTTGCAACTACCTCGCAGACCGCCGCCCCGACCGTGCCGTCCTCCGCATCGGCCGGCTGAAGGCTAGGCATGCCTCACCGAGGACATCCTCACCTTGCTGGCGGCAACTTTCCGCCGGTGGTTTGCTTGAAATCATGAAGCGAGCAGATGATTTGGGGACCCGGCCGCGCCTGCCGCGCACAGCCGAGATTGCCCAGCGGCTGAACTGGCTGCGTGCCGGCGTGCTCGGCGCCAACGACGGCATCGTCTCCGTCGCCGCCGTGGTGGTCGGCGTCGCCGGGGCGACGGCGTTCACCGGCCCCATCCTCACCGCCGGCATGGCCGCATTGGTAGGCGGCGCGATCTCCATGGCCCTGGGCGAGTACGTGTCCGTCAGCAGCCAGCGGGACAGCCAACACTCCATGATTGAGGAAAAGCGCCGGGATCTGGCGCAGCAGCCCTCCCTGAACCTGGCCGGGCTGGCCACCCTTTACGAGGAAAAGGGACTCTCCCGGGACACCGCGGCACTGGTGGCGCGCGAACTCACGGACCACGATGCCCTGCGTGCACACCTGTCCGCCGAGCTCAACCTCGCCGAAGACGACGTCGTCAGCCCTTGGCATGCCGCCTTCGCCTCCGCCATCGCGTTCACGCTGGGCGCCGTGCTGCCCATGCTGGCCATCCTGCTCCCGCCGGCCGGCGCGCGCGTCCCGGTGACCTTTGTGGTGGTCCTGGCGGCGCTCGGCATTACCGGCTGGATCGGCGCCACGATCGGAGGCGGCTCCAAGCCGCGGGCCGCCTCCAGGGTGGTGCTCGGGGGCGCGCTGGCGTTGGCCGCCACCTTTGGAATCGGCAGCCTGCTGGGCGCCAGCGGCCTGGTGGGTTGACGGTAGGCTGGCTGCATGGCCGCCACCGTTGACATCCCCGACGACCTGAAGCGGCGGCACGCCCGCAGCCCCGGCGGCCGGGCTTGGCTGGCCGGGCTTCCCGGTCTCATCACCTCGGCGCTGCGGCGGTGGCAACTCACCGTGGACCTGCCTCCGGGAACACAGCCGTGGCACGGGCACACGGGGATCGTGGTGCCGGTGCGTCTCGGGGACGGAACCGCGGCCGCCCTGAAGATCGCGTTTCCCTTTGCCGAGGCCGTGCTCGAACCCATCGCCCTGTCCCTGTGGAACGGGCACGGGATGGTGCGGATACTGGAACACGACCCGGCCACCTGCTCCATGGTCACGGCCCGGCTGGATGCAGGGGCGTCACTGTTCGACGTTCCCCTGGCCGAGGCGGTGGACGTCTGGGGCGGCCTGGTCCGGCAGCTGTCGATCGAGCCCGATGACAGGCCCGGATGGGACCGGATACCCCAGATTGCCGCAACCGCGGAGCGGTACTGCGACGAACTTCCCGCCCGCTGGGACGACCTCAACCGGCCGTTCCCGCTGTGGCTGCTGGAAGCCGCCTTGGAGGTATGCCAGACACGCGGGGCCGTCGCGCGCCGCGAGTCGCGGGACGTGCTGGTCCACACGGACCTGCACTATCTGAACATCCTGGCGTCACTGGACGGCAGCGGCTACCTGGCCATCGACCCGCAGCCGCAGGTCGGGGACGCGGAATTCGCCGTGGCCCCGTGCCTGTGGAACCGTATTCAGGACCTGCCGCCCCGGAACGCCGAAGCCGCTCTCCGGCGTCGTTGTTCAGACCTTGCCGCCGGTGCCGGTCTGGACGCGGACCTGGCGGCAGCGTGGTCCGTGGTCCGGGAAGTGGAAAACGCTTTGTCGTACATGGAGGCACGGAACCACGGCGGGGATGCCCAGCGTTCACTGTGGGTGGCGGCCACGATGGCGGGCAGGTCTCTGCCAGGACTGCCTGCTGCGCACGACCTCAAGACCCTGGACTAGCTGCCGAGGACGGCAGCTGCCCAGGCCGCGACGCCGTTTTCGTTCCAGACGTCGATGCCCAGTTTCACAATGAGCACCGTCACCACGCCCAGGAACACGACCCGGATGAACTTGTTGCCCTGCTTCACCGCCGTGCGTGCGCCGAGGTACCCGCCTGCCATGTTGGCCGCGCCAAGCACCAGGCCCACACCCCACAGCAGGGAGCCGTGGGGCAGGAAAAACATCAGCGCCCCGGCATTGGTGGCCAGATTGACGATCTTGGCCTTGGCGCTGGCTTCCAGGAATGCGTAGCCCATGAGGCTCACCAGGGCGATCACCAGGAACGATCCTGTGCCCGGACCGATCAGGCCGTCATAAAAGCCGATCACGCCGCCGATGCATCCGGCCAGGATGTAGTGCTTCCGGCCCGCGTGCCGCAGGGCCGTCAGCTCGCCCATGCCCGGCTTGAACGCCGTGAACAGCAGGACAGCGACCAGCGCCGCCACGATGATGGGCTTGAACACCGAACCGGGCAGGCTCGCCGCCACGACGGCACCGCCCACGCTGCCCGCCAGGGCCACCGCGGCCATGGGAAGCGCCGTGCGCAGGTCGGGTTTCACCCGCCGATAGTAGGTGACGGAGCTCGTGGCGGTGCCAAAGATCGAGCCCATCTTGTTCGTGGCCAGCGCCTGTATCGGCGTAATGCCCGGGACCATCAGCATGACCGGCAATTGGATCAGCCCTCCCCCGCCCACCACCGCGTCGATCCAGCCGGCGGCAAACCCGGCCACCAGGATCAGCAGTATCGTGGCCGTGGTCACATCCTCAAAGCCGGACATCATGCGTCCCTCTCAATTGTCATCGGGGCTGCCAGCCGGCGGCGGCCGGTGGCCGGGCCTGTCGAGACCGTACGTGGCCGTGGTTGCGTCCGGCGGCGGACCGCTGTTTTTACGTCCGGCTATCCGACCGCCGGCCGCGGGCGGCCTTACGGTCTCCTTTACGCCGGACTTTCAAAAACAGCGGCTTCGCCGCCTCGTGCCACAGGACCGCCCCGGGCCGCGCGCATTGCGCGGCCCGGGGCGGCGGTGACATGGGCACCAGGGGCAGGAGCCGGCATTTTTTGTAGGCGACGTCAAGGAGGCGCCAAAGGCCGCCCGCGGCCGTGGTGTCGGATAGTCGCCGGAAAAATGCCGGGCCTGCGCCGGAGTCAACCACGGCCCCGCCGGGCCTCGACAGGCCCGACCACCGGACGAACAGGCCCGGCGACCCGGGCCTGTCGGACTATTGGTGGTCGAGGATGTACTTGACGGCGTCGGCGACGGGCACGTTTTCGGCGCTGCCGGTGGCGCGGTCCTTGATTTCGACGAGGCCGTCCACGAGCCCGCGGCCGACAGCCAGGATGGTGGGGACGCCCAGAAGCTCGGCGTCGCCGAACTTCACTCCGGGGGAAACCTTGGGGCGGTCATCGTAGATGACTTCCAGCCCGGCTGTTTCCAGCTCGGCGGTCAGGGACTCAGCCGCTTCAAAGATTTCGGCCCCACGGCCCACGGCGACCACGTGGACGTGTGCCGGTGCCACGTTCACGGGCCAGAGCAGGCCCTTGTCGTCGTGGTTCGACTCCGCCAGGGCCGCGACCGCGCGGGTGATGCCAATGCCGTAGGAACCCATCGTGACCACTGCCAGTTTCCCGTTCGAATCCAACACCTTCAGGTCCAGGGCCTCGCTGTACTTGCGGCCCAGGGCGAAGATGTGTCCCATTTCGATGCCGCGGGCGGCTTCCAGGGGGCCGGAGCCGTCCGGGGCGGGATCGCCCGCCCGCACTTCGACGGCTTCGATGGTGCCGTCCCAGCCGAAGTCGCGCCCGGCGACCAGGCCGAAGACGTGCCTGCCGGGCTCGTTGGCCCCGGTAACCCACGCCGTGCCGGGGACGACGCGCGGATCCACCAGGTACAGCAGCTTGGTGGAGGCCTCCGCGCCCAGCACGGCGCCGTCGAGTGTGAGGCCCGGGCCGATGTAGCCCTTGACAAGTCCGGGGTGCTTCTTCAAGTCCGCCTCGTTGGCCGCCTCCACGCCCACCTCGCCGCCCACGGCGAGGTGCACGCCGATGTTCGCCTCAATGCGCTTGAGGTCCACGGCCCGGTCGCCGGGGACGCCGATGACCACGATCTGCCGTTCACCGGTGGGCAGGTCGATGGCCAGCACCACGTTCTTCAGCGTGTCCGCCGCCGTCCAGTCGCCGTCGTCCTTGGGTGCCAGGTGGTTGGCCGCCGCGACGAGCGTGTCGATGGTGGGCGTGTCAGGCGTGTCGCGGACCACGGCGGCGGGTGCGTCGGTGAAGTCGATGTCCTCCGGGACCACCGTGGTGACGGCCTCAACGTTGGCCGCATAGCCTCCGGCGGACCGCACGAAGGTGTCCTCGCCGATGGCGGACGGGTGCAGGAATTCCTCGCTCTTGGACCCTCCCATGGCGCCGGCCGTGGCGGCGACGGGGATGACTTCCAGGCCCAGGCGCTCAAAGATGCGCAGGTACGCGCCGCGGTGGGCCACGTAGCTGGCGTCCAGTCCGGCGTCGTCAATGTCGAAGGAGTAGGAGTCCTTCATGATGAACTCGCGCCCGCGGAGCAGGCCGGCGCGGGGACGGGCCTCGTCGCGGTACTTGGCCTGGATCTGGTAGATGGACAGCGGCAGGTCCTTGTAGGAGGAATACAGGTCCTTGACCAGCAGCGTGAACAGTTCCTCGTGTGTGGGGGCCAGCAGGTAGTCCGCGCCCTTGCGGTCCTTGAGGCGGAAGATGCCGTCGCCGTACTCCACCCACCGGTTGGTGACCTCGTAGGGCTCCTTGGGCAGCAGCGCCGGAAAGTGGACCTCCTGGGCACCGATGGCGTCCATCTCCTCGCGCACGATGGCCTCCACCTTGCGCAGCACGCGCAGGCCCAGCGGCAGCCACGTGTAGATGCCGGGGGCGGCCCGGCGGATGTAGCCGGCGCGCAGGAGCAGTTTGTGGCTGTCCACCTCGGCGTCGACGGGATCCTCACGGAGGGTGCGAAGGAAGAGTGTGGAAAGGCGAAGGGCCACGCGGATTTTCCGTTTCTTGAGCAGTTGGGCGCCCGCCGTGGGTTGGCGGGCCAGTACCAATCTACCGGTTCCTGCCGTCGGGCGGCACACAGCCGGCGCAACGCCCGGGGCCCGATGTTCCGTCGCCGGACCTGTGGACAAGGACGGTCGTGGGGGTTAGCTTTAATTCATCATCTGGTGAATTGCCGGTTCCGGGAGGTCATGTGTCACACAGGGCAGAACTGCCAACCCCCTTCGCCGCGGTACGGCCTCCGGTCCCGGCCAGCCCCGGCGCACCCGGCCGCCCGGCCGGCGGGTCCGGCAGCGTCACCGTGGAAAACCTGGTGGTCCACCGCGGCAGGACGGACGTGTTGCGGGACCTGAGCTTCACGATTCCCGCCGGCCGGATCACGGGCCTGCTCGGCCCCTCCGGCAGTGGCAAGACCACGCTGATCCGGGCACTTGTGGGCGTGCAAAGGATCACCGGCGGGGAGGTCCGCGTGCTGGGACGTCCCGCTGGCGACCCTACCTTGAGGCACGACGTCGGCTACGTCACCCAGGCGCCGAGCGTGTACCGGGACCTGAGCGTCCTGGACAACGTGCGGTATTTCGGCGCCATGCACAGCCGGAGCCGGGCTGACGCACTGGAGGCGGTCGCCGCCGTCGGGCTCTCAGACTTCCTTAAGCGGAAGGCCGGCGACCTCTCGGGCGGCCAGTTCAACCGGGTCTCCCTGGCCTGTGCACTGGTCTCCAAGCCGCGGCTGCTGTTCCTGGACGAGCCCACCGTGGGCCTGGACCCCGTGCTGCGCGCCGACCTTTGGTCCCAGTTTGCCGACATGGCCGCCGCCGGCACCACGCTCGTCATCTCCAGCCACGTCATGGAGGAGGCCGGGCACTGCGATTCGCTGCTGCTGCTGCGCGACGCCCGGCTGCTGGCCCAGCTCACACCTGCCGAGCTTCGCCGGCGCGGCGGCACCGACGACCTGGAATTGGCATTCCTGCGGCTGATCCAGGCCGAGGGCACGGCGGGACCAGGGGGAACGGCACGATGAACTGGCGGATGATGTGGGCGACGAATGTGCGCGTCCTGCAGCAGCTCAAGGGCGATCCCCGCAGCATTGCGCTGATCCTGGTGGTTCCCTCGGTGCTGCTGGCCGTGGTGTATTGGCTGTACCAAAACGAGCAACTGCCGCCCGGGGTGCCCAGCACCTTTGACCGGGTGGGGCTGATGATGCTGGCGATCTTCCCTTTCATTGTCATGTTCCTGGTCACCTCCATCACCATGCTGCGCGAGCGCACGTCCGGCACCCTGGAACGGCTGCTCACCACGCCCATCCACAAAGGTGACCTCCTGTTTGGGTATGCGCTGGCATTCTCCCTCATGGCGGCCCTGCAGTCGGTGGTGGCCACGGCCGTGGCATATTGGGTGTTCGGCATGGACATCCAGGGAAACGCCGGGTGGGTCGTCCTCGTGGCGGTCGTCAATTCGGTGCTGGGCGTGGCGCTGGGCCTGCTCTGTTCCGCGTTCGCCACCACGGAGTTCCAGGCCGTCCAGTTCATGCCCGTGGTGGTGATCCCCCAGATCCTGCTGTGCGGGCTGTTCGTGGCCCGGGACCAGATGAACTCCGTCTTGGAGGCCATCTCCAACGTGCTTCCCCTGACGTACTCGGTCGATGCGCTGCAGGAAATTGCTGGCCACGCCAGCGCGACCTCGGCCATGGGCACGGACCTGGTGGTGGTGGCCTGCTTTGTGGTGGCCGGCCTGCTGCTCGCCTCCCTGACCCTGCGTCGCCGGACGGCGTAGCCGGGTGCGCACCTCGCCGCGGCGCGGCCGCCGGCAGGGCCGCACCACCTCCCGCGAACTGGTCCTGGGCAGCGCCCGCAAACTGTTCGCCGAGCATGGCTACGCGGCCACCAGCCTGCGCGAAGTGGCCCGCGACGCCGGCGTGGACCCGGCGATGGTCCACCACTGGTACGCCGGCAAGGAGGAGCTGTTCAACGCCTGCGTGGAGCTGCCGGTGGATCCTGCGCAGGTGTTGGGCGCGGTCAGTGAAACACCAGCCGAGGTACGGGGCGAAGCCTTGCTGCGCGCACTCCTCACGCTGTGGGATTCCGCCGCCCAGCCGGCCCTGCTGGCACTGCTGCGCAGCGCCACGGCCTCCAAGGCCCAGGGCGCGCTGATCCGGCAGGTCCTCTTCAAGCGCATCCTGACGCGGGCCCTGGCCGGGCTGCCGGGCAGCCGGGAGGAACTGGACCGCCGGGGGGCGCTGGTGGCGAGCCAGCTGATCGGGCTCATGGTGGCCCGGTACCTGCTGCGGGCCGACCCGCTCGCCTCGGCCGGCCACGACGAACTCGTGGCACTGGTCGGACCGGTCCTGCAGCACTACCTGACCGGCACCCTGACCGGCGAAGGCACCGCCACGGGCAGCCCCGCCCCCGGCATGTAACCACGTGACGCAAGCACCGACTGCCGCCAGGGTCCGGGACAAAGGCCGCTTTCCAGGCGCCTCTTTAGGCACCTGTGTGGAACGCAGTGGACAGCGTTTCGGCGCACCAGGCCAGCCACGACTCCTCGAAGGCGATGCCGGCCCGCAACACTGCCCGCTGCAGCTCATTGGCACGGTCCAAGGTTGCGCCGGCCGGAAAGTCGCGGGCCTCGATGGTCCGGTACCGCTCGAGGGTGTCCCGGTGCAGCTGCCGGTGCCGCAGGATTTCCGCGTCCAGGCCCACGGTGCCCAGCACGGCCGCGGCCCGGAGCCGGACCAGCAGGGCGTCGCGGACGGGCCGGGGATCCGCTGCCACCAGGCTCCACCGTTCCAGCTCAGCGCGCCCGCGCGGCCGGACGTCAAAATGCCGCTGGCTGCCGCGCGCAGTGGCGCGGCCGCGGGCCACGATCAGCCCGTCCTCTTCAAGCCTTCCCAGTTCCCGGTAGATCTGCTGGTGGGTGGCCTGCCAGAAGTAGCCCAGCGACTTGTCAAAGCGCCGGGCCAGTTCGGCGCCCGTGCACGGCTTTTCCAGCAGCGACGTCAGGATCGCGTGCGGCAGCGACATGGAAAGTGACCTTTAGATCCGCGCCGCGAGGCGGGTGCCCTGGTCGATGGCGCGTTTCGCGTCCAGCTCCGCGGCCACGTCCGCTCCCCCGATCAGGTGCACGACGGCGCCCCCGGCCTCCAGCGCGGCCTGCAGTTCGCGCCGGGGAACCTGACCGGTGCACAGGATGACGGTGTCGGCTGGGACCACCGTGTCTATGCCGTCGACGCGCAGGTGGAGGCCGGCGTCGTCGATCCTTTGGTACTCGACGCCCTGGACCATCGCCACGCCCTTGGCCCGGAGCTCGGCGCGGTGGATCCAGCCGGTGGTCTTGCCCAGTCCTGCGCCGACCTTGGTTTCCTTACGCTGGAACAGGGCCACGCGGCGGTACGGGCGAGGGTGTTCCGGCCCGGTGATGCCGCCCGCCCCCGAATAGCCGGAGTCGATCCCCCACTGGCTGTTGAACTTTTCCGGGAGCAGGGTGGCGCTGGTGCCGGTGGCCGTGATGTATTCCGCCGTGTCGAAGCCGATGCCGCCGGCCCCCAGGATGGCCACGTTGGTGCCGACGGCTTTTTTGTCGTGGAGCACGTCCACGTAGCTGAGCACGCTGGGGTGGTCCACACCGTCGATCGCGGGGATGCGCGGCAGGACGCCGGTGGAGAGGACCACCTCGTCGAAGCCGCCCGCCAGCAGGTCCTCCGCCGTGGCGTAGGTGTTCAGCCGCAGCTCGATGCCGCGCAGCTGGATTTGGCGGTCGAAGTAGCGGATGGTCTCGTGGAATTCCTCCTTGCCGGGGATCTGCTTGGCGATGTTGAACTGCCCGCCGATCTCTCCCGCGGCCTCGAACAATACCACCTGGTGGCCGCGCTCCGCGGCCGTGACCGCGAAGGCGAGCCCGGCCGGGCCGGCCCCCACAACTGCCAGCTTCTTGGGTGTGCCGGCGGCCTCGATCACGAGTTCCGTTTCGTGGCCGGCGCGGGGATTGACCAGGCAGGAGGCCGTCTTGCCGGTGAAGGTGTGGTCCAGGCAGGCCTGGTTGCAGGCGATGCAGCTGTTGATTTCGTCCCCGCGGCCCTCCGCTGCCTTGCGCACGAAGAAGGGGTCGGCCAGAAAGGGGCGGGCCATGGAGACCATGTCCGCGTGACCGTCCGCCAGCAGGCCCTCGGCCACCTCCGGGGTGTTGATCCGGTTGGTGGTGATCAAGGGGATGCCCACCTGGCCCATGACTTTCCTGGTGACCCAGGCAAAGCCCGCGCGCGGCACGGAGGTGGCGATGGTGGGGATGCGGGCCTCGTGCCAGCCGATCCCGGTATTGATGAGCGTTGCGCCCGCCTTTTCGACGGCCTGCGCCAGTTGGATCACTTCCGCCAGGGTGGAACCGCCCTCGACCAGGTCCAGCATGGAAAGGCGGTAGATGATGATGAAGTTCTCCCCCACGCGTTCGCGGGTGCGCCGGACGATCTCCACCGGGAAGCGCATGCGGTTTTCGTAGCTGCCGCCCCATTTGTCCGTGCGCTGGTTGGTGCGCAGCGCCACGAATTCGTTGATCAGGTAGCCCTCGGAACCCATGATTTCCACGCCGTCGTAGCCTGCGCCCTGGGCGAGCCCGGCTGCCGCGGCGAAGTCCTCGATGGTCTGCTCCACCTCGTCCCCGCCCAGCGGGTGGGGCATGAGCGGGCTGATGGGCGCCTGCACGGCGCTGGGCGCCACGAGGTCCTGCTGTGCTGCGTAGCGGCCAAAGTGGAGCAGCTGCAGGGCTATTTTGCCGCCCTCCGCGTGCACGGCGTCGGTCACTACCCGGTGGCGCGCGGCCTCCTCGGGCGTGCTGAGTTTCGCCCCGCCCTTCATGGGCCGCCCGGCGTCGTTCGGTGAGATGCCGCCCGTGACCATCAGGGCCACGCCGCCGCGCGCCCGTTCGGCGTAGAACGCGGCCATCCTCTCGAAGCCGCCGGGGAGTTCCTCCAGCCCCAGGTGCATGGATCCCATTAAAATCCTGTTCGGCAGCGACGTGAAGCCGAGGTCCAGGGGCGTGAAAAGGTTTGGGTAACTGCCAGCAGACATTTATGCACTCCTTTGCGCAACAAGTTGCATAATCGTATCGCAGAAAAGCTGCGGGATCCCCTCAGGGGACGCGGCCGGGGGCACGGGAAGCCGCGCCGGCGGCCAGCACCAGCCAGAGCAGCACAAGCAGGAGGAAGGCGCGCTCCACCAGGCCACCCACCTGGGCGCGCTGTGCCGGCACCAGCAGGACCAGCGCGGCCACGGCGGTCCAGGCGATGGGCATCCCGCCCCGGAACGGAACCTGGCGGGAGAGGATCAGGATCCCGGCGGCCGCACAGGCAAAGGCAACCAGGGCCAGCAGCAGGTGGATCCGTCCGTGTGCCGTCGGACCCGTCGCGGCGAACCGGCTGCCGCCGTCGAGAATGTCAGTGGGAAAGAACGCCAGCAGCACCGAGCACGCGGCCCAGCCGCCGAGCAGAGAAAGCCCCACGGCTCCCCGCGTGGCACCCGGGACGCTCCGGACGAGCGGAACCAGGGCACAGGCGGTCAGCAGCCCGCGCACGATGAAGTTGACGCTCATGACCCACCCAAACGGACCGACGCCAAGGTCGCTCTCCGCCTGCCGGACCGGGCCGTAGTGCGGTGGCAGGAGCTGGGCAACGACATCCAGTGCAACGTACACCACGGCGCCTGCCAGTGTCAGCCACGCCCACCCCCTTGCCGCGCCACTGCGGCGCATCCGCTCCGATCCCATCACCATCCCCTTCGCGCCGTCGCGATCGTGGCACCTTAGAACAGCACGGTGGCGAAGGTGCCCACCTGCTCAAAGCCGACCTTTTCATAGACGGCGCGGGCGCGGTGGTTGAAGTCATTGACATACAGGCTGGTCACCGGCGCAAGCTGTTGGGCATAAAGCACGACGCCGGCCATGTACCCCGCGCTCAGCCCCAGTCCGCGGTAGCTCGGGTTCATCCACACCCCCTGGACCTGGGTGGCGCGCGGGGTGACGGCGCCGAGATCGGCCTTGAAGACCACTTCGCCGTCGGGTTCGCAGTGGCTGAAGGAGTGGCCGTTGTTGATCAACCACGCCACACGGCGGCGGTAGTTTTCCTCCCCGCCCAGGAAGGGCGAGTAGCCTACTTCTTCCTCGAACATGGCGGCGGCCGCGGCCAGCACTTCGTTGAAGCGGCTGTTGGTGCTTGGCTTCAGGGCCGGGTTGGGGGCCATCCGCGGCGGTCCGGCGATGACCAGCAGCGGCTGGTTGGGACGGACCTCCTGGGCGCTGATGCCCGCCCCGGACAGGGTCTCCATGAGGCCCAGGACCGCGGCGGCGGGACCGAAGATCGACGCGTGCGGCTGCCAGTGGGAGGCGATCCAGCGCCCGAAGTGCCCGGCCTGGGCGGCGTCGACACCAATGGGGACCACATTGGAACCCACCCAGCAGGCGGCGGCCAGCTGGGTGCCGCCGTGCTCAAAAAAGCCAAGGATCACGGCACCGCGCTGCGCGGGCACGGCGCTGCCGCCCGCGGTGAGCAACGCATCCATAAATACGTTAGCCACGGGATCGCGCGCCACGAGGGCCCGGAGCGCGGCCGTGTCCTCGTGGACCAGGACGCGCACGGGGCCCTGGACTGCGCCTTTAGGAGACGCTGACCACGGGGCCACCCGGGAGCGGATTGTCGGCATCGGACTCCATCTCTTCGGCGATTCGCATGGCTTCTTCAATCAACGTTTCCACGATCTGGTCCTCGGGGACGGTCTTGATGACCTGGCCCCTGACGAAGATCTGGCCCTTGCCGTTGCCCGAGGCCACGCCCAGATCCGCCTCCCGGGCCTCGCCGGGCCCGTTGACAACGCAGCCCATGACGGCCACGCGAAGCGGCACCTCCATGCCTTCCAGGCCCGCGGTCACTTCCTCGGCCAGCTTGTACACGTCCACCTGGGCCCGGCCGCAGGACGGGCAGGAAACAATTTCCAGCTTGCGCGGACGCAGGTTCAGCGACTGCAGGATCTGGTTCCCGACCTTGATCTCCTCCACCGGCGGCGCGGAGAGGGACACGCGGATGGTGTCGCCGATGCCCTTGGAGAGCAGCGCGCCGAAGGCAACCGCGGACTTGATGGTGCCCTGAAACGCGGGTCCGGCCTCGGTGACGCCCAGGTGCAGGGGCCAGTCGCCCTGCTCGGCGAGCATCTCGTAGGCGGCCACCATGACCACGGGGTCGTTGTGCTTGACGGAGATCTTGAAGTCGTGGAAGCCGTGCTCCTCGAAGAGGGACGCCTCCCAGACGGCGGACTCGACCAGGGCCTCGGGGGTGGCCTTACCGTACTTCTTCATGATGGAGGGCTCCAGCGAGCCGGCGTTGACACCGATCCGGATGGACGTGCCGTGGTCCTTGGCGGCCTGGGCGATCTCCTTGACCTGATCGTCAAACTTGCGGATGTTGCCCGGGTTCACGCGGACGGCCGCGCACCCGGCCTCGATGGCGGCAAAGACGTACTTGGGCTGGAAGTGGATGTCCGCGATGACCGGGATCTGCGACTTCTTGGCAATGATGGGCAGGGCGTCGGCGTCGTCCTGCGAGGGGCAGGCGACCCGGACGATGTCGCAGCCGCTGGCCGTGAGCTCGGCAATCTGCTGCAGCGTGGCATTGATGTCCGTGGTCTTGGTGGTGGTCATGGACTGCACGCTGACGGGGAAGTCGGAGCCGACGCCCACGGAACCGACCTTGATCTGCCGGGTTTTGCGCCGGGGGGCAAGGACAGGAGGCGGCAGTGGCGGCATTCCGAGGCTGACCGAGGTCAAAATATGCTCCTTGAAGTTTTCCAGGCGATGCGTTCCCGGCGCCTGATTTCGGGCGTCGCGATTCGTTTGCGCATCGTCTGTTCTAAATTGTAGGCGTGTTGGCGCCGTGGGTGGGCGGCGCTGCCTACGGCAGGTACTTGCTCAGCTGGCCGGTGACCGGCTTCCACTCGGAGACCTTCAGGCCCGTGACGCCTCCGCCGGCGCTCATGGGATCCTGCTTGAGGATTTCATGGAGCGCGGCTTCGTCCACGGCGTTGAAGATCAGCAGCGCGCCCGCGCCGTCGGCATACGGCCCCGAGGCCAACACCACTTCGGCCTCGGCCTGAGCCGCCAGCCATTCGCGGTGCTTGGGCCGGTGTTCCGTGCGGGCATCCTCGGCTTCGGGGCCATAAACGTATTCAACAGCAAAGATCGTCATGGTTTCACCCTATAGCAGGAGGGCTTTGGCCGCGCAGGCCACCACGGCCGCCCACAGCAGCGACGCCAACGTGCCGATGATGAATCTCTCACTGGCCGCCGGGGCCTGCTTCAGTTCGGGATACCTGCCCAGGCCCTTGATGGCGACCACGTAGGCGATGGCCACCGGCTGGCCCGCCAGGATGGCCAGCACGACGGCGGCCCGCTCCAGCACGCCGATCAACAGTCCCCCTCGCAGGACCCCCGCATCGGGGGCCGGCGGGGCGGCCGGGGCGGCCGGCGGGGCGCCGTCGTCGAGGTCGGCCGCTGCGTGGCGGGCCCCTTCTGGGTCGCCCGCGTGAAGCTCGTGGGCATCGGCGGCGCGCACGGAGTGCGACTTGGCCAGCCGCAGGACGCCGGCGGTCAGCGGCCAGCCGCCCAGGCAGGCCACGGCCGCGGTCAGTACGATCCACAGAAATGTCATTCATCCTCCAGTCCGCTTCCCAGCGTAGCCAGTCGGGCCGACAATGCCGCCCGGGCCCGCCAGTGCGGCGGATTTCCGCCCCCGTCCGGGATCCGGCTAGGTGTCGGCGTGGGCCAGGAGCAGTTCGGCTGCGGCGCGCCCGCCCTGCTCCTCCTGCCAGCCGGAGCGCAGGATGGCCTTGCTGACCGCCTGTGGGCTGATACCGAGCATCTTGGCGGCCGCAACCTGGCGGCGGTTTGCGATCCGGTCCAACGCGTCCAGCACCCGCCACTCCGCGTCCGTGCGTCCCCGGACCAGCCCGCCGACGAGGACCAGGACGGCTTCCGCGGCCGTGCCGTGGCCGCCCCGCTCCGGCGCCACAGCGGCCTCCACGGCGAGCGGGACGCGCTCCCCCGCCTTCTTGGCCCTGTCCACTGCGCGGCGGGCCAGAATGAACGCGGCACCGGAGCCTTCGCGCGGACTGGACGGGAGCGGCTGGTCCACGCCGCCGATGCCGACGCCCACATACCATTGGCCGGTGCGCAGCGCGCGCAGGGCGGCCTCCACCACGGCTCGCGGTTCGTCCAGCACGCCCTGGATTTCATCGCCCACGGAGCGCTCAAAGGGCAGGGCCACCGGGATGTCCTCGAGCGCGGCCAGCAGCTCGGGGACCCGGTCGATGCCCTTTCGGCTGCCGCGCTGATCGATCGTCATGACAAACATGACTAAATCATAATCGGTTGATATTTGATTATCAACCATATTCGTATGCAACGGGGGGTCTGCCTACCCGAACAGGTTGACCGGCTTGACGATGTCCGCGTAGATCAGCAGCGCCCCCATGACCATCAGCAGGCTCGCGGCCACGTACGTCACAGGAAGCATCTTCGCTATGTCGAAGGCGCCGGGATCCTTCTTCCTGAAGACCTTCGCAACGGTCCGGCGCGCGCCTTCGTACAGCGCCCCCAGGACGTGCCCGCCGTCGAGCGGCAGCAGCGGGATCAAGTTGAAGACGAACAGGGCCAGGTTCACCCCGGCCATCAGGCCGACCAGTGTGCCCACGCGGGCGCTGAGCGGGACCTGTTCCATCGAGGCCACCTCCCCGGCCACCCGGCCCACGCCGACCACGGAGATGGGGCCGTTGGGATCGCGGGGCTGGGAACTGAAGGCCGCCTGGGCCACCCCCACCAGCTTTTGCGGCAGATGGAAAACGACGCCGCCAATCTGGGCGATGTTGTTTCCCACCGCGGGCAGCACCGCGCCCGCGGATTGGGGCACCATGGCGGACGTGGGTGCCATGCCGATGAAGCCGGCCTCCACCGTGACGGCCTTGCCGCCGGCGTCGACCTTGGCGTTGCCGCTGGCGTCGAGCACGGGCCGGGCAGTGCGGACCGGCGTGATCGTGGTGGTGATGGTCTTGTCCCCGCGCTGGTAGCTCATGTCGACGGACTTGCCGGCGGAGGCCCGGATCCACTCGGTCAGGGTGGCCCAGTCGGTGACCGTCTTGCCGTCAAAGGTCTTGATGGTGTCGCCGGGGAGCAGCCCGGCGGCCGCTGCCGGGGTCTTGGTGCAGTGGGCCAGGTCCGTGGGCTCCGGCGCGCCGTAGGCAACCTGGCAGGCGCTGACCTGGGACAGCGTGGTGGTCGCCTGGGGCGAACCAAAGCCCATGAGCAGCACGCCGGTCAGGACAATCCCGATCAACAGGTTCATGGTGGGCCCGCCGAGCATGATGATGATCTTTTTCCACACGGGCAGCCCATAGAACACGCGGTTTTTATCCTCCGGGCCCACGTCCTCATGGGCCAGGCTGCGGGCCTCCGTGGCCAGCGTCTGGAACATGCCGGTGCTGGAGGGACGGACGCTGCCGTCCACCGGGTTGGGCGGGTACATGCCAATCATGGCCACGTAGCCGCCGGCGGGGATGGCCTTGAAACCGTACTCGGTCTCGCCCTTCTTGCGCGACCAGATGGTGGGGCCAAAGCCGATCATGTACCGGGTCACGCGGACGTTGAAGAGCTTGGCCGGCACCAGGTGGCCCACCTCGTGCAGCGCGATCGAGACCACCACGCCGAGTGCGACGAAGAGCACGCCGCCGATGAATAGCAATACGGTCACAATGAACTTTCTGGCTCTGGCCTTGCGGGCACGTCCGTCTTCGCCGACAGCAGCTCGTTGGTTCGCCGCCGGGCCCACTCTTCAGCTTCCAGCACGGACTCCAGCGTCAGCCGTGAAACGGGTGAATGTTCGCTGAGAACTTCCGCAATGGTGTCCACGATGTCCAGGAAGCCGATCCTCCCCCCATGGAACGCGTGCACGGACTCCTCGTTCGCCGCGTTGTAGACGGCGGGGCAGGTGCTCCCCCGACGCGCCGCCTCCTTGGCAAGTTCGACGGCGGGAAACGCCACGTTGTCCAGCGGCTCAAACGTCCACTTGGTGGCCTTCGTCCAGTCGCACGGTTGCGCGGCACCCGGCACCCGGTCCGGCCAGCCGAGCCCGAGCGCGATGGGAAGTCTCATGTCCGGCGGGGATGCCTGGGCGATGGTGGAGCCGTCGGTGAACTGCACCATGGAGTGGACCACGGATTGCGGATGCACCACGGCCTCGATGCGGTCCAAAGGGACGTCAAAGAGCAGGTGCGCCTCGATGACTTCCAGTCCCTTGTTGACCAGGGTTGCGGAGTTGGTGGTGACCATGGGCCCCATGTCCCAGGTCGGGTGCTTGAGTGCCTGCTCCGGGGTGACGGCGGCCAGTTCAGCGCGGCTCCGCCCGCGGAAGGGGCCGCCCGAGGCCGTGATGACCAGCTTGTCCACCTCGCCGGCGGTGCCGGCCCGAAGGGCCTGGGCGAGTGCGGAATGTTCGGAGTCCACCGGGACCAGCTGTCCGGGCGAGGCCGCATCCTTGACCAGCGCCCCGCCCACAATGAGCGATTCCTTGTTGGCCAGCGCCAGGATGGCCGTGGTCCCCAGCGCCGCCAGCGTCGGAGCGAGGCCGATGGAGCCGGTGATGCCATTCAGGACCACGTCCGCAGCGTCCGGGCCGTCGGCACCCCACGCGGCGATGGCGGTGGAGGCGTCGGGGCCGGACACAATCTCCGGCGCATAGCCTTCCGCCCCGGCCGCGGCGGCACGGGATGCGATCAGCGCGCGGAGGGGTCCGGCGTCGTCCGTGGCAGTGCCTACCGCGAGGGCCCGGGTCAGGACGGCCTGCTCAGCCAGCAGCTCAAGGTTGCCGCCGCCTGCGCTCAGCGCCGTCACCGTGAACCGCGGGGTGCCGTCCGCGAGCACGGCGCCGCCAATCACGTCCATCGCCTGGGTGCCGATGGATCCGGTGGAACCAAGGATGATCACGTTTCGCTGCTGCATCCTTCCAGTATTCCCCACCTGCCCCCTTGCCTGCTTCCCTTGTCTGCTTCCCCACCAGCTGCAGGAGCGTCGACGGAAAACCGCCCGCAACTGCAGGAGCGTCTAAAGTGCCCTTGCTACCGTCCGGCGCGACGCAGGGTCGCGCGGGCGTGCAGCAGGATGGGACCGTCCACCATCTGTCCGTTGTACGCAAACACGCCGGTGCCGGCGGAATCGGCGGCGGCCAGCAGGTCTAGCGCGGCGGCCACCGCGTCATCGCCGGGCCGGTAGGCGTCACGGATGACCGGCACCTGGCTGGGGTGGATGCAGGCCTTGGCGCCAAAACCGCTGGCCACCGCGTCGTCCGCCTCGGCCGCGAGCCCTTCGACGTCGGGGATGTCGGCGTAGATGGAGTCGACGGCGACCTTGCCGGCGGCGCCGGCGGACAACAGCAGCTGCGAGCGCGCGTGGGTTGCCACGGCGCGGTACGTGCCGCCGGAGAAGCGGCTGGAGGTGCCGCCCAGTGAGGCCACCAGGTCCTCCGCCCCCCACATGAGTGCGACGACGTTGGGCAGCCTGGCCAGGGCGGGTGCGGCCAGGATGCCTGCGGCGGTTTCGCACAGCGCCACCACCTGGTAGTCGGCGAGCGCGGCGACGGCGTCCGGGTCCTCCGCCTTGGCGACCATGATGGTGCGGTACCGGGTCCGGGCCAGCGCGGCCAGGTCCAGCCCGCTGTCCGCGGTGCCGAGGGCGTTGATGCGCACCATGGTGGCGGCGGGGTCCAGCGGCGTAGTCACGAGGTGTTCGCGGGCCGCCGCCTTGGCCTCCGGCGCTACGGCGTCTTCCAGGTCCAGGATGACGGCGTCGGACCGCTCCGCCGCCTTGGCGTACCGTTCGGGACGGTCGGCCGGGGCGAACAGCAGGGCCGGGCCCATGGTGAAGGTTCCGTGGGGATCGCTGATGGCGTGCTCCTTATTCGCTGGGCGTGAGCCAGAACAGGGCGGTGCGGCTGGCCTTGCCCACCACGGTCCCGTCCTGGTTGCGGCCGGTGTGGGCCATGGTGACGATGCCCTGGCCGGGCCGTGAGGCGGAGAGCCGCTTCTCCGTCACCACCGTCTCCGTGTACAGCGTGTCGCCGTGGAACAGCGGGTGCGGAAAGGATATGTCCGTCATGCCCAGCTGTGCCACGATGGTCCCCTGCGTCAGCTGCGCCACCGACTGCCCCACCATGGTGGCCAGGGTGAACATGGAGTTCATGAGCCGCTGGCCGAACGGCTGCGTGGCGCTCCACGCCGCATCCAGGTGCAGCGACTGCGTGTTCATCGTCATGGTGGTGAAGAGGACGTTGTCCGTCTCCGTCATGGTGCGTCCGGGGCGGTGCTGGTAGACGACGCCGGTCTCCAGCTCCTCGTAGTAAAGTCCCCTTTGCGTGACCACCGGGGTCTCCACAGGCTCGGCCGCCGGCTGGCCGCTCATACGGTGTCCAGGTCGTGCATCTCGAGGTTCAGCGGCGCGCCGGTGGCGGCCACAATTTCCTCCGCGGTCACGCCCGGGGCCAGTTCCTTCAGGACCAGCCCGTCCGGGGTCACCTCGATCACGGCCAGGTCGGTGACAATCAGGTCCACGCAGCCCTTGCCCGTGAGCGGCAGGGTGCAGCTTTCCAGGATCTTCGGGTTTCCTGCCCTGTCGGTGTGCTCCATCATGACAATCAACTTCTTGGCGCCGAACACCAGGTCCATGGCGCCGCCCATGCCCTTGACCATCTTGCCCGGGATCATCCAGTTGGCGAGGTCGCCATTTTGGGCCACCTGCATGGCACCCAGGACGGCAACGTCCACGTGCCCGCCGCGCACCATGCCAAACGACAGGGCGGAATCAAAGAACGCCGCGCCCTTGTTGACCGTGACCGTCTCCTTGCCGGCGTTGATCAGGTCCGGGTCCACGTCCGCGTCCAGCGGGTAGGGGCCGGTGCCGAGTATCCCGTTTTCCGAATGCAGCACCACCTCCACACCCTCCGGAATGAAGTTTGGGATCAGGGTGGGCATGCCGATGCCCAGGTTCACATACTGCCCGTTGTGCAGTTCCCGCGCCACCCTGGCGGCCAGTTCGTTGCGTGTCAGTGCCATGGTCATGCCTCCTTCGAAGTGGATTCAACGAGGCGGGACCGTGATGGGGCCCCGGGAGCGGCTTCGGGCGCCCGCGATGGGGCCACGGCCCCGGGGGTCCCCGGCCGAGCTTGCGAGGTTGGGGCGGGGCTGGGGACGGGCGGGGGGACCATCACGGCCTCGCCCGGATCCACTGTGACGGTGCGCTTTTCAATGCGCTTTTCGCTTCCGGGGGTGCCGGCCGGGACGTGGACCACGCGCTGGACGAAGATGCCCGGGACGTGGACGTGCTCGGGGTCGAGTTCGCCGGGCTCCACCAGCTCCTCCACCTCGGCTATGGTGATCTTCCCGGCCATGGCGCACAGCGGATTGAAGTTCATGGCCGTGGCATGGAATACCAGGTTGCCGTGGCGGTCGCCCTTCCAGGCATGGACCAGCGCAAAGTCGGGGTTCAGGGACTCCTCCAGCACAAAATCGGCGCCGTTGAAGGTGCGCACCTCCTTGGGCTGGGAGGCAATCGCAACGCCGCCGGCGCCGTCGTACTTCCTGGGAAGTCCGCCCTCGGAGACCTGGGTGCCCACGCCGGCTGCCGTGTAGAACGCAGGGATGCCCGCTCCCCCGGCACGGAGCTTCTCGGCCAGCGTTCCCTGCGGCGTGAGCTCGACCTCCAGTTCCCCGGCCAGGAACTGCCGGGCGAACTCCTTGTTCTCCCCCACATAGGAGGAGACAGTGCGGCGGATCCGCCCGTCGGTCAGCAGCACGCCCAGGCCCCAGTCGTCCACGCCGCAGTTGTTCGAGATCGTCTCCAGCCCCGAGGTGCCGGCGTCGTGCAGGGCCTGGATCAGGGCGACGGGGATGCCGCACAGCCCGAAACCTCCCACGGCCAGGGACGCGCCGTGGTGGATGTCATGGACGGCCGCGGCGGCGGATGCAACCACTTTGTTAATCATCGCTGGTGCCTTTCGTTGGTGCGGCCGTCACAGGCCGAGTTCGCGGGCTATAAGCATGAGCTGGACTTCCGTGGTCCCCTCCCCAATCTCGAGAATCTTTGAATCCCGGTAGTGCCGGGCGACCGAGAACTCGTTGATGAACCCGTAGCCGCCAAACACCTGCGTCGCGTCGCGGGCGTTGTCCATGGCCGCCTCGCTTGCGACCATCTTAGCGATGGCCGCCTCCGTCTTGAACGGTTTCCCGGCCAGCATGCGGGCCGCGGCGTCGTAGTAGGCCAGGCGCGCCGTATGGGCCCGCGTCTGCATGCGGGCGATCTTGAAGGACATGCCTTGAAAGTGGCCAATGTTGTGGCCGAACGCCGTGCGTTCCTTGGCATACTTGACGGCCTCGTCCACGCAGCCCTGCGCCGCGCCGGTGGCGAGCGCGGCGATGGCGATGCGGCCCTCGTCCAGGATGGAGAGGAAGTTCGCGTAGCCGCGGCCCCGGACGCCGACCAGGTTCTCTTCCGGCACGTGGACGTCCACGAGGGTCAGCGGGTGGGTGTCGGAGGCGTTCCAGCCGACCTTGTTGTACGGCCTTTCCACCGTGAAGCCGGGCGTTCCGTTGGGCACCAGGATGGTGGTGATCTCCTTCTTGACGGAACCATTGGCCCGCTGGGAGGTGCCGGTCACGGCCGTCATGGTCACGAAGGAGGTGATGTCGGTGCCGGAGTTCGTGATGAACTGCTTGTGCCCGTCAAGAATCCACTCCCCGCCCTCAAGGCGTGCCTTGGTGGTGGTGCCCCCGGCGTCCGATCCGGCGTCGGGCTCGGTCAGCCCAAAGCCGGCGAGCGCCTCGCCGCTGGCCAGGGACGGCAGCCACTGCTGCTTTTGGGCTTCCGTGCCGAACCGGTAAACGGGCATGGCGCCGAGCGACACCCCCGCCTCCAGTGTGATGGCCACCGACTGGTCCACGCGGCCCAGCTGCTCCAGGGCCAGCGCCAGGGCAAAGTAGTCCCCGCCCATGCCGCCGTATTCCTCCGGGAACGGGAGCCCGAAAAGGCCCATGTCGCCCATCTGCTTGACGATCTCGTAGGGGAAGCTGTGTTCCTCGTCGTGCCTGGCGGACACCGGTGCCACCACGTTGTCGGCGAAGTCGCGGACGGTGTCGCTCAAGTCCTGGTACTCGTCGCTGAGCTCGAAATCAGGCATGTTGTTCCCCTTCAGGAGTGTGTGTTTGTATGGTGGCCACAATTTGGTCCGCCTTGACCAGGGCGCCCGCCGCGACGCTGAGGTGCACGATCCCTGGCAGTGCCGCGGTGAGCTGGTGCTCCATCTTCATGGCCTCCACCGCCAGCAGCACGGTGCCCGCCTCGACGCGGTCCCCGCTGGCCACGTTGACCACCGTGACCGTGCCGGGCATGGGGCTGCGCACCTCCGGCTCGGCGGCCGCGTCCTCGCGCTCGATCCCGGCCAGCATGCGCACGGTGGCTTCCTCGCGCGTCAGCACGGGCACGCGGGCCGTCCAGCCGCCGCTGCCCAGGACCACGGCGCCGTCTTGCACCACTGCCTGGTACTGTCGGGCTTCCCCGTCCCAGAGCAGTGTCATCAGGTTGTCGCGGAGCCCCTCCAGCAGCGCCGGGTGCTCCGTGGTGCCTTCCGCGTCGCTGACCCGTACGACGCCGGACCCCACCGTGCCGCTGACCGTCACCACGGCGGTGCGGCCGGGACCGGCGCAGGATGTCCGCCACGGGGCAGGATCGCCCAGCCGCCACCCGTCGGTGCGTGACCACGGGGTGTCGGCCGGCCCGGCCACCGGGCCCCGGGCCCACAGCGCGGCCGCGGCGTACTCGGCCGGCCCCAGCTGGCGGAAGGACAGCTCGGGCAGCTTGCGTTCGATCAGGTTGGTGTCGAGCCGGCCGGCCTGGACGTCGGGGTCGGCCAGGAGCAGGCGCAGGTATTCGACGTTGGTCGGCAGGCCGAGAACCACGTAGTCGCGCAGGGCCGTGTCCAGCCGTGCCAGCGCCTCGGCCCGGACGCCGCCCCAGGCGATGACCTTCGCGAGCATGGGGTCGTAGTTGGCGGAGATTTCCAGGCCCTGCAGCAGCGAGCTGTCCACGCGTACATCGTCGCGGGCGGCGATGGATTCATCCAGCACGGCCACCGTGCCGGCCGACGGCAGGAACCCCTGCGCCGGATTTTCCGCGTACACCCTCGCCTCCACCGCGTGGCCCACGAGTTCGACATCGTCCTGGGCCACCGTGAGCTTCTCCCCCGCCGCGATGCGGACCTGCCACCCGACCAGGTCGAGGGCCTGCCCGTTGGCACGGACCACCATTTCGGTGGCGGGGTGCTCCACCTGCAGCCGCGTGTTCATTTCCATGAAGAAGAACTCTTCGGGATGCTCGTCGGAGACCAGGAACTCCACGGTGCCGGCCCCGGTGTAGTTCACGCTGGCGGCGGCGGCACAGGCGGCCGCGCCAATGCGTTCCCGGGTGGCGCCGCCGTCGTCCAGGGAATCCAGCAGCGGCGAGGGCGCCTCCTCAATGACCTTCTGGTGGCGGCGCTGCAGGGAGCATTCGCGTTCGCCCAGGTGGATGACGTTGCCGTAATTGTCGCCGAGGACCTGCACCTCGATGTGGCGCGGGGTGGAGACGAGCCGTTCCAGAAACAGGGTGTCGTCGCCGAACGAGCTGGCGGCCACGCGCCGGGCGGTGGCGAGGGTGGCCGGCAGTTCCTCCGGGCCGCGGACGGCGTGCATGCCCTTGCCGCCGCCGCCGGCCGACGGCTTGATGAGCAGCGGATAGCCGATGTCCGCGGCGGCCGCGATCAGGTCCGCGTCGGTGAGGCCCGGCTCGGAGATGCCGGGGACCACGGGCACGCCCGCGGCGGCGACGTGGTTTTTGGAGCGGATCTTGTCCCCCATGACGTTCAGTGCCTCGATGTTGGGGCCGATGAACGTGATGCCGGCGTCGGCGAGCGCCTGCGCGAAAGCCAGGTTTTCGGACAGGAAGCCGTAGCCGGGGTGGACAGCCCGGGCGCCGGATTCGCGGCAGGCGGCCACCACGGCGTCAATGGAGAGGTAGCTTTCGCTGGCAGCCGCCGGGCCGATGCACAGCGCTTCGTCGGCCTCGCGCACGTGGCGCGCTCCGGCGTCGGCCTCGGAATACACGGCGACGGAGCGGATGCCCAGCGCGCGCAGGGTCCGGATGACGCGGCAGGCGATTTCGCCGCGGTTGGCCACCAGTACGGTGTCAAACAAGGGGGTCATGGTGTGGCTCACATTCTGAAGAGGCCGAAGGAGGTGTCCGGCAGCGGTGTCCGGGCGCAGATGTCCAGGGCCAGGCCCAGCACGGTGCGCGTGTCCGCCGGGTCAATGACGCCGTCGTCCCAGAGCCGGGCCGTGGAGTAGTAGGGGCTGCCCTGGTCCTCGTACTGGGCCTTGATGGGCGCCTTGAACGCCTCCTCGTCCCCGGCGGACCATTCCTCGCCACGCCTCTCGTGCTGGTCCCGCTTGACCGTGGCCAACACGGAGGACGCCTGGTTGCCGCCCATCACGGAGATGCGCGCGGCGGGCCACATCCACAGGAACCGCGGCGAGTAGGCACGGCCGCACATGGAATAGTTGCCGGCGCCAAACGAGCCGCCCACGATGACCGTCAGCTTCGGCACGCGCGCGGTGGCGACGGCGGTGACCATCTTGGCTCCGTGCTTGGCGATGCCGCCCTGTTCGTAGTCCTTGCCCACCATGAAGCCGTTGAGGTTCTGCAGGAAGATCAGCGGGATGCCGCGCTGGTCGCACAGCTCGATGAAGTGGGCGCCCTTGAGCGCCGATTCACTGAACAGCACGCCGTTGTTCGCCACAATGCCCACCGGGTGGCCGTGCAGCTTGGCGAAGCCGGTGACCAGGGTGGTGCCGTAGTTCTTCTTGAATTCGTGGAAGCGGCTGCCGTCCACCAGGCGGGCGATGACTTCCCGGATGTCGTAGGCCGTGTTCAGGTCGGTCGGGACGGCCCCGTAGAGCTCGGCGGGGTCGGCCGAGGGCTCGACGGCGGCGTCCACGGTCCAGGCGGGCACCGGGTTCTCCGGCAGGGTTGCGACGATGTCGCGGACAATCGCCAGGGCGTGCCCGTCGTTCTCGGCGAGGTGGTCCACCACGCCGGAGACGCGGGCGTGGACGTCCCCCCCGCCCAGTTCCTCGGCCGTGACGATCTCGCCGATCGCCGCCTTCACCAGGGGCGGGCCGCCGAGGAAGATGGTCCCCTGGTTGCGGACAATCACCGTTTCATCGCTCATGGCCGGCACGTAGGCGCCCCCTGCCGTGCAGGAGCCCATGACGGCGGCGATCTGCGGGATCTTCCGGGCGGACATCTGCGCCTGGTTGAAGAAGATCCGGCCGAAGTGCTCCCGGTCGGGGAACACCTCGTCCTGCCGGGGCAGGAACGCGCCCCCGGAATCCACCAGGTAGATGCACGGCAGTCGGTTTTCCAAGGCGATTTCCTGCGCCCGCAGGTGCTTTTTCACGGTCATGGGATAGTAGGTGCCGCCCTTGACCGTGGCGTCGTTGGAAACCACCATGACGTGGCGCCCCTGGACCACGCCGACGCCGGCGATGACCCCCGCGCCCGGGGACGCGTCGTCGTACATCCCGTTGGCCGCGAGGGGTGCGATCTCCAGGAACGGGCTGCCGTCGTCCAGCAGCCGGTCCACGCGGTCGCGCGGCAGCAGCTTTCCGCGGGCCACGTGCCGTTCCCGGGATTTCGCGGGGCCGCCCAGCGCCGTGGCGCGCAGCCGTTCGCGCAGTTCGGCCACCAGTTCCCGCTGCGCGGAGCCGTTGCGCACAAATGCGTCACCGTCCGGTTCCACGTGACTTTGCAAAGTCTCCATTGACCAGTCATCCGTTCCTTGCCCCGGGACACTCCGGCGGTGCCTGACACCACCCGCATCCACATGCTAAGTTAATGGTTATTAACTGAGTTTCAGGTTAGTCCGTGAATTTGATGATGTCCAGCACAAGGGAAGACATGAGCGAGTCCCCCGCCACCGCGCGCACCCGGGCCAAGGCCAACCGCCGGACGGTGCTACTGGATTCCGCCGCCACCCTGTTTGCCCAACGCGGCTTCAACGGCGTGTCCATCGAGGACCTGGGCGCCGCGGCCGGGGTGAGCGGGCCTGCCGTATACCGGCACTTCAGCGGCAAGCAGGCCCTGCTGGGCGCCCTGCTGGTGGGAGTCAGCGAGGACCTGCTGGCCGGCGGACGGGCAGTCCTTGCCGCAGGGAACGACGACGCCGCCTCGCTCCGCGGGCTCGTCGCCTTCCACGTGGACTTTGCCCTGGCCCAGCCCGACGTGATCCGCGTCCAGGACCGGGACTTCGACAGCCTCAGCGCCGCGGACCGCCGCCAGGTCCGCACCCTGCAGCGCGCCTACGTGGAACTGTGGGTCGACGTGTTGGGCCGGCTGTACCCCGACCGCGGCGCCGAGGTCCGGCGCCTGCAGGCCCACGCGGTGTTTGGCCTGATCAACTCCACCCCGCACAGCGTGCAGGTGCATGGGCACCGCCCTATCGCTGCCGCCGCCCGCTCCGTGCTCGAGGCGATGGCGTGGAACGGCCTCGCCCGGGCATAGGGAAAGCGCCGGAAGATCCGGCGCTTCCTGGTTTGGCGCTAATGAAATTAGTGAGCCGGCAGGCCGTGGTCGTGGCCCACGGTGTGCTGACGCATGCTCGGCTGGACGGCGAGCACGGCCACGATCAGGGCCACCCCGCCAGCAATCCAGGACGTCCATGCCGCGCCCATACGGCCGCTGTAGCCGCCGATCCAGGGCGAGATGAACAGCAGTGCGCCCAGCACCGCTTGGGCCCATTCAACAGCCGGCGTCCCGGGGCTCATCAGGTTCCAAACTCCTGCAATGATCAGCAGGACTCCAAAGCCGATCATGAGAACCATGGAACTGCCCTGCTGCGTTGTCCAGATTGTCGACAGCGCGGCGTAAAGGCCCGCAATGATGGCAACATAATCTTGCCAGCGGTTCCACTTCTTCATCGATACCAACCTCCTTTGGGTTTCCCATCAGTTGGCTCCCTAAGTGGGGGTCACTTCAAATATACGTCCGCTCAGGCAGCTATTCCAGAGGTCGATGATTGCAGTAAAGCCGCGGTTCAGGACAGCCCCGTTCAGGCCAGCGCCAGCGCCATCGCGGGATCGGACATCACCGCACCGACGTCCGCCAGGAACCGCGAGCCCTGCTCCCCGTCCACCAGCCGGTGGTCGAAGGACAGGCTCAGCGTCATGACCTGCCGCAGCGCAATGCCGCCCTGGTGCTCCCACGGCGTGCTGCGTACGGCCCCCAGCGCCAGGATCCCCGCTTCTCCCGGGTTCAGGATGGGCGTGCCGGCGTCAATGCCGAAGACCCCGATGTTCGTAATGGAGAAAGTCCCGCCGGAAAGCTCCCCCGGCGGCGTCTTTCCGGACCGGGCCACGGCGGCCAGTTCCCCGAGCGCCACGGCCAGCCCGCGCATGCCCAACTGCTGCGCGTCCTTGATGTTGGGCACCACGAGTCCCCTGGGCGTCGCGGCGGCAATGCCCAGGTTGACGTAGTTCATCGTGACGATCTCGTTGGCCTCGGCGTCCCAGCGCGAGTTCAAGGACGGCTGCCGGGCGATCCCCAGGCACACGGCCCGGGCGGCCAGCGTCAGCGGCGTGAGCTTCACGTCCGCGAACTCCCGCAACCCCCTCAGCTTCGCCAGGAACTCCATGCCGGCCGTGACGTCCACGGTCAGGAATTCCGTCACGTGCGGCGCCGTGAACGCGCTCTGGACCATCGCCGCGGCGGTGAACTTCCGCACGCCCTTGATGGGGGTGCGCACCTCCCGGGCCGCGTTGCCGCTGCCGGAGGGAACGCCCGCGCGGGACGCGGTCGACGCCGGGGCCGCCGCCGCGGCACCCTGCGCGTGTCCCCCGGCATAAGCGACGACGTCGTCGCGGGTAATCAGGCCGCGCTCGCCCGAGCCCACAAGCTCGGCCAGGTCGATCCCCATGTCTCGTGCCAGTTTGCGCACCGGCGGCGTGGAGCGGGGGCGGTCCGCCTGGACGCGGGCTTCCGCGTCCGGTCCTGCCACCCGGGAAGCGGCGGCCGGCACGGTGGTTGCGGCCGGCACGGTGGTTGTTGCGGCTGGCACGGTCGTGGTCGTGGTCGTGGAGCCGGACGGCGCGAACTGCCGGGCCCGGCGGGCGGGCCGCTTCGAGGACTCCGGATCGGCGCCGTAGCCGACGAGCGTGGGCACGCGCTTCTGCGCAGGCTCGGAGACGGGCTCGCTGCCAGCGGCGGCTGTCGCCGCGACCTCGAACGCGATGATGACCTCACCCACCTCGACGGTGGTTCCGGGCTCGTGCGTGATGGCGGTGACGGTGCCGGCGTACGGTGAGGGCAGTTCGACGACGGCCTTGGCGGTTTCGACTTCCCCGATCACCTGGTTCAGTTCCACCGTGTCGCCCACGGCCACGTGCCAGCTGACGATTTCCGATTCCGTGAGTCCCTCGCCAAGGTCCGGCAGCTTGAATTCCTGGATCATGGTGGTCATCCTTCCAGCCCCGAAAGGGAGTTGGGGCGGCCCAGGACGCGGTCAACGCCGTCGAGCATGCGGTCAAGGTCGGGAAGGTGGTGCTTTTCCAGCTTTGAGGGCGGGTAGGGAACGTCGAAGCCCGTGACGCGCACTGGTGCGGCCTCCAGGTAGTTGAAGCAGCGCTCGGTGATGCCGGCGGCAATTTCGGCGCCCAGTCCCAGGGTTTCGGAGGCCTCGTGGGTGATCACCAGGCGGCCGGTGCGGCGTACGGATTCCTCCAGCGGCGCGTAGTCCAGTGGGGACAGGGAACGCAGGTCGATCACTTCGACGGAAATGCCGTCGTCGGCCGCGGCCTTGGCGGCGTCGAGGGCGGTGGTGACAAGCGGGCCGTAGGTCACCAGCGTCACGTCGGTACCGGCGTGCACCACGCGGGAGGCGCCCATGGCCGGGGCGCAGGAGAGGTCGGCGTCGAGGTCCACCTCGCCCTTGGCGTGGTAGCGGCGCTTGGGCTCGAAGAACAGCACCGGGTCGTCGCAGGCGATGGCCTGGCGCAGCATGGTGTAGGCGTCCTGCGGATTGGAGACGCTGATGACGCGCAGCCCGGAGGTGTGCACAAAGTAGGCCTCCGGTGATTCGGAGTGGTGCTCGGGGGAACCGATGCCGCCGCCAAACGGCACGCGGATGGTCAGCGGCATCCGGACCTGCCCGTGCGTGCGCATGTGCAGCTTGGCCACCTGGGAGACGATCTGGTCGAAGCCCGGGTAGATAAAGCCGTCGAACTGGATCTCGCAGACGGGCCGGAAACCGCGGTAGGCCAGGCCCACGGCGGTGCCGATGATGGCGGACTCCGCCAGCGGCGTGTCAATGACGCGGTGCGAGCCAAAGTCCTTCATCAGGCCGTCGGTGACGCGGAAGACCCCGCCCAGCGTGCCGATGTCCTCACCCATCAGGACCACCTTGGGATCGTCCTCCATGGCCTTGCGCAGCCCGGCGTTGATGGCCTGTGTCAGTGTCAGAGTGCTCATGACCTGCTCCCTTCCAAGGTGGCGCCGTCCGTGGGCGCGAAGCCCGCCAGGTAGCGTTCGTAGTGGTCGCGCTGGCGGTCCAGGATGGCGTGTTCGGTCGTGTACACGTTGTTAAAGACGCTCATCGGCGCTGGGTCGGGCATGTTGATGCAGCCGTCGCGCAGCTCGGCGGCCATGGCGTTGGCGCGCGCGGCAACCCCTGCCTCGGCCTCGCCGTCGAGCTTCCCCCGGCCTTGCAGGAGGGCCTTGACCCGCGCAATGGGGTCCTTGGCGCCCCACTCGTCCAGTTCGGTGACGCCCCGGTAGCGGGTGGGGTCGTCGGCGGTGGTGTGCGCGCCCATGCGGTACGTGACGGCTTCGATGAAGCTGGGACCTGCGCCGCTGCGTGCCCGCGCGGCGGCCCAGCGGGTGGCGGCCAGCACGGCGAGGACGTCATTGCCGTCAACGCGCAGGCTGGGGATGCCGTAGCCCGGCGCGCGGCCGGCGATGGGCGCGTGCGCCTGCAGGCCCACGGGCTCGGAAATGGCCCAGTGGTTGTTCTGGCAGAAGAAAATGACGGGGGCCTGGAAGCTGGCGGCGAAGACCATCGATTCGTGGACGTCGCCCTGGCTGGTGGCGCCGTCGCCCAGATACGCGATGGACAGCGCCTCCTTGCCGTCCAGGACCAGGCCCATGGCGTAGCCGGTGGCGTGCAGGGTCTGGGCGCCAATGATGATCTGCGGGGTGGCCATGTTGAACTTGTGCGGGTCCCAGCCGGTGTTGGCGCTGCCGCGCCAGGTGCTCATGATGCCGGCCAGGTCCGCGCCGCGGAGGTAGGCCACACCGTTTTCACGGTAGGTGGGGAAGATGAAGTCGTCCATGTCCAGGGCCCGGAGCGATCCGACCTGGGACGCCTCCTGACCCAGCATGGGCGGCCAGAGGGCCAGCTGGCCCTGGCGCTGGAGCGCGGTGGCCTCGACGTCGATGCGCCGGATGGTGACCATGTCCGAGTAAAGCTGGAGGAGTTGTTCGTCGTCGACGTCGGCCACATACGGGGCAAGTTCCTCGTCGGCAACGCTGGTGCCGTCCGCGGCAATAAGTTGGTGAATTCCGGGTTGCGGTGATGCCCCCGGCCTGGCTGTTGCGTCCAGCACGGCAGTTCGCCTCCTTGACTTCCCGCCGGGGCCGGGGCCCTGGCTACGGGCCGGCGCATCTTGTGGATGTCGGCCCCCAGGCCGCATGCGCTGGGTTGTTGCGCGCGGCAGGGCCGCGTCGTCGCAACCCTTAGCTGTGACGATACTCACAGCATGCAGCTGGCGCAATGTCCTTCGCGGAAATTGAACATCGTGCACGATCCCTGCCGCCTTCACCGTGCTAATCTGCGCATTATGCATACTTTGGACGGCACCGATGCCCGCATACTCCTGGCCATGGTCCAGGACCCGCGCCAGACCGTGGTGGCGCTGGCACAGCAGCTGGGACTTTCCCGCAACACCGTGCAGGCGCGGATGGCCTCCTTGGAGCTGCGGAACGCGTTTTTGGCCTTTGACCACCGCATCAGCCCGGCCCTGCTGGGCTACCCGCTCACGGCCTACATTTCCATCCATGTGCAGCAGCAAAAGCTCGCGGCCCTGGCAGCCTCGCTGGCCGGCATCCCTGAAGTGGTGGAGGCCCACGGTCTCAGCGGGCGGGCCGACATCCTGGCGCGCGTGGTCTCCACGGGTGCCGAGGACCTGTTCCGCATCAACGGCAAGATCCTGGCCTGCGACGGCGTGGAGCGCACGGAGACGTCCCTGGCCATGAACGAACTGGTGCCCTTCCGCCTGACGCCTCTCCTGGAACGGGTCCTGGACAAGTAGCCGGCGCCCGCGCATGCGCCCGGACGGGCCACGCCGGAGCCATGAATGGGCCGGAGCGCTCCTGCTTCATGAGCAGAATCGACCCTACTCCCAGCGGAAAAACCGAATGGCGAGGAACGTGAAGACGAGCGCATAGCCGACGAGGGTGAGGAGGGTCGCCAACGGAGGTGCCGCATTGAACGCCGAATAGAGGATGGCCCGCACCGCCGCGCCGCTCGGTGAATACCACATGATCGACCGCAGCGGCTCGCCTGTTTGCACGGGCTGGACCCACAACCCTGACAGGAAGAGGAGGACGAAGAAGAGCGGGCCGGCAAGGACTCCGGCCATCGTCTGGGTCGGGGCCAGGGCCACGACGAGCAAGCCCAGGGCGAAGAGTTCCACAACGGAGAGCGCGACGGAGATGATGAAGAACGGAAGGTCAACGGTGAGTGGCGCACCGAAGACCAGCATGCCGCCAACGATGACGATGGCCGTGGCCAGCACGGCCAGGACAAGGTTAAAGATCAGCTGCGCGCCCAGCAGGCGTGACGGGTGCACCGGCGTCGTGGAGACGCGTCTGAGCCAGCCGATTTCACGGTCCCGCACGAGCGTGTTGGGCAGGGAGATCGCGATCGCAATATATGAGACAACGAGAATCGTTGGAATGTACAGGTCGATCACCGTCAGGCCACTGCCGGACACGTCCCCCGGGACCTGTCTGCTGATGAAACCAAAAAGAATCAGCAATACAACGGGCAACCCGAGGCCGACAAGCGGGTAGGGCTCACGCAGGGACAGCTTCGCCTGCACTTTGAGAAGCGCTGTGAGCTGCGCCCGCGACCGACGACTGAGCATTCCGCCTCGATTCGAGCGCATGCTCAGGCCTTTCCCGGCGCCGTCGCTGCGGCTGCCCTGGTGAGCAGGATGAAGGCGTCGTCGAGGTTGCCGCGCCTTACCTCAAGTTCGGACACCTGGACACCCGCGGCGGCGAGGGCGTTCATCAGCTTCGCGGCCAGGTCGCCTGTGCCCGTCACCGCCACTGCGCGGTGCTGTCGTTCCACCGTCTGCACGCCCTCGACGGCATACAGCAGCTCATCCGCGACGGGTGGTGATGGAATGAAGCGCAACCTGGTCCCGCCTGCCTTGGCCGCGATGGCGTCCGGAGTGTCCAAGACGCGCATCCGTCCGCCGTCGATCAGGGCCACGCGGTCGCAGAGGGTTTCTGCCTCATCCATGAAATGGGTCACGAGGATCACCGTGACGCCACGGTTCCTCATGCCGTCGATAAGGGCCCAGGTACCCCGGCGGGCCTCGGGGTCGAGCCCGGTTGTCAGTTCGTCCAGGATCGCAATCTTTGGGTTGCCAATCACTGCCAACGCAATGGATACCCGCTGTTTCTGACCACCCGACAAATTCTTGAATGCGGTCCGTCCGATCTCCTGTATGCCCAGGGACCCAAGAACTTCCTGCGGATCCAACGGGTCCGAGTAGAAGGAGGCAAACAGCTCGATGGCCTCGCGCACCCGCATCCTCGGCGGCAGGGCGCTTTCCTGGAGTTGGACCCCCACGAACTCTCGGACCTTGTCCCTGTCCCGTTGCGGGGACAGGCCGTAAACGCGCACGGAACCGGCATCGGGTGCGCGAAGACCGGAAATACATTCAACTGTCGTGGTCTTTCCGGCTCCGTTGGGGCCGATGATCCCGAATATCTCTCCCTCCCGGATGGAAAAGGAGACGTCATCGACTGCCGGACGGCTTCCGTAGCGTTTGACCAGATTTTTGACCGTGATGATGGTGCGTTCCTCGCGGGGATCCCGGTCGCTTCCGGACGGATTCGTCAGGTCAGCCATGCACACGATACTAGTCCCCTCCCCTCCGGCACGACACGGCACACGGTCAACGCACCACACCCGGGCACGGCGCCCAAGGCAACGGGACGGCGAAAGGCCCCGTCCGGCGTCCAGCACCGTGCCCAGCCAGCCCAGGAAGAACGCGAACGGGATGGAGACGATGCCGGGGTTGGCCAGCGGGAACCAGTCGAAACTGGCGCCGGGGATCATGGCCTTCCCGCTGCCGGAGACCACCGGCGAGAAGGCGATGAGGATGATCGCCGCCGCCAGGCCGCCGTACATGCTCCACAGGGCGCCCTGGGCGGTGAACTACTTCCAGAACAGGGAGTGCAGGATGGTGGGCAAGTTGGCGGAGGCCGCGATGGCGAAGGCCAGCGATGGCGAAGGCCAGCGCCACCAGGAACGCGATGTTCTGCCCGTTCGCCAGGATGCCGCCGGCAATGGCGACGACGCCGATCACCACCACGGTGCGGCGGGCGACCGTGACTTCCATTTCCGGCTTCGGCTCGGCCTTGACAATCACGTTGGCGTAAATGTCGTGGGCAAAACGAGACAGCCGCGGTGATGGTCAGGCCGGCCACCACGGCAAGGATGGTGGCGAAGGCGACGGCGGCTCCGTAGCCAAGCACCGGCGTGAAGGCTCCGTAGCCAAGCACCGGCGTGAAAAGGTAGAAGATGCCGATGAGCCAGTTGGCCCAGACCACCGACTTGCGGGCCTCCTTGCCAGGCTCATCTTCCATGGCAGGAGGGGGCAGATACGCCAGTCCTACCGGGAACGCCAGCAAGACCAACTCGGCGCACTCGGTCTTGTGTTGGACGGACCGCTACTCTTTCGCCGCGGACTCCACCGGCACGCAACTTCGACCCTTCAGGAACCCCAACAAGGACCGGGAAGCCTGAACGAAGCAATACAGCGCTGACATCTACCGGCCCGCCAGGGGAACCTTCAACGGACGAACACCATCGAAGGAAAAGGAACCGCCGAGGAAGGCAGGTCCATGGCAGTCCGGGGTTTACAGGCCCGTTACGGGATAGCTTCGTTGGATGCCTGCCTTCGCGCGGCCCCACGCGCTGGCCTTGACCCGCGCTTGGTGGGAATGGAAAGCGTCAGGGTTCCGGAAGCACTCGGCGACATCCCACACTCGTGGATCGTCAGTCTGGTTCACCGCGAAAGAAATGCAGCCAGGTTCATCGTGAGTCAGTTCGACGTGTCGAGGGAGGAACTCAATGACGACGGCAATCTCTTCGTCGCCGTGGCAGATCAGTTGTCCAGTCAAATCGATGTTCTTCACAACGAGGAGTGTGCCACAGGCCACTAGGAAGCCGTAATGAAGGTGGCGTTCCGCAAGCCGAACGTCTACCGGGAGGCGCGCGCATCCGCGCATCGGGAGGCGCACCCGTGGTGTTGATGCGCCGCGAAGACTACCCTCAGGGGCATGGGCCGTTCGACGAAGTTTGGGAACTACACCGACAGGGCTGTGCGGGCGGTGGTCTTGGCTCAGGAAGAGTCAAGGTTTATCCATGACCGGTATATCGGTCCCGAGCATCTGCTGTTGGGGATTTTGCACGCTGATCCGGATGCGGTGCAGACGGTGCTGGGGGTCTGGCCTGACGACGTGCGTGATGCGATAGTAGGTTTCGTTCCCCCTTGGCCGCCAGATACCTCAGAAACAATTCCGTTCACCCCCGAGTCCCTGGATGCGCTCAAGGCGGCGCAGCGCGCCGCACAGGCGCTGCATTTCGATCACGTCGGGATCAAGCACCTACTGTTCGGGGTGCTGAGTGTCCATGGCGACCGTCTGGATCGGGCGCTGGCAGATGCGGGTGTGCAACGAGACAGTGCGCAAACACGGTTAATGGCGGCACTTGCGCAGGGGAGGTCTGCTGGCCAGGATAGGGCAACAGGCTGCTATCTCCCGCCCGCGACCGGCTGACCTGATCAAGATGGGCCCCGATGCCGTTTTCAGAAGTCGTCTGCACAACTTTGGTGCGACCGTAAGCGGAACCTCTAACGGAATGATTCTGGTGACCAAGTTCAATCGATTCGAATCACCCGAGCTGTCTCCAATGCGCTTGTCCGCCTCTCCCAGCCACATATTCCGTCGACTGTGGGCACCCACAGGCAGCTTCGAAGCCACATGATTTGCGCTCAGTTAGACTGACGTCATGCATCTTGCCTTCGGCTACTTCAGTGGCAGCGAATCCTATCCGGAGCAGCCCAAAGAACTCCACAAAAAGATTGCAACGTCCGGAACGTGTAGTGATCGGTGGCATCTGGCTGGCCGCGACGATTTGTCTCCTGAAGTTATCGCAATCCTGGCACAAGACTCCGACCCGGAAGTCAGAAGCAGTATTGCCGTGAACCAGCTCACCCCGGCAGTCATACTGGCTTCGCTTGCGAATCAGCATCCAGACCTGGTTCCGCCGATTTCCATCCATACGAACGCCCCACCCGCGCTCAAAGAGCTAGCTCCGATTCTCTGGCAAACAGATGGGTCAATATTCCAGTACCTCGTCGACAAGGGAGCAACTCAGGAGGAATCTACCGATCTCCGGATACTGCACAGTCGCTTAACCCGTCAACACCATAACCGAATAAAGAAGGCACAGATGAGTCTGCCGCCGGACGAAGCCCCCTACATGGAGCCACCGCGCACGCCCCTGCTGGGAGGCGTCTGGAGAAGCATACACACTGAGCCAAGCAACGATGCACCACCGCCATACGATCCACAATTCCTGCGCGATGCAGCTCACTACTGGGAACACTGGTCCAAGTAGCACCCCAACGTCGTGGCACGACAGACAGGGCATGAGCCTGGTTGGCAGCGACAGGGTTTGGATGGCCCGATATCCCGACGCCACCGGCGGGCGGTTATCCTGGCCGTGCATCTTGCCGATCACGGATTAATGCAGAGCAGACACCCGCGCCCTGCCGGCGAACCCCTGCACCGATGGCCTGCCCGCAGGGGAACCTTGAACGGGACAAGCTAGTGTCGGGCATCTGCTGCGGCTTCGATCCCCGCCGATTCAGTCCAACTTTGGCTACTGAGCGCCCCGTAAATCGGGAATCCCGTGTTCATCCATAGATACTGCTGCGATGATCAACATCAATCACCAAAATGACCAGGCGTGCATCTTGCAGATCGCAGACAATTCGATAATCGCCGACGCGATACCTCCACAGGCCAGAAAGCCCTCCAGTGAGGGCCTTGCCTCGGTCCCGGGGGTTTTCGAGTGTGGTGATCGCTCGGAGCGCGGCACGAATGCGCCGGGCATTCTGGAGGTCAGCCTTCCGAAACCAATTCGCCGCGTCGGGCGCTAGCTCGACCTCCCAGCTCACTCGATCTCATCCAGAATGCTGGCATCAGCCAAGGCATCTTTTAGCCCAAGCTCGCGCTCGATCACGGCAAGCGGCACAGATTGGACACGGCCCGATCGAAGATCCGCAGCACGAGCAATGATGCGCTGTTCCCATTCCAATTCCGAAAGGTCTCGCTCCAATACCTCGCGCACAACGTCGCCTAGGCTGCGCCGGGTTGCTTTGGCGAGCGCTTCGACACGCTCACGCAGTTCTTCAGGAAGCCGCACCGAGATGGGCCGGCCAAGAGGTGTTACAGTACTCATGTAAACATTGTAGACGATGTATACGTTGACCAACAGTGCTCGTGCTCGTGCTCCTGCCTACACGAGCAATGCCGCTGACGTACTGCACTTCTGTTTAACTTCTCGTTGCCCAAACGAAACCTCGACTGCGTGTCCGCGATGCTGCCCGTAAGCGCAACCTTCAGTGGGACAGCTGCAACGTTTCGATAGCGGATCGGCTTGTGCAAGGACCTGTGTGGGCCGCTGGCACACCGAGGTGCTACGCGTCGGGGTTCCAGACGATCTCCCAGAGATGACCGTCGGGGTCGGCGAAGTAGCCGGAGTAGATGCCCCACGGACGCCTGTGCGCTGGCGCGGGCAGGGTGCCGCCGGCGGCTTCGGCTTGCGCGAGCAGTGCGTCAACCTCAGCCTGCGACTCGGCCGGGATGCCCAGACTGAACTCGGTTGAGCTCCGCGGACCGGCGGGCGTACTGGCGTCTTTGGCCAGGTTAGTGCGTTCGTACAGGCCGATCATCAGCCCGCTGTCGAGGATGAAAAAGGCGATCCTCCCATCAGCGCCAGTGACGTCGTCATGGAGTTCCTGCGCGACGACGCCCTCGGTGGGCCAGCCCAGGCCGTCACGGTAGAAGACGACCGATCGATCGAGATCGTCCACAGCCAGCGTGATGAAAAGGATCTTTGGGTGCACGGTCAGCTCCTGTCGAACGATTAGTCACGGGTCATCGGGCCAAGCCTGGTAGCAGGAGTATAACTGTCACAGCACCAACATTGATTCGGCCGACAATCGGCCCCGCCGCTGGCGCGTTTCAGCTGGGGAACGGTACACGGGACGCTATCCGCGAAGCCCTCCCCAACCGAACCCGCTCTCCGCAACGAAATCCTGCAATTCGCTACGCAGACGTGCCGTGAATCCGTCTGCGCCTTCGGGCGGATAAAGCCAGAACCCCATTTCCTCGTCAAACACGAAGACTCGGAGAAGCAAGTCCGTACTGACGATCGTTGATGACGTGACCGGCTCGGCCTTCGCCGTCACCACATCCAAATGGGTGCGCTCGAGCTCATCCTGAGTCAGAATCGCCTCGAGCGCTGGCCGTGCCGCGAGCAAGATTTCTTCCACGATCATCATGAATACATAATCGCAGCCGGCAGAGACCTGGGCCAGGGGTTCCTGTTCATGGAACCTTGAGCGGGCAGCCAGGACTTCGTCTCGTCGGCCTCGGCGTCAGCCGGCACTTGAATGTTGCAGGGTCAACGTTAGGGTTCCCGTGCTTGTCGCGGAGGGACAAGTTTCGTTTGGGCATGGTGGTTACTGTTTAACTGGGCAGCGCTGATCGATTCAACGGCGTTGGTTAGGGCTGACATGGATATTGGGCCGCCATGTCCTTCATCCTCGACGATGATGAGCTGGCTGTTACTCCAGCGTTGGTGCAGCTGCCACGGAGTGATGGCGGGTCCGCTGACATCACGGCGCCCGTGGATGAGGTAACCGGGTATCCCCTCGAGTTCGTGGATCCTCGCCAAGATTTCTTGGTCGCCCTTGAGAAATCCATCGTTGGACCAATAATGCGTTACCAGGAGCGCGAACGTCATGCGCGTTCGCTCGTCTTCGAACATTGGGCCGGGCTGCCAATACGGGCTCAGCGAGATGTGCAAGGCTTCCCACCGATCCCAAGCGAGGGCGGCCAAGCGGGCATCGTCCCGATCTTCGCCGGCTAGCCGCCGCGCGTAGGCTTCCACCACCCGCTCACCAGGCTTCGCTGCAGCGGCGGTCGCAAAGTCGCTCCACGCCTCCGGAAATATGCGCTTGACTCCTTCGGTGATCCACTCGACGTAGTCGCGGTTTGTTGTTGTCACCGCCACTACGGCGATGCCCAGGAGGCGGCCTGGGTGCTGCAGCGCGTAGGCAAGGGTGAGCGTGCTTCCCCACGAAACGCCCGTGACGATCCAACTTTCGATTTCAAGGTGTTGGCGCACGGATTCGATGTCGTCGATGAGCGTTTGCGTGGTGTTTTCAGCGAGGTGCTCCAGATCATCCTGGGCCGTGGGAGTGCTTTTGCCGCATCCGCGTTGATCAATGCCGATCGTCCAGAACCGGGATTCGTCGTGTCGCTTTCGGTAGCCCCCTTTCCCCAAGGAGCCGCCGGGGCCACCGTGCAGATAAAGGACTGGAACGCCTGACGGATTTCCGGATGCCTCCCAATAGATCCTCGCATTGCCAATATTGACCCATCCGTGGTCACGGGGCACCTGCTCAGTCATCATGCCTCAACGATAGGTCAGAGCACTTGGCGGCTCAGGACGGAAATGACCATTCGTTCCGCGCCAAGGCCACTCCGCCGTCGGCAACCGGAGTATCTATAAAGGCCTGGGAGACGGAAGCGTCGACGCAGCCGTGACTATTGTGGGCGGGGTGGAACCCGGGCACCCCACTACGGTGCCGAGCTGCCGAAACCACGAAACATTGTCCTCCCGTTACGGGAACCTCCTGCGGGACGTCGGGGCGGCCAACAGCTGATTCGTCTGAGGGCAGTCAGCGTTCGTAGACGTTGCTACGATGACCAAGCGTGATCACTGCTACAACGAGGATGTTGTCGTCAACCGTGTAGACGATGCGGTAGTCCCCTATGCGAACTCTGAGGCCAGGACGCCCTTGGAGGGCCTTGGCGCCCGGCGGTCGTGGATCTTGACCGAGGAGCGCGATCGCTCCACGAATGCGGTCGCGATCCTGATGGTCAATTCGTTTCAACGCGCGAACCGCTGCAGGACGCAACTCGACTTGGTAAATCATACCCAGCCCAGATCGGCTTTCACTTGAGCCCAAGGGATGTTTGGGCCCTCCTCTGCCATCGCCTCATCAAATGCGGCGACATCTTCGGCTTCTTCCAGAGCTTCGAGCATCTGCTCGTACCGCTCAGGGCTGACAACCACGGCAGCGCGATGACCGCGGCGTTCGATGAAAACCGCTTCGGTCTTCGAGCGATCGATGACGTCTGAAAAGTGGTTGCGTGCGTCTGCGACGCTGACTATGGACATAGACAAATTGTACATCTAGAACCATGAAATGTACATGATGTAGGTTCTTTGAAAGGAAAGCCGCGCTGATCGCAATACCCACCGAAGGAACCTCTTGCGGGACGCTAGTTAGCGTTTGTTGGGCTGATGTTGCGTAAAGTAGCTCCGCCTCTACCCGGTGACACCTCTGCCTGGTCGTTGTAGACGGAAGGCTGCCGTGATGTGGGGGAAGCTGACGAGGCCTGTGTCTGGTGATGCGGTTTGTTCGCCGAGGTATCGGATTTTCGCCAAGACGGCGTGCTGGTCGGATCTCTGCGTAACGAAGGACCAGGAACTGGCGAGCTGAACGAGTTGCCCGACCGTCAGCTCGTGGTTGAAAGGGAGTTCCTTGCGTTCAAAGGTGCCTCGTCCGGCAAATTCTCCAGGCACGCTGAGCGTTTGGTCTGCAGGGGTTCCGTCCGATTCGACGATGGTGGCGAGTGCCTGCACCCACGTGTTGGTGCGGTCCCAAGTGTGCCATGCCATGCCCATCATGCCGTTTGGCTTGAGTACACGATCGCATTCATGTGTTGCCTGTTCGGGCTCTACCCAGTGCCAGGCTTGGAGGCAAATAATGGCGTCGACGCTCTGATCGCCCAGGGGGATGCGTTCTGCCGATCCGCTAGTAGTCGTGATGCGATTAGCGACTCCGGGTGGCAGTTCCTCGCAGGACTTTCGGAGCACAGACAACATGTCGGCGGAGGTATCAACCGCGGTGACGGTGTGTCCGAGTGTTGCGATGGTCCGTGTCCCTAGTCCTGTACCGGATCCTAGGTCCAGGACTGCCAGTCGCTGGTCGCTCAGTGGAGATCCTAATAGCCACGAGACCGCCCCCGCAGACCAGGTCGGACGAACATCATCATGCAGTACAGCGCTGTGGCTCAATGCTTTTGTTGCGCTGTGGAACTGATTCATGCCTTCAGCCTAGTGTCCGGCGAGACCCCGTCTTGAATACCTAAGGTCCGCTCTTGCCGGCGTATAGAATCTGGCGCGTTAAAGGAACCGAGGCGCGGTCGCTCGATATTTTATCGGGATTGAGTCCGCCCACCCAGGTCGGTGCGAGTGCTTGTGGCAGAGTTGCCTGTGATCGAGTGGCCAAGAAAGGTTGATGCATTCGTGGATCTTGAAAGTAATCCGGAACTGGCGTCCCGACTGTGCCGTGAAGCGCAGGGGCGATTGATGCGTCGCGTGGCCCAGCTGACGGACGACGACGTCCAATCGCCAAGTCGTCTGCCAGCCTGGACCGTGGGCCATGTACTGACCCATCTCGCTCGCAATGCTGACGCCCATGCGCGCCGCCTGTCAGGTGCGCTGAGCGGCCATAATGTTCCCAAATACGAAAGCGGCGAGCAACAGCGCAGCACCGAGATTGAAGACGGGGCCACGCGGTCGGCTGGCGAGATCATCGCCGACCTGCAAGCCAGTTTGGACAGTCTTGAAGAGATATTCACGGAATCCACTGCGGCAGGATGGCCCAACGGACACTTCCTCGGCGGAGGGTATTACGGTGTAGCTGGTTGCCCAGCACACAGGCTCCGCGAGGTGGAGATGCACCACGTCGACCTTGGACTGGGCTACACCCCTTTGGATTGGCCGGACGAGTATGTTGCCTGGGATCTTCAGCAGTTGCTTGCAACCGCCCCCGAGCGGCTTGATTCTTCCAATAGTCGTCGGTTTTTTATGGCTTGGTTGGCTGGGCGCGGGCCGCTCGACACCGGGACAACACTGAACCCCTGGTAACTCCCTCGAGTCTCACGGCCAAAGATGGAAGACGCCCGTCTCAGATGCGGAACGGGCTATGGGACATGCAGACTCATGGCCCGTGAGTTGGCCAAGATGAAGTAGACACTGTTCTGCTTTCGGTAGATCAAATCTGTCGGGTGCCGCAATATGCAACCAACAAGGTCATGCTGGGCGCGGCCCAATTCCTGGCTCCATCCAACCGTGCTGGACGTCGCTAATTCGAGCAGGCAGGCTGATTCTTTTTGCGAAGTCGACTTTCCAACTGTCTAGTTCGTACAGCTCACCCAACTGATCGATGTTTATCGACACAGAAATTGGTATCTCGTCGGCATCCAGATACCAGCCTTCGACCAGCTGCCTGCCGAAATGGCGGTCTGTGTTCGCTGGTTCAAACCGGAAGCTTCCCATCCCGCCGTCGTCCATGTCACGCACATTCAGTTCCTCCATCGGAGTCAAAGTCCGCCAGCCATCTGAGACATTCGCCAATAGTGCGTTGACAAGCAGGATCTCACCCGCATTCAGAGGACGGTCCATAGGTCGATTCTCCATCCACTTCTGGTTTTCTTGCGATTCAACCAGAGTAGATCAAGGTAGCCTTCGGAAGCAGTCAATCGGGAGACACCCCAAAGAACTCGGCAGGCAGGTCGGCCTCTGGGAAGTACTTTTGCTGTCAATCTACTCCCACGGGGAACCCCTACTGGGACTTCGCCAGTTGCCATCGGTTTTTCGCATGTCTAAACATGAATCAGTGAACTCTGCCGTGCAATACTGGCGAAATGCTGAACGATTACTGGCCTCTCACCCAATTGAAGCTTGTAACCAAGCGTTTGGAGCTCCGTGTCCCAAACGATGATGAGCTATCCGAGTTGGCCCGGGTCGCGGCCAACGGCGTGAACGAGCCTGGTGAGCAGCCTTTCTTGACGCCATGGACCAATCTTCCTCCTCGTGAGCGGGCACTCCACGTGATGCAGCAGCATTGGAGCCGCCGGGGCGCGTGGTGTGTGGAGGATTGGGCGTTGGAAATGGGCGTATTTCGTGGAGATCAGCCTGTAGGCATGGTCACGCTGAAGGCACGCAGTTTTCCTGTACTGCGTGAAGTAAAAACCGAGTCGTGGCTTGGCTGTCAACTGCAACTTAGAACTGACCACTGGCGGCAGTTTGTTTTGACCAGTGGCGGCAGTCGGTTGACCATGGGCGGCAAGTACTTTTGACCAGTGGCCAGGCGCCGGGGGTGTGCTGGGGTTGCGGCGCCTGACCATGGTGCGCGGTTAGTTCATCGGGTGGGTTCCTTTCCCGTTTTGGGCTTGCATGAGGCGCACGGACTCACCGCTGGTTTGGCAGAGGTGCGCGTGGTGCATGAGCCGGTCCACGGTCGCGGTGGCGATGGTTTTTGGCATGAGCTCATCGAACCCGGAGGGGTGGATGTTGGAGCTGATCGCGAGGGAGCGTTTCTCGTAGGAGGCGTCCACGACGCGGTAGAAGCCTTCGGCGGCGTCGCCGGAGACAGGCAAAAGGCCAATATCGTCAATGCAAATCAGATCGACATTGGTGACGCGGGTGATGGCTTTGTTGACGCTGTCATCGATGCGGTGCCGGCGTACGAGCGCGCCGAGGTCCTCCAGGCTCAGCCAAGACACGGAGAGGCCTTCATCGATGGCCTGCTGGCCCAACGATTCCAGCAGCAGGGTCTTACCGGTGCCGGAGGGGCCGCAAGCGATCAGGTTCTCCCGCCGCCGCACCCATTCCAGAGTTCGCAGGAACGAGGTCGTCGCCACGGGCAGGGTGGAGAGGGATTCCTCCCACACATCGAAGGTTTTCCCGGTCGGGAACCCCGCACGTTTGCGCCGGGTGGTGAGCATGGACCGGTTCCGCCCGGTCGCTTCGGCCTCGAGCAGGACCCTGACGACCTCGGTGGGGTCCCAACGCTGGGCTTTCGCGGTGGCCAGGACGTCGGCGACAACGGCGCGGGCGTGGGGCATCCGGGTGGTGCGCATCAGCGCAATCACCTGTTCTACTGCCACGTCTGCCAGCGGCGCCGGAGCCAGGGTTGCGGCGCTCATTCTGCTGCTCCTTCAAGATCGGTGATATCGGCGGGAATGGTCTCCTCGCCGGGCGTGGTGGTCGGGTTGGTGGTGCCGAAGTTCGCCCAACCGCTGGTGCCTTGGGACAGCCATTGGCTTTGATCGGTCACGGCATGCCGGGTGTTGTTGATGGTGCTGGATGGTTCGCCGGTAGCGGTGTTGGTGATGATGGAAACCAGGTCCTCATGGGTGAAACGGTGGTGCACCGCGGCAGCTCCCAGGCCCTGGTCGACGACATCGTTGCCCATGACCTTGGCGAGCGTGGCAGCCCGTTCCATTTTGTGGCGGATCTTGTTCGTGCCGGCTGCCGCGGCCTCCTTGAGCCAGAGTGCTGCCCCGGCGCCCAGGGCCAGGAATTCCTCTTCGGCCCTGTTGCTGGGGCGGATGACCCGTTCCAGGGCGCCAGCAGAGGCTGGTGGGAAATGCGCGTCAATGACCGCTGGTACGCCGGGGCGGGTGAGCTTATGGCGAGCGACTTCCACCGGCCCGGCCTTGTCAACGTGCACGATGATGACGTGGGTGTCGGTACCACGCACCCACACCCGTTGCCCCATCAGGGTGTGCGGGACGGAATAGCGCGAATGCTCATACGTAACCATGGGCGTGTTCGGCGGGACCTGGCGGACCTGACCGAAACTCGCCGTGACCGGCACCGCCGGAACCGGGTGAAGCTTAGGCTGTTCCACCAACCGGAGCATGTCCTTGGGGATCTCCAGCGTGGCGCGGTGCACGGAGGAATTCACATCCTCCATAAACGCCTCACAGGCCTGCTCCAGCTCGGCGAAGGAGCCGTACTCCGGACGCAGGTTGGTGTCTTTGGGCACGAGGTCGGCTTTAGCGATCTTCACCGCGTTTTCCACCCCGCCCTTGGAGGCAGGGTCTGCCGGCATGCACGTGTGCACGGCGGTGGAGTAGTGCCGGGCGAACGCAACGATCTGCGGGTTGCGGACCGGAACGCCGGCGACATGCTCGACCGTGACTGTTTTCTCATTGTCGGTCAATACATACGTTGGTACACCATTAATCAGCCTGAATGACCTGTCAAGGGCCGCGAATACGCTCGGCATCGTCTTATCCCGCAAGGGAATGACGATACGGAAGCGTGAGTACGCCATCCACGCGACGAACAACACGGTCTTGGCGCCGTCAACGACAGGACCGTCTCCGTAGTCCCACTGGAGCCACAGCCCTGGGGCCACAGTCCAGGGCCGGTGAACCCTGGCGTTCTGGGCCCGGTACTTCGATTTCAACCCGGCCAGCACATAGCGGGTCGTGCGGATCGAACCGGCGTATCCCAGATCAACGAGCTTGTCGTGAACAACGTCGCCGCGGATCTTTCCGCGGGACTGCTCCACCAGCTGTGTCATCGCCGGCAGGTACGGGTCAGTGATCCTGCCACGCTTGCGGGCGATCGGCGCTTGCGCACCGGCAGCCCGTGCTTTCACATACGAACGGACAGTGTTGTGTGAGACACCGCAAACCACCGCGGCACCTCGATACGACTGGGTCATGTCATAAGCAGCTAAAATTTCCATGAACTCTCCTGGAGACTTCAAAATAAGCCCCTTCCTTCCCGCAAAGGGTGAAATTGAAACGATTGGCATCGTCATTTCACCCCGAAGGAAGGGGCTCTCCCCGTAAAGACACGGGGATGGACAAGGGAATCCCAGCACACCCAGCCACCGGACGGCGGCGAACTACTGGTCAAAACACTTGCAGCCACTGGTCAAAACCACTGCCGCGAACGGTCAATCAAAAATGCCGTCTATGGTCAGTTTAAAGTTGCAGCTAACACTTGGCCTTGATTTTCACCGACAGGGTATCGGTACCGAGGCCCGGACGGCCTTGTTGAGCCTTGCTTTTAAGGAACTGGGAGCTGTCACCGCGCTGACCGAAGTTTTCCAGGACAACGTTGGTTCGCAAGGCGTCTCGCGTCGGCTCGGATATCTTCACGATGGCATTTCGCGGGATGTTCTAGCCGGGCGAGCTGTAGTATCCGATCGTCTGCGTCTAGATGCTTCAGCTTGGGTCCCGACCGATCCCGAAGATCTGCTCGTCACCGGCCTGGCGAAAGCCCGTTCATTCTTCAGCATTTAGAAAGCATCTTAGAGCGACGCCGCCCGTAGGCGGAACGGCTTGCGGGACGCAGCCAGGACGCTAAGCAGCGCGAAAACGACGACATCGAGCGGAGCTGTCCACAGCAAACCCTTTTGTAAAGGGCACAGATTACAATGGGTCGAGCAGCTACACCCCGAACAGGTAGGACTCCCGGCATGGCCCACATCAGCGTCTCCGCCTTCGGCACCGTCATGATTTTTCGGGTTCCCGAGGATGCCGACATGAGCGGATTCAGTTTTGCCGGCTTCCGGAACCGTGCCGATGCTCAACAGCAACTCAACACCTACCTCGAGGGCCTGGGCTACGACGTGAGCCAATCCTATTTGTGGTGATCGTGCCGGATGGCGGTAGGGGTTCCGGACGCACGAAACCCCTTCCGCCGCTCTCTCCCCTTCAGCAGCACCTGTCGAGGGTGTCTCCTCGGCCGATCGTCTATCGAACGCGTGACTCCGCCACCCCGCCGCGCATCTGCGGGGTCCAGACCCGACTGGACTGCGACGGCGTCACCGACGTACCAGGGAGTGGGCTCGGCCCGCGAGCCCGTATAGCAGGAGGTAGGCACGTTGCCTACCTCCCAGAGCGGTCGTACCGATGGAGAAGAAGAGGATGGTCCATCGCGTTCAGCGTGAGGGCACTGTGACAGGAGCACCTCGTCCGCCACGCCGACCCGCATCCTTGAGTGAGGTCGTCGCCGTCGTGAGCCTCGTGACGACATTGGTGAGCATCGCCGTCACCGTGACGGCACCGCTGCTCGCGAGCTAACTTCAAAATTTCTCGGCGGCGCCAGCGGACCCTGGGGTCGCTCGACGGAGTTCGCGGTTGTCACCGCCCCCTCACGGAGCGAGTGGTTGGCCACCGTCCACCACCGCATTCACCAGACGATTGTTCACGTGTTCGCGCACGATCCAAGCTGCTCCGGCGGTCGGGGTGATCGCCTCGAAGACGCCGACCGCTGGCGTTCGACCAGCCAGTCGGTGAACGCTCGTCGTTCCGTGACCGAGCGCAATGACCACCTCGATCCCATGCGAGACGAGGACCTGGGCCGCGTCCAGTATCCGGTGGCTCGACGCGGCCGTCAGCGGAGCGGAGCTGGAGAAGCCGCCACGGAACAGCAGGACGACGTCGCATTCCCTGTGAGCGTGTCGCTCCGCTGCGAGTTTTTCCAAGGCGTCTGCGTACGGTACGCCCGGATCGTTCACGCCCCGCTCGGATGCGACGCGACGGCTCCGGGACCGGAGCTGGTCGCCCGCCTTTCCGAGCGTCTCGCGGACGTCCACCGCAGTTTGCCCGCCGGTGGCCGGGCCGATGGAGACGATCGTGATGGGATCGTCGACGAGGTCCACGAAGCCCCAGTCGTCTGGGGAATTGTGTAGGGGATCAACCGATATACCGGGCACGGGCAAGAGCTCCTGAACCGCACCGTTGAACTGGCGCCGTTGCTCGTGGTTTAGCGACTGGTGTTCGTCGCTGACGATGGTGCGTGCGATCCAAGCTTCGGTCTGGACCGTCGTCCACCAGAAGAAATCGGGAGCGCCCGAATCGTGGTCGATCCCGATCCGGTAGCGCAGACGTCGCCCGAGAACCTGCAGAAGCCCACGGTCCTGGAGGAGGCAACGGCGATCGATCCGGTTTGGCAGGGAATCGAGGTGCCGGGACGGTCGGACGGTTGGCCACTCCACACCGCTGCCGAGCCAGCCTCCGCCAGTATTGATCACTTCGAGGTCGAACTGCACCGCCCAGGGCCAGCCACCGATGCTGAAGCCCACGGCTTCCTCGACTTCATCGCGCATCCGTTCCACGTGTGCGAGCTCCTCCGCGTCGTAGAACCGCAACCGAATCTCGAGGCCTTGACCAAGCTTCTTCTTCTTGACGCCGGGGCCAATTGGGCCGAATCCCGCGATCTCGGCGGTCAAGAGCGCGCGTCCCGCACGCCGAAGGGCGTTGCTGTCAACGCCTTCCTGGTCAGGCGTTGCGACGAGCCGGTGTCCGGTCTCGACTACACAACTCGCGATTGAGTAGCTCGGACCCGTGTTTTTGTTCCCCACGTCACCATCCTGTCCTAACGATGCGCTGGGTGCAATTTTCTACGGGGATGGCTGCGACCGATCAGAAAAGGTTGGCGACGGCGTCGACGCGTAGCGGGCGAAGAGGGTCGTGGCGACGCTCACCAAGGTCCATGACCGGACACTTGCGGTGCCCGTAAGCCGGTCCTCCACCGGACACACCCGTCCCTGACCTGCATCGTCGCGGCTTCGGGCCACCGACTGTGTCGTAAGGGGTGTCCGATGACTTGTCCGGTGATCGGTCCCTATGTGACACACTGAACTGCATGTCTAAACTATTGGTCGGCCGTGCCCGCGTGTCCACGGAAGAGCAAGACCTCACCGCGCAGCGAGATGCCCTGGCAGCCCTTGGCATTGAGCCGGAACGGACCTAAGTTGACCAGGTAGTGCCCATTAGGGTGGTGTAACAGCCCACCTCGGGCGTGTTGCTACCGGACGTAAGGCGGCCACCGCGTGATTCTTGAAACGACCTACCAAAGTACGTTTCGAAAGAGAGCCCACGCGATGACCGCACCCCATGTTATCGATCCTGCCCGCTTCCTGTCCGAACAGCTTGAGCAGGCATCACCGGATCTGATGCGATCCATGCTGACCACCTTTATCAACGCGCTGATGAGCGCCGAGGCGGACGCTGTTTGCGGCGCCGAATACGGTGCCCGCTCCGAGACCCGGACGAACTCCCGCAACGGGTACCGCCACCGGGACTTCGACACCCGGGTCGGGACCCTGGACGTTGCCATCCCCAAGGTCCGGCAAGGGTCCTATTTCCCGGACTGGCTGCTCGAGCGACGGCGCCGCGCCGAGGCCGCGCTGACCACCGTCGTGGCGACGTGCTACCTGCTCGGGGTCTCCACCCGACGGATGGAAAAGCTCGTCGAAACCCTCGGCATCACCCGGCTGTCGAAGTCCCAGGTCTCGGTCATGGCCGCCGACCTGGACGCGCAGGTGGAGGAGTTCCGCACCCGGCCACTGGATGCGGGCCCGTACACGTTCGTCGCCGCCGACGCCCTCGTGCTCAAGGTCCGGGAGGGCGGGCGGGTGGTCAACGTCCACGCCATGGTCGCTACCGGCGTCAACGCCGACGGGCACCGCGAGGTCCTGGGCATCCAGGCCTCCTCCGCCGAGGACGGGGCCGGCTGGCTGGGCTTCTTCCGTGATCTGGCCGCCCGCGGTCTGACCGGGGTGAAGCTGGTGACCTCCGACGCGCACGCCGACCCGGTCGCGGCGATCGGGGCGACCCTGCCCGGCGCGGCCTGGCAGCGGTGCCGCACACATTACGCCGCGAACCTGATGTCCACTACGCCCAAGTCTTCCTGGCCGTGGGTGAAGACGCTGCTGCACTCGGTCTACGACCAGCCCGACGCCGCCTCCGTGCATGCCCAGTTCGACCGCGTGCTGGACGCGCTGGAAGGGAAGCTGCCCAAGGTCGCCGACCATCTGGAGGCCGCCCGGGCCGACATTCTGGCGTTCACGGCCTTCCCCAAAGGTCTGTGGCGTCAGGTGTGGTCCAATAACCCCCAAGAGCGGCTCAACCGGGAAATCCGCCGCCGCACCGACGTGGTCGGCATCTTCCCGGACCGTGCCGCGCTGATCCGCCTCGTCGGGGCCGTGCTGGCCGAGCAGCACGACGAATGGATCGAATCCCGCCGCTAACTCGGACTCGACCTCATCCAACAATCCCAAGCCGTCGGCACCGCGCCGGCGACAGAGACAGAACAGGAGGACTCCCACCCTGATCTGGCGCTCAGCGCCTAACCAAAATCAAGAATCACGCGGCAAAGGCGTTACACCACGTCAATGGACTTGACCGTTGACCATGGCTTTACCTGCAAGAACATGAATCGCACCGGACTTCGCGAAGCCCTCGCCGCATGCCGTGCCGGAGATACCTTCGTCGTTACCAAACTCGACCGCCTGGCCCGGTCCGTCCGGGACGCCCACGAGATAGCCGACGACCTCGCCAGCCGTCGAATTAAACTCGGCATCGGCGGCCCCGTCCATGACCCTGCCGACCCCATGGGGAAACTGCTGTTCAACGTCCTAGCGATGATCGCCGAGTTTGGAGCCGACCTCATCAGCATGCGCACCCGCGACGGCATGAAAGTCGCCAAGGCCAACGGCCGACTCCGGGGAAAGCAGCCAAAATTCACCGTGAAACAGGAAGCACACCTCCTCGAACTGCACGACGACGGCAATACACACCATGGCCGAAATGGCAGAACTATTCTCCATCAGCCGATCCACCATCTACCGGGCCGTTGAACGCGGACAACGCAAGAAACCCGGCATAATCACTCCGTGACCTCTTCCCGTCACCACCGAACGATGACGTGCGGCTCTCATTCGTTGCCCGACACTGCGACAGCTTTGCATCGGGCATTTCGCTTTTTCGCAAGCCCTATCCACGCCAGGATCGACACCGGGATGTCGTTAGCGTGCATTTCCGTACCGATCAGATCCCGGCTCCCTGCATTTCCCCCGGCCCGCCCCTCCCGTGCCAGGCAGGGTGCGCGTCGTGGCACCGCGCCGCCAGGCACGTTCCGTCCGGGCCGCCACCAGCGTTTCGCAGGAGGTCGCCGAGCAGTCAGCGGTGGGCGAGGTCATGGTGCGGTCGCTGATCCGTTCCCAGCTGCGGCTGGCGCAGGTGGTCAGCGGCGGCTTTGTGGCGGCACTGCTGATCTGCTGGATGGCCGTGCGGTGGGTTCCGGCCTTCGCGGAATGGCGGATCCTGGGCATTCCGGCCGCGTGGCTCATGCTCTGCGCGGGCGTCTAGCCAATCATTGGCCCCTGTGCGTGGCTGTACGTGCGCGCGGCAACCCGCAACGAGGACAGGTACTGCGATCTGGTGGAGGGCAAGTGAGCCCGGCCACCGGCTATGCGGCAGTCGTCTCCGTGTCCATCATCACCGCCCTGATCGGCTTTTACGGGCGGCGGTTCTCACGGACCACCAGCGATTTCTACGTGGCCTCGCGGACGGTGCCGCCCTGGTGGAATGCCTCCGCCATGGGCGGGGAGTGCCTCTCGGCGGCCAGCGTCCTGGGCATTGCCGGGCTGATCATTGTGTCTGGGATCGACGCCTTGTGGTTCCCCATCGGCTACACCGCCGGCTACCTCATGCTGCTGTTCTTCGTGGCCGCGCCCCTGCGCCGCTCCGGCGCCTACACCATCCCCTACTTCGTTGAGGCGCGCCACGACTCGACCGCCGCGCGCCACGTGACGAGCGTGCTGGTGGTGGTGCTGGGCTGGTTATACATAGTCCCGCAGCTGCACGGCGCCGCGTTGACCATTCGCACCACCACGGGCCTGCCGTCGTGGGTGGGGGCCGGGGCCGTCGTCGTGATTGTCTGCCTGACGGTGGTCACCGGAGGCATGCGCTCCATCACGTTTGTCAAGGCGTTCCAGTACCGGCTCAAGCTGACGGCGCTGGCCGTGCCCGCCGGGACGGAATTCTTCCCGCCGGCCGGGCCGCCGAGCGGCGCAGGCCTCGATGCTGTTGGGCGCACAGGTGGGGCTCGAGTCGCCGTGGCGCGGCATCCTGACACAGCCTGCGGCGTGGACGGTCCCGGCCGCCTTTGCCGTGATGGTGGCGGTGTCGCTGGCAACACCGGGGCGGCAGAATCCCGGGACTGCGCGGTTCATGTCAAAGCTGCACGTGCCCGAACGTCTGCACGCCGTGCCGGGACAGGTCCGCTAGGCGTCCGAGGCGATGTCGATGGCGGCCATCAGCTCCACCACCCGGTCCAGAAACGCATCCACCTGGCTTTCCTCGTAGCCGTCGGCGCCCTTGGCGGGGGCGAAGACGGCCCGGCGGACCACGTCCACGCTCAGCTCGCCGTTGTCCTCGATGTAGGTGAGGAGCTCGCGGCACAGCAGGTCGACGTCGTCGGTGTTATAGCTTTGGACACGCTTGCGGGTGGGCCGGCGGAACCGCTCGCCGTCGGGGCGGTGCAGGCGGCCGCGCAGCAGCGAGGCGGACTTGCCGATCTTCAACATCCAGGCCTTCTCGCCCTCCGCCTTGATCAGCAGCTCCTTCTCGCGCAGGACAAATTCGTCCTCGATCCGGTCCATGGCCGCGTCGACGGCCTGGGCGTTGTAGCCGCCCCGGGCAGGGTCAAACGACGCCGTGCGGACGTCGTGGCTGGTGATGGCCAGGCCGTTGGTGTCGGCATTGAGGAAGTAGGACCGGGCACGGTCCAGGAACACGTCGACCTGCTTGACGTTGTACCCGATTTCCTTGGGGCCAACCAGCTTGAACTTGGAGTTGGTGCGGGACTTCTCTTCCACGGTCACATTCATTCCTCGGGGGTGGAGCTTGCTTGGACGGGAACCGGCGCCGGATGCGCCTGGAGGGCGCGCATCAGATCCGGCCTAGAACGCTAAAGGTGGCATAGGCGACGGGCGCGGCGAACAGGATGGAGTCCAGCCTGTCCATCACGCCCCCATGCCCGGGCAGCAGGTTGCTCATGTCCTTCACGCCAAGCTCGCGCTTGACCATGGACTCGGCAAAGTCGCCGCCAGTGCCTGCGAAGACCATACCAACGGCCAGCACAAATCCCACCCACCAGTGCACGTCCAGAAACAGCACTGTCGCCGGAATGGCCACCAGCATGGCACCGCCCATGGACCCGGCGAAGCCCTCCCATGACTTTTTGGGACTGATTTTTGGCGCCATGGGATGCTTGCCGAACAACACGCCAACCAGGTAACCAAAGGTGTCGTTGGCAACCACCAGCAGGAGCATGATGACCACCTCGATCATCCCTGGGTTCATGGCGGAAAAGTCGAGGGTGAGCCCGGTCGTGGGCGGACGGACCCCCTGCATCATGAGCAGGACAAAGCTGAGCAGGAAGGGGATCCACATCAGGACGAAAACGCCGGCCAGGACGCTCTTCACGGCGCCCGGCTCACCATCCAACGACCGCCACAGCAACGTGGCCGCGGCACTGGCCACCAAGGCAAAGAGCAGGCCTTCGGAGCCCGCAAAATAGGCCGACGCCGGCATGGCCAGCGTGCCGACCATGACGGGTGTCAGTGGAAGCTTGATGCCGCGGGTGCCGATTGCGCGGGACACCTCCCACACGCCGACCGCCACGAACGCGGTGGCGACCACCACGAACCCGAGCGGGAAAAACAGGAGGCTGCCCAGGACCAACACCAGCAGCGTGACCCCCACACCGATGGCCGCCGGCAGGTCGCGGCCTGCCCTGGGTGTGCGCTGCGGTTTGGGAGCCGCCGCGAACACGGGAACGGGTGCGATGGGTCCGGGCGGCACCGGTACTGCCGGCAGGCCCGTCACCGACGCGGCGCTCACCGGCGGCCTAACGGCGTCGTCATTCCGAGACGCCCTGGACCGCCTGGCACCGTTGGCGGGAGCAGCCTGGCCGGGAACAGAACTGGCAGGTGAGCGCCGGCGCCTTGCCGGTGCATCGTTTGCAGCAGGTTCCCCGGCAGCGCTGTCCGATGGAGCCTTCCCCGCGGCGTTCTTTACAGGCGCGGCCTTCGCAGGCTCCGGTTTTCCGGGCGACGCCTTCGCAGGCACGGCGTTTGCCTGCGCCTTCTTTGCGGGCTCTGGCTTTCCGGGCGCAGCGGCGGGTGCCACGCCCTTCATTTCGGCAATGCGGCGCGCTTTGCGCGTGGGAAACTGGTGGACGTCCAGGTCCGGCGAGGGACTTGGTCCCGCAGTCGGTGCGGCAGGCTCCTCCCCTGGAGAACCGGCCGGCGCAGGCTTAGGGTCCGTCATTAGACCTCGAGAAGCTCGAATTCCTTGCGCTTGAGCAGCTCGTCGATGTTGTCGGTGTGTGCCTTCGTGAGGGCGTCAAGTTCCTTTTCGGCGCGCGAGCCCTCGTCTTCACCGGCGTCGCCGTCCTTGACGAGCTTATCCAGCGTCTCCTTGGCCTTGCGCCGGATGTTGCGGACCGAGACCTTCGCTTCCTCGCCCTTGGTGCGCACCAGCTTCACGTATTCGCGGCGGCGCTCCTGGGTCAGCTCGGGCATGACCACGCGGATCACGTTGCCGTCGTTGGAGGGGTTGGCGCCGACCTCCGACGAGCTCAGCGCCCGCTCAATCTCGTGCAGGACACTCTTGTCAAAGGGCGTGATGAGCAGCGTGCGTGCTTCCGGGACCGCGAAGGAAGCGAGCTGCTGCAGCGGGGTCGGCGCGCCGTAGTACTCCACCAGGACCTTGTTGAAGAGCGCGGGATTGGCGCGGCCGGTGCGGACAGCGGAGAAGTCCTCTTTGGCAACCTCAATGGCCTTGTCCATCTTTTCCTCGGCCTCGAGCAAAGTTTCTTCGATCACGTCTGTCTCCCTCAACTTAGATAAAAATCGTTACTCGTCCGCGGTCTGGGCGCGGCAATCCTGCAACCATCCTACCGTGAGCCGGCACGCATCCGGGCCCAGGTACAGACCCCCTCCGCGACGCCGCCGGCGCTTCCCGGGTCGCGGCAGGCAGGCTGCTAGGGCGTGACCAGTGTGCCCAGTTCCTCGCCCAGGATGGCCCGGGCGACGTTGCCTTCGCCTTCCATGCCGAACACAAGCATGGTGACGTTGTTGTCCCTGCACAGGCTGAAGGCGGTCTGGTCCATGACGCGGATGTCGCGGGCCATGGCCTCGTCGTAGCTGAGGTGGTCCAGCTTAATCGCGGCGGGGTCCTTTTTGGGGTCCGCCGTGTAGACGCCGTCGACTCCGTTCTTGGCCATCAGGACCACGTCCGCGTGGACCTCAAGGGCGCGCTGGGCGGCGACGGTGTCGGTGGAGAAGTACGGAAGCCCCGCGCCTGCCCCGAAGATGACCACGCGGCTCTTTTCCATGTGCCGGATGGCGCGCCGGGGAATGTACGCTTCGGCGACCTGGCCCATCGTGATGGCGCTCTGGACGCGGGTGTCCACGCCGGCCTGCTCCAGGAAGTCCTGCAGGGCCAAGCAGTTCATGACAGTGCCGAGCATTCCCATGTAGTCGGCGCGGGAGCGGTCCATGCCGGAGGCGGAGAGTTCGGCGCCCCGGAAGAAGTTGCCGCCCCCCACCACGATGGCGACCTCCACGCGATCCACGGTGCTGGCGATCTGCTTGGCAATGTCGCGGATGGTGTCCGGGTCGACGCCGAGCTTGCCTGCGCCGAAGACTTCACCGGAGAGCTTCAACAGCACACGGCGCCGCTTCGGGGTCCCGGACGGGTTGTGGGCGATGTCCTGCGTGGGGCCTGGGGTGTTCGTTGTCATTTTGCCTTCCGTGGGAACCGGCCGTACGTAGGTTGGGCCAACGTTCCACAATGCAGTTATGTCAGTACAGCCATGTTCAATGCGCCTTGCCGGGCAGCGCCGCTCCCAGGCAGCGCCCCTGTCACAGTGTCAGCGGCACCGCAAAGTGCGACGGCCCGCCCGGGCGCCTCTAAGATCCTAACCGACTCCGGGCATAAAGAAGGGGCAGCTGCCCCAGGCGGCTGCCCCTTCGCGTGTCACATCAGCGGATGCGGCACGTCAATGCATGTTGCGTTACGCTCCAACGCGGAAGCGGGCGAACGCGGTTGCCTTCACGCCAGCCTCGTTCAGGACGGCGCCGACGGACTTCTTGGCGTCCTTGGCGAAGGCTTGGTCGACCAGGACGATTTCCTTGAAGAAGCCGGTCAGGCGGCCTTCAACGATCTTCGTCATGGCGGCCTCGGGCTTGCCCTCGGCCTGCGCGGTCTCGGTGGCGATGCGGCGCTCGTTCTCGACGGTCTCCGCGGAAACTTCCTCGCGGGACAGGAACGTCGGGGACATGGCCGCGATGTGCACCGCCACGTCGTGGGCGACTTCCTGGTTGGCGCCGTCGATGGCGAACAGCACGCCAACCTGGGCCGGGAGGTCCTTGGAGGTCTTGTGCAGGTAGGCGTCAACGGTGGCACCCTGAACGCGTGCGACACGGCGGATGGCAACCTTCTCGCCCAGCAGCGCGCCAGCCTCAATGACCAGCTCGGACAGGGGCTTGCCGTCGACATCCGCGGCGAGCAGGGACTCGACGTCGGAGGCGCCGGAAGCCAGAGCCGTTTCCAGCACCTTGTTGGAGAACTCGATGAACGGGGCAGCCTTGGCAACGAAGTCGGTCTCGCAGTTGACTTCAACCATGACGCCGACGCCGTTCTCAACCTTGGCGGCAACCAGGCCTTCAGCGGTGGAGCGGCCTTCACGCTTGGTGGCGCCCTTGAGGCCCTTGATGCGGATGAGCTCCATGGCCTTCTCGGCGTCGCCGTTGGCCTCGTCGAGAGCCTTCTTGACGTCCATCATGCCAGCGCCCGTGCGCTCGCGCAGTGCCTTAATGTCAGCGGCGGTGTAGTTCGCCATATGAACCCCTCAGTGTAGATATTTGTGTTTTTGTCACGTGCTTCACGGAACGCTGGCAGGACCGCCCCGCCACTGGGGCGGTGCGATCCTGCCAGCGTCTAAGCTCTTCCATGCCGGCATCGCTTGCAGACGCGTGCCGACGGGCAGGATTTACTTTTCGGTTGCAGCTTCTGCGGCAGCGGGAGCGTCTTCGGCGGGGGCTGCTTCCGCGGCCGGAGCGGCCTCGGCGGCAGGGGCTTCGGTTGCCTTGTCGCCTTCGAGGAGCTCGCGCTCCCACTCGGCCAGCGGCTCCGCAGGAGCTTCCTGGTTGCCCGTGGCCTTGGCGTTGCGGGCGATCAGGCCCTCGGCGACGGCGTCGGCGATCACGCGGGTCAGCAGGTTCACGGAGCGGATGGCGTCGTCGTTGCCCGGGATCGGGAAGTCGACGTCGTCCGGGTTGCAGTTGGAGTCCAGGATGGCAACAACCGGGATGTTCAGCTTGTGTGCCTCGTCGATGGCGAGGTGTTCCTTCGGGGTGTCGACAACCCAGAGCAGGGACGGGGCCTTGCCCAAGTTGCGGATGCCGCCGAGGTTGGTCTGCAGCTTGGTCAGCTCACGCTTGAGGAGCAGGAGCTCCTTCTTGGTGTGGCCGGAGGAGGCTACGTCGTCGAAGTTGATCTCCTCGAGTTCCTTCATGCGCGAGATGCGCTTGGAAACCGTCTGGAAGTTGGTGAGCATGCCACCCAACCAGCGCTGGTTCACGTAGGGCTGGCCCACGCGGGTGGCCTGCTCCGCAATGGCTTCCTGCGCCTGCTTCTTGGTGCCGACGAACAGGACCGTGCCGCCATGGGCAACGGTGGCCTTGACGAACTCGTAGGCGCGGTCGATGAAGGACAGCGACTGCTGGAGGTCGATGATGTAGATGCCGTTGCGCTCCGTGAGGATGAATCGCTTCATCTTCGGGTTCCAACGGCGGGTCTGGTGTCCAAAGTGGACGCCGCTGTCAAGCAGCTGGCGCATGGTTACGACGGGCATGCCGGCGCTCCTTCTTGTTTTATTTACGGTTCTTTAGCTTTTCAACCTGCGGCGGAGGATTCCGCCGTGGTCTTGCTCCTGGCACCCTATTGCGCGTCCATGTCCCGCCGCGAGGCGGACCGTATGGGCGCAATCCATCGGCAGGACCCAGGTTTCCCGTGGGCACCTCGTCAGGGTGGGGTGCGCGTAGTCAGCGCGCAAAAGAGCGCGCTGCTCCCACCATGCTACTACAGGGCCGCCGGGGGCCCGACCACTGGCGTGCCCTCCACAGGCGGGCTTCGGCACGGCGTTGTCCCCCTTCCCTCGAGGAGTTGCAGCGGTGACGCCGCGAGGAGGGCAAGCTGGGAGGCATGAACGCCCTCCCTCGATTCCGGCCGCGGCGGGCGGCCCAGACAGCGGCACGGCTGGCGGCACTGCTCGCGCTTTTGGCAGCGTCCACGGGCGGTGCCGCGGGTACGCAGGCCCCGGACACGGTAGCCGCCGTCGTGGTCGCCCCACGCACGCCTTCCCCAGGTACGACGGCGGCCCGCCCCCTCCCGGCGGCTCTCGCGTGGGGCTGGCCGCTGCCGGGGAAGCCGCGGGTGGCCCACGCCTTTGACCCGCCGGACAAACCGTGGTTGGCGGGCCACCGCGGCGTGGACCTGCTGGCCGGCCAGGGCTCCCCCGTCCTCGCGCCCACGGCCGCGGTGGTGTCTTTTTCCGGCGTCGTGGTGGACCGGCCGGTCCTTACCGTTGCCACGGCGGACGGTCTCAAGCTCAGCTTCGAACCCGTCGACTCCCCGCTGCAAATCGGCGACTCCGTTGCACGCGGCGCGCAGCTGGGGACGCTGGCCGGGCCCACACACTGCGACGGCGGCCCGCCGGGCGAGGACAGCTGCCTGCATTGGGGCGTGCGGCGCGGCGAAACGTATCTGAACCCGCTGCAGTTCATCCTCGACCTGCGCCCGTCAGTGCTGTTGCCGGTGGCCGGCGATTGACCCCACCCCGTTGACGTTCGAGATCACCACGCCCCGCCCCGTTGACGTTCGAGATCACCACGTCCCAGTGGAGGTGCTGGGGTGGTGATCTCGAACGTCAATGTTCGGATCGGTGGTGATCTCGAATGTCAACAGGTCTGGACAGGTGCGCGGCCTTCGGTGTCCGGCCCTTAGACGATCGCGGAGATGCCGGTGATGGCGCGGCCGGTGACGAGAGTGTTGATCTCGTAGGTGCCTTCATAGGAGTAAATGGCCTCGGCGTCGGCGAAGATCTTGGCCATCTCGTAGTCGGTCACAATGCCGTTGCCGCCGAAGATGCTCCGACCCATGACCACGGTCTCACGCATGCGGGCGGTGGTGAAAGCCTTCGCGAGGGCGGATTGTTCATCCTTGGCCAGGCCCTGGTCCTCAAGCTGGGCCAGGCGCACCATCATCCCGGTGCAAGCCACGATGTTGCCCAGCATCTTCACGAGTTGGTCCTGCACGAGCTGGAAAGAGGCGATGGGACGGCCAAACTGCTGGCGTTCCACGGCGTAGCGCCGCGCTGCGTCGAACGCCGCCATCTGCTGCCCGACGGCCTGCCACGCGACGGACAGCCGCGTGACCTTCAGGACCTTGTTGGTGTCGCGGAAGCTGTTGCCCCCGGCCAGCTTGAACGAGTCCGGGACCACCACGTTCTCCAACGTGATGTCGGCATTCTGCACCGTGCGCAGGGCCGTCTTGTTTTCAATTTTCGTGGCAGTGTATCCCGCCAGCGAAGTGTCCACCATAAAGGCCTTGACCTGGTTGTCGGCCAGGTCGCGGGCGTAGATGACCACCCAGTCGGAAAAGGTGGCGTTGCCGATCCAGCGCTTGGCGCCGTTGAGAATCCAGTTGCCGCCGTCGCGCACGGCGGTGGTGCGGGTACCGCCGGCCACGTCGGAACCGCCCAGCGGCTCCGTGAGGCCAAAAGCGCCAATCTTCTTCAGCGAGTAGATGTCCGGCAGCCAGGCCGCCTTTTGTTCCTCGGACGCCAACAGCTCAATGGCGCCGGTGAAGAGCCCGTCGTGAACGCCCATAAACGTGGCGATGGAGGCATCCGCCCGGGTGAATTCCGCGTGGACAATCCCGGCAAAGACATTGGAGTGGCCCTGCCGGCGGACGGGACTCATCAGGTTCGCCTTGGCGAGCTTGGGGATCAGTTCCATGGGGAACTCGCCACGGTTCCAGCAATCGACGGCAATTGGCTTGATTTCCTTGGCCAGGAAATCACGGATCTCCTGCAGGCGCTCGCGTTCGGCGGCGGAGAGGAGCTGCTCGAAGCCATAAAAGTCACCGTCGGCGTAGGGGAGGTTGTTCAGGTCAACAGCGGCGTTGGGCACGGTCATTCCTTTGCTGGCAGCGTGATGGAGGCGGGGCACCGGCGAAGCTCCGCCATTGTTACTCATGAGTAACTTATCGTATGGGCGCAAGTCAGGCAACACTTCCGGCCGTGGACCTCGACAGGCTCGATCACCGGACGGGCCGTGGACCGGTTCGATCACCGGACGCAAAAAATCCCCGGAACCGTCATGGTTCCGGGGATTGGTAGGGCCACTCGGACTTGAACCGAGGACCTTAGGATTATCAAACCGTCTCTTGACGTGGTTTCTCTTGGGCGCGTTTCGCCCCGGAATGACGCGGAATATCGGGGTTTGGCGGGGTTGATTCCTTGACGTGGAATGAAGCCGATTCGTTTGTTTTCGTTGGGTAAACGTTGGGTAAACGACGGGATTTACCTTCCTGCGCCATCGCGGCGGCGGTAGGCTCGATCAACACCGAGGGCGGAGGGACGCCGATGGAACTAAAGACCTATACCGTCAAGGAACTTGCGGCGGCTCTCGGCGTTTCCGACGCTACGGTGTACCGGCGGAAAAGCGCATGGCCACACCTACGAGTCGGAGGTGACATCCGTTTCACGGAAGCCCAAGTCGCCGAGATCGTCGACATGCTTACCGTTCGCCCAATCGAGCCACCTTCCGAACCGCCGCGTAAGCGATACGGGATCATGGCCAGTCGCGGTCCAAGGCCTAGCCGCTAATGGACGACGTCAACCTCATGGAACAAGGGCCTTTTAATTGTCGGCGCCTGGGGCTAGGCTCCAGACACCACCAACAAATAGGAACCATCATGAGCATGCACCTCATCGCCCGCACTGCCGTCGCCCTCGCTGCGGCGTCCGTCCTGCTGGCCCTGACAGGCTGTAGCGGCCCCTCTCAGGCCGCCGCGCCGGCTCCCACGGCAACGAGTAAGCCCACCACCTACTACGGCGAGGCGGCGTCTGCCGTAGCGGCCTCGGTGTCTGGTTGCACCAACGTGACTGCACTTGATGTGGCGCAAGGGCCAGTCTCCGGGCTTACATCCTTAGCGTCGTGCGTCTTGGACGGTCGAACAGTCACGTTCTATGGCTGGACTGATCCATCTAAAGGCGGCTCGATTGCGGAGACGCTGGCAGCAAATGCGGACGCCGAAGTTTGGTATGCAAACGGGGACGGCTGGACGGCCATTGTCCAGTACGATAATCAGCTCATGTACCAGTTAACAAATCAGGCGGACAAGCTGCTAGCGGACGGGTTCGCTGGCGCAACAAGGGCGCCAGCCGATATTCCGGGTGAAAAGTCGGCGGCTGAAAAGGTAGTCGCCGCGTTGGGCGGCAACGTTGCCCACTACAAGCCTTAGGTCGGAGCCGCCCAAGCCGTTGTGAAGGCGTTGGGCGGCTCAGTGGTTCAGTCCAAGTAGCGGCTATCGGGCCGGGCGGCGTCCGGCGTCGTTGTTAGCCGCCTGGAAACCGCCATCTACAGCATTCACCGCGATCTGGACCATATCGCCGCGCATTTCCTTCCCGTCAATGTAGACGTGAACGATTGGGGCGCCGGAACTGTTCGGCGGCAGCTTGCCGGTGTCGTTCATGTACTTCAACGCCGGCGCACCAATGGACTCAGCCGAAGACCGGCGGATCACGGACTCGCCCGGCGTCAACCATGCCGCGACCGTATCCGTCCCGATAGGCCCGTTAGAATGCCCACCATTAGCGAGGTACTGTGCCGGACCAACCGGGCCACCACCCGCACGGTAAATAGGGCCACCACCGGAACGCGTCACACCACCCGAGCCACCCTGACCGGTAGAGATGTGATTCTCGGAGTAGATCGAGTTGATGCGGTTCGTTATCGTCGTACCGCGCATGTTGAGGATGTACGACTGCAACGCACGGGCGTCCGCCATGGCCTGATTCGTGTCCACTTCAAGTTTGGTCGGCTTCACTTTCAGGTTGCTCACGTCGTAGAGCTTGTCAATGTACGCCTGAATGGAGGGCGTGAGTTCACCCTGGGCGCGTAGTGCGTTCTCCATCGCAACCTTTGACGCCGCGTAGGCTTGCGTCCCTGCTGCGGTCTTCCCGGTCGCCGTAGCGACGGCCTGGGCTTCCTGCTGGTCTGCCTGGACCTTGCGCTGTATGGCCTGCTGGTTCGCTATGGCTGCGTCCGTGTTGCCGGTAATGACGGTCCCGTTTTTTGCCATGGACGCGGTGACTGCGTTGGTTGCCGAGGCTGAGGCTGTCTGTGCCGTTGCGAGGGACAAGTTGCCGTTGTTGAGCAACTGCAAGGCACCGTTCAACAATCCCGCCGCGTCATTTTGCAGCTGCATGGACAGGGTTTGCGCGTCCGTCTGGGCTTTCGCCTGAGCGGCTGCGGCGGCTCCTGCCGTGTACTGGGAAGCGGTGACCCCGTAGGCGTTCGCCACACCATCTAGCGCCATTGACTGCTGGTCTGAGGCGGCTGAGATGTTCTTAGACGCTGCGACGGCTTTCTGGATCTGCTGGTTGTTCACGTCCAAGGCACCGTTGACGGTCGCCATGGCACCGACTAGGCCATCCTGCGCCGTAGTCGTGTCCGTGGTCGCCCCAACGTAACCGCTGGTCGCCTCTGACGCGGCCTGAATCTGAGCTTGCGCGGTTGCCATCTTCGCCGCCACCTGGTCATGCGCACCGGCAACGCCAAGCAGGTCATCGGTGAGCAGCTTCTGGGAGATGCCCAGCTTCAACGCTGCGTCATACGCTCCCGCGTCCTGCAACGCTTTCGCGGCGGTTGCGCGGACGTTCACGCCTAGGGCGTCGTTGTCCTCTTTCAGGGCTTGCGTGTAGTCCGTTACGGCGGCTGTGGCCTGTCCTTGGGACGCGGCGGCGGTCGCCCCTGCAATGGTGATTCCGGCCAACGCTGCAAGCAGGATACCAATCACTGGAACGGCGAGGTCTGCGGCAATGGCAGTCATGTTGAGCGCAGCGGCAATGTCGCGGATGATGGGCGCAATGGCGTTGCTTGCCACGAACCGCAGCGCAAGCCCGAGGGATGTTGCGGTGGTGACGAGTCCGGCCAGGATAGGCAGCGGCAGGTTGTTGGCGATGTCAACGAAGCTGTTGAGGAATCCGAGGATGACGGGGCCGAGGGGTGCGAACGCGGTAAGCAGGTGGCCGGCGGTCGTTACGAGTCCCTCGATGAGGGTCATCACACTTGGGAGGTTGGCGACGGCGTAGTTCACAAACGACGTGAACCCGTTGGTCGTGGGCATTCCTGAGAGCCAGCCAACGAACGCGGACAGTTCCGCTGTTCCGGCGTTGATCAGCGGGTTCATGGCCTGTAGACCGTTCAGCACGCCGGTTAGCGCGGTGCCGCCCATTTGCCCGAGTGATGCGGACGCATTCCCGATTAGCTGCGTGAGGAACGGCATCCGCTGGTTGACGTCACCAACGACGGATTCGAAAGATCCCAACATGCGAACGGCGGCGGTTTGGGCGAGCTGGTCAAGGTCGCCTTTCAACACGCCCAGGCCGACCCCGTATTCCTGCCCGGTGACGGTTCCCTGCGCCATGGCATTCTTGATGCCCACGACGGCGAGGACGCCAGCGCCCGCCATAACACCGAACGCGGCACCCAAACCAATAGCGGCGGCGCCAATGGGGGCTGCGGCTGCGAGTATTGCCGGGGACAGGGCGATCAGGGTTTGAATGCCCGTGACGCGTTGCTTGTTCGCGGTGACGTTACCGTTGGTGCTATTGGTGTCGTCTTCCGTCGCCTTCTCAACTTGCCGCGTCGCGGCTGCCACGGCGTTCTGCGCCGAAAGCTTCCGCTGAATCGTCGACGTCGAATCCTTGTTGACCGCGTCGAGGTTAGCTTCCGCGATCTGCAAAGACCGCTTCGCCGAGGAGAGCTTGTCCGTTGCGAACGTATCGCTTACAGAGCTGTCCGTAACGCCGTTTCGGGCGTCGATCTGCTTCTTCAGGGCAGAGTTGTTCCAGATGATCTGGTCGGCTTCGTTCTTCTCAGCCGCCGCAGCGTGCTTACGCTGGATCGCCTCGTCAATGAGGGCGTTGGACGCCTGCCCACGGGTGACGAGTTCGGCCTGTTCCTTGGCGCGCAGTTCATCCGTAGCGGCCGACTCCGCTTTGATAGCGGTAACGCTGCCCTTGCGGGCCTCATCCATACCAGCCTGGGCATAGTACACGGCGGCGCGGGCCTGATTGCTCGCGTTGATGATGCGCTTATATTCTTCCTCGGCGGCGTCAAGCTCCGCCTTGGACCGCTGATTGATGGGCATCGCAACGGCATGGGAGGCCGCGCCGCTTGACCCGTCGTGCGTGCTGATCGATCTGGAATACGCGGCCCGCATAGCGTTGATGCGGGCCGTCGCAGCGGCACGGTCCTTATCCGCCCGTGTCTGCGCTTCAATCGCGGCGGTCAGGTTCCGTTCGGCAACGGTGACAGCCGTAATTTCCGAGAGCGCCGCCCCAACATTCGCGTCAACCTTGACCTCGGGGTGCAGGGCGCCTAGCTCGTGCGCGTCAGCGCCCACCAGTGACATTTGAGACAGGGCGGCGGCAACGTTCGCGTCAACCTTGACGGTGGGGTTCAGGGCGCCAATCTCGGCGGCGTCGGCCTTGATTTCTGCAACGCTGACGTCCCACTTGCGCATGTTGACGTCAAGCTCTGCGGTGATCGAGCCAACAACAGTTGGGCCGTTGTCTGTCATGAGTGGATTCCTTAAGTGAGTGAGGGAGCCGAGACGGCGCGCCGATTAGTGGCGTGTCGTGCCCGGTTCCCTCCTGGGGAATCCGTAAGGTCTTGCCTGATCCAGTGGCGGCTCCTGGCCTGCCTGCTGGGGGTTTGACGTAGCGGGGCTATGTAATTTCGGGGTTGTTCGTTTGCGTCGGACTGGCGTTTAGGCCCCGTCCGGTCAGGTCGCCTTTACGGCGCGGCCTTGGGTGTGCGGCCTAACAGGGTGTCAAGGTGGCCGCGTTCCTGGGCTTCGATGATCTGTTCCGGTGTCATGAGTTTCAGCCCTGCCTCATCTACTTGTGCGAGGGCTTGCATTTCGGCTGCGGTTGCCATTACTCGGGCCACGCTTCGGCCGCGCCTACGAGGCGCACTCCCAAGTGGGATACTTCCTCGGCAGTGAAGGGCCTGTCACGCTGCACGATGGCGCCGTTGGCTCCCTTGTATATGTATTCCGCGATGGCGCGGTGGTCGGGTTCGTCGATCTTGCGGAGCTTGGCAACCCGGGCGGCGACGGTTTCCGCGTCGAACCGGATGGGGCTGTCGTGTGATCCCAGATAGTTGGGGACGTGTTCAATGGCAAAGACGGTGCCTTCGGTCCTGATTGACAAAGTGCCGCGCCCGAGGGAAACGCGGCCGTCGTTTTCCTTGGGGACGGGTCGCCCGTCATCCTGGGCGATGCCCAGGGCTTCGGCTCGGCGGTGCCATGAGGCGACTGTCGCGTTGCGTTCCTCCACGACGGCCTGGAATTCTTCCCGTGCGTCATAGATTGCCTGGTAGAGGTTGGCGAGGCGCTGCCCGTCTTTGCTGGCGTAGTCGGTCATCTCGTCGTGGAGGATCTGGCAGTCCCGCAACCGTGCGGCTTCCTTCGCCGCGTCTGCCTTGCGACGCGTGGCGGCTGCCCGGAGTCGGGCGAATCGTCCAAGAGATTCCTGGGCTACGATCTGGTCCGGGGTGACCGTGTCGTCGCCGTTAATGACTTTCTCTTCAAGTTCCGCAACAAGGTCCTGGGCTTCCTTCGCTGCGGCGTCGGCGGCGTCGACGTCGGCGTCTGTCACTTCTGGGCGTGTTGCCGGGGGAACGGTCTTCGGTTCCCTGTCAGTGGTGCGGGCCATGGGGCCACCTTTCAAAAACGGTATGTGTCAAGGTCTTCTGTTTCGGAGATTAGCCAGTGTTGGCCGATCTTCTGAGCGGGGAGCTTGCCCTGCTCGCACAGCCGCCGAACCTGGCGTTCGGAACAGTGGAGCAGGGCAGCTATTTCTCGTGGTGTCAGCAATCCCTTTACTGATACTTCCATTGTCCCAGAAGTGCTATAATCGCGTCCGCGTGCGGACATCTCGCTATCTTTTATCGCGGCAACGTTCAAGGCGTGCAGCACGTCGACTATCTGGGAGGACAGCCGGCCCCCTGCGTTAGCGTGGTGGGCTTCCTTTAGTCCCAGCACCAACAGGCGCACCACAGCATCCGCAACAGCGGCAGGAACCACCACGGCGCCGTCAGGGCGAATCAGGTTCGCAGCCTCGGGCGGAACATCCCGCCTCAAAGACGGTTCCCAGCGTTCGGCCAAAACCACTGGGTGGCGTCGGCGGGGTTTTCCCACTCAGGCCACCAGCCGGGCCGGTAGGCCTGGAAAATGTCCGCTGGGGTATTGAACCCGCCTTCAAGGTGAAGACTTCCGTGTGCGATCATCTGTGACGTGTCACCGTCAACAAGAACGGTTATGTGCCCGCCTTCACCAAAAACGGGAATCCCGTAGGCCCGGAACGCAATCATGCAGTCGTCCGGGCCGGCATCGGGAAGGCCTACACTTGCGCCGTCCTCAATGGGGCCGAACGCTTCAAGCAAATATTGCGGCTCTTCAGCGGTCATAATTTGCGCTCCTGATAATTGATGGTTCTAGGGTTGGATGTGTTGCATTCGGTGGTTGCTTGCTTGTAATTCCGGGGTTTCTTGGCAGTCTTTCGGGCGCTGTCGTTGCCTTCTTGCGGCCCAATCCAACGTTTACCCAACGTTTTGCCCGTCGCCGCCGTCGTTTTCGGCGGCTTCCCGCAACCGTTTGAGAAGTGAATCCCGGGCCTGGGCGATGGTGAGATCACGCTCTGCCTGCTTCAACATGGCTTGCGCAATGCACCGGGCATTCTCCACACGGTGCGGCATGGCACGCTCAGCGGCCCGTACAGCCCTTTGCGCGTCCCTGGCGTACGATTCCGCCTTGGACAGGCTGATAGGCGGTCTGGCGGGCGACTGGCGGCGGTGTGAGTCACGTAGCGAGTCCCCGGCCAGCTTGCACAAATTCCAAAACTCGATCCGGGGATGATCCGGGGCGTACACGGCGGCGAGGTCCCGCAAGCTGTCTTTCGTGGGCCGGTGCGTGCCACGCTCCAACTTCGAGATGGCACCCGGCGAGATACCGGCCAACGTGCCCGCCTGCTCCTGGGTCATCCCGGCGCGGCGCCGCAACCATGCAAGCCGCTCCCCCACGCCGGCACGCAACCGTTCACGCTCGAGGGTCCCAACGGTTCCCCTGTCGTCAGCGGCGCTGTTTGGCTTTGCCATGGTGGTTTCCTTTCGTGGTGCGGTCGGCGGCGGAGCAAGCGCGCTCCCCTGTCGGGTCTCTGTAGCTGATGCGCCTGTGCGTGTCAGTCTCCGGGATGACCGGCGTCTTGTGTTTGCCCTCGGCGGCAAGCGCCCGAGCCCTCCAATAAACCATCTGGAATTTGAAGTAGTCCCGCTGTTCGGCCAGGGACGGTTCAGTGTCAGTCATCGGCTTGTCCTGGTCCTGACGCGTGCGTGTCTTGTACGGGAACGCGCTTGTGCCATGCGGCCGTCCGTGTTGGGCATTCGTCTTGGTGTTGGATGCGGATGCTGTAGACGGTGCCGTTGTCGTAGCGGTTGATTTGGCGGGTGGCTTGGCAGTGGGGGCAGTGGATTTTCTTGGTCATGGTTGGGCTTCTTCGAGGGTGTCGGGGTCTGCTGCTGCGATGGCTCGCTGGCCTTGTTGCTGCTGAATTTCCCACAGGCCCCTTGCGCGTCCTTGCCGGAATGCTTCCAGCGTTGCGGCGGGGTCTAGGTCGCCGGGTGTGATGAGGTGCTGGAACATTGGGTCGGATGGGTTGGATGGGTCGGTCCCGTCCTTGGCGCTGTAGTAGCCCATGAGTTGTGCGCCTTGTAGGCGGCTTTTCTCGGCTGCGGTGAGGAACTGTTGCCCGGTAGTGGCTTTCGGGCTTTGTGGGTGCCAGTGGGGGCCGTCCATGAAGATGATTCCGGGGGTTCGCTTCGTGCTGTCGTTGGCGACGGTTACGGCGGCGGTGCTGAGTTCCGGGAAGGGGTGTTCGTTTCGGTGTTCCCAGAGCAGGGTGAGGATGGATGTGGTCACCCATTCGGGGCGTAGTTGGTGGAGTAGTTCAGCGAGTGCTCGGGCTTGGGGTTCGGTGATGGTCACGAGGCTGCACGCTCCTGGGTGGTGTGGTGGCCGGCGAGTTGGGCGGCGTGGATGATGCGGTCGCGTAGTGGTGCGTTGGTGCCGAGTGTTTGGCGTGCTTTGTCCATGTAGTGTTCGCTGCGGTCTGGGCCGAGGTTGCCGAGGTATTGGCGGGCTTTGTCGTAGCTCGATGAATCGTCATCTTGTGCAAGCAATGATGGTTCGTGCGCGGTTGGTGACGAGACAGCGCGACGGGAGCGGCTTGTAAGTTGGCTTGGTTGATTGCTTGCTTCAACTTGGGAGTTAAGAGCTTGTAAGTATGGAGGAACTTTTTGTTCTAGAACTTGGGGGGTTTCTGGAACTTTTTGTTCTTCACCCGAGAGGAGTTCTGGAACTTTTTGTTCTAGACCATCTGGAACTTTTTGTTCTAGAACCTCGGGGCCGTTACATGACTTATCCACAGGCTGGGTAACCGCTTGGAGACGTTCCATGTCGATTTCATGTTGAGCGTTGCGCTTGCTCGGGATGGCTCGCTCCACCACTCTGAGGATGCCAAGGTCTATAAGTTCCTTGACAGCCCGATTCCATAGGCGGAGCGCCACTGCTGGCGTTTTGTCCTGTCCTAATGCTTCGAGTGCTGCCGCCTGGGCGTTCCCGAAGAATCGCAGCGGCTTGGCAGGGCCACCGTCGCGGTCTTTCGCCGCCTTCGGGACGCCGCGCCGGTCGTAGCTCGTCCATGCCATATGGGTAAGGACCTTGTACTGATTCCCGGTCAGGCTCCCGGCGTACTTGTGGACCTGCTGGGCGTTATCTGATCCCATATCGGCCTGCACTTTCGCGGGCTGACCGGGCAGTGGGTAGTTCAACATGGGGCGTGGCTCCCGTGTCCTGTCGGCCTCGTGTCGGTGGCGGGTTGAGCCTGTGCGGGGTCCTTTGGCGGTATCTGTTGGGCCGGGGGTACCGGGCAGGCGCTCATCTCTGCCCGGTAGTCGGTGGGTGTGTCGGGCGGGTGGTCGGTCATGCATCCCCGCTGATGGGTTCGGAGTCCAGCACGGCGGCAATGGCGACCATGTCGTCATCCGCTGCCAGCATGGTGCGGGCGTACTTCTTCGCTTCCTCGGGACGGTCCCCGAGGGCTGCGAGCGCGGCCAGACGGGCGTTCACGTTGCGCCGGTTCAGTGCCCGTTCCCAATCCGCGTAAGACGCGTTCGCGGGCTGCTCCTGGGTGGTCATGACTTCCTGCCTGCCGGCACCCGTGTAGCCGTCATCAGGAGCGCTTGATACTGGGCCTCGGTGAACCTGATTTCAGTACCGAACCGCAAGTGTTCCCACTGCTTCAAGTTCCGGTAAACCTCGGTCTTGGTGATGCGGAGTGCTGCGGCAACGTCCAGGACCGTGTAGGCACGCTCCGGGGTGGCAACGGCGGGGGAAATAATGGTGCTGGTAGACTGGGACATAACGATCTCCTTGTGATTTGTCTGTTGCGGGTGGTTGGTTAGGCGGTCTCGGTGATGGTGTCACCGGGGCCGCTGCTGTTTTTTCGGGTGCAGGCGGGTGAGCCGACCCAAACGCGGGTTATTCCGCCGCGCCGTGTCGGCCTGTTCGTGATGTGGAACCCGGCCTGCTGGATGATGCCGCGCCGTGCGGCCGTCTTGAAGACCGAACCCCACTGCTGAACACTGGGCGGGTCAGCCACACCCTGGCGCTGCTGTAGCTGGTAGGCGTCAAATGTCCGGCCCGTGCGCGCCTCGGCTTCAATGGCCTGGATGGCTTCATCCGCCCAAGCGAGGTTTTCAAGTACTGCGGGCTGGACCATTAGGCGCTCTTCGGCTCTAGGTTGGACTCTTCCCAAGCCAGGATGTCCTCCATGCGGTAGAACACCCGCTTGCCCAACTTCATGCTGCGGGGGCCTTTGTGCTGCATGCGCCACACGTAGACGGTCTGGACGGGGATTCCGTAACGGGCGGCGAGCTGCTGCACAGTATGCAGTTCACCGCCAAACCCGATCTCTTGCTTTGAAACTGCGGGCTGGGACATAGCGGCCTCTCTTAATTCTTCGGTATCTGATACTCAATTATGCAGTATCGAAAGACTAGGTGTCAATAACCGAGATTTTCGGTAGGATGAGCGTATGAGCAAACCGAACCCAGACCAGAACGTAGGGGCCTTCATCCAAAGACGACGTGGCGAACTCAGGGTGAGCCAGGGGGAGCTGGCGGCGGAAGTGCAAGGGCGCGGCCTGAACTGGTCGCAAGGCACCTTGTCTCGTGTCGAACTCGGGGAACGTCCAGTGCGGCTGACCGAGGCCCTCATCCTGGCCGACGCCTTGTCAGTTCCGCCCGAGCTTCTTTTGATGGCAACTGACGCGGTTGTGGATGTATCAGACGAGAGTCTTCAAAACTTCCTTTGGATGGGATTATCCGACTTGAACGCGATGCAAGCGACGTTGTTGGCACTGGGGGAGGCTCTGGACGTCTCTAAACGCCGTTGGGCCGAGGCGTCTGTGCGGATGGCCGAAATTGCAGGACGTTGGAAGCAATCAATCGATGCCCCCGACGACGTCGATAAGACTGAGGCCGTTGAACGGTTTGCACAGCAGCCGTATACGACCTTTGATCGTGGAGAGGATGACTTCGAGAGTGGCGCGTTCGATGCGCCGGCTACAAGCTCCCAGACTGGCCGGGGGAATGATGCCTAGGCCGCCGCTCCCCATTGGGTCGTGGGGGAAGATCACCCGTTACGGCATCGTGGAGCAGGACGGGAAAACACGGCACCTGGACGTCAGGAACCACGGCGGCAAGTTCTACCGCGTCAAGGACAAGGACCACGAACACCCGCTGCACGTCGCCGGCTGGGTTGCCAAGGCCCGCGTCCGTGACCTGGATGGCGTGACCCGGCTTGCGGAGCGTGGCGGGCAGAGTCCAGCCAAGGCCGAACGCAACCTAATCCAGCACCTGACGGAACGCACCGTGCCCGTCATGGATGACCTGAAACCCAACAGCCGGATAAGCCTGCTCTGGGAAATGTTTGAGGCTCACCTGATAAACGAGAACAAGGCCAGCGCGACCCTGACCCGCTATCGCTATGCGTCCGGGTACATCCTCAAAGGCCTCGGCAACGTCCGCATTCAGGAAGCAACCACACAACGCCTTGACGGCTTCATACAGGCCCTCAAAACGAACACGGGGGAATCTGTAGCCAAGTCCGCCCGCGTGGTCCTGTCCGGCATGTTCGGGCTTGCCGTCCGGTATGGGGCGGCAGACCGTAACCCGATCCGGGACGTGGGCACCATCAAGATGGAATCGAAACCGGCCCGGGCGTTGAGTGTCGACCAACTCAACGGCATATTCGACGCGATACGCCACTCCCCCGAAGTGTTGAACCCGAAAAACAAGATCACGCCAGAGCAGACAGTCAGCGAGTATTGCACGGCGGCGGACCTTACCGACGTCGTCACCATGTTTGCCGCTACCGGGTGCCGTATCTCCGAAGTACTGGGCGTTCGGTGGTCAGATATTGACCTGAACGGGAAGACGGTAGCGATCAACGGCAAGGTGAACCGGATACCGGGCGCCGGGATGATCCGGGAAGACCTGACCAAGACCAAGGCCGGCCAACGACTCCTGCCGCTGCCCAACTTTGCCGTGTCCATGCTCATGCGTCGGCAGGTAGAGGCGTTCGGGAACGTTCACGACGTCGTGTTCCCGTCCACCACCGGGAACCTGCGCGACCCGTCCGGGGTTAGCAAGCAGTGGCGTAAGGTCCGTACAGCCCTTGGAATGGACTGGGTGACCTCTCACACGTTCCGCAAGACGGTAGCGACTGTGCTGGACGGTGAGGGCATGTCAGCACGTATCGGGGCGGACCAGCTCGGGCACGCCCAAATTTCCATGACCCAGGACGTCTACATGGGGCGCGGCGTGGTCCATACCGAGGTTGCCGCCGCACTGGACAGGATCATTAGATGAATCTAAAAGACTGGGTTACAGTCGTCGCAAGTTTGGTGATTGGTTTAGGTTCAGCGTTTCTCACCAACCTATATTCCAGTCGTCGGGCTGCTAAAGAACGGGAAGCAGAGGACCGTAAAACGGCCCGCGAACGATCCCACGAAATGAACAGGTCGCTCCGCAACTACCAGCGAGTCCTAGATGACGTGGCGACGGACTGGGAGACCTACAACATCTACGGGACCAAGTCCACCATAAAGCAGTCTTACGATGACTACATTGAACTGCCCAGGGCAGAGGCCTACCACTACTTCCACCTATTCTCTGTTGAAGATCAAAGACTTTTGAAGTGGCCTATCCTGCACGGGGAATTCTCCGATAGCCCTCCCCATGACCCAATGTTGCCGGTTGAGCGTTTGACCCAAGCCGCCAAGATCCTCAGCCGGTATCTGTCGTCTCCGGCGTCGACCAGCCTGACCGTCGATTGATTTGAATTCGTTGGGTAAACGTTGGATTGGGGTGTTAAACCAATCGCAGGTCAGGGGCTAATGTGCCTCTGACCTGCGCTTATAGTAGGGCCACTCGGACTTGAACCGAGGACCTTAGGATTATGAGTCCCGCGCTCTAACCAGCTGAGCTATGGCCCCCTGCGGCGCGCCCCCCCTGCCGGCATACCTGCGGCATCTCCTGCCTGGGAAAAGCACTCCTGCAATAGTAATGCGTCCTGCACTAAATTGCGTGATCCTCGTAGCTGCCGCCACGGTAGATGTCCTCGAAGGTGTCCAGCGTCTTCGCCAGGCCGTGGCGGGCCACCATGTCGTGGCTCGCGGCGCCCATGGCTTCGCGGTCCTCCGGCGAGAGTCGCATGATCGTGGTGATCTTCTCCGCCAGGTCGTCGCTGTCGTTGGGCCGGAAAAGATAGCCGTTGACGCCGTTCTCCACGAGGTGCGGCAGCGCCATGGCGTCGGCCAGCACCACGGGCGTGGAGGCGCTCATGGCCTCAAGGGTCACGAGCGACTGCAGTTCGGCCGTTCCCGGCATGACGAACAGGTCCGCCAACAGGTAGATTTGACGCAGTTCCGCGTCGCTGATCAGCCCGGTAAACGCGACACGGGAGGACAGCCCCAGCCTTTCCGCCTGGGCCTTCAACGCCGCCTTGACCTCGCCGCCGCCAACCACCACCAGGTGCAGGTCGAGGTCCGCCGGGGTTTTGGCAACCGCGTCAATGAGCACGTCGATGTGCTTTTCCTCCGCCAGCCGGCCCACAAAGGCCACAGTCGGGTATGGGTTGCGCTCCAGGGGTTCCCCGGGCGCCAGCTCATAGTTGCCGGCCTCGATCCCGTTCGAGAGGGGCAGCACTTTTCGCAGGAACGCGTGTTGGTGCATGGCCTTGGCGGCAAGCGGCGTGGGCGTGGTGACGACGTCGGCCTGGCTCATGACCTTGCCCATGTCACGCCAGGACACCCGGCCCACAATGTTCTTGAACCATTGCGGGAACGGCAGGAAGGGGTTGAGGTTTTCCGGCATGAAGTGGTTGGTGGCCACAATGCGGATCCCGCGGCGCTTGGCCTCGTACAACACATGCTCGCCGATCATGTAATGGCTTTGCACGTGCACCACGTCAGGCTTGATGACATCGAACAGCGCCGTGATGTCCTTCTTGATCTCCCACGGCAGGCAGACCCGGAAGTACTCATGAGTGGGGACGGGACGGGAGCGCAGGCGGTGCACGGTGGCTTCCGGGCGCTTTTCGGTGTACATCGGGCCGCCGTCCGGACGGAAGGTCATGACGTGGACGTCATGGCCGCGTGCCGTCATGCCGGAGGCCAGCCTGAAGCAGAACTGCGCGGCGCCGTTGATGTGCGGCGGGTACGTGTCGGCGGCAATCAAGATGGTCAGCGGCCTGTGCATGCTGTCCTCAGGGGTGGATGTCACGGATAATACTCCTGGTGGATTGGTCGGCCGCTGGAGCGTTCCGGCGGCCCAACGCAAGGAGACCGCAGGGGCTCCCTACGCCGTCGTACTTCGAAAAGGGGCGGGTCCCGCGGGCGCGGATCCCCTGTGTGCCACAAACCGCCTTCGCGGCTACCTCTTGGCATCCGCCCGGCGCTTGACCACATCCGGATGATGCCGCGACAAGGCGACCACCCCAACGATAGCAAGCAAAGCGGCTCCGGCCATGGATATGGCAACCACGGGCGGCACGTCGGGACGCAGCTCGCCCAGGATGGTGATGCCGATGGCAATGCCGATCATCGGGTCAATTACGGTCAGCCCGGCGATGACGAGGTCCGGCGGCCCGCTCGCATAGGCGCTCTGCACAAACCAGCTGCCCAGGCCGCCGGCCGCGGCAATGGCGATGATCGAGTACCACTGCACATTGAGCAGGAACAGGCCGTTGGGGTCAAAAACCTGCCGCGAGATGATGCGGGTCAGCACGGCGACGAAACCAAAGAGGACGCCTGCGCCGAGAATGAAAAAGAACGCCCTCAGCCGGTGCTTGAACAGCACCAGTGAGCCTCCAAATATCACAATGACAATGGCGAGCAGCATCACCACTGTCAGTTCCTCGGACGTCCGCACGTGGGTGTTCTCACTGACCACGTTGACGGCCATGAGGACAAACAGGGCGCTGCCGGTGACGCACGCGGTGATGGCGACCACCGTGGCGCGGTTGAGCCGGATGCCCTGGTCGCGGGAGTTGACGATGGTGGTGATCACCAGGGCGATGGCGCCAATGGGCTGGATGACCGTCAGCGTCCCCAGCGTCAGTGCCACCACGTTCAAGGCCATGCCGGCGCCGAGCAGGAGCAGGCCGAAGACCCAGCGCGGGTTGCGGAGCAGGCGCAGGAAGCCGGAGCTGCCCAGCGCCAGGCCGCCGGTGTTATTTTGCACAGCAGTGCCTTGGCGCTGTGCGCCGAAGGCCAGGAAGAAAGCCGCGACCACGGCGCAGGCCACCGCCAGCCACATCATGGGCGACCGGTCCGCGGGGACGGCGGGGAAACCTCGCGCTCCCGGCGTTTGGCAAGGAGCGAACGAAAATACTGTCCGAAGGCGATCACATGCATGACCATGGCCGCGCCCAGAAAGACCCAGGCGAGGACGGCGGTGAAGTCCGAGTCGAGGGCCTTGGCGAGGAGCAGCATCGGCGTGCCGACCATCAAGGCGGCCGTGCGCGCCTTGCCCAGCAGCGTCACCTTCAGGCCCGCATCCCCGCGGAAGAAATACAGTGTGGCGGCCAGAAGGACGACGTCGGGAATGAGCAGGAGCAGCAGGAGCCAGAGCGGCAGGATCCCGGCAAGGACCAGGGTGATGGTCACCGCCACCAGGGCCACCCGGTCGGCCAGCGGGTCCATGATCCGGCCGAGCTGGGAGGTCTGGTTGAGCTTGCGGGCCACATAGCCGTCAATCCAGTCGGTGCAGCCCATCATCGCCAGGACGAAAACGCCCCAGCCGTACTCGCGCGGGCCCAATACCAGCCAGACAAACAGCGGGGTCCCCAAAAACCTGACCACGGTGATGATGTTGGGGACGGTGATGATGGCGCCCGGGTTGCCCGTGGGCGTGCTCGGTCCGGCCGGCATGTTCGTCATCTCTCCCCGCAGCTAATGGAACAGTCCTCCGCTGTCCGGCGGCATGTCCATGGAATTTACTTCTTGAACAACTTTCGCAGGAACACAGTGCAAGCGGCAGCCGACACGGCGAACACCGTGAGTGGTTTCCATCGCGTTTTGGCGGTTTCCATTGCCTGAGACAACGCACCGCTGGCAGCCGACCGCGCGGACTCGCTGGCCTTGTCCTTGGCCAGGTCCACAAAGTGGGTGGTCACCTTCTTCACGTCCGCCTGCTCCAGCATCTCCTCCCGGAGGGAAAGCAGGTGGTCGCGGCGTACCGCGGTGCGTTTGACCAGCTCCGGCTGGCTCGCCTTGGGGCCTTGCTCGGCAGCCTTGGCTGCCTGTTCCGCCTTGGCCTTCTCCTTGGCGATCTCCGCACCCTCTTTTTTGAGCTTCTTTTCGGCCTTGCTCATCGGCTCAAGCGTCGAGGCGTCAAAGTCGCGGCCTTCCCTGGCAATGCCCAGGTCGTGCCGGATCCCGCGCCACGCGTCTTCGGGCATCAACGGCAGCAGCGCCTTGAATTTGCGGTACGCCACGAACCCGGCCATGGCAATCACCACAAGCAGGGCGGCACTGATGACCAACGCTGAGAGCCAGAGAGGCAGGATGGTCGCGAGCCCGGCAATGGCCGCAACCACCAGTGCGATCACCAGGAGTGCCAGAAAGACGAGGGCGATGACGCTGAAGGCGGCGAGACCGCCCACCTTGGCTTTCTTGTCGCGTAGTTCAAGCTTGGCCAGCTCAATCTCGTCGGTGACCTGGCGTGGCACGAGCCGGGCGGTGGTCTTGATCGCTTCCACCAGGGTGGGGCCGTCCGGTCCCGAGCGTACTTCCGAGCCGCTGTGCACTATTTGATGCGCCACTGCCATGGAACCGCCTCCAATATTTGGTTCCCCGCCCATTTACCAAGGCGGCGGAATCTTTTTGCGCCCCAACTGCTGCGGCGCTGCCGTAAACACAAAATTACCATCCATCGTCTGCAAGGATTCCACTTGCCGCGGAATACCGGCGACAACCCCGGTGTTGGCGCCTTTGTGTCACGGGAATTTCCGTCGCGGAAACCATCACCCGCGCGGCGTTCCAGCCCTCAACAATATGCGCATACCATGGGACTTTCGTGTTGTGCCTTGGCAGGGACCGCACCGACTTTCCCCGTTTCTTCCAGCCCGCTAGGAATCGCGTCCTTGTCTTCCCCGACCCACCCCGGCGACAGCCTGTCCCACCGGCAAAAACTCATCTACGTCCTGGTGCTCGGCCTGCTCACCGCGCTTGGCCCGTTCACGATTGACCTTTATCTGCCGGCCTTCCCCGTCATCGGCCACGAGCTGAACGTCAGCGCCGCGGCGGTGCAGCTGACCCTCACGGCCACCACCGTCGGTTTTGCCGCGGGACAGCTGCTGGTGGGCCCTTTCAGCGACAAGTTCGGGCGGCGGATGCCGCTGATCCTTGCCACGACCCTCCACGTGGCGGCCTCGGTGGGCGCGGCCCTGTCCACCGACATCACGATGTTGGGCGTGTTCCGGGTCCTGCAGGGCATCGGCGCCGCCGGTGGCGGCGTGGTTGCCATGGCCATGATCCGCGACCTCTTCGGCGGCTACCGCCTGGTCCGCATGTTTTCCTACATGGCCCTGGTTAACGGCATGGCTCCCATTTTTGCCCCCGTGATCGGCTCCCAGCTGCTGGGTATCATGGACTGGCCCGGCATCTTCTGGTTCCTGGCCGGTTACGGGGCCCTGGTGGTGGTGGCCGCGTTTGTGTTCATCGTTGAGACGCTGCCCCTGGAACGTCGCACGTCCGACGGCGTGCGGGTCGCCGACCGCTACAAGGCCGTGTTCAGCGACCGGATCTTTGTTGGCACCCTGTTCGTGGGCGGCCTGAACTTTGCCGCCCTCTTCACCTATCTTTCGGCGTCGACGTTCCTGTTCCAGACAACGTACGGCTTCAGCCCGCAGGAGTACGGCTTCCTCTTTGCCGTCAATTCCCTGGGCGTCGTGGCGGGCGTGCAGACGGCCGCCCGCATCATGCGTCACACGGGTCCGCAGTGGGTCATTGCCGGAGCCACCGTGGCCCAGGTTGCCGCGGCCGCCGCCATGGTGGTGTCCGACCAACTGCACCTTGGATTGTGGGGCGTGATCGTTCCACTGTGGTTCTTCATCGCGGCCACCGGCTTCATGTTCCCGTCCGTGCAGGTGCTGGGCCTGGCACGCAACGGCCGCCAGGCAGGCACGGCGGCCTCGCTGTTGGGGGCGGCCACGTTCGGCTTTGCCGGCATGATCACGCCCGTGGTGGGCCTGATTGGCGTGAAGACCGCCACCCCGATGGCCGTCATCATGGGCGGTGCGATCCTGTTGGCCATGGCCGCCCTCTGGCTCATTGTCCGGCCGCGCACGGTCCCGGGCCTCTAACTCTTTCCCGGGGGTCCTAACCTGCGAACCGGTCTGAGAGCGCGTAGCGTAGCAGGACGACATCGCCCATCGGCACGGCCTGCGCCAGGCTGGCGTGCCGGACCGCATTCCAGGGAAAGGCCGCGTCGCCCACCAGCCGCGGCGCGCCGGAATCGCCGACGAAAAACGGTGCCACCACGAGTTGCAGTTCATCGGCGAGCCCGCCGGCCAGGAACTGGGTGTGGACCCTGCCCCCGCCTTCGACCATGAGCCGCCGGATCCCCCGGGCGTGCAGATCCTCACTCACCGTTTCCATCGACACCCGCGGACCGGTGTCGATCACCGTGGCCGCCGCGCCCAGGCGCCTCCTGAGATCGGACGCGGACGGGCTCGCACAGTAGACCAGCTTCTCCCCTCCGCCCGCGGCGAAGAAGCTGGCGGCCGGGTCAAGGTCCCCGACGTCGGTCACTGTCACCTTCACCGGCGAGGGCGTGAGGCCGCGGGCCACCCGGGCGTCGGTCAGCGCGGGGCTGCGCACCAGGAGGCGGGGGTTGTCGGCGCGGATGGTGGCCGCACCCACCAGGATCGCGTCGCATGAGGCGCGCACCCCGTCCACGCGGTCAAAGTCGGAGTCGTTCGAGAGCACCAGGCGGCCAGGACCGGCGTCGTCAATGTAGCCGTCGATGGACATGCAGCAGCTCAACAGCGTGTACGGCCGTTCAGCCATCCCAGGGCCTTTCCCGGGCCGCGCGGGCAGGCGCCGCGCCGGAAAGAACCCCGGCAAGCCGGCCCGCGGCCGCCTCCCAGCTCCGTGCCAGCAGTTCGGTGCGCCGTTCGAGGGCCGCGGCGCGCAGCCGACGGCGCAACGCTCCATCGCCCAGCCATGCGCGCACTGCGCCGGCGAGTGCTTCCGGATCCTCCGGCGCAACGACGATGCCCGGCACGGTCCCCGACGCGGTTCGGCCGAGCGTCCCGGGCACGCCGCCGACCTGCGGGGCGATGACGGGGATGCCGCGGACCAGCGCCTCGGCGATGGCCATTCCGTAGCTTTCCTCCCTGGACGCAAGGACCAGCACGTCCGCCGTCGCGTAGAGGGCATCCAGCTCAGCGCCGTTGCGGGGTCCGGGAAAGTGGACCCGGCCGGCCAGGTCGCCGTTGCGGACCTTCCGGAGCATGTCCGCGGCGAAGGCGGGCTCCATGTCCAGGGCGCCGGCACAGGTGCAGTCCCAGTCAAGTCCCGCGACGCCGGACAGTGCCTCCAGCAAAATGTCGAGGCCCTTGGTGGGGGTCACCGCGGCCACACACAGCAGCCTGCCGCCGCTGGCCGTCCCCGGCGCGGTGGGTGCCCCGTCCACCCCGGGTTCGACGACGTGGACCCTGCCCTCGTGCACGTCAAAAGCGTTAACCAGGCGCGACCGTGCCCACAGGCTGGTGGCGACGACGGCGGCGGCGGCCGCCAGGACCTCGTTGGGCAGGCCCCTGGTTGCCCCGGACGTGCCGCTGCGCGCGCTGCCGGCCGTCCCTCCGTCGTTCCTGGCGCGCGGGACCATGTGCACCAGCAGCACCAGTGCCAGCCGGGCCGCGAGCGCCGTCTGGTCGCGGACGCACGGCGCGAGGAGGCCGTCGAGGAGCACGGTGGCCCCGCGCGGCAGGCCGTCCAGCACGGCGGCGAGCGCCGCGGCGCAGGAGGCGTCCGGCTCCGGCCAGGCGCCGGGCACGGCATGCTCCACCACGGTCCAGCCCCCGGCCGCCAGCTCCCGGCACATCCGCCGGTCATAGGTGTTGCCCCCGCTGGGCCGTGCCGGATCGTCGATGCCCTCGGGAACCACGACGTGCACGGTGTTCACAGCGCACGCTCGTAGCTGGCCCAGGCAATGTGGGATTCGTGCAGGGTGACTGCGAGGCCGTCCAGCTGGAACGCCTCCGGGCCCAGGCCGCCTGCCTGGATGCGTGCGGCCAGCCGGTCCGCCACCTCCTTGGCCAGCATCTCGGTGGTGGTGTTGCGCCCGGAAAAGGCGGGATCGTCGTCGAGGTTGCGGTAGCCAAGTTCCTCCACAACGGCATGGAGTTGGGCAGCGGCCGTGCCGATGTCCACCACCGTCCCGCTGCCCCCGAGCTCCGCCCGCTTGAAGGTTGCGTCGATGACGTAGGTGGCCCCGTGCAGGCGCCGGGCCGGACCAAAGGACTCGCCGGTGAAACTGTGGGCGATCATCATGTGATCGCGGACGCTGACGCTGAACATGGCTTTACCCGTTTCCATACGATATGACGTGGCACAGTGCGGGCAGGCTGCCGTCTGCCAGGCGGGGCATGACGGCGGGGAGCTCGTGGAACGGCGTCGTCCCCGTCAGCAGCGCGTCAAAGGCCGGGTCGCGGAGCAGATCCAGGGCGAGGGCCAGCCGCTGCCCGGTGCTGCGGTTGCGGCGGCGGGCAGGGGCGACTGCGCCCACCTGGCTGGAGCGGATGGCCAGCCGCCCGGAGTGGAAGGCGCCGCCCAGGGACAGCCGCACCGGGGCGTCGCCGTACCAGCTCAAATCGACGACGGAGCCCTCCGGAGCGAGCAGGTCAAGGGCGAGCTGGAGTCCGGCCGACGTGCCGCTGGCGTGGAAGGCGAGGTCTGCGCCCGCAGCCGCGGCGGGGGCCGCACCGGGCAGTGCGAACCGGACACCCAGCGCCTGCGCCACTGCGGCCTTTCCAGGGTCGGTGTCGACCAGTGTCGCCTGCACGGCCGGAATCCGGTTGAGCAGGCGCGCCACGGCACAGCCCACCATCCCGGCGCCCACCACCGCAACGCTGTCCCCCACCAGCGGCGCAGCATCCCAGAGCGCATTCACGGCCGTCTCCACCGTGCCGGCCAGCACGGCGCGCCGGGCGGGGACGCCGTCGGGCACCACCAGGACGGCCGAGGCCGGCACCACGTAGGCGCTTTGGTGCGGGAAGAGGCAAAACACGGTGCGGCCCAGCAGCTCCGGCGGCCCTTGTTCCACCACACCGACGTTGAGGTAGCCGTACTTGACCGGCCCCGGAAAATGTCCGTCCTGGAAGGGGGCGCGCATGGCGTCGCGCTGGCCTGCCTGAACGCCGCCACGGAACACGAGTGCCTCGCTGGCCCGGCTGACCCCCGAATACAGGGTCCGCACCAGCACCTCGTCCGGGCCCGGCGCGCGGAGCCTTTCCGGGCGGATCTCGCCGGCACCGGGGACACGGAGCCAGAACGCGAATGCCTCATCGCCCACAGGAAGTCCACCCCCGTTCGTTTCCCGGACAGGCCCAGGATTGCCCCTATCCTAATACTGATACCGTCAGCCAAAGGGAGGCGCCGTGCGTTCGGTTCAGTGCGGCCCGGCCGCCGGGCTCCTGTCCCAGCTGGCGTTCCTGTCCGCGCTCTCCCTGGCATTTGGCCTCGGCTCCGCCCGCTGGGGCATCGGCCTTGCCGCCGCCATGGCGGCGAACGGTTTGCTGGCCGGCGCCATTGCCCGCAGGAACCACGGCGGCCTGGGACCGGCGGACTGGGTCACGCTGCTGCGTCCTGGCCGGGGGCGCCGCCGCGCTCGTGGCGGACCTTCTGGCTGCCCCGGCCGGCGGCCCGGCCCTTCGGCCGGGCGCCGTCGCCGTTCTTGTGTCCTTGGCCTTTGCCGTCATCGCCCTGGACGCCGTTGACGGCCACGTCGCGCGCCGCACGGGGACGACGTCGGAGCTGGGCGCGCGCTTTGACATGGAGGTTGACGCGTTTCTCGTCTTGGTGATGAGCGTATATGCCGCGCCGAAATTCGGACCCTGGGTGCTGGCGATCGGGCTGGCCCGATACGTGTTCGTCGCAGCCGGCTGGTTCCTGGCGTGGCTGCGCGGATCGGCGCCCCCACGCCATTGGAACAAGGTGGTTGCGGTGGTGCAGGGCCTGGCACTGGCGGTCGCAGCGGCGGATGTCCTGCCCCGTGCCTTCATGGCCGTTCTGCTTGGCGCCGCGCTGGTGCTGCTGGCGGAATCGTTTGGGCGGGAATCCTGGTGGCTGTGGCGGAACCGCCACGAGGCCGGTGATGCCGAGGCCGGTGATGCCGTGGGCGCGGATTCCGCGGGCAGGGGTTCCGGCGCGGGTTCACGCGTCGGCCACCCACGTGGCGGCGTTGTTGTGCCGCCCGCGGCGCTCACGGTGACCGCGGGCATTGCGGTCTGGGGTGTGCTGCTGGCGCCGCAACACTGGGGGCAGGTCGTGCCGACGGTGTTTGTGGGCCTGCCCCTGGAGGTCCTTGCCATCGTGCCGGCCGCCTTCCTGCCGCGGGCATGGCGGAAGGCGGCGGCGTTGGCCATCGGCCTCTTTCTTGGTCTGGCCGCAGTGGGGAAGGCCCTGGACATGGCCTTCTTTATGGCGTTCGACCGCCCCTTTGACCCCGTCAACGACTGGTATTACTTTGGGCCCGGGCTCGGGGTGATCGGCGATTCCATCGGCCCGGCCGGGGCCGTTGCCGTCGTGGCGGGTGCGCTGCTGTTTGCGGCCGCTGCCTTGTTCCTCCTACCGCTTTCCGTGCTTCGCCTGACGGGTGCGGTGGCTGCCCACCGCGGCGTATCGCTTCGCGGTGCCGCCGGCTTCGCAGTGGTGTGGGCGCTGGCAGCCGTCTCCGGCCTGCAGTCCGCACCCGGCGTGCCTGCGGCATCGTTTGGCACGGCCGGGCTGGTCCGGTCCCTGGCTGTCCGCGTGCAGGACGGTCTGGCCGACCGCGCAGCCTTTGCCGCCGAGCTCGCGCGGGACCCGGCCGGTGCCGCAATTGCCGGCGGCAGTTCGGCCGCAGGTGACGGCCTGGGTTCCGGTGGCGATCCGGCCGCCGGTGGAGGTCGCTCCCAGACGGGCCTGCTGACGGCACTGAAGGGCAAGGACGTGCTGCTGGTCTTTGTGGAGAGCTACGGCCGCGTTGCCCTGGAGGATCCGGCGCTCGCCCCGGGCGTGACCGCCACGCTCAGGGACGGAAACGCCAGCTTGCGGGCTGCAGGTTTTTCCTCCCGCAGCGCCTTCCTGACGTCGCCGACGTTTGGCGGAGCGAGCTGGCTGGCACACTCCACGCTGCAGTCCGGATTGTGGGTGGACAGTCAACAGCGCTACAACCAGCTGCTGACCAGCAACCGGACCACCCTTACCGGGGCCTTTTCGCAGGCAGGCTGGCGGACCGTTTCCGATGTCCCTTCCGACACCACCGACTGGCCCCAGGGCGCACGGTTCTACCAGTTTGATGCACTGTACGATTCGCGCAACGTCGGCTACGGCGGACCAAAGTTCAGCTACGCGGCCATGCCCGACCAATATGTTCTCTCCGCCTTCCAGCGGCTGGAACTGGCGCCGGCCGGCAGGGGTCCCGTCATGGCGGAGATCGACCTCGTGTCCAGCCACACGCCCTGGACGCCCCTTGGGCGACCCCGGCAAGGTCAAGGCCCTCTACGGCCAGTCCGTTGAATATTCGCTGGGAACCATCTTCTCCTTTGTGGCTGCCCATCCCGACCCGAACCTGGTGATGATTGTCCTGGGCGACCACCAGCCCAGCGCCCAGGTGTCCGGTGCCGGCTCGGGCCGCGACGTCCCGGTCTCGATCCTTGCCCACGACCCACCGGTCATGGACCGGATTTCGGCATGGGGCTGGAAGGCGGGCATGGAGCCCGGCCACGATGCGCCGTTGTGGCCCATGAGCGGCTTTCGGGACCGGTTCCTGGCGGCGTTCAGCCCGGACGTGAAGATCCTGCCCTAGGCCCGCTGGCATTCCGCCCCCAGATCGCGGTTTCACGCCGGGAGCCGCCGGTGACTGGCGGCGTTCGATCAACAGGCCCGCCAGGCCCAGGATGATGGCGGCGATTTCAACGGCGGCGGCTGCCGCAGATGTTGCACCTGTCCAATTCTAACGTTGCAGCCGTTTGCCGGGGCGGCTGACTTTTTTCGGGCGGATTAAATGACTAAACCCCCGCACTCGGCCCGAGTGCGGGGGTTTAGTCATGGCTCCTCCGACTGGACTTGAACCAGTAACCCTTCGATTAACAGTCGAATGCTCTGCCAATTGAGCTACGGAGGAATGAAGCAGACATTAGATTAGCAGCGCATTTTCGAAAAAGCCAAAACGCGTCAATTCCTACCGGCTGCCGTCCGAAATTCCCGGGCCTGGCGACACGGGCGGCCTTACGCTTCGATCCAGGCCTTGAGCCGGCTCAAACCTTCCTGGATGTCATCGACGGGGAGGCCGGAATAGGCGAGCCGGGCATACAAGCGGTCCTCCCCCGGCTGGGGCCGGCCGAAATGCAGCCTGGTGCAGAACGACACACCCGTCGCGTGCAGTGCCTCGGTGGCGAAGTCCGGCAGGTCGGTGATGCCCTTGATCGCCATTGCCTCGGTCACGTCCGGGAAGAGATAGAACGTTGCATTCGGCTTGGCAACGGTGACGCCGGGCATGGCGTTGAGCAGGTCCGCGGTGGCGTCGCGCCGGGCTGCCAGCTCCGCCAGGATCGCCCGGGGGCCGGACTGGTCACCAAGGATCGCCTCGACGCCGGCATGCTGGACGAAGTGTGCCGTGCAGGACTCGTCATTGGTGTTGAGCTTGGCGAACGCCTTGGAGACTTCCGGCGGTGCAACGGCGCACCCCAGCCGCCAGCCGGTCATGGCGAACTTCTTGCTGAACGTGTACAAGATGACGGTGCGTTCCGCCATTCCGGGGAGCGCCGCAATCGATCGCGACGTGCCCGAATAGCGCATCTCAAAATATGCCTCATCGGAGAGAACCCACAGGTTGTGCTGCTGGGCCAGGTCGGCAATGGCCCTGCGTTCCTCGTCGGTGGATTCGGCCCCTAGGGGATTCTGCAGGTCGTTATAGATGATGGCCTTGGTCTTGGGGCCGATCATCGCCTCCACCTGTGCGAGGTCGATGGCGAATCCTGTCTGGGTGGGGAGGTAGCGGTACGGTCGGGCGATGCCCCCGTGGTACTCGATCTGGCTCTCGTAAATCGGGTACCCGGGGTTGGGGTACAGGACTTCGTCATCGGGATCCATGACCGTCTGCACGAACTTGCCAATCACCGGCTTGCCACCCGGATGCACTGTCACCTGCCCGGGATCGATCGTCATGCCTCGTTTGAGCCCGATGTCTTCGGCGAGCACTTCGCGCAGCAGCGGTATGCCGGCAGCGGGGCAGTACCCCGTGTTGCCGTCGGCAATGGCCTTGTCCAGGGCCTCGACAATGTTCCCGGGCGTCGCCAGGTCGATGTCGCCGAGGTGGAACGGGTAGACGCGATGTCCGTGTGCGGCCCACTCCGCCGCAGCCTGCGAGACCGCGAACGCCGTCTCCGTGCCCAGCCGGGCCAACCGCCGTGCGAATGCCATGTGCCACCTCGATAGTTGAGCATTCCCTTTCAGGCGTCCCCGTGCCACCATCAAGGGCGCCGACACGAGTGCCTGAATCCGGCGCCTGAAAGCTCGGTCCCGGATTCTGATCGTACGGCCGCACGTGGGCTATCCTCAAGGGGTGACGGATAAACACGTACTGGTCAGTGTTCCCGATACTGCCCTGCGGGACGCTCTCGGTGAGCCTCCCGAAGGGGTCGGGATCGTCGAGTGGGACATGTCAGGGCCGGCGCCGGCCGCGAGAATAGACATCGTGGTGCCGCCGTACATGAGCGGCACCGAGGTGCTGGGGGCCTTGAGGGGCGTGACGACCGGGCTTGTGCAAAGCCAGTCCATCGGCTTCAACGGGGTTGCGGATGCGCTGCCACCGGGGCACGTCTTCGCCAACGCGGTCTCCGTGCACGAAACCTCGACGGCGGAACTGACACTCGCCCTCATTCTGGCCTCCCAACGCGGCCTCCCCGACTTTATTCGGGCGTCACAAGAGCGCAGGTGGGCACCGGAGCGGCGCGCGTCGCTTGCCGACCGCACGGTGTTGCTTGTGGGCTATGGCGGCGTGGGCCAGGCGGTCGAGGAACGGCTTCAAGGGTTCGAGACGACCGTTGTGCGCGTCGCCTCCCGTGCGCGCGAGGCGGCCCGCGGGCACGTGCACGGCATCGACGAACTCCCGAATCTCCTCCCTCAGGCAGACGTCGTCGTGGTCGGCGTGCCCCTCAATGAGTCCACCGCGCACCTCGTGAACGACCGGTTCCTCTCGCTGATGCGCGACGACGCGTTGCTCGTGAACATCGCGCGCGGGGCGGTCGCCGATACCGAAGCCTTGCTGGACCACGCCCGCCGCGGCCGGCTGCGGTTCGCACTCGACGTGACGGATCCCGAGCCGCTGCCTGACGGACACCCGCTGTTCGGGTTGCCCAACGTCTTGATCACCCCGCATGTTGGCGGGGCGTCGAGCGCCATGATGCCCAGGATGGCACGCCTGTTGCGCAGCCAGGCGGACCGCATGCTCAGCGGTCAGGAACCACTTAATGTCGTCCTGCGCACCTGAGCCTGCGCGCCTGGGCCAACGACGGAATTGAGGATGGAAAAATCCCCGCACTCCATATGAGTGCGGGGATTTTGTGTTGGCTCCTCTGACTGGACTTGAACCAGTAACCCTTCGATTAACAGTCGAATGCTCTGCCAATTGAGCTACAGAGGATCGCGCAGGAACAACAATAACAAAGGCACGCGCCGTTGCGAAATCGGCCGGCTGGCGCCGCCGGGCTCAGTCGCCGCGCAACGCCCGGCGGGCCATTTCAAGCTCCATCAGCTCGCGCTGGAGGAGCTGGTATCCCTCCGGATCAACCGCCGGGTCCATGCGCTGCAGGGCGCCGAGCCGCTCCTGCTTCAACCGGGTGATCTGCCCCTCGAAGAGCCGGCGCAGCATCGCCCGGCAATACCGTTCAAGTGACTCATCCGCCTTGGTGGGGAGCGGGCTCATGGCCAGCTCGGCCACGAGGTTCCCCAACTCTTCGGGCACGTTCTCCCGGACCGCTTCCAGCCACTGGGACGACGCCGTGAGCACCTCCCCCGCAGCCGCAATCCCCGAGTGGACGGCACCGTACGCGGCAACCTGGAATTCGGTGGCGGCAAAGTGCTGCCAGTTTCCGGCCGTGAGCAGCCCCGGGTGCTGGAGCACCACTTCGAGCGCCTCCCGCTCCATCCGCGCCTGGGGGTCGCGCGGGTCCGGCCGGAGGAACCTGGGTTCGGCGGGCTGTTCGGCGGTCGGCTCGGCACGCTGCCCGGCGGGCTGCTCGGGCCGCTGGCCATATGCGGGACCTGCGCCGCCGCCCTGCGGCCCCGCGCCCTGCCAGGATTCGCCCTGTCGGGATCCGCCCTGCGGGGACGCCCCCCGGAAGTGTGCGCCCTGCGCGGACGGGCCGTTCCCGGTGCCCCGCTGGGAGGCTGCCTTGCCGGCACCGTATGGGGTCCGGGCTGGCGACGCCGGGGATGCGAACTGCCGGGATCCCGTGGCGGCGCCGTGCTGGGAGGGGGCGGCGTGGGCGCGCTTGTCCGCCAGCTTGACCGCACGCAGGACCTCGTCGGGGTCCGCGATGCCCAGCCACCCGGCGAGCTCCTGGCTGTAGCCCATCCGGGTGGATCCGTCGCGGATGGCGGCCACGACGGGCGCCGAAGCCCGCAGGCCGTTGACACGCCCCTCGACCGTGCTCAGGTCAAACTTGGCCAGGGTGGAGCGGATGGCAAATTCAAACAGGGGGCGGCGGGAGCGGATCAGCGAGTGGACGGCCTCGTCGCCGCGGCGCTGGCGCAGCTCACAGGGATCGGCCCCCGTTGGTTCGACGGCAACGAAGGTCTGGGCCGTGAAGCGCTGGTCCTCGTCGAAGGCCTTCAAGGCAGCCTTCTGGCCGGCCGCGTCGCCGTCGAACGTGAAGACCACCTCGCCGCCGGTGCCGTCGTCGGACAGCAGGCGGCGGGCCACCTTGATGTGGTCGGCGCCAAAGGCCGTGCCGCACGTGGCGACGGCGGTGTCCACGCCTGCGAGGTGGCAGGCCATGACATCCGTGTAGCCCTCCACCACCACCAGCTGGCGCTTGGAGGCGATGTTCCGCTTGGCCAGGTCGATCCCGTACAGGACCTGCGACTTCTTGTAGAGCTGGGTTTCCGGGGTGTTCAGGTACTTGGGGCCCTGGTCGTCGTCGAACAGCTTGCGGGCGCCAAAGCCGACAGTGTCCCCCGCAATGTCCCGGATGGGCCAGATGAGGCGGCCGCGGAAACGGTCGTAGATGCCCCGTTGGCCCTCCGAGAACATGCCCGTGAGCTTCAGTTCATCCTGCGTGAAGCCCTTGCCGGAGAGGTGCTTGAGGAGCGAGTTCCAGCCCTGGGGCGCGAAGCCGACGCCGAAGTGTTCCGCGGCGCTGCGTTCAAAGCCACGCTCGGCCAGGAACGCCCGGCCCGCGGCCGCCGCCGGGGTCAGGAGCTGGCCGCGGAAGAACTCGCCGGCAATCTTGTGGGCGTCCAGGAGGCGCTGCCGGCGGCCGATCTCCTCACGCCGCGGACCGGTTCCGCCGTCCTCGTAGTGGAGTTCGTATCCGATGCGCCCGGCCAGCTTCTCCACGGCTTCGGAGAACGGGATGTGGTCCATCTTCTGGATGAAGGAGATGACGTCGCCGCTCTCCTGGCAGCCAAAGCAGTGGAAGTAGCCCATCTGCGGGCGCACGTGGAACGACGGGCTGCGCTCGTCGTGGAACGGGCACAGGCCCTTGAAGGACCCGATTCCGGCCGATTTCAAGGTGACGTAGGCGTCAACGACTTCCTTGAGGTCGGTGCGCGTGCGCACCTCATCTATGTCTTCCCGCTTGATCAACCCGGCCACCCGGCCAGTTTACGTGAGTTTGCCATCCCCCGGACCCCGCCGGCCGGCGCCTGTGGAGATCGCCCCGACGTGACCGGGCACGCATGTCCCGGTGTCCGGAATCACCGCCTTTGCGGGCCTTTCCGCCGAATCGCGGCGATAGAATTTAAACGCCCCCCATGAGGTGGACTCCGGGTCGAGAACGACCCGCAAAGAACCGATCACGCCGTCCCCAAGGGAGCCCCACAGTGTTTCAGGCCGAGCGCCACACCGTCCGTCATGCCAGCCGCCACGGCGGGTTCTCCTCCGTGCGCCGCAGCGTCGGCTCGGACATCCTGCTGGCCCGCCACGGCAGCGCCATCTCCTCGATGCGCCTGGACCGCGGCAACGGCAGGGTGGTGGCCACGCTGGCGGATGGAAGCTGTGACAGCGCCCCCAACCTGATCGATCCCAACCTCCACATGCCCGGCACGCTCGACGACGACACCAAACTCCTCGCCGCCGTCTGCGCCGCGACCTTGGGTCTCGCCGCCGTGATGACCGCCGTCGTTGCGGTCCTGTATTCCCTCGCCAGCCCGGAGCAGCTGGCCGCCTTCGCGACGACCCTGGGAAGTTACCCCTCCAGCATGTAGTGCGGGTAAGGCGGGGACCGAATGTCATGCGCCGCCGCCACGGCGGTGGTAGCCTCGGCCCCATGATCGGGCGCCTGCACCACCTTGTCATCGACTGCCGCGACCCGGAGGCCCTGGCCGGATTCTACGCGGCGCTGCTCGGCCGGCCCGTCACCTTCCGCTCACCGGACTTTGTGGTGGTCGCGGAAAATGACCACAGTTCGGGACTCGCCTTCCAGCTTGCCCCCGACCATGTGGCGCCCCGCTGGCCCGACCCCGCCTACCCGCAGCAAATGCACCTGGACGTGATGGTTGACGACGTCGAGGCCGCGCACGCCCGGGTCCTCGCCTTGGGCGCCGAACGCCTGGGCGGACCAGGCTCCCACGTCTATGCCGATCCGGCCGGGCACCCGTTCTGCCTGATACCCCGCCCTGGCTGGGCGGAGCAGATCGAGGCTTGAGCACGATCGGCGCGGCGTGGCGGGACGAGAAGGTCCACCAGGATGGCGCGCCGACAACCGTGCCGTCGCAGCCACGGCGCCCGCCAGAAAAAGAAACTCGACAATCACGCCGGGTGGGTGGAGCATAAAAGGTGCGCATGCGCCCCGGCACCTTCCATTCAGGCCCCCGCCATGCGTCGTGGATTGGATTCACCGCCCGCGGCACGCCGTGGGGCGGGGTGCGCGGACTTCAAGGTCAGTAGCGTCCAGGCACCACAACCAATCTGGCACAGTGCGCCTCGCAGCTCTAGGGCGCCGCCAAGATTGGAAGAGCGGCCGCTTGGGGGAAGGGCCCCTCTCGTCGCGGCACTCCGCCCGGACCGCCGCACTGTTCGAGAAGGGAACGTCTGATGAGACGTAATCATCAAACTCGTCTATCGCTGCACAAACCGTCGTTGATCTTTGCCGCGCTGCTGGCGCTGGCCCTCCCGCTTGCCCTTTCCGCCCCCGCGGGCGCCCAGAGCCTGAAGCAGACCACCACCACGCAAGGGCAGCATGCCACAAACCATGCGCCGCACACCTGGTCGGTCCAGGTGGGGCAGGAATCCCCGAACCAAGCCATCCAAGGCATGGCCTTTCTGCCGACCAACGTCTATGTCGATGCCGGTGACACGGTGTCGTGGACGGCGAAGTCGGCGGAAATCCACACGGTGACCTTCCTTGCCGCCGGCCAGTCGCTGGAGTCGACGCAGCCGTTCAATCCGTCGGATCCCGCCCAACTTTTCCGTCAGGGCGGGAGCACCTACGACGGACATTCGTACTACAATTCCGGTGTCATGACGAACGTCACCAACAGTGGCTTTCCGGCCGTAACGAACTATCGCCTGACTTTTCCGGCTGCGGGCACCTTCACCTACTACTGCCTGGTCCACGGGGCAATGATGAAGGGCACCGTTCACGTGGCCAGGGCCGGGACACCGTACCCGTTCACCCAAAGGCAGTACAACCAGCTGGCCACGTGGCAGTCGCTCGCGATCCTTTGGGATGGGCTGAAGCTTTGGCATGAAACCGCCAGGCTTGGGGACCCGCACCACGTGTACGCCGGCGCCGACGACGGCACCGCGATGGTCATGCGGTTCATCCAGCCCACCGTGAAGGTTCGTGTCGGGGAGAAGGTCACGTTCATCAACAACGGCATGGCCGCACCCCACACGGTCACCTTTGGCGCGGAACCGGCGAACTTCGCAGTACCCTTGGGCGACCCGGCAACCTTCGCCGGAGGGGACCTTAACTCGGGGCTGATGCTTCCCGGATCCACCTTTACGGTCACCTTCACCAAGGCGGGCACGTTTAGCTACATCTGCGCACTCCATGACTACATGGGAATGGTGGGCACCGTGGTCGTGAGGAACTAGCCGCGACCCCAACCAGGACCGGCCCGCGGGAACCCACCGCAAGGTGGGCTCCCGCCGTCGTGCTGGCCGTGGGCAGGCTGACCTTCATCGTCCTGATCCTGAAGGGCCTGCTGGGCCCTGTCGGCCTGCGTCCTGTGGACGGTGGTGTGCGCAGGCATCGGCATCCGCTGGTTCCGCTGGAAATCGCGCTGACGGTCTTGGCGGCCGGTGCGGCGTGGCAAGTGCCGCGTCGCTACAGCAGTGTCCGCTCCATTCCCACCAGGCGCTCGTGGAGCGCCAGCGCCGACACATCGGTGAGGGAGGCGATCTGGTCGATGACCACGCGAAGCCGGGCGCCGTCGTCGTCCGCCTCCCGCCAGTCCGCTGCGAACATGGTCTCCAGGTGCGCGTCCCCCGTCGCGCTGAGGACGGCCACGAGCTCGCTGAGGATGTCCTGCTGGCGCTGATAGATGGGCTGGCGGTGGTCGGTGGTCATGACGAACGTGGTGGCCAGCCCTTTCATGACGGCGATCTCCACGGCGGTCCCCTGAGGCACGACGACGTCCGCCGCGTAGCGCGTCAGCCGGCCCGTCCCGTAGATGGCCTGGGTGGCGGCGACGGCGCTCTGGCAGAAGCGGCCGATCAGCTGGCTCGTCATGTCCTTCAGCGCGGCCATCGAGGCCCGGCTGCCGTCGGCGTGGCGCACCCAGACGTCGGCGGCCTCCAGCCGCGACAGGGCCGCGTCGATCTCGGCCGTGTCGACGCCGGGCAGGTACCACTGCTGCGTATACCCCAGGACGCGGTTGCGCTGGTCCTGGTTGGCCAGCCACTTCAGCTGCACGTGGCCGGCGACGATGGCGTCCTCCACGTCGTGGACGGAGTAGGAAATGTCGTCCGCGAGGTCCATCACCTGCGCCTCGATGCACGTCTTGCCGGCCGGCGCTTTCCGGCGCAGCCATTCAAACACCGGAAGGTCGTCGGCGTAGGCGCCAAACTTGCTGGTCCGGCGCCCGCCCACCAGCGGCGCGTCAGCGGCCAGCCACGGGTATTTGGAGGAGGCGTCCAAGGAGGCGCGGGTCAGGTTCAGGCCGGCCGAACCGCCGTCGTCCATCATGACCTTGGATTCCAGGCGGGTCAGCAGGCGCAAGGTCTGTGCATTGCCCTCGAAGCCGCCAATGTCATGGGAGAGGTCGTTGAGGACGGACTCGCCGTTGTGGCCGAACGGCGGGTGGCCGAGGTCGTGGGACAGGCAGGCGGTGTCCACCACATCCGGGTCGCAGCCCAGGGTCCGCCCCAGCTCGCGGCCGATCTGCGCCACCTCAAGGCTGTGGGTAAGGCGGGTGCGGACAAAGTCGTCGGTGTCCGGGGCCACCACCTGGGTCTTGGCGCCGAGGCGGCGCAGGGCCGAGGAATGCAGCACGCGGGCCCGGTCGCGTTCGAACACGGTGCGGAAACTGCTCTTGCGGGCTTCCTGCACCCAACGCTCCACATCGCTGGGCGAATACTCTGGCTGCGCGGGGGTAGACATATCCCTTAGTTTAGGGCCATCCGGCCCGTGTCCCGCGGACGTTGCGGACAGCCGGCGGCGGCCCGATGTTTTTCCGTCCGGCTATCCGCCGCGTCGGCCGCGGACGGCCTTTGGCGTCTCCTTTGCGCCGGACTACAAAAAACACCGGCTCCGCCGCCTTGGAGACTGACCGCTGTCAGCCGCCGGAGACGTCGAGCTCGGCGCCGGCCAGATCCGTCTGCTGCAGGCCGCTGAGCGTGCGGTCCTTCAGCCAGCCGTCCGGCAGCGCGGTGCGCTTGGGCGTGCCGGCGCGGCCGCGCGGGCCCTCGGCGTCGGCCCCGGGGTACGGGCTGTCCGCATCCAGCTGGTCCAGCAGCCCGCGCAGGACCTCCAGGGTGGGGACGGCGGCGAGCTGGGCGCGCAGTTCCCCGCCGACCACATAGCCCTTGAAATACCAGGCCATGTGCTTGCGGATGTCGCGCAGGGCCTTGTTTTCGTCGTCGAACGTGTCCACGAGCAGCTCGGCGTGCCGGTAGACCGCGGCGGCCACCTCGGCGAGGCCGGGCTTGTGTCGCCTGTCGCTGCCTTCGAAGGCGGCCATGAGGTCCCCGAAGAGCCAGGGCCGGCCCTGGCAGCCGCGGCCCACCACCACGCCGTCGACGCCGGTCTGGCGCACCATGGCAATGGCGTCCTCGGCGCTCCAGATGTCGCCGTTTCCGAGGACGGGAACGTCGGGAAGGGCCTCGCGGAGACGCGCGATGGCGTCCCAGTCCGCGTGGCCCGAGTAGAACTGGCTGGCGGTGCGCCCGTGCAGCGCCACGGCGGCCACCCCGGCGTCGCGGGCGATCCGGCCGGCCTCGAGGTAGGTCAGGTGGTCGTCGTCGATGCCCTTGCGCATCTTGATGGTCAGCGGCAGCCCGCCCTTGGATGCCTCGCGGACGGCCGTCTGGACGATGGCGGTGAATAGGTCCAGCTTCCAGGGCAGCGCCGCTCCCCCGCCGCGGCGCGTCACCTTGGCGACCGGGCAGCCGAAGTTCAGGTCGATGTGGTCCGCGTGGTCTTCCTCGACCAGCATGCGCACCGCCCTGCCCACCGTTTCGGGGTCGACGCCGTACAGCTGGACGGAGCGTATTTTCTCGTCGTCGTCGTGGCTGATCAGGCGCATCGACTCCGGGGTGCGCTCCACGAGGGCCCGGGAGGTGACCATTTCGGAGACAAATACTCCGCCGCCGTGCTCGCGGCACAGGCGCCGGAATGCCGTATTGGTGATTCCAGCCATGGGGGCCAGCACCACCGGCGTATCCACGGTGATGTTGCCAAGTTTGAGCGGCGGCAGGTCCAGCTTGGTGTCGCTGGCGGGGATGTCTGTAACAGTCACCTGACAATTCTCTCAAATGCGTCCAAATTAATCGTCCGCCGGCAGCCCAGCGCGCCGAACGTACAGATCCGGCGACCCGGCGGGCCGTCAAGTCGCCAGACCTGTATACCGGGTGGGGAGCAGCTGGATCCGGCGACCCGCCAGACTTCGGGTGCCGCCCGCGGGTGCAATAGACTCGCTGGGGCGGCCCCCTCCCGCCCCGCCTTCCGCCCGCCACTGCCAGCAGCAAAGGATCCACATGCCGCGCGTCTCAGCGACGAAACAGTCCATCCTGGCTGCCGCACTGGAACTGGGCGCACTGCACGGGATCTCGGGGACCACCATGGATGAAGTGTCCGAACGGGCCGGCGTGGCCAAGGGCAGCGTCTATTACAACTTTGCCTCCAAGGACAAGCTCTTCGAGGAGCTGCTGACGGCCGGCGTCAGCTCCCTGTCCGGCACCCTCCGCGGCGCGCGCCAGTCCGCCGGCGGAATTGCCGGGATCGAGGGCATGGTCACCTCCATGCTCGCGTTGATTGCGGACAACAGGTCGCTGGCCAAGTTGATGGCCGCGGAAATCTTCCGCACGGACCGTCCTTGGCAGGAATCGATGGGGGTGCTCCGCCGTGAGGCCATCTCCGAATTTGAAGCAGCCCTTGCGCCCCTGGTCCCGGCGGCCACACCGCCGGGATCGCTCCCGCTGATGGCCGCGGGCATGTTCGGCGCCACGCTCATGGCAGGGCTGGAATGGCTCATCTTCAGCCCGGAGACGCCCCTGACCGAGGTCTGCGCCGCCGTGTTGTTCACGGTCTCCGGTGGCCTGACGGCTCCCGACGCCGCGACTTCCGGACCCTGAAGCCGCACCGGCAGCGCTAGAGCCTCAGGACGCTCGTGGCGATGAGGAAGTAGATGATCAGCCCCGTGGCGTCCACGAACGTGGAAATAAACGGGTTCGAGAACACGGCCGGATCCGCCCTGACGGCCTTGCCCAGCAGCGGCATGAGCCCGCCAATGCTGGCGGCCATGGTGCAGACCCCGAGCAGGGTCAGCCCGATGACCAGCCCGATCGGCACCGTGAAGGCGACGGCGGAAATCGTGAACCCCAGGGCCCCCAGCAGCAGTCCCAAAAACGCGCCCACGCGCACTTCGCGGGCAAGGACCTTCAAGACATCGCCCGGACGCACATCACCAAGTGCCAGGGCGCGGGTGATGGTGGTGGCCGCCTGGTTGCCGGTGTTTCCGCCCGTGCCGATGAGCAGGGGTATGAACAGGGAGAGCACCACCTGCTGCTCCAGTGTCGCTTGGAAGGCGCCGATGACCTGGACGGTGAGCGTTGCGCCGAGGGCCAGCACCAGCAGCCACACCACCCTGGCCCGCACGATGCTCCTGACAGGGGTGGCCAGGTAGGGCCGGCGGAGCGGTTCCGTGCCGCCGGAGCGTGCCGCGTCCTCGCTTTCGGCGTCCTCCAGAATCTGCAGGGCGTCGTCAACGGTCAGGATCCCCACCAGGCGGTCCTCGGCGTCGACAATGGGCAGCACCAGGACCTTGGCATCGGCGCAGTAGCGGGCCGCCTCCTCGGCGTCCTGGGTTGCCGGGGCGCTCAGCGGCTGCTTCATGATGTCCGCCATAAGTTCGGGGCCGGCGCCGCGCAGGAGGTCACGAAGGGACACCACGCCCACCAGGTGGCGCCCGGTGTCGGTCACGGGAATGGTGTAGACGCTTTCGGCGTCGTCGAGCCGGGCCCGCACGCGCGCCAGGGTTTCCCCGACCGTCAGCGAGGGATGGGTGACCACAAACTCGGGGCTCATGTAGCGTCCCACGGCGCCCTGCGGGTAGCCGAGCACCGTGCTGGTGAGCGCCCGGTCCTTCTCGCTGAGCCCGGAGATCAGGCGGTGCGCGACGGAGGCCGGCAGCTCGTCCAGGAGCGCCACGCGGTCGTCAGGGCTCAGCCCGGCGAAGACCTCCGCGACGTCGGCCTCCTGGAGGCCCGCCAGCAGGTCCGCCTGGAGCGCCGCGTCCAGGCGTTCGAAGACCTCCACCGCGCGGTCCTTGGACAGCGTGCGGTAGGCCAGGGCGCGGTCGATGGTGCTCAGGCGCTCCAGCTGCTCCAGCGTTTCGGTCACGTCAAGGTGCCGCAGCACGCGCGACGCGCCCGCAACGTCATTGGCGGCCAGTGCCCTGGCCAGCAGTTCCGCGCTGGCGTCAAAGGTCAGGTTGGGGGATTTGATCATGGTCCGGTGCCCTCCGGTGAACGCACACGCAGGCATTCCACGGCGTGGACCGTGGCGTGTACTGAAAATGGGATGAGTGGAAAAGTGGTGCAACCGCACGCGTCGACTTCACCGTGGGAATCACCAACGCTCCGCGTTCGGTCCACCCCAACACTGCCGGACCGTGAGGCGGCGAGGCGGATCGAGCGGGCTAGGAGGAGGGAGTTTCCGGACGGCACAGGAGGGGCGCGCGCGGTGCGGTAGTTCGACTAGGTCCGTCGTCCATGCGTGCCTCTCACCTCCCTCGTCCCAGGGCCCCGGAATCCGCCGCGGCTGCCGTTGCAGGCAGGCACGGCCCGTCCGGGCATCCCCTCCATCCTAGGCCACGGCGGGGCCCGACCCTGAATCACGGCCGGCCCCACGCCGTCGCACGTCCGTCAGAGGAGCCAGCCGTTTTCCTCGGCGATGTGCACGGCCTCCGCGCGGGTCCTGGCGCCGGTCTTGCCCATGCCGCTGGACAGGTAGTTGCGCACCGTCCCCTCGGAGAGGTGCGTGGCGGCCGCAATGTCCGACACGGTGCCGCCGCCGCCGGCGGCCCGCAGCACGTCGGTTTCGCGCTCCGTCAGGGGGCTGTCGCCGGACGCCATGCTCTCCACGGCCAGCGCCGGGTCCACCACGCGCAGCCCCGCCGCGACCTTCCGCACGGCGTCCGCGAGCTGCCGGGCCGGGGTGTCCTTAACCACGAACCCGCCCGCCCCGGCCTGCAGCGCGCGGCGCAGGTACCCGGGCCGGCCGAAGGTGGTGACCATGAGCACGCGGCAGCGGGGCGCGTCGGTGCGCAGCCGCGCCGCGGCGGAAATACCGTCCAGCCCGGGCATTTCCACATCCAGGAGGGCAACGTCCGCGTTGTGAAGCACGACGGCGGCACTCACCTCGTCCCCGCGGCCCACCTCGGCGACCACCTCGATGTCCCCCTCCAGGCCAAGGAGCGCGGCGAGGGCGCCTCGCACCAAGGCCTGGTCGTCGGCAATCACGAGGCGGATCACAGGCTGAGCCTGAGCCGGAAGCCGCCCAGTTCGGACCGGCCGACCTCCAGCGTCGCGCCGGCGGCCGCCGCGCGTTCGCGCAGGCCCCTCAGTCCGTTGCCGGCGGCGCCGGTTCCGGGCTCCGGCGGGCGGGGCCCGACACCGTCGTCGTCGACCTGGAGCCGGCGGGCGGACAGGGTGACGCGGCAGTGGCCGGCGCCGCCGTGCCGGATAACGTTGGTGACCCCTTCGCGCAGCGCCCAGCCGAACAGCTCCCGGGAGCCGGCGGGGACGGCGTCGGCGGCTCCGGGAAGCTCGGCGTCGATGCCGGCGGCCGCGAGCGCCGTGCGGGCGTTGGCCAGCTCGCTCAGGACGTTCACGCCCCGATATCCGGCCACGGTGGCCCGGACGTCCTCCAGCGCGCCGCGGGCCAGGTCCTCCAGGTCAGCGATCTCCGCCGCGGCCTTCCCGGGGTCGGCGGGCAGCAGGCGTCCGGCCAGCTCGGCCTTGACGGCAATGACGGTCAGGGAATGGCCCAGGATGTCGTGCATGTCCCGGGCCACGCGGCTGCGTTCCTCCCGCACCGCCAGTTCCGCAAGCTCGTGCTGGGTCTGGCGCAGTTCCCGGATGGTGGCCAGCTGGCGGGAGAAGGCCATCATCATCAGGCCCACGGACGCGATGGTGACGGCCTGGGAGTAGGCGTTGGCGGTGCCCGCCCCCTGGGCCAGGTTGATCAGTAGGGCGCCGCCGGCCAGGCTGCCGACGGCGGCGAGCGCAGCCACCCTCGGCAGGCCCTGGCTCGCCACAAAAACGGCCACGAACGTCCACAGCCAGGTCGCCCCCAGGGAGGCGTCGGGATAGGCAAGGAAGCCGAGGTTGAGGGCAAAGAAAGACACGGCGAGGACGGCCTTGAAGAGCTGGCTGCGGTACCAGCTCAGCGGCGGGCCCAGCAGGAAGACGGCAATGAACACCAGCAGGTGGACCCACTTCACCGCCGAGACCCACGGCGGATTCTCCGCGGAGGCGAACCCGCGGAAGTTGCCGGCCAGCAATATCAGGCAGGCGACGCCGGCACCCGTCAGCCAGCGGCGCGTGCCGGGCCCGGCAAGGAGTTCGCGCAGGCTGGGGACGTGGCCCGGGGGCGGGAACCAGCCCACCTCCCCCTGCCTGCGCGGTTCCTGCCCGCGCGGTGCCTGCCTGCGCGGTGCCTGCCTGCCTGGTGCCGTGGATGCCATAATGCCCACTTTATTCTTTCCCGGTCCCGCCGCTACACCCTCTTGGTGTCGCGGCGGAAGGCGAGGGCGGCGCCGACGCCAAACACCGCCAGCCAAAGGATGACGTTGCCCACGGCCAGCCAGTTGAACGCCTCCCCGCTCAGGGGGGCCCGGGCAATCTCGCCGAGTCCGTAGGTCGGGGTCCAGACGCCGATGTCCTGCAGCGGCTTGGCCATCTGGTCCAGCGGCTGAAACAGCCCGCCGAAGAACGCCAGGAACGCCAGGGCCGGGCCCATGAACTGCATGACGTTTTCGCTGGGCACCAGGTAGCCGACCATCAGGCCCATGGCCGTGAACACGAGGGAGCCAAGCCACGCGGCGGTTCCGGCCTCGATCCAGACGTGGATCGGCAGGCGCACCCCGATCACCAGGCCCGTGGCGAAGGTGGCCAGCACGGCCACCAGGCCGATGGAAAGGCCGCCGAGGATCTTCACGGAGATGTTCGCGGCCGGGTGCAGCGGCGTGAGCCGCAGCTGCCGGCTCCAGCCGAGCTGCCGTTCAATCGCCACGGCGCCGCCGGCGGAGGTGGAGGCCATCATGGCCCCGTACACCGCCATGGAGATCATGATGAACGCGGCCACGGACGGGGCGCCCTGGGCCACGGTGCGGCCTGCCTCAATGGACGTGTCCCGGTACTGGAGCCCAAAGGCCAGGAACATGACGACGGGAAAGGCGACGGTAAAGAACAGCGTGCGCCGGTTGCGGAAGCGCCGCTTGATCTCGATGCCGAGCAGTGTGGCGTTGAAGGAGCCGAGGGGCGGGACGTTGCGGGGCCCGGCGAGGGTCGACGCTGCGGGCCCTGCCGCGGGAAGGGTGGTCATGGCGGTTACTTTCCTGTGGTTTCGAAGGATTCGTCGGTTTCGTCCTGGTCCCCGGTCAGGGCCACGAACGCGTCTTCAAGGTTGTGGGAGGTGATTTCGAGGTCGACGGCGTCCGTGGCGGTGAGCAGGTAGCGTGCCACGGCGTCGGAGTCCTTGGTGCGGACGCGCAGCTTCCCTGCGCTGCTCTCCACGGAGTCGACGCCGGGGATGGCGGCAAGGGTGGCGGCGTCGGCGTTGCCCGCCGTGGCGGTCACGGTCCGTCCGGAGGCGAGGTTCTTGATTTCCGCGGCCGTGCCGTCGGCCACGATTTCCCCGCGGCGCACCAGCACGATCCTGTCGGCGTAGGCGTCCGCCTCCTCCAGGTAGTGGGTGGCGAAAATGACGGTGCGGCCCCTGGCGGTGTCGGCGCGGATGGCCTGCCAAAAGTCCCGGCGGCCTTCCACGTCCATGCCGGTGGTGGGCTCGTCGAGGATGAGCAGGCCGGGGTCGGAAAGCAGCGCCATGGCGAAGCGGAGGCGCTGCTGCTGGCCGCCGGAGCACTTTTCCACCCTGCGCCCGGCAAGGTCGAGGATTCCGGCCCGTTCCAGGACTTCGTCCACGGGCTGCGACTGGGCAAAAAGCGACGCTGTCAGGGCCACCGTCTCCCGGACCGTCAGGTCCTTGAGCAGGCCTCCCGTCTGCATCACGGCGCTGACCAGGCCGTGCGCGATGGCGGCGCGGGGGGACCGCCCAAAGATGGTGAGGCTCCCGGCGTCGGGCCGGGACAGTCCCAGCAGCATGTCGATGGTGGTGGTTTTACCGGCGCCGTTGGGCCCGAGGAAGGCCACCACCTCGCCGGCGCGGATCTGCAGGTCGACGCCGTTGACGGCACGGACCCTGCGGGAGCCGGCACCGAAGGACTTGTGCAGCCCGGTGGCGTCGACGGCCAGCAGGCCTGTTCGGTCCGGTCCCACGCCGCGGGGCATTGTCGGGGCGGCGAGTGTGAGGGGGTTGGTCATGGTGCTTCCTTCCGGGTGCGTGGCTGCTGCGGGGATTAGAGCGAGACTGCCCGGAGCCGTGGGGCGGCGGTTGCCCGGGAACGGGACAGGGTGGCGAAGCGCTGGGCCGCCAGGGCAATGCTGAGATAGAGCATGATCGAGGTGGTTCCCAGGGCCCCGGCGGCGGCGCGTTGGACCGCGGCGGGGGCCAGGACGACTCCCACCTGGTCAAGGCCCAGGTGGAAGGCGAGACCCACGATCCACAGCACCACCGTCGTCCAGTTGCCCTGCCGGACCAGCCGTCCGCCGTCGCGCCACACACGGACCAGGCGGCCCCGCCACCAGCCGACGGCGGCGGCGGAAAGCAGCCCGGCCCCCAGGGCCGCATAGGCTGCCGCGGGAATCGTGGCGTGACCGGCCAGCGCGGCGATCTGCCCGGCCCCGACCACCCCCAGCACCAGCATGAGCAGGTAGGGCCTGTTCTCCCGGACGGGCTGGACGCTGAGCTGGCGGTAAAGGATCCACGCCAAGGCCGCGGCCGCCAGGAGAAGGTAGGGAAGTTGCTGGATCATGATGTGCTGCCTCTTGCTGGGAATTGTCCGGCCCGGTTGGGCCATGGATTAATTCTTGCGGCGGAAGGCCCCGAGGCCCCCACACGCCCGTCACCGGATCGCCATGACATTTGTCATCGGCCCGGCCGCCATTGTGTTCTTCACGGGCGTCGCCTAAGAATGGACTATGACAGTCACGCTGAGGTCCCTGGAAACGGCAGTTCCCCGAACGGTCCTGGTCCAGCCCGAGGCGCGGGACGTGTTTGCGGCCCAGCCGGGACTCACCCGGCTGGGGCAGAGGCTGGTCCGCACCTGCTTTGACTCGGCGGCGATCGACACCCGGCACACGGCCGTGGCGGAGATGTCAGCCACCTTCCACAGCGACAACCCCCAGTTTTTCGACGTCGGCACCGGGCTCCTGCTCACCCCCAGCACCAAGGAGCGCAACGACCTCTTCACGGTGGAGGCCACCGCCCTGTTCATCGAGGCGGCCGCCAAGGCGCTGGCCGCGTGCGACGGCGTGTCCCCGGCCGATGTCACCCACGTCGTCACGGTTTCCTGCACGGGATTCTTCAACCCGGGACCGGACTACAAGATTGTCCGGGCCCTGGGCCTGGCCGCTTCCGTGCAGCGCTACCACCTCGGGTTCATGGGCTGCTACGCGGCGTTCCCCGCCCTGCGCGCGGCCAAGGCCTTTTGCGACGCCGACCGGGACGCCGTGGTGCTGGTCGTGTCCGCCGAGCTGTGTTCGCTGCATGTGCGCACCTCCAACAATCCGGACACCATCATGGGATCGTCGCTGTTTGCCGACGGCGCCGCCGCCGCGGTGGTGACGGCCCGCGAGCTGCCCGCCACCGCCCCGGCGCTGGCGCTGGACCATTTTGAAACCGTGCTCACGCCCGTGGGCGAGGATTCCATGGCCTGGAACATTGGCGACCAGGGCTTCGAAATGGTGCTGGACAGCTACGTGCCGCACATCATCGACGACCACATCGTCGGAGCCCTGGAGCCGCTGCTGGCCCACGAGCCCGCCTTGGCCGCCGGGGAGTACCGCGACATCCGGCACTGGGCCATCCATCCCGGCGGCCGCAGCATCCTGGACAAGGTGGAGGCCAAGCTCGGACTGTCCGAGGACCAGCTGGTGCCCGCCAGGGAGACGCTGCGCAACTACGGCAACATGAGCAGCGCCACCGTCATGTTCGTCCTCAAGCACATCCTGGACCAGCCCGCGGCGGAGGAATCGGAAAGCATCTGCGCCATGGCCTTCGGCCCGGGCCTGACCGTCGAAACCGGCCTGTTCACCAAGGTGTCCCCGGAGCTGGAACCGGTGTCCGGGCACGCCGGCCTGGACCACGCCCTGGACCACGCTGCCCGGGGCTGAGTCCGTGCGGTTCCTGCGGGAGCGCGCCATGGACGCGGTGGAGGACATGGACCGGCCGGACTGCGACGCCGCCCGGCTGGAACGCACCTACGCCCAGTTTCCGCTGGTCAACGCTGTCGTATCGGGGTGGCATGGCGTCTACCGGCGGCGGATCCGCCCGCTGCTCTCGCCCACCACTGCAACCACGCTCCTGGACATCGGCTGCGGCGGCGGCGACATTGCCCGGAAGCTGGCCGGCTGGGCCGCCCGCGATTCCCTGGTGTTGGACATCACGGCGATCGACCCCGACCAGCGCGCCCTAGATTTCGCCACGTCCCGGCCCCCGCACCCGCGGCTGGCGTTCCGCCGGGCCTTCAGCTCCGACCTCGTCGGCGAAGGCGCCTCCTTTGACCTGGTCATTTCCAACCACATGCTCCACCACCTCACCCCGGCCGAGCTGCAGGGCCTGCTGGCCGATTCGGAACTCCTGGCCCGGCGGGCCGTGATCCACAGCGACATCGCCAGAAGCCCTGCCGCCTACGTGTTGTTTGGGGCCGGGACGGCGCCGTTTTTCCCGGGGTCCTTCATCCGCCGTGACGGACTGACCTCCATCCGGCGCAGCTATACGGCGGCGGAACTGCGTGCCGTGGTCCGCCCCGGCTGGAGCGTCCGGTCCGAAAGGCCGTTCCGCACCCTGGTGCAGTTCACGCCCGGGAATGTGCGTGCCTGAGGCTGCGGGGACCGCGGACATGGGCATGCTGGACGTGGCCATTGTGGGCGGCGGCCCGGTGGGGCTGTACCTTGGCATCCTGTTGATCCAGCAGGGATTCTCCGTCAGGATCCTGGAGCAGCGTGCCAGTTTGAGCCCGCACTCCCGCGCCATCGGCATCCACCCGCCGGCCCTGGCCGCCCTGGCGCAGGCAGGCGTCGGCGCCGTGTTGGAGGCCGACGGCGTCCACATCCGTGACGGCGTCGGCCGCAGCCGCGGCCTGCTGGTCCGGCGGCTGTCCTTTGCCGAGGCCTCGCCGGCGTCGCCGCACATCCTCACGCTCAAGCAGGCACGCACGGAGGCGATCCTGGAGGGCCGGGTCCGTGAATTGGCGCCCGGCGCGCTGCTGCGCGGCGTCCGCGTCGAGTCGATGCACGACGCCGGAACCCACGTCGTGCTGGCTGCCTCGCCTGAGGCCGGGGAACGGCTGGGGCCGGGGGCCGCCGGCGCCGCGTGCACCTTCCGCGCGCGGCTGGTGGTGGGGGCCGACGGCGGCCGCTCCACGATCCGCCGGGAGCTCGGCATCCCGACGACGGACCGGGACTACCCGGACACCTACCTGATGGGCGACTTCCCGGACACCGGCAGCGACGGCGCCACAGCCGTGCTCTATCTGGAACCGGGCGGCATCGTCGAGTCGTTCCCGCTCCCGGAAGGGCTGCGCCGCTGGGTGGCGCACACCGATTCCCTGCTCGACGGCGCCTCGGCCGGCGACCTGGCGGGCCTCATCCAGCAGCGGACCGGCGTCACGGTGGACGCCCGCGCCAACAGCATGGTGAGCGCATTCGGCGTCCGCTCCAGGATGGCGGCGCGGATGGTGCGGGGCCGGGCGGCGCTCGTGGGCGACGCCGCGCACCAGATCAGCCCCATCGGCGGGCAGGGCATGAACCTGGGCTGGCTGGATGCCGCCGCCTTGGCGCCGGTCATTGACGCTGCCTTGCGCGGCCAGGACACGGGGCCGCTGCTGGAACGGTTTGAGCGCACCAGGATGTCAGCCGCACGGCGGGCCGCACGGCAGGCGGGATGGAACATGGCGCTGGGACGGCCCCTGCCGGCGTCGTTCCTGGCAGTCCGCAACTCAACGGTGGCCTGGGCCCTGGAAAGCACGCGGCTGCGCAATGTGGTGGCGCGCCGCTTTACCATGCAGTGACCCGCCCCATCCGTTGAAGTTCGAGATCATGACCCCTCCAAACGTTGAAGTTCGAGATCATGACCTCTACGAGCGACGGGGGCCGGCAGCCCGCATGCCCCTCAGTAACCGGCGGGCCAGGCGAACGCGGCCGGCGCCGCTGCCTTTTCCGCGCCCTTGGTGATGACGATGTCGACGTCCTCGTGGCTGGCCAGCTGGATCGAGGCCGGGTTGCCGGACTGCTTCTTGCCGTCGACGAACGTGGTGATGGTGTAGCCGCCGGACGTGGAGTAGGAGCCCACGCGGCCGGCCGACAGTGCCACGTCCCATTCGGTGAAGACCTCGCCCAGGTTGAAAGGCTTGACGACGGGCGATTCAACGTGGATGATGCCGGTGGCGTCGTGCGTGTGGAGCGGCGAGATCAGCTGGGCGCCGAGGTCGATGCCAATGTCGCCGGGCACCGCGATGGGCTTGCCGTCGGCCGTGATGCTCAGGTGGGTGTGGATGTGTTCGGCAGTGCCCTCCGCGGTCAGCATGGTCAGGCCCGCCGCCTTGGCCCGGGCCGAGGCATCGGCCGGTGCCGCCCACGGCGGGATCTGGGTTGAGCCCTGTGATGCGGAGACCGTGGCGCCGGTTGCTGCGCTGTTCGCTGCGGCGTTGCCTGCCGAGTTGGTGCTGATGACCACTCCGGCCACGACCGCCACGGCTGCCACGCCCGTGCCGGACCAGATCATGGCGCGGCGCCGGCGTACCTTCGTCTTTCCGGCGGCGGCTGCCGCCGAGGCCTTGCCGCGTGCCGCGTCGATCTTCTTGTGGGAATTCGGTTCCATGCATGTCTCCTCACGGCCAGGTCGTCACCGGGCCCGGATTCGATGGTCCCACGGCCACCTTGGCGTAAAGCGCGTTCCCGGGACTTTTACAGGGAATGCGGGGCAAATCCACAGCGGACGGCTGCGTCGGGCAGGTCGGGCCGCCCCTCCCCACGGCCCCTCCCCACCGACGCTCCTGCAGATCCGGGGGACTTTCCACCGACGCTCCTGCAGATCCGGGGACTTAATGCGGAACGCTCCTTCACCGGCTGCAGGAGGGACGCGAAAATAGTGCCGTTATCTGCAGGAGCGTCGAGGCGGGGCGTTCGTGCGGGAGGTCGTTATCTCGAACGTCAACGGCTGCGGGGCCGCCTATTCCCCGACGACCAGCGTTTCGTTGCCGCGGACCTTGGCCGCGCCCACCTCGATCATGGGATTGACGACGGCGGCCACGGCTTCCATGGAGTCGTCAAGCTCCAGCAGCACCGGGTACTGGTGGGCGATCAAGGCGAGAAGGTCGTACACCGCCCTGACGGCAGCGTCCCGCTCCAGCGAGGGCTCCACGCCGAGGAACACTTCCGACGCCGGGGCTGCCGCGGCCGGCGCGTCCGTCGCACCGGCGCCCTGCGAGTAGCTGACGGCAAACGCCTCGATGCGGCCCTTCCTACTTGGCTGCACGGACTCGCCAAAGGCACTTGCGGGTTCGGCCCGCAGCACCAGCGCGCCGTGCGCTCCCGTGAGGTCGTCCAGGAACATGCGCTGCACGGCGCCCGGGGTCAGGGGGCCGGTGGGGTCCCACTGGTTCACGGCCTCGTAGTACCGCCCCACCACGTCTGTCAGTTCGACGGAGCCGGTGGCCAGGTCCTGCACGCGGGCGGTGGCCTCGGCCTCGGTGCCCTCGCCGAACACGGGCAGCTTCAAGGCGCCCGGGCCCACCTCGACCACACGGTTGCGCTGCAGGACCGGCAGGCCCAGGGCCGCAGCAAAGGCAGCGCCCGAGGTGCCCGGGGCAACCTTGGTGCGCAACGCCGTCGTGCCGACCAGGCCGGCGGCCAGCGCGCCGTCGGCCTCACGGCGCAGCATGGTCACCAAGGTGGCGCCGACGCCTGCGCGGCGGTGGTCCTTGGCAACCTCCACATAAGCCCAGAGCCGTGCGGGGTGCAGCGTGGTGGAATAGACGACGGCGGCCGCGACGGGGATGCCCTCGTCTTCGGCCACGATGGTGCGCCGCCATGGGCCACTGTCCGATTCCGGCGCCAGCGCGGCGCGGAACTGGCCGGCCGCGGCGGACTCGGCGTCCCCCCAGACTTCCCGGAGGGTGAGGTCGTCGCCGTCGCGCCAGGGCCGGTACGAAAGTTCCGCCACGCCTAGGCGCCCAGCAGGCGGGAGGCCAGGTAGGACTGCACCTTGTCCAGCGAGACGCGCTCCTGGCTCATGGTGTCGCGTTCGCGGATGGTCACGGCGTTGTCCTCGAGCGTGTCAAAGTCCACCGTGATGCAGAACGGCGTGCCGATCTCGTCCTGGCGGCGGTAACGGCGGCCGATGGCGCCGGCGTCGTCGAACTCGATGTTCCAATGGCCGCGCAGCTTGTTGGCGAGCTCCTTGGCCTTCGGGGAAAGCTCCTCGTTGCGGGAGAGCGGGAGCACGGCGGCCTTGACAGGGGCCAGTCGCGGGTCCAGTTTCAGCACGGTGCGCTTGTCCACGCCGCCCTTCGCGTTCGGGGCCTCGTCCTCAACGTAGGCGTCCACCAGGAACGCCATCATGGAGCGGGTCAGGCCGAAGGAGGGCTCGATCACGAACGGCGTGAAGCGTTCCCCTGTGGCCTGGTTGAAGTAGCTCAGCTCGGTGCCGGAGCCCTTGGTGTGGGAGCCGAGGTCGTAGTCGGTGCGGTTGGCGACGCCCATGAGCTCGCCCCACTGGCTGCCCTGGAAACCGAACTTGTATTCAAAGTCGATGGTGCCGGCGGAGTAGTGGGCACGTTCGTCCTCGGGGACGTCGAACTGGCGCATGTTTTCCGGGTTGATGCCAAGGTCCAGGAACCATGCCCAGCACAGGTCGACCCATTCCTTGAACCACTTTTCGGCGTCCTCGGGGGCGGTGAAGAACTCAATTTCCATCTGCTCAAACTCGCGCGTGCGGAAGATGAAGTTCCCGGGCGTGATTTCGTTGCGGAACGCCTTGCCGATCTGGCCGATGCCGAACGGGGGCTTCTTCCGCGACGTGGTGAGCACGTTGTTGAAGTTCACGAAGATGCCCTGCGCGGTTTCGGGGCGCAGGTAGTACAGGCCGGCGGCGGAATCGACCGGGCCCAGGAACGTCTTGACCAGGCCGGAGAACAGCTGCGGCTCGGTCCACTGGCCCTTGGTGCCGCAGTCCGGGCAGACGATGTCGTCCATGCCGTTTTCCGGCTCACGGTTCTTCTTCGCGACAAACGCCTCGACGAGGTGGTCCTGGCGGTGGCGCTTGTGGCACTGGGTGCACTCGACCAGCGGGTCGGTGAACGTGGCGACGTGGCCGGAGGCTTCCCACACGGCCTTGGGCAGGATGATGGAGGAATCCAGGCCCACCATGTCCTCGCGCCCGCGCACAAAGGACTGCCACCATTCGCGCTTGATGTTTTCCTTCAGCTCGACGCCGAGCGGCCCGTAGTCCCAGGCCGACCGCGAACCGCCGTAAATCTCACCGGCCTGGAACACAAAGCCGCGACGTTTCGCGAGGGAAATGACCTGGTCAAGCTTGGATTGGGGCGCCACTGATTACTCCTAGTAATTACGAGGCCGCTGGGTGCGGTCCGTCCGGGGACCAGCCTACCGGCAGGCGCTGCCCGGGGCGGAATTCGCGTGCCCGCCGGACCCGGTGCCGGTCTGGCGCATGATGCACGACGCCGGACCCCGGCCCCCACCGTTGGCCCGCCCTTTGCGGGACCCGGGCGCCGCTCAGGCAAGCACCACGCAGGTGGGGCTGCCGAACGCGAGGGTCTGCACGGGAGCCGCACCGGGCAGCCCGTCACCGTCCAGTTCAAACACGGCCACCGAGTCGGAGTACTGGTTTGCGACGAAGATCTTGTTGTTCCCCAGGGCAAAGTGCCGCGGCCAACTGCCGCCGCACGGGATCTGGACCAGGAATGCCGGCGGTGTCGGCGCGGCCCCGTCCAGGCCCGACACGTCCAGCACCACCAGCGTGTTGGGTCCGCGTACCGCGCCGTACAGCTTGGTGCCGTCACCGGAAAGCTGGATGTGGGAGGGGGCAAAGTCCTTCGCGCCCGCCACCTCCTCCGCCGTGCGCGCCAGCGGCGTCCGGAAGAGCCACTTCCAGAAATGGCCTGCACCGGCACCCGGAGCCACCTCGGCCCGGCGCAGCACGTGAACGTACCCGTCCAGTTCCCCGGACACAAGCAGGAAGTCGCCCTTGATGGCAACGTGGCGCGGCCCGGTACCCGGCGGCAGCTCGGCGGAACCCAGCCGGACCTGGGTCCGGGCTGAGTATTCGTCGACCCGGTCGGCACCCAGGTCCGACACCAGCACGGTGCCCCACGGCGTGGCCGTCACCTGGTGGGCGTGCGACCCCGCCTGCCTGCCACTGACCGGGCCGCTGCCCGGGTGGGACAACAGGGCCGGGGGTCGCGCCGTCGTGCCTTCCAAAAGCCCGGCAAGCGGTGTCACGGAGGCCGTGCCCGAGGAGTAGTTGGCAGCCCAGACGTCGGCACCGACGAGCATGAGATGGCAGGGGTCGGCGCCCCCGGAGGGCGCCCGGCCGCGGACCTCGAGCGTTTCCGGGTCGAGCGCCGTGATCCGGCCGTGGGGCAGTTCCTCGACGGCGAGCAGCGATCCGCCGCCGGGCGTCACGAAGGAAGGATTCACGGAGCCGCCGCCCCCCGCCTGGCGGGGCCCCACCGTGCCGTCCGGCGCCAGCGAGAAACGCGCCACGCCGGGTCCCTCGCCGTAGGGTGCCTGGGTGTAGCCGCTGACAAATACGTGGCCGGTGGCGTTCATGTGGACCTCCTGGGGGCGGGCTGGTATCAATCACCACGCTATAGCCAGCCGGCGTGCACGTCGCCCTCCATGCGGCAGAATTGACCCATGAGTTCACATGAGACCACCGAGATCACCATCCGCGACGACATGATCCGTCTCGGGCAGCTGCTCAAGCTCGCCAGCCTGGTGGAAGACGGCGTGGAGGCGGCGGACCTGATCAGGAACGGCATGGTGCAGGTCAACGGCCAGATCGAGGAGCGCCGCGGCCGCCAGCTGCACGGCGGCGACACCGTCACGGTGGGCGGGGAAACCGTGCGGATCACCGCACCCTAGCGTTACTTCAGGACCTTGTACTGCAGGAATTCACCCACGTGCGCCATTTCCTGGGCGTTGATGCCGTGCCACATGCCCGTGTACAGGACTTTGGTGAGCTGGGAGTGGGCCCGCAGCCACGTGTTGGTGTACTCGACGGCGGCGGCAGGGACCACGGGGTCGGCCTGGTCGCGGCCCCAGAAAATCTCGGGTTTCGCGGCGGCCGTGGCGGCGTCGTCAAAGAACGGGTCGCCATCTGCCTCGACCACAAATCCTGACAGCCCGACGACGGCCGCATAGTCCGCGGGCCGGTGCCGCAGGAGCGTGGTTGCCATGCACATGCCCTGGGAGAACCCGAGGAGCGACACCGACGAGTGCCCAGCGCGGACGGCGTCCAGCCAGGCCTCGAGGCCCGCTGCCGCTTCCGTCACGCTGTCCACCGAGTAGGAGAGGTCACTGTCCAGCGGGAACCAGGCACGGCCCGGTCCGGCCTGGAGCCGGGCCCCGACGGAAGCGACCGTGAATTCGGCGGGGAGCTGCGCGGCCAGGCCGAAGAGGTCGGCCTCGTCGGCGCCGTAGCCGTGAAACATGACAAGCAGGGGCGTGCCGGCCCGCTCGTTTTCGGGCCGGGACCACAGGACCTGGGGGGATTCACTCATGTGCCCCATCGTTTCATGTCCGTGGTGCCGGCGCGATTCGGCACGGCCAGGCACGGCCTGGCGGCGGGATGTGCGGCGCGGTTTTGCGGCGCGGTTTTGCGGCGCGGTGCCGCGTGGTGGCGTGATTTGGCCGGGTGAGGGCAGTATGGATGTGTGAGCGAATTTAGTGAAGCAGAAAAGTCACAGCTTTCCGGCACTGTCGAAACGGCCCGCCACCCCTGGAGCCGCTATGTCGCGATGGGCGACTCCTTCACCGAGGGCATCGGCGATCCCGAGCCCAGCAGCCCGGGCGGGCACCGCGGCTGGGCGGACCGAATGGCCGAGGAACTGGCCCGCGGCCGCGAGGACTTCAAGTACGCCAACCTGGCCATCCGGGGCCGGCTCCTGCGGCAGATCCTGGCCGAGCAGCTGGAACCCGCCCTGGCCCTGAAGCCGGACCTGATCAGCATCTCCGCGGGCGGCAACGACCTCATCCGGCCCGGTTCCGACCCGGACACACTCGCCGAGCGTCTGGACGCCGCCGTCGGCAGGATGTCCGTTGCCGGGGCCACTGTGCTGCTGTTCAACGGGCCGGACGTCCGGGACACCCCGGTGCTGGGCATGGTCCGGGGCCGCATAGCGGTCTACAACGAAAACCTGCGTACCATCGCCTCCCGCCATGACGCGGTCGTGGCGGACATGTGGTCCATGCGCGAACTGAAGGACCCGCAGATGTGGTCCGCGGACAGGCTTCATTTTTCGCCGCTGGGCCACCACAACATCACCATCATGGCGCTGAACACCTTGAACGTCCCGCACGAGCTGCTCCCCCAGGTGCCCACGCCGCTGGCGCCGCAGAGGTGGCAGGCCGCTCGGGCTGAGGACCTCGTGTGGGCACGCGAGTTCCTCATGCCGTGGGTCCTGCGACGGCTGCGCCACAGATCGTCCGGCGACGGCATGTCCGCCAAGCGGCCCACCCCCGGCCCGGTGTTTGGGCCGGGCATCGGCTCGGCCCTGCCCGGATCAGGGGGCCAGATGCGGGGCTGAAGGCGGCCCCGTTCCCCCGTGAAGCACCGCGCCACATGATGTCAGGCAGACTAAGATGAGGGAAGGTGCGGAATCCGCGCCACTGAAGCCTGAAGAGGTGTGTTGTGCTGACCATGCTCGACCCTGCAGCGACAGGAGCTGTTGCCGCGTCATCTTCCGGTTCCGGCGCGCTGCCCCCGTGGTTCATTCTGGTGTTCTTTGCCGTGGTCCTGGTCGCCAACTTCGCCCGGGCGGCGTCCCGCCGCAAGCGGGCACGGAGCGCCTCGCCCTACGCCACGACGCCCCGGTCCGGCAGGCCGGGCAGCCCGGGCTACTCGCAGCCCGGCGGGCCGCAGTCCGTGCACCAGGCAACGCCGGGCACGGTGCAGCAGTCCCCGGCCATCCCGTACGGCGGCACGCTGCTCAACGGTGTGCCGATGAAAAGTTACGACGCCGTCCAGGGCCACCAGACCATCGGGTTTGCCAACGAGCGCATGAAGGCCGAGGCCGAACTCAAACGCCAGCTTGATGCGCTCGACGCCGCACGCCGCGCCGGCCAGGTCACGGCGGAGCAGTACGCCGCCCACCGCGAGGCGATCTTCAAGAACTTCTAGCTTCAACTGTCGGGGAAGCGATCGCCGGCAGGCGGAACGGGACCCGGTTTTTTGGGGCTTAATCCGTGAAGAACGATTCCCGGAGCAGATCGCCGACGGCGGCCACTTCGGTCAGGAAGCCGTCGTGGCCAATGGCGGAGTCGATGCGGCGGACCACGACGCGCCCGGGGAGGGCTTCGGCCAATTCATCCGACTGCGCCGGGAAGTAGAGGCGGTCGCTGTTGACGGCGGCCACCAGAAATTCCACGCCCTCGGTGCGGGCCAGTGCCTCAGGCAGTGTGCCGCGCCCCCGCGCGACGTCGTGGCTCATGAGGGCTTCGGTGATGGCCACGTAGCTGTTGGCGTCGAAGCGGGTGACCAGCTTCTGCGCCTGGTGGTCCAAATAGCCTTCCACCTGGTAGCGGCCCGCGCCGCCCCCGACGGCGGGACGCAGCCGGGCGTGGCCCAGCGGGTCCTCACCGGGTTGCGCAAAGCGGCCAAAACGGGCGCCCATCTCGGCCTCGGACCGGTACGTGATGTGGGCGATCCGCCGTGCCAGACCCAAGCCCAGGGTGGGGGCCGCGCCGTCGTAGTAGTCCCCGCCGGCAAAGTGCGGGTCCTGGCGGATGGCGAGCACCTGGGCCTGGGCAAAGGCGATCTGCTCGGCCGTGCTGGCGGCGCAGGCCGCCACCACGGCACAGCGCCGCACGCGTTCGGGGTACGTCACCGCCCATTCGAGGGCGCGGGCGCCGCCCATCGAACCACCGATGACGGCGTGCCAGGACGTGACCCCCAGCGCGTCAGCCAGGCGTGCCTCCGCGTGGACGGAGTCGCGGATGGTGACGAAGGGGAAACGTGAGCCGTAGGGCGCGCCGTCCTCGGCAATGCTGGAGGGGCCGGTGGTCCCGTAGCAGCCGCCGAGCATGTTCGCGGCCACCACGAAGTACCTGTCGGTGTCGATGACTTCACCGGGGCCGACCAAACCTTCCCACCAGCCGTCCTCCTCGGACTCCCCGCGGCTGACATGGGTGCTGCCCGTGAGTGCGTGCTGGATGAGGACGGCGTTGCTGCCGTCTTCATCCAACGTCCCCCAGGATTCGTAGGCCACCGTCACGGACGGCAGTCCGCCCCCGGCCTCCAGCGCCAGCGCGCCAATGTTCACCGAGCGCAGCACGCCGCCGCCCTGCCCGACGGCGCCGGACCAGGGGCTGCCGCCGGGGTTGGACGTGTCGGGGTCGGTGCCTGGGGTGAACACGGTATCCTCCGCCGCCGTCCTGTCCGCGGCACTCACGCTGATTTTGCTGCCCGGAACCCGGCTTCGAGATCGGCAATGATGTCCTCGACGCCTTCCAGGCCCACGGACAGGCGTACCAGGCCGGGGCGGACGCCGGCGGCCAGCCGCTGCTCTTCGCTCAGCTGGGCGTGCGTGGTTGACGCCGGATGGATCACCAGGGAGCGGACGTCGCCCAGGTTGGCCACGTGCGAGTGCAGCTCCAGGCCGTCCACGAAACGCCGCCCGGCCTCGAGCCCGCCCTTGATGTCGAAGGAGACGATGGCGCCCGTCCCGTTCGGGCCGTACTTGCGGCCGCGCTCAAACCATGGGCTGGACGGGATGCCGGCGTAGGCCACGGCGTCGACGTTCTCATTGGCTTCAAGCCAATTGGCCACCTTGACGGCGTTGGCGACGTGGCGTTCCACCCGCAGGCTCAGCGTCTCGATGCCCTGCGCGATGAGGAAGGCGTTGAAGGGGGAGATGGCGGAGCCGAGGTCGCGCAGCAGTTGCACGCGGGCCTTGAGGATGTAGGCCAGGTTGGCGCCGAGGGCGCTGCCCACGCCGAGGTCGCGGGCGTAGACCAGGCCGTTGTAGCTCTCATCCGGAGTGTTGAATCCCGGGAACCTGTCCGGGCTGGCGGCGAAGTCGAACCTGCCGCCGTCGACGATGATGCCGCCGATGGCGTTGCCGTGCCCGCCCAGGTACTTGGTGGCGGAATGGATCACGATGTCCGCGCCCCATTCCAGCGGGCGGATCAGGTACGGCGTGGCCAGGGTGTTGTCCACGATCAGCGGCACGCCGGCGTCGTGGGCGATGGCGCTGATGTTTTCCAGGTCCAGCACGTCCTGGCGCGGGTTCGAGACCGTCTCGCCGAAGAACGCCTTCGTGTTGGGCCGGACCGAGGAGCGCCATTCATCCAGGTTGTCCGGATCGGAGACAAACGTGACCTCGATGCCGAGCTTCTTCAGCGTGTGGGCCAGCAGGTTGAACGTGCCGCCGTAGATACTGGGGCTGGACACAATGTGGTCCCCGGCCTCCGCCAGGTTGAGGATGGCGAACGTGGTGGCGGCCTGCCCGGAAGCAAGGAGCAGGGCCCCCACCCCGCCTTCCAGGCTGGCGACGCGCTGTTCGACGGCGTCGGCGGTGGGGTTGCCGATGCGCGTGTAGATGGGCTCCAGTTCGGTGAGCGCGAACCGTGCGGCGGCGCTTTCCGTCGAGGGGAACACGAACGACGTCGTCTGGTAGATCGGCAGCGCCCGGGCGCCGGTGGCGGCATCCGGCTGCTGGCCGGCGTGGATCTGACGGGTTTCAAATGACCAAGCGTTGCTCACTTCGAGCTCCTTACACACTAGAGGCCGTCCACGTCCCGCGCCCCGGCGTCCGGGGACGCAGGGGGCGGGAGGGGAAGTTGCGGCCCGCGCTTGCACCGAGCCCGGTTGGCCCAGCGCCAGGTCTTCACCCGGGGCACCCCGCCGCGGTAAGGAGGGTTGCCGGCCAGCGAGCCGGGGCTTGTCGCTGGCACTCATGACCTGTTACCAGTGTGCGAGAGCGCTCCGCCGCGCCGCAACATTGTGACGGCTTTATGACCCTGGCCGAACATGTGCTGGACATTGGCGCCGAAAACTGGGCAGGGCCGAACAAGTGCCGTGCCGACCACCTGCAGCATCCTGTCCTTGGCGTCCCACGTCGGAGGAGTGCCGCGGCGGAGCGGACCCTGCGCTGTCCCGCCCTACCCGCGCTTGCCCAGTCCGGCCCGGCGCAGAGCCTCTGCCATGGCGGTGTCCGCCGCCGGTGCCGCCGGCCGGGCCTGGCCGGTCGACGGAGATCGGGTCTGGCCGGATCCATCCACCGGCCGGCCCTGCCGCCCCTGCCGGGCCTGGCGCGCCCCCTGGGCACCGCCCCGCGGCGAGTTACGCGCCGGTGTTCGGGAGCCGGCGTCGTCCGCGGGAGCATTTGTCGTGGACCCGGCTCTGGCTCCGGCCTTGGCGCCGGCGGCATTGGCCCCGTCGTCCAGGCGCAGGGTGAGCGAGATGCGCTTGCGTTCCGGCTCCACGTCCAGCACCTTCACGCGCACGACCTGGCCGGACTTGACCACGGTGTGCGGGTCGGAGACGAACGTGTTTCTCATGGCGGAGACGTGGACCAGCCCGTCCTGGTGCACGCCGATGTCCACGAAGGCGCCGAATGCGGCGACGTTGGAGACGGTGCCCTCCAGGATCATGCCCGGGCGCAAGTCGGTGATCTTCTCAATCCCCTCGCTGAACGTGGCGGTTTCAAAGCGCGGGCGGGGGTCGCGCCCCGGCTTTTGCAGCTCGGCGACGATGTCCGCCACGGTCGGCAGGCCGAAGGTTCCGTCCGTGAAGTCCTGGGGGTCGACGGCGGCCACGGCCGCCACGCCGCCGGAAATTTCCGCGGGCCCGGCACCGACGGCGGCCAGGATCCTGCGGGCCACGCCGTACGCCTCGGGGTGCACGCTGGAGGCATCCAGCGGCTCCGCTCCCCCGGTGATGCGCAGGAAGCCGGCACACTGTTCGTAGGCCTTGGGGCCCAGGCGGGCCACCTTGAGCAACTCGCGGCGCTTGCTGAACGGGCCGTTTTCGTTGCGGTGCGCCACAATGTTTTCGCTCAGCAGGGGCCCCACACCGGCCACCCGGGCCAGCAGCGCCGGGGACGCCGTGTTCAGGTCCACACCGACGGCGTTGACGCAGTCCTCGACCACGGCGTCCAACGAGCGCTCCAGCTTGGCCGGGGTGAGATCGTGCTGGTATTGGCCCACGCCGATGGACTTGGGATCGATCTTGACCAGTTCCGCGAGCGGGTCTTGCAGGCGGCGGGCAATCGAGACCGCGCCGCGCAGGGAGACGTCCATGCCGGGCAGTTCGGCGCCGGCCAGGGCGGAGGCGGAATAGACCGACGCACCGGCCTCGGAAACCACCAGCTTGGCGACCAAGCGATCCGGATGGGTCCTTTTGAGTTCCGCGAGGAGTTCGGCGGCGAGCTTGTCGGTTTCGCGGCTGGCCGTGCCGTTGCCGATGGCGATGAGTTCCACATGGTGCTTTTCCACCAGGGCAGCAAGCGTGGCCAGGGCCTCGTTCCAGCGCCTGGCCGGGGCGTGCGGGTAGATGGTGTCCGTGGCGGCCACCTTGCCGGTGCCGTCCACCACGGCCACCTTGGTGCCCGTGCGCAGGCCCGGGTCCAGGCCGAGCGTGGCCCTGTTGCCGGCGGGCGCGGCAAGCAGGACGTCGCGCAGGTTGGCGGCAAACACGCGCACCGATTCCTCCTCGGCGCTTTGGAACATCCGCACGCGCAGGTCCACGGACAGGCGGGTGAGGATGCGGGTGCGCCAGGCCAGGCGGGCGCCGGTCATGAGCCAGGTGTCGGCGGCCCGGCCGGCATCGGCAATGCCTAGGGAGTGCGCCACGGCGCTTTCATAGCGGGCGCGGGCCTGCGCCTGGGCGTCGGCGTCGCGGGTGTCCGCCTCCGAAAGGTCCAGTGTCAGCACGCCTTCCTTTTCGCCGCGCAGCAGCGCGAGCACCCGGTGGCTGGGCAGCGTGTGCGGCGGCTGGGAAAAGTCAAAGTAGTCCTTGAATTTCTCTCCGTCGGCGGCCTTCCCTGCCTTGCCTGTTTTGACTGTGGATCGCAGCCGGCCCGTCTTCCACAGCCTTTCGCGCAGCCCGCCCACCAGGGCGGCATCCATCCCTGCCCGTTCGATGAGGATGGCGCGCGCGCCGGCCAGCGCGTCGTCGGCAGTGGCCACGGCGTGCTCCGGATTCAGGAACCTGTCCGCGATCGCGGCGGGGGCCTGCGCGGGGTCCTTGAGGAGCGCCTCGAGCAGGGGCTCCAGGCCGGCTTCCCGGGCGGCGTCGGCCTTGGTCTTGCGGGTGGACTTGTAGGGCAGGTACAGGTCCTCCAGGTCCGACTTCGTCGTGGCGGCCTCGATGGCGGCGCGCAGCCGTTCCGTCAGCTTGCCCAGCGCGTGGACGGTCTCCAGCACCGCACGACGGCGGGACTCCAGCTCGCGCAGGTAGCGCAGCCGTTCCTCCAGCTCGCGCAGCTGGGCGTCGTCGAGCGTCCCTGTCACTTCCTTGCGGTACCGGGCAATGAAGGGGACGCTGGCGCCGTCGTCCATCAGGCCGACGGCGGCACGCACCTGGGCGGGCCGGACGCCCAGCTCCGCGGCAATGGCGGCGCCGATGCGGGCCTCAACCGCCGCGGCGGAGGGCAACAGCAGGGCGGGGGAAGCGGCGTCGGGCTCGGTGGGGCGGGTGGATTCAGTCACCTCTCAATTCTGCCCCAGATTTGAATACTGCCTGCCCCCGCTGCGGTCAGACATCCTATGTGAGTTAGGCGACGCTAAGTCGAGAGCCCGATCACAAAGTGCCAAGATAAACGCATGCGAATGGACCACGTTTCTTACGCCTGTGAATCAGATGGCTTGGCCGCCACCACGGAGCGAATCGCGACCGCACTGGGGGTCGACGCAGTGCGCGGAGGCGTGCACCCGCGCTTCGGCACCCGCAATATGATCATTCCCCTCACCGACCACCACTACCTTGAAGTTGTCGAGGTGTTGGACCACCCCGCCTCCGACAAGGCGCCGTTCGGGCAGGCCGTCCGCGCCCGCTCCCAGGCAGGCGGCGGCTGGATGGGCTGGTGCGTGGCTGTGGACGACCTCACGCCCTTCGAGGAACGTCTGGGCCGCAGCGCCGTCCCGGGCAACCGCAAGTTCCCCGACGGCCGCGAGCTTGTCTGGCAGCAGATCGGCATCAAGGGCCTCATCGCCGACCCGCAGGTGCCCTACATGCTCAAGTGGGAGGGCGACCCCGCCCTGCACCCGTCCCTGGCCCGTCCGTCCGCCGTGCGGCTGGCGTCCCTGACCATTGCCGGCAGCGCCGAGCGCCTGACCGAATGGCTGGGCCAGCCCGTCGAGCAGCCGCTGGAGGACGTGGCCGTGGAGTGGATTGCCCCGCGCGGCACCCCCGGCATCATGTCCGTGACCTTTGAAACAGCCAACGGCAACGTCACGATTTAGTTTTTCGGGCTCACGACAGCGGCACCCACCCTTGCGGGGGCGGGTGCCGCTTGCGTTCCCGGCAGGCGGGGTCCCCGCCAGATTCGGCGGTGCAGATGACGCGGGTTCGGGCGGGTCCACCCAATCGGCGGTGCAGATAAAGCGGGTTCGGCAGCCGCCACCCCACGTTATCTGCGCCACCAAACCCAAGACCGGGAGCCAGCCCACGTTATCTGCGCCACCAATACCGGTGAACCCAGGCAACGACGCCCGCCCTCGGCTGCGGTTACCCGAAGCCGAGTGCGGGGCCAAGGGTGAAGGCGGCGATGTCCACGAGCGAATGCGCCACGACCAGCGGCATCACGCGCCCGTACCTTTTGTAGAGCCAGCAGAACAGCAGGCCCATGACAAAGTTGCCAACGAATGGTCCGAAGCCCTGGTACAGGTGGTAGCTGCCGCGGATCAGCGAGCTGAGCAGGACCGCGGCCAGCGGCGCGAGCCCGATCCGCTCCAGCCGGTCCAGCAGCCAGCCGACCATGACCACTTCCTCGAGCAGGCCGTTGTGAATGGCCGAGAGCACCAGCACCGGAATGGTCCACCAGTATTGGTGGAGGGCGCTGGGGATGATCTCCGTGGTGATCCCCAGCGCCCGGCCGGCGGCATACAGCCCCAGCGACGGCACGCCGATGACCACCAGCAGGCCCAGGGCGCCGAGCCCGTCGCGGACGGGGCGCCGGAAGTCGAGCCCGATCCTGCGGAACACCGATTGTCCGGGCTCGGCGAGCAGGTAGAGCACCAGGAACACCGGCACCACTGCGAAAAAGATGTCCAGCAGCTGGTACGTCAGGTCGAAGAACTCGCGGTTGCTGCGGACCACGTTCAGTGTGGATGTGCCCTGCGCGATGGGCGCCCGGGACATCTTGTCCAGCAGCTGCACCACCGAATACACGGCCGACTGTCCGAGTGAAAGTCCCAGCACCAGCAGCACCTCAAACACCAGCCGACGCCGCGACCGCGCCCCCCAGTTCCACCGCACCGTCGCGGCCCCGCCGCCCAAGGCGGGCGGACCGGCGTCGTACTGGTCATTGCGGGGCGTGGCGTCATTCATGTACTAAATGATGCCCGGTCTTGCACCCATTGCGGTTGAGGCTGGCCTAGGCTCTTTGGCATGAGCGCTCCACGCCAGATCATCATGGTCCGTCACGGACAGTCGGCAGCCAACCAGGACCAGACCATTTACAACCGGATCCCCGACTACCGGATTCCGCTGACCGGGCTGGGCGTGGCGCAGGCGCGCGAAGCGGGTGAGCAGATTCGCCGGCAGCTGGACGGGCAGAAGGTCAGTGTCTATGTTTCGCCCTACCTGCGCGCCTACCAAACACTGCAGGCGCTGGAACTGGGCGACCTGGTGGAGCGGACCATGGAGGAGCCGCGCCTGCGTGAACAAGACTGGGCCAACTTCCAGAACCCGGCGGAGATTGCCGACCAAAAGGAGCTGCGCAACGCATACGGGCACTTCTTCTACCGCTTCCGCGAGGGGGAATCGGGGTCCGATGTGTATGACCGGGTGTCCTCGTTCCTGGAGACGCTGTACCGGCACTGGTCCCGGCCGGAATACGCGCCGAACACGCTGCTGGTGACGCACGGGTTGACCATGCGGCTGTTCTGCATGCGCTGGTTCCACTGGTCCGTGGAGTATTTCGAGTCGCTGAACAACCCGGGCAACGCCGAGGTCCGCACCTTGGTGGCCGGGGACGGCCGCTACACCCTGGATGTGCCGTTCGAGCAGTGGATTCAGGCCGATCCCGGCACCACCGTCATGGACGCGCCGCTGAGGTTTTAGCGTGGTGATCTCGAATCTCGACGGGCGGGGGGCTAGGGCTCGGGGGCGACGATGACTTCCGTGCCGGCGTCCTGGAAGGCTGCCAGCTGCTCCGCGGTGATGCCGGAATCGGTGATGAGCTTGTTGAAGCGGTGTTCCTCCATGGTGGCGAAGGCGCGCTTGCCGATCTTGGAGGAATCGGCCACCATGTACGTCTCCGAGGCGCGGCCGGCCATGCGCGAGTTCACCGACGCCTCGCCTTCGTCATTGATGGTGGGGCCGGAGCCGGGTTCAATGCCGTTGACGCCGATGAACGCCAGGTCCAGGGCCACCTTTTGCAGGATGGAATCGGCGTAGGGGCCCACCAGTTCATAGGAGCGCGGGTTGACGATTCCACCGGTGACCATGATCTTCAGGTTGGGCCGGATGGCCAGCTGCGCGGCGATGTTAATGGCGTTGGTGACCACCGTCAGGGTGGGCCGGTTCGACTGCTCCATCAGGTCCTCGCGCGTGGAGAGGACCTGCGCCAGCGCGGTGCTGGTGGTCCCTCCGCAGAGGCCGATCACGGCGCCCTTGGGAATCAGTGCGCTGGCGGCCAGGGCAATCTGGTGCTTTTGCAGGGCGTGGTCGTCGCGGTTGTAGCGGCCCGGCAGCTCGTAGGAGACGGAGCCGGACGTGGCGCCCCCGCGGGTGCGGGTCAGGAGGCGTTCATTGGCCAGGGAGTCGAGGTCGCGCCGGGCCGTGGCCGGGGAGACGCCGAGCTTTCCCACGATCTCCTCGACTTCCACCTGGCCGTCGGCGGCCAGGATGTCGAGAATGGCGGCCAGCCGTTCGGTCCGGTTCATGGAAACTCCCCTCGGATGCAAGGTGCACTTAAAGGGCACGTCCCATTTTGGGCGCGGTCCCTGCCCCCGCGAACAACGCTAGCAGCCGGGCGACCTCCGGAACGAGTGCGGCGCGCCCCGCGCCGAGGTACTTGCGTGAATCCACGACGGCGGGGTTGGCCTCGAGGTACTCACGAACGGCACGGGTGAAGAAACCGTTGAGGTGTGTGGAGACGTTGATCTTCGTCATGCCCGCCGCGATCGCCGCCACAATGTTCGCGTCGGAGACGCCGGAGGAGCCGTGCAGCACGAGCGGCACGTCCAGGGCGGCCTTGAGGGCGGTGATCCGGTCCAGGTTCAAGGCGGCCGAGCGCTCGGTCATCGCGTGGGAGGAGCCCACGGCGACGGCCAGGGCGTCGACGCCGGTGGCGGCCACAAACGCGGCGGCCTCGGCGGGGTCGGTCAGCACCCCGGGCGCGTGCGCGCCGTCCTTGCCGCCCACCTTGCCAAGTTCGGCCTCCACATAGACGCCCCGCGCGTGGGCGTAGGCGGCCACGCGGGCGGTCACTTCCACGTTCTCCGCATAGTCGAGGTGGGCGCCGTCGTACATGATGGAGCCGAAGCCCAGGTCGACGGCCTCGCAGGCGAGGGCCTCGTCCTCGGCGTGGTCAAGGTGAACGGCCACGGGCACGGACGCCTTGCGGGCCGCGGCCAGGGAGGCGGCCGCCACGGGCTCCAGCCCGCCGTGGAACGTCGCGCAGTTCTCGGAAATCTGCAAGATCACGGGCAGCCGGGCCGCCTCGGCTCCTGCGATGAGGCCTTCGAGCGTCTCCAGGTGGATGACGTTGAAGGCGCCCTGGCCGGTGCCGGCCGATGCTGCCTGCTCCATGATGCCGCGGGTGGTGGCCAATGCCATGGGATGAATCCTTATTTAGTGGTCGGTGATGATGAGTTGTGCGGCGAGCCCGGCGTGGCGCGGGGAAATTTCCCCCGCCCCCGGCGTCAGCACCGCGGCTGCGCCCCAGGACGCGGCAAGGCGCAGGATCTCCCGCAGGTCCGTGGTCCCGCCGGCAAGTGCGACGGCGGCCGCGGCCACCGCTGCGTCCCCGGCGCCCGTCGGGTTGCCGGCCAGCGGGGCGGGCAGCTTCGCCTGGAGGTGGCCGGGGCGCCCGGCCTCGAAGGCGAGCATGCCCTCCTCCCCCACGCTGACCAGGACGCGCCGCGCGCCCAGGCCCATGAGCTTGCCGGCCGCGGCAACCAGGTCCGTCTCGCCCATGGCGTCCATGAGCTCGTGGTGGTTGGGCTTGAGCAGGTCCGCCCCGGCCCTGGCGGCGGACAGGATCCCGGCGCCGGAAGTGTCAATGATCGCCGGGACGCCGGCGCTGTGCGCCAGTGCCACCAGCCCCGGGTAGAAGTCGGCCGGGGCCCCTTCCGGGAGGGAGCCGGAGCCCACCAGCACGCCGGGGCGCAGCGCCTCGTCGGCCCGGCCGCCGTCTGGCCGGCCGCCCAACCCGTCGACGACGGCGGCTCTCAGAGCCTGCCATTCGGCACGGCTGAGCGCGGGGCCGGCTTCGTTGAAGATGCTGGTCAGCCCGGACACCGTGTCCACGAACGCGATGGTGCGCCGGGTAGCGGAGGCCACGGGCACCAGTCGGCACGGTATGCCCGATCCCGCGAGGTCGTCGGCGAGCTGCGCGCCGGAGGCACCGCCCGCCGTCGTGACCGCCAGGGTGGGAAAGCCCTGCTGGTGGGCCACGCGGGAGACGTTCAGGCCCTTGCCGCCGGCCCGGTACAGGGGCGTGGGGACGCGGTGGGAGGAGCCCGGCTCCACGCCGTCGACCATGTAGGTGACGTCCACCGCCGGGTTGGGCGTAACGGTCAGGACCAGCTTGCCCGCGCTCACCGGGACACCCCGGCGGACAGACTGCGGGCCTTGAGGGCGGAACCGATGAGTCCGGCGTTTTCGCCCAGGACCGCGTGGACAAGGCGGGGGCGGCGGTGGAAGGAAAGCAGCGCGTCGATGCGGGCCGCCAGCGGTTCGAACAGGGCCGGGCCGGCCATGGACAGCCCGCCCCCCAACACCACCGTTTCGGTGCCCAGGATGGACACGCACTGGGCGACGCTGAACGCGAGCGCGTTGACGGCGTCGTCCCACACCTGCCGGGCGGTGGCGTCGCCGGCCCCGGCTCGGGCCAGGACATCGCGCGCGCCGTCCACGGGGCGGCCGCCGGACTCGGCGTAGCGCCGGGCAATGGCACCGGCGGAGCCCAGCGACTCCAGGATGGCCATGCCGCCGTCGGGCGAGGGGACCATGGCATGGCCGATTTCGCCGGCATAGCCGCCACCCGCCACGCGGCGCCCGTCGCACAGCACAGCGCCGGCAATTCCGGTGCCGATCACCAGCACCAGCACGTCGGACCCGCCAACGGCCGCGCCGATGCGGAACTCCGCCTCGCCAGCCATGGAGACGTCATGGCCGAAGGCCACCGGCAGGCCCAGCGCCCCGGTGAGGGTCCGGGTGAAGGGGAAGTCTCGCCAGCCCAGGTTGGCCGAATAGACGCCGATCCCGTTGGCCTCGTCCACAATCCCGGGCACCGTCACGCCCACGGCCGCGATGACCGTGTCCGGGTGCCGCGTCTGGTAGTCGCGCGCAAGTTCCGCGATGCGGGCGCAGACCGTTTCCCCGGAGCGTTCGCCGTCCAGCGGCGTGGGGTGGCGCTGCAGGTCCGTCACGGCGTGGGAGGCGGCGGTCAGCTCGCCGCGCACCAGCCCCACTTTCATGTCCGTCCCGCCCACGTCAAAGGCCAGCACGGCCGGGCCCGCTGCGGGGCGGCTGGCCCCGGCCGGGACTGCGGGGCGGCTGGCCCCGGCCGGGACTGCGGAGGGAATGCTCATCACGTTGCTTGCCTTCGTGGCGGCCGCGCGGCCCTAGGCGGTCTCGTCCAGAATGACGGAGCGGGTCAGGTTGCGCGGCAGGTCCGGGTTCATGCCGCGGGCGCGGGCGCGCTCCAAGGTGACGCGGTGGACGCGGGCCAGTTCGGCGAGCGGGTGCACGTCGTTGTTGATGTAGCGTGCGCCGGTCTTTTCCATGTCCTTCTCCAGGCCCTCGGGCTGCCGGCCGAACATCCAGGTCACGCGGTTGGGCGCGGCGATGGAGATGGGGCCGTGGCGGTATTCCTTGGCGGGGTACGACTCGGTCCAGCCTTGGACGGCCTCGCGCATTTTCAGGCCGGCCTCGTGCGCCAGGCCCACGGTCCAGCCGGTGCCCAGGAAGGTGAACTGTTCAGCGTCGATGAGCTCCTGCTCCACGGGCGCCGTGACTGCCGCCTTGGCGTCCTCGACGGCGGCCGACAGGTCCACCCCCACGCCGGTGAGCAGGTAGGCCAGTGCCGTGGTGGCGAAGCGGGTCTGCACCACGGACTTCTCGTCCGCATAGGGAAGTGCGACGACGGCATCCGCCAGCGCCATGATCGGCGAGGAGGTGTCCCCCACCAGGGCAACGGTGCGCACGGTGCCCTTGAGTTCGGCCAGGACCTCCAGCACCTCCGTGGTGGTGCCGGAGCGGGTGATGGCGATGACGGCGTCGTAGCCGCGGTCCCCGCCCAGGAAGGCCTCGGAGGCGGCGAAGGCATCGGTGACGCCCTTGCCGGCGGATTCCCGGGCTGCGGCATAGCTCTGGGCCATGAACCAGGAGGTGCCGCAGCCGATGACGGCCACGCGCTGGCCGTCGGCCGGCAGCAGGCTTTCCTCCCGCGCCTGGGCGATGGCCCTGGCCCACACCTCAGGCTGGCTGGTCAGCTCTGCTTCCATGAAGGGGCCCAGGTCCGAAACGGCGGTCTCGCTCATTGTGTGCGTACTCCTTGAGGTGGGGGATCCGGCAGCCGCGGGGCAGGGCCGGCGATTTCATTCTATAGACCAAGCCTACCACGTAATGATTGTTAATGACTGAAACCATGAGTAAATAATCAACTTAACGCCAAGCGAGCCTGCCGGCCCTTGGCAGAAGACCCGACCGATCCCTGGGTGACCCGGCGGAACTCGTGGAACCGGTCCTTGTAATCCAGGTCACCCGCGTGGAATACTGCTCCTGTTATCCATAACAACCATTGGGGGCCGGCGGGGCCGCCACACCTGGCCCCGCCCGTCTCCGGCCCGCACGCCGGGCATTCCCCGGCACACCTGAAGCATTTCCCTTCCCGCAAAAGGACATTCTTTCGTGAACTCCCCCCAACCTTGCACCCTGGCGGCACCTCCGCCCCAGGTGCGCCCGAGATCGCACCGCGCCACGGGCGCCGCGGCCGTGCTGGCCCTGGTGGCCACCCTGAGCGTCGGCATGGGGTCCGCCGCCCAGGCCGCCCCGGACCCGTCCGGCACGCCCGTCACCCCCTCCCAGTACACGCTCATCGGGGCCGACTCCCAGTCGCCCGCCTACCCGGCCCCGCCCGCCCTGGACGGAACGGCGGCCGGCGCCTTCGACAACGACTACGCCTCGCAGTGGACTGTCGCCTACAAGGTGGTCAACGGGGTCGGCGTGGCCGACCCCCTCCCCCACTGGATCTCCTGGGACGTGGGCGGATCCTTCACCCTGACCGGGCTGGACTACTCCGCCAAGAACCAGGCCAACGGCCCCGTGAAGAACTACAAGGTCTTCGCCACCGACAACCGCGCCGTGGCCACGGACCCGGCCGGCGACTGGGGCGCACCCGTGGCGTCGGGCACCCTGGCCCAGCCGACGTCGAACACCCAGGTGCAGACCATCCTCTTCGACAGTCCGGTCAAGGCCCGCTACGTGAAGTTTGAGGCTGACAGCACCATCAACGGCAGCAACAACGTCTCCGCCTCGGAACTGCGGGTGCGCGCCACCGGCGACACCACGCCCGCGCCCGTCCCGCCGACACCGCCGGCGGATCCGGCAACGCCCGTCGCCATCAGCAACGGCAAGGGCCTGACCGTTCAGGTGGGCAAGGAGTTTCCGCAGGTCATCTCCTACGACCTCAGCGGCAAGTCCCTCGCCGGGCAGGCGGCGAAACTCAGCACGTTCACGCTCAACGGCAAGGACCATGCCGCCACCACCACCATGACGGCAGGGAGGGATTCGGCCCGCTACACCTCCACGTTTGCCGACTTCCCGAACCTCACCATTGAATCCACGCTCACCGCCACGGCGGCCAACACGGTGGAATTCGCCGTCACGAAGATCTCCGGCAGCGCCGCCGCCACCCTTGACCAGCTCGCCATCCCGAACCAGTCACTGGTCTCCGTGGACTCCGGCGACCCGGCCGCGCAGCTGGCCCGGACCAAGATCTCCACCGACTCCACCACCACGGCCGACCAGTTCACCGCCGTCACGGGCAACACCAAGGCCGACGCGGCCGACGTCGGCACCCCGTACGGCTTTGTCAGCAACTCCCAGCTCTCCGCCGGGCTCATGACCAACGCGACTGACGACTCCGCCCAGGACAACAACAACAACTGGAACTCCCGGCTGCAGTCGCGGATCGTCGACGCCGGCAACGGCGCCAAGCGGGCCGAACTGTCCGTGGGCAACTACACCTATGCGGCGGCCGGAGCGACGGACCCCCGGGTGAAGTTCTACCAGCTCCCCAAGACCACCGTGGTGCTTTCGGCCGACGCCAACAATGACGGCAGGGTCACTTGGGAAGACGGCGCCATCGCGTACCGCAACGCCATGACGGCACCGCTGGGCGCCGCCCGCGTCCCAGAGCGCGTGGTCCAGCACATCCCGTTTAACTTTGCCTCCGAGGCCACCAACCCGTTCCTGAAGACCCTGGACAACGTCAAGCGGATCTCGCAGACCACCGACAACCTGGGCCAGTGGGTGCTGGAGAAGGGCTACGCCAACGAGGGCCACGACTCCGCCCACCCCGACTACGGCGGAAACTACAACACCCGCGCCGGCGGCCTGGCGGACTTGAACAGCCTGGCCAAGGAAGGATCAAAGTTCAACGCCGACCTGGCAGTGCACGTCAACGTCACCGAGGCCTACCCGCAGGCCAAGAGCTTCAGCGACGGCATGATCTCCGGGCAGGTCAACGGCTGGGACTGGCTGAACCAGTCGTACCACATCGACCAGCGCAACGACCTGGGCACCGGCGCCGTCCTGGACCGCTTCGCCGAGCTTCGCAAGGAAGCCCCCGGCATCAAGACCGTCTACATCGACGCGTATTACTCCAGCGGATGGCTGGCCGACCAGCTGGCCACGCAGTTGCACAAGGTGGGCTTCGAGGTAGCCACCGAATGGGCCTACAAGTTCGAGGGCAACTCCATCTGGTCGCACTGGGCCAACGACAAGAACTACGGCGGTGCCACGAACAAGGGCATCAACTCCAACATTGTCCGGTTCATCTCCAACACCCAGCGCGACGTCTGGAACACGGACCCCCTGCTGGGCGGCGAACAGATCAAGGACTTTGAGGGCTGGACCGGCCAGGACGACTGGAACGCGTTCTACAACAACATCTGGTCCAACGACCTGCCCACCAAGTTCATCCAGCACTTCGACCTCACCAACTGGGACTTCGGCAAGTCCGCAACGCTGGCCGGCGGGGTGAAGATCGCCATGGTGGACGGCAAGCGCCAGGTCACCATGGGCAACGCCGTGGTCCTGGACGGCGGCACCTACCTGCTGCCGTGGCAGGACGCGGCAAACAACTCCAAGACCACCTCCCCCACCGACGCCGACAAGATGTACTTCTACTCGGCCGACGGCGGCACCACCACGTTCACGCTGACCAGCCAGTTCGCCAACAAGCGCAACTTCACGCTGTACAAGCTCACCGACCAGGGGCGGGTGAAGGTTTCCGACATCAAGGCCGCCAACGGCCAGGTGACGCTGACCGGCGACAAGGCAACCCCTTACGTGCTGGCCCCCCAGGGCGACCAGCCCGTAAACAAGAGCGCCAACTATGGCGACGGCTCCATGCTCACGGACCCCGGCTTCAACGCCGGCAATCTCGACGCCTGGAACCCCACCGGCGGCGCCGCCGTCTCGCGCACAGCGACGGGCGACAATGTCGCGGTGCTGGGGACGTCGTCGTCGTCCATCTCCCAGAACGTCAAGAAACTGGTGAAGGGCAGGAAGTACACGCTCAGCGCCAACGTGGAAATCGCGGCCGGCAGCCGCCGCGCCGTGACCCTCGCCGTCACGGGCAAGGACCTCAACGCGGCCAACACCTTCGACATCACGCCCGCCAAGAACCAGGTGGGTGCCGATGCCAAGAAGGGTACCTACTCGCAGCGGGCCTCGGTGCAGTTCACCGCCCCGGTCAACCAGAAGGTGGACGTCTCCATCAGCGCAGTGGCCGGCGCCGCGGCCGTCACGCTCGATGACGTGCGCATCATGGAGGACACCACGACGCCGGTGGCCGTGCCCGCGGGCAGTCCCGGAAAGCTCGTGGCCAGCGCCAACTTCGAGGGCAACCAGCCCGGCTGGGGCCCGTTTGTGAAGGGCGACGCCGGCGGATCCACCGACCCGCGCACGAGCATCAGCGACCTCCACGCCCCGTACTCGCAGAAGACGTGGAAGAACACGTACAGCCCGTACAACTCCGGAACGCTCAACGGCCTGGCCGTGGATGACGTGCTGGACGGGAACAACTCGCTGAAGTCGCATGAGGAAAACACCGGCCTGGTTTACCGCACGGTGCCGGCCACGGTGCCGTTCACGGCGGGCCACTCCTACAAGGTGTCCTTCAAGTACCAGACGAACGTTGCCGGGCAGTGGCAGTGGGTGACCGGGGCTGACACCGTCTCCGGCGGCACGCTGACATCGAAGGACCTCAAGGACGAAGCCATGGCACCGGCGTTGGACACCGCAACGTACTCCCGGACGTTCACGGCCGGCTGCGGCGAAAACTGGGTGGGCCTGCGCAAGACCGGCGCGGCCAACGGCGCGGACTTCGTGATCGACGACTTCACCGTGACCGACCTTGGCGCCGTCACCGGCGGAGCCTCCTGCGCCGCAGTGGCAGGGCCCGCCAATGCGGACCTGAACCCGGGCACCACGAACAGCTACATCACCACGTTCACCAACAACGAGGCCACGGACTCCACCAACGTGGCGATGTCGCTGGGCACCCTGCCCGCCGGCTGGACCGCACAGGTGGCGGTCAAGGGCGGCAACCTGGCGGGCACCGTCAAGCCGGGCGCCACGGCCAAGACGACGTGGATCATCACGACCCCGGCGGGCGCCGCCGGGACCAGCGCGGTGATCCACCCGTCCGCCACGTACTTCAACAACTGCACCACGAAGACGGTGGATTCGGATTCGGTCCTCGCGGTCAGCAGCCAGGCCATGGTGCCGGCGTCGTCCATGACGGCAACCGCCGACTCCGATAACCTGGACTCCGGTCCGGGCGAGGGCCCCGTGGCCAATGTGCTGGACGGTGACCTGGGCAGCATCTGGCACACCCAGTACGACCCGACCATCACGAACTACCCGCACTGGGTGCAGCTGGACCTCCACGGTGAATACACCGTCAGCGGCTTCGGCTATCAGGGCCGGCAGTCCGGCGGCCAGAACGGCAAGGTGAAGGGCTACACCGTCTTCACCTCCGAGGACGGCACCACCTGGACGCAGGTGGCCACGGGCAACCTCGTGGACGCCACTGCCATGCAGGACATCACGTTCCCGGCCGTTGCGGCCAAATTCGTGAAGTTCCAGGCGAACAACGCCCTCAACGGCCTGCAGTTCGCCGCGGCCGCCGAGATGCGGGTCTACGGGACCGGCGGGACCGCGGCCACGGGCTTCGACCCGTCGCCGCGCCCGGCGGACACGGCCTGCACGCCGTAGCCCGGCTACACAACTGACCCGCAGTAGATGTCGAAAATCCCACGGATTCGTGGGATTTTCGACATCTACTGCGGGTCACTTTTTTGATGCGGCCGGGGCTTTCCGCGCTAGACGGCCCGGACGCCGGCGCGCCAGACCGTATGCGTCAACGGGATGCCGGGGCGGTAGGCCAGGTGTGTGGCCGACGGCGCCTTGAGCATGTGCAGATCCGCCCTGTGCCCGACGGCGATGGACCCCACCGCGCGCCGTCCGTCCTCGTCGACGCCGGTTTCCCGGTGCAGCGCCAGGGCCCCGCCCCAGGTGGCTGCACGCACGGCCTCGTGCACGGAAAGCCGCATTTGCAGCACCGCCGTGGTGACGCAATACGCCACCGAAGACGTGTAGGACGTGCCGGGATTGCAGTTGGAGGCAATGGCCACCTGCACGCCCGCGTCCAGCAGCCGCCGCGCCGGCGCCAGCGGCTGCCGCGTGGACAAGTCGCACGCCGGCAGCACGGTGGCGACGGTGCCCCGCTCCCCCGTTCCCGGCCCCGCCTCCCAGCCGGACCACGACTGCGCCAGGAGGTCGACGTCGTCGTCCGTCAGGTAATTCACGTGGTCCACGCTGGCCGCGCCGAACTCCAGGGCGAGCGCCACGCCGGCTCCCGGGCCCAGCTGGTTGCCGTGCACGCGCAGGCCCAGCCCGGCGTCGCGGCAGGCAGTGAGCACCCGGCGCGACTGCTCCGCAGTGAACGCGCCCGTCTCACAAAAGACGTCCGCCCACTGCACGTACGGCCGCACGGCCTGGAGCATTTCCCCGCAGACCAGCTCCGTGTACTCGTCCGCGTCCGCGCCGGCGGGGACGAGATGTGCGCCCAGGTAGGTGGCCTCGTCGGCGATGCTGGCGGCAATGCGGGCGCTGCGGGCCTCGTGCTCCACGTCCAGCCCGTAGCCGGTCTTCGTCTCCAGGTACGTGGTGCCCTGCGCGACGGCCTCGGCCACCCGGCCCAGCGCCAGGCGCGTGAGGTCGTAGTCGCCCGTGGCGCGGGTGGCATCCACGGACACGGCAATGCCGCCGGCGCTGTAGCTTTCCCCGGCCATGCGTGCCTCAAACTCGGCCGTCCGGTCGCCGGCGAAGATCAGGTGCGAGTGCGAATCCACCCACCCCGGCAGCACGGCCCGGCCCTGCGCGTCGGTGACGGTGTCAGCGGCCGGCGCGTGAACGGCGTCGCCAATCCAGGCGATCCGCTCCCCCTCCAGCACCACCGCCGCATTGCGCCGGGTGCCCTGGTCATGGTCCTGCGTCATCAATTCGCCGATGTTGGTGATCAGTTCGCTCATCTCCCCAGCGTACGACGCCGGCCTGCCGCCTTTCGTGGGAAGGCTGCGGTGTCGTCTGGGATGGCAGACGGGCCCCTCACGGCCGTGGGCCCAGGCCCGGCCGCCGGGGGTCGAGTTTGTCGAGACCCCGGCGAGCCCGGACAATTGTCCCCATGACCCTGATTTCGCTGCTGGGCTTTGCCGGCCTGTGCCTCATGTTGGCCCTTATCCCCGGACCGGACACGTTCCTGGTGCTGCGGATCTCCATGTCCCGTGCCCGTGCCGGCATCACGGCGGCGGCGGGCTCGGGAACCGGAGCGCTAGTCTGGGCGGCACTGGTCGGTGTGGGCCTGGCGGCCATTGTGGAACAGTCGGCCGAGGTGTTCCGCTGGATCAAGATTGCCGGCGGGCTGTACCTGCTGTATTTGGGCGTCTCCTCGTTCCTGAAAGCGCGCAAGGCCGCCAAGGAAGGCCTCGCCGTTGAGGGCCGGCAGCAGCCGCTGCGCCACAGCTGCCCCGCCGCCTACGGTTCGGGGCTGCTTTCCACCTTGCTCAACCCTAAGGTGGGCCTGTTTTACCTGGCCGTGGTGCCCCAGTTCATCCCGCACGGCGGCAACACCTTGGGCATGGCGATGGTCCTGGGCCTGACGCTGGCCACCATCGGCTTCCTCTACTTGGCGGTCATCGCCGTGGTGGCCTTCAAGGCCATGCAGTGGCTGCGCAAGCCCAAGGTCAACACGATTATTGAGCGCATCAGCAGCGGCATCCTGGCCGTGCTGGGAGTGGGCGTCATGGCCTCCGGGGCGTCGAGCTGAGCCACCGGGACTTTGAACGTGAGCCCGGTTGCGTGCCTGCAACGCGCCACTTCTGAAGTGGCGCACCGTCCATGCCGGACCGTGCGCAGGTTCAAAGTCTCGTCGCACACATTGCACGCGGGAGCCCGATGGCCGGACAATTGACAGCATGACCCTGTTGTCCCTGCTGGCGTTCGCCGGCCTGTGCCTGCTGCTGTCCCTGACCCCGGGGCCGGACACCTTTTTGGTGCTCCGCATCGCCTTGAACCGGGCGGCCGCCGGCGTGGCCGCGGCGGCCGGCTCGGCATCGGCCGCGATCGTGTGGGCGGGGCTGGTGGGCCTGGGCCTGGCGGCCATTCTGGAGCAGTCGGCGGAGGTGTTCCGGTGGGTCAAGATCGCCGGCGGCATCTACCTGGTCTACCTCGGCGTTTCGTCGTTCCTGAAGACCCGGAAGGCCGCACGGGCAGGGATGACGGAGGGTGCCGACGCCCCACTGCGCTACAGCAAACGGGCCGGTTTTGGCGCCGGCTCGCTGTCCACGCTACTCAACCCCAAGGTCGGCCTGTTCTACTTGGCCGTGGTGCCGCAGTTCATTCCACACGGCGGCAACACTTTCGCCACGGCCATGATCCTTGGCGCCATGGAGGCCGCGATTGGCTTCTGCTACCTGGCCGTTGTGGCGGTCGTGGCCTATAAGGCCATGAAGTGGCTGCGCCGGCCCAAGGTGAACAGCACCATGGAGCGCGCCAGCAGCGGCATCATCGCCGTTTTGGGCGTGGGCGTGCTGGCGTCCGGCGCGGCAAGCTGAGCCGCGTTTCGCCTAGGCAAGCCCCGCGCGCTGGGGGCTGAGCACCTCGGCCAGCCGGCCGTCGTCGTCCGGCAGGGTGCCCGTGACCAGCCCGGCGGCCAGCACCGCCAGAGCGGCGGAGGTCTGGATGCCGTAACCGCCCTGTCCGGCGAGCCAGAAAAAGCTTGGTACGTCCGCGTCGAATCCCACCACGGGCAGGCCGTCCGCCGGTTGCGTGCGCAGCCCCGTCCAGGCACGTACGACGCCGGTAATCCCCACCGTGGTGAACTCGCCAATGCGCTGGATGAGTCCGGTGATGTCCTCATCCACGACCTGCGCGTCGCCGGGCTCCGCCGGAACCGATTCGCAGGGCGAAATGAGCAGGTGGCCGCCGTCGGGCCGGTAGTAAAACGATTCGTCGGCTGGCTCCACCATGGGTCCGGCGGGATCCACCGGCTTGTCCGTGGAGACGATTGCGACGCTGCGCCGGTGTGCTTCAAGCCCGCGCGGACGGGCGCCAAACTGCGCGGCCACCGGATCGGCCCACGCGCCGGCCGCGTCCACCACGGTGCCGGCGGTGATGGTGTGCGAGCCGGTGGACACGCGGTAGCGCCCCTCGGAGGATTCCACGCCCGAAACAGGTGATCCGGTCAGCACGACCGCTCCCGCGGCGACGGCCTGGCTGCGGTAAAACTCCAGCAGCGCCGGAACGTCCACCTCCATGGCCGTTACGTCCAGGGCCGAGGCCTCAAACTTTTCCCCGCGCAGGTCGGGGCTGCGGTTCATGGTCTCCGCATGGGTCAGGGCGGTCAGGTTCTCGTTGTCCGCCACCAGCCGGGCCACCTCCTCCGCCGTGCCGAGCGTCAGCAGGGGCCGGGGCATGAGAATGGGCGCCGGCAGCCGTTCCGAGATGCGCTTCACCATGCCGATGGTGCGGTGCGTCAAGTCCCGGATGGGCGCCGGCCCGTAGCTGGGCTGCATCTGCCGGGCCGAACGTGACGACGAGTGGTACGCCAGCATGGGCTCCGCCTCCACCAGCACCACGGCCCGCTGCGGGGCCAGCCGCCAGGCCAGGGACAGCCCGGCTACTCCTCCGCCAACAATCAAAACGTCACAGTCCATGAGCCCATGGTGGCACAAAGCAGGCACGGCCGCCGGTCACGACGCCCGCGCCTGCTCTTCAAACGGTCCGCCACCCGGTTCCGAATTCCGTCCAACTTCTGCAACACAGTCGGGCGGACGCGGCGGGAAGGGGGAGGGACCGGCGGCGGATCAGGCGTGCGCGCCGCGGGCGGCCACGAACGCGGCGACGCAGGCCTCGACGTCGTCCGCGCTGTGGGCGGCGGAGAGCTGGACCCGGATGCGGGCGGCGCCACGCGGGACCACGGGGAAGCTGAAGGCGGTGACGTAGACGCCGTGGTCGAGCATGGAATCGGCCACGCGGGCGGCCTCCACGGCGTCGCCAAACATGACCGGGACAATGGCGTGCTCGCCCGGGAGCAGCTCGAAGCCTTCCTCGGCCATGCGGCGGCGGAACAGCGCGGCGTTCTCGAACAGGCTGGTGCGCAGCTCGGCGGAGCCGGCCACGAGCTCCAGCGCCTTCAGGGTCGCAGCCACGATGGCCGGGGCGAGGGAGTTGGAGAACAGGTAGGGGCGGGCCTTCTGGCGCAGCATGGCGACGATTTCCCGGCGGCCGGAGACGTAGCCGCCGGACGCGCCGCCCAGGGCCTTGCCGAAGGTGCCGGTGTAGATGTCCACGCGGTCCGAGACACCGGCGTGTTCCGGCGTGCCGGCACCCGTGGCCCCCATGAAACCGACCGCGTGGGAGTCGTCGACCATGACCAGCGCGCCGTATTTGTCAGCCAAATCGCAGATGGCGCCCAGCGGGGCCAGGAAGCCGTCCATGGAGAACACGCCGTCGGTGACCACGATGGTGCGGCGGGCCCCGGCGCCGTCGTTCAGCTGCGCGGCGGCCCGCAGCTGGGCCTCCAGGTCCGCCATGTCCTGGTTGGCGTAGCGGAAGCGGGCGGCCTTGGACAGGCGGATCCCGTCGATGATGGAGGCATGGTTCAGGGCGTCGGAGATGATGGCGTCCTCCGCGCCGAACAGGGACTCGAACACGCCGCCGTTCGCGTCAAAGCAGGAGGAGAAGAGGATGGTCTCCTCCGTGCCGAGGAACGCGGAGACGGCCGCTTCCAGTTCCAGGTGGAGGTCCTGGGTGCCGCAGATGAAGCGGACACTGGCCATGCCGAAGCCGTGGGAGTCCATGGCGTCCTTGGCCGCGGCGATGATGTCAGGATGGTCGGCCAGGCCGAGGTAGTTGTTGGCGCAGAAGTTCAGCACGGGGGCGGTGCCGCCGTCCAGCGGGCCGGCGGTGACGTGGCTCGACTGGGGCGAGGTGATCCGGCGCTCGGTCTTGAACAGGCCCGCTGAGCGGATTTCCGCCAGCTCGGCGGTGAGCTGGTCCTTCATGGAGGTGTACATCGGTAACTCCTTGGGTTGGTCGGTGGGGCGACGGCGCGGGCCGGGTTCCGGCGTCGTCCGCTTTGGAAGGGGGTCAGGAAAAGACGGTCCAGTCAAGGACCGCTTTGCCACCCCGGCCGGAGCGGGCAATCTCAAACGCCTGTTCCCACTCGGTGGCGGGCAGGCGGTCGGTCACCACGGAGGCGACGGCGGCGCGCAGCACCGGGTTGGAGGAGAGCATGGCGGACATCGCGTACCAGGTCTCGAACATTTCCCGGCCGTAGATGCCCTTGAGCGTGAGCATGTGGGTGACGACCTTGCCCCAGTTGATGTCGATGGACTCGCTGGGCAGGCCGAGCATGGCGATGCGGCCGCCGTGGTTCATGTTGTCGATCATTTCCGGCAGGGCCGTGCGGTGGCCGGACATTTCCAGGCCGACGTCGAAGCCCTCGCGCATGCCGAGCTCGCGCTGGGCGTCGCGAAGGCGGGTGGTGGCGACGTTGACGGCGAGGTCCGCGCCCATGGACTCGGCCATCGCCAGGCGCGGCTCGGAGACGTCTGTGATGGCGATTTTGCGGGCCCCGGCGTGGCGGGCCACGGCCACGGCCATCAGGCCGATGGGTCCGGCCCCGGTGATGAGCACGTCCTCGCCGACCAGGCCGTAGCTCAACGCGGTGTGGACGGCGTTGCCCAGGGGGTCGAAGATGGCGCCGAGTTCCGGGGTGATGGAGGGGTCGTGGTGCACCCAGACGTTGGATTCGGGGATCACGACGTATTCGGCAAAGGCGCCGTCGCGCTGTACGCCCACGGAGACGGTGTTGATGCACATGTGGCGGCGCCCGGCCCGGCAGTTGCGGCACATCCCGCACACCACGTGTCCCTCGCCGGAGACCTTGTCGCCCACTTTGACGGTGTCCACGTTCTCGCCGATTGCCACCACCTCGCCGTAGAATTCGTGCCCGGCGATCAGCGGGGCGTTGATGGTTTCCGCGGCCCAGGCGTCCCAGGCCTGGATGTGCAGGTCGGTGCCGCACAGTCCCGTGGCGGCGACCTTGATCTTCACGTCCCGGGTTCCGGTCTCCGGCTCGGGGCGGTCGACGAGTTCGAATCCCGGGTGCGCGCCGGACTTGTACAGTGCTTTCATGGAACGGCTTTCTGCTGGCTTGGCTGTGGGTTTCCCTGGCTCCATTACAACCCGGCAGACCATTTAGCACAATCGAATTTTGCTCCATCAACGATTTAGTGAACGCTAAATGATAGGCTGGCGCCGTGGAACTACACCAGCTGCAGATGCTGCGCGAACTGGGCGAGCTGGGCAGTGTCAAGGCGGTTGCCGAAACCATGTCCGTCACGCCGTCCGCCGTCAGCCAGCAAATCTCCCTGCTCCAGCGCCAGGTGGATACCCCGCTCACGCGCAGGGACGGCCGGAACCTGGTGCTCACGGACGCCGGCCGGGTGCTCGCCGACGCCGGCGCCGACGTCATCAACGCCATGGCGACGGCGAAGGCGGCGATCGGCGCCTACCAGCACGAACGCCACGGCACGGTCTCCGTCAGCGGCTTCCACAGCGCCGGCCAGGCGCTGTTTGCGCCGCTGGTGCGGCGGCTGGACGAGCTGCGGCGGGAATCCGGCATGCGGGAAATACCTGTGGCGGACGACCGTGTACGGCCGGGCGTGGCGGGCGGGCCGGGTTTGGCGGGCGCCGCCGTCGGCGTTCCCCGTGTCCGCCTGTCCGACGAGGACGTGGCGCAGCACGACTTTCCCGCACTGACGGCACGGTACGACCTGGTGCTGGCGCACCGCATGGACCACAGCCCGGCGTGGCCGGAGTCCCGGGTCCGGGTCATCCCGCTGGCGCACGAGCCCCTCGACATCGCCTTGGCGGTGGACCATCCCCTGGCGGCCAAGGCGGAACTGTCGCCGCAGGACGTGGTGGACTACCCCTGGGTGGCAAGCCGCAGCGGATACTCCCCCGCCGACGTGCTGGCCGCCATCGGCGCCGTGGCGAGCCGGCCGGTGAACGTGGTGCACCGGATCAATGACTACTCGACGGCCGCCGCGCTGGTCTCCACCGGCGACGTCATCGGCCTGCTTCCCCGCCACACGGCCAGCCCGGCGCTGAACCCCGGTGTCACGCTGCGGCCGCTGACCGGGATCAGCACCCGGCGGCGCATCGACCTGCTGGTCCGCCCCGAAAACCTCAAGCGCGCCTCGGTCATGCTGGTGGCCGAAGCCCTGCAGCAGGTCATGGCCGACCTCACGGCCTCCCGGCCCCTCCCGGGCTGACGCGGAAGGGATCAGCCGCCGACCTGCCCCGGGAATGCCACGGGCGGGAACGGGGTTCCGACTCCGGCCCGCGCGGCGGCACGGGCGGGACGGACTCACCGTGAGCCGCCATAGCGGATGCGCGGGTCAAGGGCCAGGTACAGGATGTCGGCGGCGAACGTGGCGGCTACGACAAGTACGCCCACCAGCAGCGCGGCACCGAGCAGCGTGTAGGACTGCTTCGCCGTCGCTGCCTGCCAGGCGAGGCTGCCGATCCCCGGATAGTTGAAGAACACCTCAAGCGGCACCTGGACGCCGAAGATCACCGGCAGCCGCGTCGCCGCCAGGGTGACGACGGGGATCGCGGCGTTGCGGGCCACATGGCGCACCAGGATCCGCAGCTCCGAGGCCCCGATGCTGCGGGCCTTCGTGGCGTAGTCGGTGGCAAGGCATTCGGCAACGCTGGCCTGAAAGTACCGGCTGAATAGTGCCACGTTGCCCACCGCCAGCGTCAGCACCGGCAACACGAGCCCGGCCGGCGAGGAGAACACGTCACCCAGCGCCCACCGCGGGTTGTTGAATTGCAGGAGCCCCGCGTCGTACCCCAATAACAGCGTCAGCAGGAGCCCAAGGACAAAGACCGGGATGGCGTAGCCCGCGAGGTTGAGCGCTGCGGCGAGTGCGCGGATCCACGCCGGTCCATGGCCGCTGCCCAGCCATGCCCCAAGCACCAGTCCGGTTGGCACGGCCAGTGCCAGGGCCAGCCCCATGAGCACGAGCGTGTTGACAAGGGGCCCGGATGCAAGCTGACGCAGGCTGACGCCGGCTGCGTAGTCGTTGACAATGCCATAGGGGCTGTGCGGATGTGGGCCCGCAAACGTAAGCTGTCCGCGGAGCAGGGAGCCAAGGAACCGAGCGTACTGGACGGGGAAGGGGCTGTCGAACCCGTTCACCTGGTTGAATGCCGCAATCTCGGCAAAGGAGGCACGCTGGCCCAGCACGGCGCGCGCCGTGCTCCCCGTCTGGGCGTAGAGCATGGCAAAGACCACCGTGACAACGATCCACAACGCCACCACCGACTGCAGGATCCTGCGGGCCACGTAGGCGATCACGGCGTCAGTATAAACCCGTCCCGCTCCAGGTCCCGGCCCCTGGCGGTACGCGCCCAACAAGAACGCAGGCCATGGTGGCAGGGCGCCGGCCACGGGCCGCCGCACACGAACATTTCATCCCCCCACGGCATCCCGGCCGGCCATGGCCGGTCCGGCGGCCTCGACCGTCGAAACGTTGCCGCCGCGCGCGAATCGGGATAGAACGGAAGACATGACCACCATCACCGACACGGCCGCCACTTCCCTGACCACGGGACAGCTTGCGGGCCTGCACAAGTCCTTTGCCGCCGACCCGGTCCTGAAGCGCACACAAAACGCCATCGCACGGGTCAGTGTGGACGAACTCGCCGTCGACCACCAGCTCGCCACGTCCCTCTCCACCACCGTCTCGCACCGGATCGACGACTGGAAGGTCACCAACCAGAAGAAGTCCGGCCGGTGCTGGCTTTTCGCGGCGCTGAACCTGCTGCGCGCCGGCGCCAAGCAGGTGCTGGATGTCAAGGAGTTCGAGTTCTCCCAGAATTACGCCATGTACTTCGACAAGCTGGAGCGGGCCAACTACTTCCTCGAGTCCATGCTGGACACGGCCGAACGTCCCGAGGACGACCGCCTGGTGTCCTACCTGCTGCAGACGGTGGTGGGCGACGGCGGGCAGTGGGACATGGCGGTGAACATCTTCGCCAAGTATGGCGCCGTGCCCAAGTCGGCCATGCCCGAGACCGAATCGTCGTCGAACACCGGCCGGATGAACTCCGTGCTCCGCTCGCTGTTGCGCCGCGCCGCGCAGGAGCTGCGCACGCTCCGCCAGGCCGGTGACACGGCCGGGGCGGAACAAGCCCGTGGGCGGATCATCACGGAGGTCCACAGGGTCCTCACCCTTCACCTGGGCACGCCGCCAACGCAGTTCGAGTGGGAGTACACCGACGACAAGAAGGCCTTCCACCGCGAAGGAGTCATGACCCCGCAGGAATTCCTGGCGAAGTACACCACCATCGCGCTCGGGGACTACGTGTGCCTCGTTGACGACCCCCGGGCCGAGCACCCGAAGGGCAGCACGCTGACGGTCGAGCACCTGGGCAATGTGGTCGGTGCCGCCCCGGTGCTCTACCTCAACGTGGACATCGGCCTGGCCAAGCGCCTCGCCAAGGAGGCCATCCTGGACGGGGAGCCGGTCTGGTTCGGCTGCGACGTGGGGCCGCAGATGGTCCGCAAGGACGGCATCTGGGACGCCCGCCTCTACGACTACGCGGGCCTTTACGGCGCCGAGTTGGCCATGGACAAGGAATCCCGGGTCCGCTTTGGTGAATCGGCCATGACGCACGCCATGCTGCTGACGGGCGTGGACGTGCTCGACGGCGAAACGCGCCGCTGGCGGGTGGAGAACAGCTGGGGCGAGGAAAACGGCGACCAGGGCTTCTACACCATGGCGGACAACTGGTTCGACGAGTACGTCTTTGAGGTCGTGGTCGACAAGTCGCGCCTCTCTCCCGAGCTGCGCCGGGCCCTGGGAGCCGAACCCATCGTGCTGCAGGCCTGGGATCCCATGGGTGCGCTGGCCTAGGACCGTCTCCGGGGATTCATGGGCCGGTGGATTGGGTGCTAGGCGGTGGTGCGGGCGGGCTGTCCGTTGTTGAAATACTCCACGAGTTCCGCGGGCAGTGCCGGAACCTCCAGCGCCCCGCCGTTCGAACGCAGCGACTGGGCGGCGAGGACCCCGGCGGCCACGGCTTCACGGGCCGCGACCGGGGACGTCTCCGTGGCACCGCCGTCGCGCGCAAAACGCAGGAACTCGGCGATGAGCAGCGGGTCGGCGCCGCCGTGGCCGCCCTCGCCGTCGCGGATCTCCACCTTTTCATCCGGTTCCACGAAGCCGTCCTGCGTGCGGGTGGTCCAGACATGGATGAAGTCCCCGGGGTTGTCGCCAAAGTTCTCGATCCGGCCCTTCGTGCCGATGACGGTGTAGTTGCGCCAGTAGTCCGGGGTGAAGTGGCACTGCTGATAGGAGGCCAGGGCCCCGTTGTCCAGCACCATCTGCATCATCGAGATGTCCTCCACGTCGATGACCGGGTTCAGGTCCACCTGCTCGGTGGGCGGCCAGTTCTCCAGCGAGAACCAGTCCCACATGCGCCGGTCCCTGTTGTCCCGCCGGCTGGCGACGTCTCCATACACGGCAAGGTCGCCGATGGCGGAGACCCGCTTCGTGTAGCCGCCGGCGAGCCAGTGGATCACGTCGATGTCGTGGGCACCCTTTTGCAGCAGCAGGGACGTGGTGTTGGCGCGCTCGGCGTGCCAGTCCTTGAAGTAGTAGTCGCCGCCGTTGCCCACAAAGTGGCGGCACCACACGGCCTTGACCTCGCCGATGGTCCCGGCCTGGATGAGCTCGCGCATCTGGACCACGACGGGCATGTGGCGCATGTTGTGCCCCACGTACAGCCGGGTACCGGTCTCAAACGCGGCAGTCAGGATGGCGTCCGCGGCCTCCAGCGTCACGTCCAACGGCTTTTCGCAGAACGTGGGGATGCCGGCCCTCAGCGTCTCAACCGCAATCTGGGCGTGCCGGTTGTCCGGGGTCAGCACCAGCACCGCATCCAGCCCGGCACCCAGCAGTTCGGCCAGGTCGGCGGTGACAGCCGCCGTCGGAAGTTTCTGGGCCGCATCAGCCCGGCCGCGCTCGGAAACGTCGCAGACCATAACCACTTCCGAGCCTCGGCCCGGCTTGTGCACGAGGCGCCACAGGGACGCCCGCAGGCCGAACCCGACAATGCCGACGCGCAAGTCCCTCGTGGCCCGTTCCCGGTCCGGAACGGCCTCCATCAAATCAGTCACAACGATTCTTCTCTCTAGGTTCTTGAATTCTTCAGCTTCTTGAATGTCAAAAAGTCAGGGGGCGGCCGGCGCGGAATCACGCACGAAAAGCTGCCAGGGAAATTCCAGGACCTGCGGCGGCCCCGACGGGTCCATGGCCCGATCGACGAGGAAGTCCGCCAAGCCACCAAAGAAGCCGACCGGGCCGACGCTGGTCAGCGACGGGGCCATCGCCTCGCCCTGGAGGGTGTTGCCAATGCCCACCACCGCCACGTCCCCGGGCACGTCCAGCCGCAGCCGCTGGGCGGCATGCACCGCCGCGATCGCCACAAAGTCGGACGTGGCAAAGACGGCGGTCGGCGGGTCCGGCTGCCGCAGCAGCGCGACGGCGGCTTCATAGGCGCCGACCTCGTCCCCGGCGAACGTGGCCACATAGTCCTGGCGCAGCTCGAGCCCCGCGCGTTCAAGCCCCCGCACATAGGCCCCGTACCGGACGGACTGCGGGGCCCTGAGGCTGCTCGCCGGGGTCAGGCACGCCACCTTTGAGTGGGTCTCCGTCAGGTGGTCCATGGCCTGGCCCATGGATGTTCCGGCCAGGGAGCGGACCACGTCAAAGCCATTGGGTTCCAGGGTTTCGCTGAAAACGACGAGCCGGTTGTTGCGCGCCAGTTCGGCGAGGAGTTCTGCGTCCCCTTCATCGTCCGCGGCATCAATGAAGATGACGTCGGCACCCTGCCGCTTGATGGCGGTGCGCCAGTCGGTGTCCGCGAGGATCATGGGCGTGATGCCGGCCGGGCCGACGGCGGCCCCCACCGCCTTGCTGACGGACAGGGACCAGGGGTCCGAGAGCATGGTCAGGGAAAGCATCATCAGGTTCGACTTGCCCGTCCGAATGGCGCGCGCCGCCTGGTTGGGGCGGTAGCCCAGTTCCAACGCCGCCTCTTTGACCCGCAGCACCGTTTCGGCGGACACGCCCGGCGAATTGGTCTTCCCCGCCCGGCCGGACAGCACATAGGACACCGTCGCCGTCGAGACTCCCGCCGCCTGGGCCACGGTGCGGATGGTGGCCCGCTGTGGAGACACATGCGCCACATTCATCGAACTCCCCCTGATTTCCTCAAATGGTCCTTGCCAAACGATCCCCGCACAGCGCGCAGGAACGCATTTCCTGAGCCTACAGGCGCCGTTGCGGCCGCAACGTGCTGCCGCGACGGCGCGTGCCGGCGGGCCCTGGCCGCCGCCCCCCTTACGCGAGCTCCTTCTGGTATTCCTCGCGAATCTTGTCCCCGCCGCCGTTCTTCCACTTGGCCACTGCGGCGTCCCACGTGTCCACGCCGGCGCGACCGGTCAGGATGTCGGTGGCGGTGTCGCGGGCGGACGTGGTGAGCTTGGCACCCACCTTGGAATTGGTGTCCGAGTAGGTGCCCGCGGTGGGGTTCCGGCTGGCGTACTTCAGCAGTTCCTTCGAGGCATCGTAGATGGCCTGCGTGTCCTGCGTGAATGACGCACTGTAGATCGGGTTTTCCGGGCTGGACATGATCTGCAGCGCACTGACCAGTCCCGGGGCGTTGGTGTTGCCGTCCTTGGTGAACACCGGGTTGCCGTGGCTGTCGAAGGTGAAGTCCTTTCCCTCGGTGCCGAAGTTCTTCTGCAGGTATTCGGCGCTGCCAAAGGGTGCAGCCATCCAGTTGTAGAAGTCCAGAATCTCCCGGATCCGTTTTTCATCCGTGGTCTTCTTCAGCGGCGTGAAACCGACCGTGCCGTAGCCCATGTCATAGACGGGCGTGGCCTTCCCGTCGTGTCCGAACGGAATCAGCACCTCGCCATGGCGGGTGGGATCGGCCTGCCGGGCTTCGCTGATACCGGTCGGGCCCACGGAGACATAGGCCGCCATCTTGTTGGCCACAAAAGGCGGCATGAAGCTGGAGAGCGTGGTGTCCGGGTTGAAGTAGCCGGCCTTGAACACCTTGGCGGCGAATTCCAGCATTGCCTTGTACTCGGGGGTCTCGTACATGTGGGTCAGGGTGCGGTCCTTGTTCAGGCGCCACGTGGTGGGCACACCGAACCATTCGCCGAACATGTGCATCTCGTTGACGTAGTCGCTGCCCAGCACGAAGCTCCCGGGGAAGGCCTTGGCCACTTCGGCGCCTTTCGCCATGAAGTCGTCGGTGGAGGTGAACTTGAAGCCGCCCACCTTGGACCACATTTCCGGGTTGCCGATCATGACCTGGCCCATCGGCGTGGACGGGATGGGTGCGCCCCAGATCTTGCCATTAACGACGGCGGTCTTCCAGGAGTCGGGCTTCAGCGCGGCGAGATTGGGGTACTGCAGCACGGCATCCCCGGACAGGTACTTGGTCATGTCGGTGAACTTGGCTTCCAGCATGGGCCCGACGTTCGGGATGCCCTGATTCGGCGGAAGCCACATCAGGTCCGGGATGTCGCCGCTGGCGAGCATGGTGGCGAACTTGTCCGGGTAGCCCGGGTCGGTGCCGATGGTCAGGTTCAGCTTGGCGCCCAGGGCCGTGTTCAAGCGCTGCCAGAAGGGGTTCGAGTCCATACCCGGCGGTGGCGTGGCGAACGTTTCCGTGTAGGCCGACAGGTCCTGCGTCAGGGGCGCCTTGGAGGTGGTCTTGATGAAGCTCTTGGGCATGGAGAGAAACCCGGGCTGCAGGCCGTCGGCGTTGCCGGGGAGCTCGGGCTTGATGCCGGTGAACTCCTTGTACGTTGGCAGCTTGACCGCGGCGGAGGCGGCGGCGCTGCCGCCCGATGCGGACGGTCCGCAGGCCGTCAGTGAGGTGCCGATGGCGAGGGTTGCCGCGCCGGCGCCAAGCATGCCCAGAAATCCTCGCCGGCTGTAACCGGTGGTGGTAGCTGTTGACATCATGCGTCCTTTCGTTGGTGATTCTTGAAGGTTGAAAGCTGGATGGTTCAATGAGGGCCGGGAGGATTTCATCCCTTGACGGCACCGGTGATGACACCCTTGGTGAAGTGCCGCTGGAGGAACGGGTAGACGAGCAGGATCGGAACCAGGGCGATGACCACCACCGCCATTTGGAGCGATTGCGGCTGCGTCTGCACGGCGACGCCCAGCTGGTCCGCCGTCATCGACTTCCCCTGCAGGACGTAGGAACGCAGCACCACCTGGACGGGCCACTTCGATGTGTCGTTGAGATAGAGGAGCGCGTTGAAGAACGCATTCCAGATTCCCACCGCGTAGAAGAGCCCGACGACGGCGGTCACGGCCTTGGACAGCGGAAGCACCATCGTCCACAGGATCTTCCAGTCGCTGGCCCCGTCGATGCGGGCACTTTCGATCAGCTCGGCGGGGATGTTCATGAAGAAGGATCGCATCACCACAAAGTTAAAGCCGCCCAGCGCCCCGGGCAGGATCAGGGACCACAGGCTGTCAATCAGGCCCAGCTGCTTGATCATGAGGTACATGGGGATGATGCCGGCGCTGAACAGCATGGTGAACAGCACCGCGAGGACCACGGGGCGGCCAAAAAGCACGGGCCGGCTGGTGGCGTAGGCCAGCAGAATGGTGACGAAGAGCGCGATGGCCGTTCCGACGACGGTGATGAAGGCGCTGACGGCCAGGGCGCGGACCATGAGGTTGCCGGAGAACAACGTCCGGTAGGCATCCAGGTTCGGGTGCGTGGGCCACAGGACGTAGCCGCCGGATTGCAGGATCTGGTGGTTGTCAGCGAAGGACGTCGAAAACACGACCAGCACGGGCAGGCCGATGTAGGCGGTGACGACGAAGACGGTCAGCGCCTTGAGGCCGGAATACAGCGGGGACGGCTTTTCCTTCCAGGCGGGCCTGGCCGGCGAGTAGCTCAGCCCGGAGGCTTTGTGGTTCTTCAACAAAGTCATGAGAGTTCTCCTTGCGGCCGGCGGAGCCTAGCCGACCTTCTTTTGAAAGAGCCCGGCTTCGCCGAACTTGTGGGCCAGGGAGTTGGCGCCCCAGATGAGCAGTGCGCTGATGACGCCCTTGGCCAGGCCGGCCGCGGCGCCGGCGCTCCAGTCGCCGCCAATCACGCCCGAATAGTAGACGTAGGTGTCCAGGACCTCGGCCGCGCCGGGCCCGACATTGTCCCGCTGGAGGATGAACTGTTCAAAGCCGACGCTGAGGATGTCCCCGATGCGCAGGATGAGCAGAAGGATGATGACCGGTCGGAGCGCAGGCAGTGTGACGTGCCACAGGCGGCGCCAGCGCCCGGCGCCGTCGGCCGCCGCGGCTTCGTAGAGGGAGACATCCACTGTGGACAGTGCCGCCAGAAAGATGATCATGGCCCATCCGGCGTCCTTCCAGACCAACTGGAGGGTGGCCATCAGGGGGAACGTCGCCGGATCGGTCATGAACGGGATGGACCCCATTCCCATCAACTTGAGCGTGTTGTTGATAAAGCCGGCGCCGCCGAGGAATTCCTGGAAGAAGGTGATGACCAGGACCCAGGACAGGAAGTGCGGCAGGTACACGATCGACTGGAATACGTTGCGCAGGCGCCTTGGCGAGAGGGAATCGACAACAAGGGCCAGGATGATCGGCACCGGAAAGAACAACACGAGCTGTGTGACCGCGAGAACCATCGTGTTTCTGAAGGCGTCCAGGAAGTCGGGATCGTCAAAGAGTCCGACAAATTTTTGCAGCCCGACAAACGGTGCCTCAAAGATGGTCAGGTACGGCTGGTAGTCCTGGAACGCGATCACGTTTCCAAGGATGGGAATGTAGGCGAACAAGAGCATGACCAGCACGCCGGGCACCATCATCAGCACCATCTGCCAGTCGCGGCGCCAGCGGACCTTGAACGGAACGCCGTGCGCGGAGGCGTTCCTTGCGGCCGTGCGCTTTCGCCGCCGCGTGCGCCGGTCCGGGCTCCGTTCCAGGGAAGGCACGAGGGCCGCGGCGGGAGTGCCAGCTTCCAGGGTTTCCTGACGTGTCGTCGGGCTCATTGCTGCTCCTGGTGTCGGTTCGGTGGTTAGCGGGTGCACACGACAAACGCCACGGGCTGTGATGCCCGCCACACGTGTTAACCGTTTAACAAAGGTAAACCACCGATACTCCAGATGCAAGAACATGATTCAAATTATTCGAATAGCTCATGCTCACTCATGCGCGGCGGCCCGACAACTTCCGGGACCCCGGATTGACGCCGTTGCCGCGCCGCAGCGGGTTTACAGGGTCGGCCACAATCACGCGCCGTTGATGACCAGCAGCGTCCCGCGCCCGGGTTCCACCGTGATGGCCGAACCGGCCACGTACTGGCTCCCGGGCTGGAAGGCGTCAATAGCCGGGGCCGCAATTCTCGAAACGGCCAAGGACTCAAACCCGTCCGCAAACCCCAACGTCACGGCAACCGGCACCTCTGCCCAGCTCGCCAGCGCTGTCACCAGCCCCGATGGCGTGATCCACGACGTCGCCAGGACGTCCGGGTGGCTGGTGCGCACCGGCGACGCCGGGTCCCAGTGCCCCACCATGGGCGCGCCGGCCAGCCCGTGCGCGGCCCAAAAATCCCACAGCGGCCTGTTGTCCACACGGGGAGCCCTCCCGGTCATGCCAAACACCAGCCCGCGCCACGGGTTGCCGCCGCCCTCGAGCATCTCACCCATGAGCCCGAACGGGATGCCGGAGACCTCCACCAGCCAGTACGCCGGGTCCGCGTTGTCGTAGTCGAAGTACTCGCCGAGCCAGAGCCTGTCGGTGTACGGCAGCTGTTCCAGATACATGTTGGCGCTTGAGGCAAACCCATCCTTTTCGTTGAACTGGTTGGCCGAGTGGATGTCTATTTCCGGGTCTGCGCAGCGGCGCTCAAGCACCTTGCGGACCCGCTTCATGGCGTGCCGGTCGAAGGCGATATCGTCCAGGTAAATCCCGTCCAACCCCGTCCGGCGCACCAGCTCGTCCAACCCGCGGATGTACCAGTTCTGCAGGCGCGACTCCCCCGCCGTGACCACTGCAACGTCGTCAACATTGGGCGCATGCCAGGCCGAAACGTAGTCGCCGCCGGCGTGTTCCTGCAGCCAAATGTGCCCGTTGCCCGGCCCGCGGTTGAAAATCTCCCCGTTCAGCGACAGCATGGGCAGCAGGTCGGGACTGTGCGCCGTCAGCTCCCGCACGGTGTCATAGACCTTGACCTTCAGCCCGGCCGCGTGTGCCTCGGCGGTGTATCTGGCCAGCCCATCCGCGGCCAGCAGGGGATCGTTGATGTAGGGCGCCAGCGCCGTCGCGTGGTGAACGTTCACCACGGTGGCGCCAGCAGCGGCAATCTCCGCCACGCTGCCCTGATCGTGAAAGTACCTGTTGGCCAGATGGCGCTGCGGGTTGATCGGCTTGAACGGGGTCAGCAGCAGCCGGAAGGCGTAGTTGAGCCGGTCCCCCGGTGCCAAGGCCCGCCCGCCGCTGAAGGCCTCAAGCACGACGGCGCCGCCTCCTTCCCCGTGCTCCTCCCGGAGCGACACTCCCGCTGCGCCGGGGGCGTCCGGGTTGGCCCAGGATGTCGGCGCATTGAGCGGCTTTTCGCGGTAGAAGTTCGTGTTCAACGGGCGTTCGTAGTTGTCGTCGCGCAGGGAGAGCTGTACCCCGATGTTGGCGTCGCCCAGCCAGATCGCGTCCTGGTTGCGCTCGGCCACGTCCCAGGTCCAGCCAAGGTCCCCGGGACGCTTGCCGCCGGGCACACCCAGGCCCATGGCAAACGGCACGGCATCGGCGCACAGGGGCATGGTGAGCCGCACGTCGTCCAGCAAAACCCCGTTGCCGGACCCGTGCGGGACGTGCAGCCGGACGGCGAAGTCGGCAGCACCGTCGGCCTCCAGATGCCCTTCCACGGTGACGGTGAGGGACGTCTCCGTGCTGGTCCAGGTGCAGCGCCAGCCGATCCGGGCCGGCCCGTCGACCGTGAATTTCAAAGGTGCGCAGTGCCAGGCTACGGGGCCGGAGACGAGGCCCGGTACAAGGTCAAGGGGCCGCGCCAAGAGGTCGCGGGCCGGTCCGTCCGTGCCGGTGACCGCTGCCGTGAAGGTCGACGCCAGCCGCGCCGGCAGACCGTTGGCGGCCAACATCATGGTACGGCCGAGGATGCGCAGCGTTCGGGTCGCTTCATCAAGGGTGACTGGCGCAAAGGGCTGCACCACCTCGTCGTCCTGGGCCAGTGTGGAATCAAGCCAGGCCAGGCGGCGCAGCAGCTGCGGGTCGTCGGAGTTGGGGGCGCTGCCGTGTTCGGTATCCGCTGCCTCCTCACCCGCCGCGGCCACTTCGAGCCCAAGCTCGACGGCGGCACTGCCGGCCGGGCATGAAACGCCAATGACGGCACGCACGGTGGTCCCGGCGCCATCCGCCGGGACCGGAAGCACCACGTAGAGGGCCTGGACGGAGCCCGCGGCCGCGGCCAACGCCCTGGTGAAAGGGCGGCCGAGCCGGTCCACGCCGGCCGTGTTCAGGCAGCGGGCCGCGCCCTCCCCGCAGTCCGCCGCATCCTGTCCGACACCGTCTCCGGCACCGGCACCGGACACCGACACGGTGATGCCGTCCAGCCCGGCCAGCGCGTATAGCCCCAGCTGCAGCACGTAGGCTTCTCCCGGCAGTGCCCGCGCTGTGAGCCCGCCTGCCGGACCCGCGGCGCGGGCGTCCACCGCCGCCACCGCAACAGGCCCGTCGACAAGCCAGTGCGCCGGGATGGCCGAGCGCATTGAAATGGGATGCCGCCGGTCCTCGGCAAACAACAGAAACGGGACACCGGCAAACTGCCCGTGGAAAGCCTCGAGTTCCTGCGCTGTGGCAGTGAAGTTCATCGGCGCGAAGGAATCCCACTGGCTGGCGGCCTCGTAACGCACGGCCACGGCCGTCGGGTGCCCTTGCCCGGGCTGTTTCTGCGGTCCCGGCCACACGCTGCCGGCAACGTCGCGCACCCAGGCGGGGTCCGCCGTCGGCCGTGCCGGGAGGTTCCGGGCCTGTGGGTAGTGGGCGGGCCCCACCATGGCGTAGGGCAGGTAGTAAAAGTAGTAGCTGCCGGCACCGTCCACTGGTTCAAAAGTGAAGCGGCCGGCCGCTGGGGTGTGTTCGCCAGCCAGCACGTTCCGGACGCGCTTCCCGGTGGCGGCGGAGACCACAATCACGTCCACGGCGGCGGGGTCGGGATCCTGCCGCCGCCACGGCAGGGTGACATTGCAGGCCCGCGGCGGTCCGCTTAAATGCTCCCGCGCTGTGTGGTCAGGCGCTGCACGGTCCGGTGCTGGGACCTCCACCACGATCCTGTGGTTTCCATACAGGAGCTTGTCCCACTCTCCCGTTCCGCACTCAAGTTCGGGATGCAGGCGCTCTTGCGGGGAGATGGTGCGGACTGCCGGCACGGCAGTTTCCGGGGTGCGCATGGGTTTATCTCCAGGTGATCGGCAGTGGTGCCTCCATGCTTCCCTGAAAGAAGGTGACCGTAAAGCACCATTACGAATCTAAATCATTCATATTGCCACTTGGCCCCAAATGCCAGCTCCTAAACGGCAACCGGCGGTGCAGCTAACGCGAGCTACAAGGCCCACAGGTCGCAGGAGCTGCACCACCGATCGCCTGTGACGGCCTGAAGTCCCGTTGAACGCCCGGATTGCCACCGAAGACTCTCCGGGCCGGATTTATCGAAGCCTCAAAGTGGCGCAGGATCGAGGCGGGGCCGGGGAGCCCCCATCGAGGCGGAGCTTCAGCCAGCCGATGAGGGCGTCGGCCTGCAGGCGCTGGAACGCACGCAGGGTGGGGAGCCCGGGCGGGTCCGGGCGGCGGGACATGTCCAGGAAGTATCCGGCGTAGCCGGCCAGGACGCCGTCCACGTCACCGGCACGAACCCCTGCGAACACGGGATGTGCGCGCAGCTGCACGTCCGGGTCGCTGCCCGGATCCAGGGACTTGACGTTGATCATCACGGACAGTGCGTCCACCCAGGGCGCCCCCAGCGCGGCCCACGGCCAGTCGACCAGGACCGCGCGGCCCGGGCCCCGACGTGATCCGTCCATTCTACTGCCGGCGGGACCGATCAGCAGGATGTTGTCGGTGCGCAGGTCCCCGTGCACCAGAGAGGTGCCTGCCATGGCGGCCAGACCGTGCCGGGCCAGCCCGGCCAGCCGCTCTACATTCCCGGCGGCCCACGGATCGAGCCCCTTCATGGGCCGTTTGGCCAGCTTCGCCCAGCCGCGGAAGGCGCCGCGGAGCGCATCCGCGCATCCGGGCAGGTCTGCAACACCTGCCATGTTTGCCCGTGCCACCGTCTGGAGCGTGTCCAGCACCTGTTCCAGCTCGGCAGCCACCCACGGTTCCGCGGGGTGCCGGCCGTCCACGTCGGTGAACGCCAGCGCAACCCAGGTGCCGTCGTCGTACGAACCCAGGAAGTTGGGCACGGGCAGGCCTGCCGGGAGGGCGGCGGCCACTGCGGCCTCCCGCCGGTGCAGGGCGGCGGAGGTGGCATTGACCTCGGCGCTGACGGCCTTGACGAAGGCGCGGCGCCCCGAGGCCAGGCGCACCCGGTCCGCCGACCCGGGTGAAAAACCGCCGGGCTGGGAGCGTGCCTCCACCACGGACCCACCGAGGATCGCCTCGATGCCGGTGCGCACGCCATGGGGAAGCTCGTCCCAGCCGATCCGCGTGTTCACTGTCGTGCTGGTGGTGCCGGGACCGGTTCCGGGGCGGGCGCGAGAGTGAGGACGGCCGCGTCGTCGGACACCTCGCCGATCACGGCCTGCCTGCTGCGCAATTCATGCATCAGGGCCAGGGCGTCCAGGGTCGTCTTGGTGCGTTCCAGGAATTCCTCCGGCCCGCTGACCAGTCCAAGGTCGACCGCGCGCCACGCCCCGTCGGTGGCCATCACCATCAGCTCGGGACGGCCCAGCTGGACCAGGTGCGCGTGGTCGGCCGCCTCAGGCTCGCGGCGGGCCACCCACAAGTTGCCGGGCGTGTTGCGCCGTTCGCGGTCGAGTATGAGCAGGCGGGCGCGATCCGCGGGGCCCGCCGCGGGCGGGGTCCCGACTGACTGGCTCCCCTGGGTCCCGTCCTCCGGGGAACTGCCCATGACGGCGTCCACGGCGGCGTCGGCGTCGCCCGCGCGCACGAGGTGGATGGCGCCGTCGTCCGTGCGCACGACGACGGTGCAGTCGGCCAGGCTGGCGACCTCCACGCCGTCGTGATTGAGCTGGGCAACGGAGATGGCCGCGGACGGGAAGCGGATCCGCTCCGCCCCGACCAGGGGCGTGGCGGCGGTGTCGACGGCGGCCAGCGCGGAGGCCAGCCGGGCCCGCACACCAGAGCGCGCCGGGTCCGTGCAGGGCCCGGCGAGGGCTATGGACAGCGCCTGCGCCAGCCACTGTGGATCTGACGCGGCGGGCAGGCCCAGCGGCTCCAGGAGCGGCGTTGCACCGTCGATCACCCAGGCGTTGAGCCCGTGGAAGCCGCAGGCGTCCTCCATGACATGGGCGTCGCCCTCGAACTGCACGCGGGCACGGATCTCCCAGCCAAAGGTCATGGCTTCATCCTGCCACAACGAAAACCGCGCCCGTTCCCGCCCTTCACACCCGATGGGAACGGGCGCGAAAGGCGGGGACGGGCGCGCGGCCGGGTCTCGACCACCGGGTCTCGACAAGCTCAACCACCTGGCTCACCCGGCGAGGCGGCGGAAACTACCCTTCGACGCCGAGCGTCTTGAGGATCAGCTCCCGCACGCGGCCGGCGTCGGCCTGGCCTCGGGTGGCCTTCATGACGCCGCCAACAATGGCACCGACGGCCTGCACCTTGCCGCCGCGGATCTTATCGGCCACGTCCGGCTGGGCCGCGAGTGCCTCGTCGATGGCGGACTGCAGGGCTCCGTCGTCGGACACCACGGCCAGGCCGCGCTTCTCGACCACCTCCGCCGGCGTGCCTTCGCCATCCAGGACGCCGTCCAGGACCTGGCGGGCCAGCTTGTCATTGATGGCGCCCGAGGCGATGAGCTTCTCGATCTCCACCACGACGGCGGGGCTGACGCCCAGCGCGGCGGGGTCGACGTCGGCCAGCTTGGCGCGGCGGGCGATCTCGCCCATCCACCACTTGCGGGCGGCGGCGGCCGTGGCACCGGCGGTGACGGTTTCCTCGATCTCGTCCAGCAGGCCGGCGTTGACCACGTCGCGGAATTCCAGGTCCGTGTAGCCCCAGTCGGCCTGGAGCCGCTTGCGGCGCTCGGCCGGCGGCTCGGGCAGGCGGGAGCGCAGCTCCTCGACCCATTCGGCCGTGGTGACGATGGGCACCAGGTCCGGTTCCGGGAAGTAGCGGTAGTCGTCGGCGTCGGACTTGGGGCGCCCCGACGTGGTGGACTTCGTGTCCTCGTGCCAGTGGCGGGTTTCCTGCGTGATCAGCACCCCGGAATCCAGGACTGCGGCGTGGCGCTGGATCTCAAAGCGGACGGCGTTTTCGACGGCGCGCAGCGAGTTCACGTTCTTGGTTTCGGTGCGGGTGCCGAACTTTTCCTGGCCGTAGGGACGCAGGGAGACGTTGGCGTCGCAGCGGACGTTGCCGCGTTCCATCTTGGCGTCGGAAACGCCGAGGTTCTTCACGATTTCCCGGATGGCGGCGACGTACGCCTTGGCCAGTTCGGGGGCACGGGAGCCGGCGCCCTCGATCGGCTTGGTGACAATTTCCACCAGCGGCACGCCGGAGCGGTTGTAGTCCACCAGCGAGAAGTCCGCGCCCTGGATGCGTCCGGTGGCGCCGCCCATGTGGGTCAGCTTGCCGGCGTCCTCCTCCATGTGCGCGCGCTCGATCTCCACGCGGAACACGGTGCCGTCGTCGAGCTCAATGTCGATCCAGCCGTCGTGGCAGATCGGGTCCTCGTACTGTGAGGTTTGGAAGTTCTTGGGGGTGTCCGGGTAGAAGTACTGCTTGCGGGCAAAGGTGCAGTGCGGGGCGATCTTGCAGTTCAGCGCCAGGCCGATCAGGATCGAGGACTCCACGGCCTTTTTGTTCACCACGGGCAGCACGCCGGGCAGGCCCAGGCAGACTTCGTTGACGTTGGAGTTGGGTTCGTCGCCAAAGACGTTGGGGGCGGAGGAGAACATCTTCGTCTTGGTGTTCAGCTCGACGTGGACCTCAAAGCCGAGGACGGGATCGTACTTTTCCATGGCTTCCTCGAAGGAGACGATGGTTTCGGTGATCATTAGTTGGCCTCCTTGGCGGCAACAGGTTCGTCGCTCTCGCGGGTATCGACAGGCTCGGCCGCCGATTCGGCCAGCGAGGGCGCCTGGTCCAGGATCGGCCCGCCCCACTGTGCTTCGAGCAGGGATTCGAGAACGGCTCCGACGCGGTACAGGCGCGCGTCCTCGCGGGCGGGAGCCAGCAGCTGGATGCCGACGGGCAGGCCGTCTTCGTCCGCCAGTCCGCCCGGCAGTGTCAGGCCGGGCACGCCGGCCATGTTGGCCGGGATGGTGGCGACGTCGTTGAGGTACATGGCGAGGGGGTCGTTGAGCTTCTCGCCCAGCTTGAACGCCGTGGTGGGCGCCGTCGGGGAAATCAGCACGTCCACCTGGTCGAAGGCGGCGGCGAAGTCGCGCTGGATCAGGGTGCGCACCTTCTGGGCCGAGCCGTAGTAGGCGTCGTAGTAGCCCGCCGAGAGGGCGTACGTGCCCAGGATGATCCGGCGCTTGACCTCGTCGCCAAAGCCGGCGGCGCGGGTGGCGCCCATGACGCGTTCGATGGTGAGCGGGCCCTCGGCGGGCAGGGTGCGCATGCCAAAGCGGACGCCGTCGAACTTGGCCAGGTTGGAGGACGCCTCGGACGGCATGATCAGGTAGTAGGCACCGAGCGCGTAGCCGAAGTTGGGGCAGGAGACCTCCACAATTTCGGCGCCGGCGCCGCGCAGCAGCTCCAGGGATTCGTTGAAGCGGTTTTCGACGCCGGCCTGGTAGCCCTCGCCGTGCAGTTCCTTGATGATGCCGATCTTCATGCCGTTGACGCTGCCCAGGCGGGCGGCGTCGGCCAGACCGGTGGACGGGTCCGTCAGTGAGGTGGAGTCCTGGGGGTCGTGCCCGCCGATGACTTCCTGCAGCAGCGCGGAGTCAAGCACGGTGCGGGAGACCGGGCCGATCTGGTCCAGCGAGGACGCCATGGCGATGGCGCCGTAACGGGACACCGCGCCATAGGTGGGCTTGACGCCCACGGTTCCGGTGACGGCGCCGGGCTGGCGGATGGAACCGCCGGTGTCCGTGCCCAAGGCAAGGGGTGCTTCAAAGGCGGCGACGGCGGCCGCGGAACCGCCGCCGGAGCCGCCGGGGATCCGGTCCAGGTCCCACGGGTTGCGGGTGGGGCCGTAGGCGGAGTGCTCGGTGGAGGAGCCCATGGCGAATTCGTCAAGGTTCGTCTTGCCGAGGATGGGCATGCGGGCTGCGCGGAGCTTCTTCACGACGGTGGCGTCGTACGGGCTCATCCAGCCTTCGAGGATTTTGGAGCCGGCCGTGGTGGGCTGGCCCTTCGTGACGATCAGGTCCTTGACGGCGATCGGCACGCCGGCCAGTTCATGGAGTTCCTCGCCGGCAGCGCGTCGGGCGTCGACGTCGGCCGCAACGGCCAGCGCCTCCTCCGCGTTGACGTGCAGAAACGCGTTGATTCCGCGTTCGCCGGCGTCCACGGCGGCAATGCGGTCCAGGTGCGCCTGGACCAGTTCAACGGACGTCATTGTCCCCGCGGCCAGCTTGGCGGCCATTTCGGCCGCGCTGGTACGGATCAGTTCATGGGCATTCATGGATCAGCTCTCCTCCAAAATGGCGGGCACCTTGAAGCGGCCGTCCGCGGAATCAGGGGCACCCGAGAGTGCCTCCTCGGCGGTGAGCACATGACCCACGACGTCCTCGCGCATGACGTTGGTCAGCGGGATCGGGTGGGACGTGGCCGGGACGTCCGCCCCGGCGGCCTCGCTGACGCTCTTGACCGAATCCACAATCACCGCCAGCTCTGTGGCCATGCGGTCCAGTTCGTCGTCGCTCATCTCGATGTGGGCCAGTTGCGCCAGGTGCGCCACCTGCTCACGGTTGATCGCAGCCATGGATCTCCCCTGCAGAAAGTAAATATTGTGTCCGTACTACCTTATCTCCCGTGGCATGGGGATAAATCCGGCGTTTGCGCTACAGCTCCTGACGGTACACGCGCAGCATCTTGCCGTTCTCCGGGATGGGCCAGTCGCGCTCCGGCGCGCGCACGAAGCCGAGCTTGCGGTAGAGGGCATGGGCGCCGTGCCAGTCCTCGCCCGTGGTCAGGCTCACGGCACGGATGCCGTCGGTGCCCCGGGCCCGGTCCAGGATGTAACGGACCATCGCTGCGCCGGCCCCGCTGCGCTGCACGGTCGGATCCACCACCAGCAGCCGGAACTCGAGTTCGTCGGGCAGGGCGATGTCCGCCCATTCGTCGCCGTGCACGGCCAGCGTCGCCGATCCCACCACCTCGCCGTCTCGCTCGGCCACGATCACCGGCGCCACCGCGGCCCGTTCCGCCACCCGCAGGACCTTCTGCATGTACGGGTACTCGGCGCTGTCAAAGTACCCGGCACCCAGGTACGCGTCCGCCGTGATGCGGGCAACGGCATCGTAGTCGTCAGCGGTGGCCGGGCGGATGGTCAGGTTCATGCGTGCTGGTTCCTGGCTTTCTGGGATTGGTTTCCTGGGCAGGTTTCCTGGGCAGGTTCGACGGCGGACCTCCCCTTCCCAGTGTTTCGCACCCGGGTGCCGCGTGGGAAATCCCGGCCGCGAGTCCTCGCCCGGAGTTCGAAACTGCAGCTGGTGCGATTTTTTCGATCCCCGAACTTTGAAACTGCAGCTGGTGTCGTGAGATCGCCGGATCCGGTGCATCACGTGCAGTTTGGAATCCAAGGGACGGCAACGGACCGCATCAGCTGTGGTGTGGACTCGGACCAGGCCTGTGGATAACTCCGGATGCCCGGCACCCCCATGGACCAGACTTGAACCATGGTCGCCCGTTCCAGCCATTTCAAGCTCCTGGCCCGGAGGTCCTTCACCTTCGGGGAGGGACTCGCATCCGGCGCCACGCGCGGCCATTTGCGCGCCAAGAACCTGAGCACGCCCAGCAGGGAGGTCCGCGTTCCCCGCGGAAACCAGCAGAGCCTGTTGGACCGGGTGCGCCCCTACACCGTCCTGTACCGTGGCGGTTTCCTGTCCCATGTGACGGCGGCCCAACTCCATGGCCTGCCGCTGCCGTGGTTTGACGATGAAATCAAGACCGTCCACGTCACGGCTGCGCCACCGTCATCGCAGCCGCGGCGCCGGGGCGTCATCGGCCACACCAACGCCGTGAATCCCGACGACATCATGCTCCTTGACGGAGTTCCGGTCACGACGCCTGCGCGGACTTTTCTGGACCTTGGCGCGATCTTGTCCCTCGACCAGCTGGTGGCCGTGGCAGATTTCCTGGTGTGTGAACACCACAGACCGTTTGAACCTCCCCGGCTGCCCGTGGTTCCGGCGCAGGCCCTCCGTTCCTACATCGAACGACAGCACCACGTTCGCGGTCTCAACGCGGCCAGGGCTGCCCTGGACTTGATGCGGATCGGCGTGGACTCCCCCCAGGAGACTCGGCTGCGTCTACTGCTGCAGCGTGCCGGCTTGCCCGTCTTCACAACCAATTACGCCATACCGGGAGATCCGGACGTCTGGCCCGACCTTGCCTGCGAAGAGTTCAAGACCAGCGGTGAATACGAGGGCGAGGTCCACCAGACCCCGCAAAAGCAACTGTATGACCGCAACCGCGACGAGCGGACCGCCGCGCGGGGGTGGCTGCTGGTCAAGGTATACAAGGCCGACATGCGCCGCGGCGACGCCTACGTCGTCGAAATGTTCAAGCGGGCGCTGCGCCGGCAGGGCTGGGAGGGGTAGCCCCGTCCGCCCTGCGTGTGGTGCTTGTGCCGCCGCCGGGTTCGAAACAGCAGCTGATGCGACGATTCCGCACGATCCACTGCATCATCTGCAATTTGGAGTCGGACGACAGTCGTGGCTGCTCAGCGGTCCTTCGGCCACGCGGCGTCGGCCGAACCGTAGCCGCGGGCCTGCACGCCGGTCCAGGCCGGGACGCCGTCGACCACCACGGCGGCCGGAAGCCGGAGCCCCGGGCCCCAGTCCGTGTCTTCCGGTTCCCAGGCGAAGCTGTCGGCCGCCGGCAGATCGCCGGATTCCGTACCGGGCCCGGTGCGCATGAGCTCCATGGCGGTGCGGGCCAGTGAGAGCCGGGCGTTGTGCACCGTGCCGTCCAGGCGCTCCCGCCACGCGTCGATGGCCGCGGCGGCCGTGAGGTAACCGGTGGCGTGGTCCAGTGCCTGGACGGGCAGTGGGAAGGGCCGGTCGCGGTCGAAGTGTTCCATGCCGGCGTGGGCGATGCCGCAGCTCATCTGCACGAGTGAGTCAAAGCCGCGGCGCAGCGCCCAGGGGCCGGTCCAGCCGTACGCGTCGAGGGCGATGTTGACCAGGGCGGGGTGGCGTTCGGCCAGGGCGGCGTCGGAGAGGCCCAGCCGGTCCAGTGCGTCGGGGCGGTAGCCGTGGATGAAGATGTCGGCGCCGGCCAGAAGTTCCGCCAGCCGGGCCAGGCCTTCAGGCGTCTTGGCGTCGAGCCGGGCGCAGTGCTTGCCGAGCGTCATTTCCGGTTCAAGTGCCGGCTCGTTCCAGTCGGGCGGGTCGATCCGCAGGACCTCGGCCCCGTACAGGGCCAGGAACCGGGTGGCGACAGGGCCGGCGATCACCCGCGTCAGGTCCAGGACTCGGACCCCGGCCAGCGGGCGGGCAGCGGTGGGCGAGGCCAGCGGGCGGGCAGCGTTGGGCACAGCGACGGTGGGGGCAGTGCTGAGGCGCGCGTCGGTGAGTGAGCCGCGGCGGCGGGTTCCGGCGTCGTGCCTTCCAAAGGGCGGCACGCGGCGCCCAGGTCCCCAGTGGACCAGCGGCTCGGCGGAGAGCGCGGCACCCTGCGAGTGGTCCAGCCACTGCCGCCGCGTGCGCATCATCGCCGCGCACCCGTCGGCGGCAACAATCCCGGCCTCCAGTTCCTCCCCCGCCCGGGTCACCACGGCCTCCGCCACCTGTTCACGCGCGGCGTCCGGTGGCAGGCGCAGGACGGCGAGCGCGGCGGCACGGTGGTGCGGGGCGTTGGTGTGGAGGCGGATCCAGCCATCGGCACAGGGGTAGTCGCCGGCAATGGAGTCCCACGCCGGGGGCAGCTCCCAGCCCGTCGGCGTGAAGGAGAGGCCGAACCAGGCCGATGCCAGGGCCCGGTCCACGGTCACCTGCGGGGTGGCTGCGGCGTGCGAAGTCGCGGTGAGCCGGCCGGAAAGCCGCGCCACCGCGGTCCCGGCCGCCGCCAGGGAGGCAACCGCCAGCCCGGTGACGTCGAACGCGGAGGGCAGGGACCCTCGACCCGTGAGCTGCACATGCTCCGGGGCGGCAAAGTTCGCATCGGTGACCGTGAGGTTCATGGCATCAGGTTACGCCGCGTAGGCCCTTGTGGCACGGGTCATCCATGCTGGCCGCGGAACCGCACGGCCGCCAGCAATCCCTGGACCGCGCCCGGCTGGCCGCCGCGCCCGGCTGGCCGCCGCGCCCGGCTGGCCGCCGCGCCCGGCTGGCCGCCGCGGCCGGGGCAGCTGCCAGCCCCGTTCCGTAGCATGGAAGCATGTCCGCCCAGCATTCGTTGATTGACCCCAGCACGCCGCCCATCGTCCAAACGACCACGGGATTGGTCCGCGGCATGTGGCGCCCCTCTCCCGAAACCGCTGCGGGCCCTGGCGCGTTCGGCCATTCCGCGGCGTTCCTGGGCATCCCGTTCGCCGAGGCCCCGGTCGGCGCGCTGCGCTTTGCCGCGCCGGTGCCGCATGGGCCGTGGGACGGGGTGCGCGACGCCGTCGAGCAGGGTGCCACCGCGCAACGCCCCGGGCCGCCGGAACCCACGCTCATCCCGGAGCCGTCCGTGCCGGGCGGCTCCACGCTGAACGTGAACGTCTTCACGCCCGCCCCGTCCGTGGCCGCGGCGCTGCCCGTCCTCGTGTACATCCATGGTGGCGGCTTCACCGCCGGTTCCCCGGCCAGCCCCTGGTACGACGGCGCCGCGTTCAACCGCGACGGCGTGGTCACGGTCAGCGTGGCCTACCGGCTCGGCTTCGACGGCTTTGGCATGGTGGACGGCGCCCCTGACAACCGGGCCGTGCTCGACTGGCTGCGGGCCCTGGAATGGGTGCAGGAGAACATCGCGGCGTTCGGCGGCGACCCGGCACGGGTGACAGTGGCCGGGCAGTCGGCCGGCGGCGGCGCGGTGCTGACGCTGCTGGGCATGCCCCGCGCGCAGCCGCTCTTCGCGCAGGCCTATTGTCTGTCCGGCGCGCTGGGCGACGTGCCCCGGGAGAAGGCGCGGGCGCTCGCCGGACGCCTGGCGGCCCTGGCCGGCGTCGAGCCCACCTTGGACGGATTCGCCTCCGTGCCCGAGGAACGGCTGCTCGAACTTCAGCGCAAGGCACTGGAACCCGGCGGCGGGATGTTTTCGATGGTGCGCCGGGTGATTGAGGGCGGACTGTCGCTGGGTCCCATGGTCGACGGCGAACTCATCACCGCGCCCACGCCCGACTCCCTGCGCACCGGCACCGGGGCCGACAAGCCGCTGGTCCTGGGCACGGCCGACGATGAATTCGGCATGGTCCTCGCCGGCTTGCAGTCGAAGCTGCGTCTCGTTCCCTCCCGGCTTTTGCTGGGGCAGGCCGGGCTGGCGCGGGGACACCGGAGCGACTACCTGGCCGCCAACAAGGACGTGGCGCGGCTGGGCCCGGCGGCGGTGCTGGGCAGGTATATCAGCGACTCCGTCTTCCGCACCACGGCGCTCCGGGTGGCCGAGGCCCGGACCGCGGACCCAGTGGCCGGGCCTGAATCGGCCGGGAGCCGGGCCGGCACCTGGCTGTACCGGTTCTCGTGGCGCTCCCCCGCGTTTGGCAGGGCCGTCCACTGCCTGGATGTGCCGTTCTTCTTCGACTGCCTGGACGCGGATCGGATTGACGCCCTGGCCGGCAGGACTCCCCCGTGGGAGCTCGCCGACGATGTCCACTCGGCCGCCGTGTCCTTCGTGATCTCCGGCGATCCCGGGTGGGACACGTATGCCGGCGGCCGCCGGACCAAGGTCTTCGACACGCCGTCCTCAGTCGTGGCGGACGGCTACGCGTCCGTGCGCCCGCTGCTCGCCTGATTCGCGGTGCTGCCGGCGGGAGCAGGCTTGCGCCGCCAGCGGCCGACGCCGGACAGCCGGCCCTGGCTGATCGCGATCCCCACCACGGCGATAACTGCGCCGACGGGCTCGTTCCAGGTGACGGGTTCGGCCAGGACGGCGACGCCCAGGCTGACGCCGACGACGGGTGTCAGGTACGTGACGGTCGACGCGTTGGCGGCGCCCCACGCGGCCACCAGGTTCGTGTTCCAGACGTAGGCCAGACCCGTCCCGGCCATGCCAAGGATGAGGATGCTCAGCACCACCCGAGGGCTGATGTGGACAGGTGCCGTAGCGAGCCATGGGGCCAGGGCCAGCATGATCAGGGCGCCGAGGCCCACCTGCACCGTCGCCAGGGACAGCGAAGGAAGGCCGCGCGGCGAGACGAAGCGCCGCAGATGGACAAAGCCCATTCCGTAGCAGGCGGTGGCCAACAGGCATGCGGCTTGGGCGGCCAGGGCGCCGCCGCCGGTGCCGCGCCAGGGTCCCAGGACAATGAGGACGCCCAGGAAGCCGGCGCCCAGACCCAGCATTCGCATCGTGGTGGGCCGCTCCCGGGGAAGTGCCGCCATCGCTACGAGCGTCGTCATGAGCGGGGTGGTGGCGTTGTAGATGCTGGCCAGGCCGGAGCCGATGGCCTGCTCCGCCCAGGAGTACAGCAGGAACGGTGCAACGCACAGCAATACGGAGACGACCGCGAGGTGGCCCCACACGGCGGGCTCGGTGGGCAGCTTCTGCCGGGTGGCAAGGGAAATGCCCGCCAGTGCGACGGCGCCGGACCCGAGGCGGCCCAGCACCACCTGGGCCGGTGAGAGCCCCTCAAGGCCGATGGCGATGAACAGAAAGCTGGCGCCCCAAACGAGGGCGACGGTGACAAATTGGGCCAGCGGCCACTTGCTGGTCGTTTCCTGGGTCGGCACGCGGATCCTTCGTGACAGTAGCTCCAGGCCGCCGCCGGATTCGGCAGGGGCCACTGGGTAGACGCCTGCCGGCGGCGAAACGTGATATTGCGTGGCGCACCTAGGGCCGGCTGTACGCCGAGCCGTCGGCGTTGCGCTGCACCATCCCATGGTCCACGAGTGCGCGGCGCAGCGTGGGAATGTCCGCCGTGACGGTGCCCAGCAGCAGGTTGACGTCGCGCTCGGACAGCACGGTGTCCGCCGGGATGAGCCGGTCCGCCAGATGTCCGAGCAGCTCGCTCCGCAGGGCGGGATTCATGGGCAGCTGCGTCAGCCTCCCGCCGTCGAAGAACTTGTCAATGCCTTCGGGCTTTGGTTCCGTGTTGGCGGCCAGGATGTCGGCCAGCGCCGCCGGGACGGGATCGAAGGTGCCGGCCGCCAGCAGGCCCACTTGGACCAGTCGGCGCAGTTCCTTCTCCGTTGCCTGCTGCTCAACGCCCAGCACCCGCGCGGCGTAGACCTTCATCAGCCGGCCGTTGGCCAGGGCCGCCACCACCGGCTGCCACGGTTTTGCCGCAGCCGTCATGTACCCTCCCCCTGTTGCTGGATGTTGCACACCAGCTGCCACACGTACCCGTCCGGGTCCGTCATGGTGCCGACGTACTGTTTCCGCCCGCTGGAGTGGTCGATGACGTGAGGTTCCACGGCGGTGCCGCCGGCCGACCGCGCGGCGGCCAGCAGCTGGTCCACTTCGGCCGTGGACCCGATGGCGCAGCTGAGCACGCCGTCGCCGCCTGCATGGCCAAGTCCCGTGCCGGGTTCCAGTCCCGTGCCGGGTTCCAGTCCCGTGCCGGGTTCCAGTCCCGTGTTCCGGGCGAAGTCCGCCGGTTCCGCCAGGAACAGGGTCAGCCCCGGAAGTTCAAGGCAGACGATGCCGAACATCTGCTTCGCACCCGCCATCCCCAGTCCGTCGCGGTAAAACGCCAGGGCCCGTCCGGCGTCGGCCACGACCCTGGACAGAACCACGCCGTCAGTTTTCATGTTCCTCATCCTGTCTGTAGCCACCGGACGATCCACCAGCCGCCGGATCAATCCACAGGCGCGAAGTTGCCTTCCAGTCCCGGCACACAGGCTCCGGTCCACACGGAGAGCACCTCTTCGCGTGGGGGCAGTCCGTTGATCGCCGGGCTCAGCTCCGCCCGGTGCACCCACGCTCCGGCTTCCTCGGCGATCAACGCGGCGGCGGCAAAGTCGTGCTCAAACAGCCCATATTCCAAATAGGCGTCCACGCCGCCCTCGGCCACGGCACACAGCTCCAGCGCGGCGGAACCAAGCCGGCGGAAGTCGCCAAACTTGTCCATGCGCCCGTTCAGCTCGGAGACCAGGCGGCGGCGGACCACCGGATCGGACGTCAACGCAGTGGACAGGAGCGTGCCGCCCCGCGCCTCCAGCGGGCCGCGGAGCCGGCGTACGCCCTGGACGCCGTCGGCCCGGACCTCATCCAGCCAGGCCCCTTCCCCGCGGGAGGCGAAGTAGGTGCGCCGCAGGGCAGGTGCGTTGACCACCCCGGCCAGCCATCCGCCGTCGGGCCCCATGACGGCCACGGACGTGCCGTAGTAGGCCACGTTGCGGATGAAGTTCATGGTGCCGTCGAGCGGGTCGATGCTCCACCGGTAGCCGGACGGTCCGGAGGGGAGGGCCGGGGCCAGCTCCTCGCCGGTGATGACGTCATGCGGGCGGGCGTCGGCGATGACGGCGCGCACGGCCCGCTCGGCGGCGACGTCGAAGGCCGTGACCCAGTCGGCGTCGGACGATTTTTCCGTGGCGCCGAAGCCGGCGGGGTCGCGTGCGGCCAACACGGCGGCCCCGGCGGCGGCCGCACGCAGGGCCACCTCCAACAGTTCATCCACAGCTGGCATCTGGCTCATGCGTCCTCTCCTTCTTCAACAATTCCGGCGTCTACAAGGCCTGCGTCCGGCTCCTCGGCAGCCCCGGCGGCCGGCCCCTCCGCAAGGAGGCGCACAAAGCCGTCTTCGTCCAGCACGGTCAGTCCCAGCGATTCGGCCTTGTCCAGCTTGGTGCCGGCGTTCTCCCCGGCGACCACGTAGGACGTGTTTTTCGAGACCGAGCCCGACGCCTTGCCGCCGCGGACGATGATGGCCTCCTTGGCCTCGTCGCGGCTGAAGTTGGGCAGGGTGCCCGTCACCACGATGGTCAGGCCCTCCAGGGTGCGCGGGGTCGATTCATCCACATCATCCTCCATCCGCACCCCGGCGGCGGCCCACTTCTCCAGGATTTCAAGGTGCCAGTCCACGGCGAACCATTCGATGAGGGCCTCGGCAATGATGGGCCCGACGCCGTCCACGTCGGCCAGCGCTTCTTCCGAGGCAGCCCGGATGGCGTCCATCGAGCCGAAGGCCGTGGCCAGCGCACGCGATGCCGTGGGGCCCACGTGCCGGATGGACAGGGCCACGAGCACGCGCCAGAGCGGCTGCGACTTGGCCTTTTCCACTTCCTCGAACAATTTTTCCGTGGTCTTGGTGGGCACCGAGGGCTTCTTGGCGGCGGCCTTGGTGTAGAAGTACGGGACCTGCTGGAAACGGCCGGTCCCTTCGCCCTTGGACCGGATTTCCCGCCACACCACGACGTCGGAGAGGTCCAGGTCGGCGACGTTGAAGATGTCCGCCTCGCTGGTCAGGGGCCCCGGACCGGCAGGGGCAATGACGCCGCCGTTTTCAGCCGGGTCGGGCCCGGGGCCGGTGGTGAGGGCGAACGCGGCCTCGTAGCCCAGGGCCTCGATGTCGAAGCCGCCGCGGCCGGCGAGGTGGGCCACCCGCTCCGTCAGCTGGGCGGGGCAGGACTTGGCGTTGGGACAGCGGATGTCGATGTCGCCTTCCTTGGCGGGTGCCAGTTCGGTGCCGCACGACGGGCAGTGCGTGGGCATCACGAATTCGCGTTCTTCCCCGGTGCGCAGCGCCACGACAGGGCCCACGACTTCCGGGATGACGTCACCGGCCTTGCGCAGGACCACGGTGTCGCCAATGAGCACGCCCTTGGCCTTGACCACGTCCTGGTTGTGCAGGGTGGCCATTTCCACGGTGGATCCGGCCACCTTGACCGGGGTCATGACGGCGTAGGGGGTGACGCGGCCGGTGCGTCCCACGTTGACCCGGATGTCCAGCAGCTTGGTGTGGACTTCCTCCGGCGGGTACTTGTAGGCCACGGACCAGCGGGGCACGCGGGACGTGTTGCCCAAGGCGCGCTGGGTGGCGAAGCTGTCCACCTTGACCACGATGCCGTCAATTTCATGGATGAGATCGTGCCGGTGCTCGCCGTAGTGCGCGATGAAGTCCAGCACTTCCTCCAGCGTGTCCAGGACCTTAAAGTAGGGGCTGGTGGGCATTCCCCATTCCTTGAGTTGCGCGTACGTTGCCGACTGGGTTTCGGTGGCCAGCCCCTCGCGCGCTCCGATGCCGTGCACGTACATGCTCAGCGGCCGCTTGGCGGTTTCCGCGGGGTCCTTCTGGCGCAGCGAGCCTGCCGCGGAGTTGCGCGGATTCGCAAACGGGGCCTTGCCGGCCGCCACCATCTTCTCGTTGAGTTCAACGAAGTCCTTGGAGGCGATGAACACCTCGCCGCGGATCTCCACTTCGGCCGGGAAGCCGGTTCCGTGCAGCTTCTGCGGGATGTCCTTGATGGTGGCCACGTTGTGGGTGATGTCCTCGCCGGTGGTGCCGTCCCCGCGCGTCGCGGCCCGCACCAGCACGCCGTCGCGGTAGAGCAGGTTCACCGCCAGGCCGTCGATCTTCAGCTCGGTCAGCCATTTGGGCGCCGGCCCGTGCTGCTTCTCCACCGAGGCCTCGGCCCGGCGCAGCCAGGCCTCCAGCTCGGCCAGGGAGAAGACGTCCTCAAGCGAGTACATGCGCGCCAGATGGTCGACGGCGGCAAAGGCCACCGACACGTCCCCGCCCACGACCTGGGTGGGGGAATCGTTGGTGACCAGTTCGGGATGCAGCGCCTCGAGTTCCTCCAGTTCGCTGTAGAGGACGTCGAATTCGGCATCCGAGATGAGGGGGGCGTCTTCGTTGTAGTAGGCGGCCCGGTACTTTTGGACCAGCTCAACAAGTTCGGAGTACCGCTCCCGTGCCTGCGCCGACGGGGTCTGGGCAGGCTCGATCGCGTGGGCGGCTCCGTCGGACGCTGCGGAATCGGGGACGACAGGCTCGGACAGTTCGTCGGCGGGGTTCTCAGGCTGGCTAGTCACGGTTCCATCTTGCCGTAAATCGTCGTGTGGCGCTTGCCCCTTCCGGCATGGGCGCGGCCGTGCGGACGAGGGTCCCAGCGGAACTGTTTACTACTTTCAATAGCTACGAACTTGCATTCCGGCAGCGGCCATGGCGCCGAGCGGGCTATGGCCGGAAGAGGGTCGACGCGTGTAGGTTGTTGATCAGTGTCCCATTTGCGCTGGACTCAAGGAGTTGGCGACTGTGAAGGAACTTCGGAACATGCCCCTGTGGGCGACCATACTGTCATCTTGCGCGGCCGCAGCCGCAGTGACTTTTGTAGTCATCGGGCTATTCGACGCGGTTACCGGTGCGGGGACGACGCAAGTCTTTTTTGACGCTGTGATTGCGGGCGCTCTGGCGCTTGGCGCGTGGTCCGTCGCAGTCAAGGGAAAGCCTGCGCTTTCGAGGCGCCGGGACACCCCTCCCAACCGTCGGAGCCCTCTCGACTGGTGACGTGGGCCCCCGTTTTCCCGGGATGAGGAAGTCCTTGCAGACTGGTCCGCCAACGAACCACTAGTGCTTGAACCTATTTTGGGTCAGGCAAATCCACCATGGTGGAAGCGATCGCCCCAGCATGCGGTTTGTCACTCGAAGGTGGTTCGCCAGGCGCCCGCTGCACCACGAGGTCTACCGAGCAGAATGGCGTGGCCATCAATGGATTCGGACTCCAAGGCGATCTGTCGGGTGCTGCTGGCAAGGTTCTCAATGTCTGAGCTGGAGCCACTTTCGGTGCGCAAAAGAACGGATGCGGATGATACTGCAATCTGCCTACTTCGGCTTCGAAGCGGGCAAGTTCGCAGGCTCCTCCTTCGGTTACCGCTTGCAGTTCGCCATCAATATAGATGTCCAGCTCGGAAATGAATTACTGCATCGCCACCAGAAATGGTCCCGCGACCCGGCGCCTCTGCGTGCGTGGGCCATGCTCATCTCCGGCGGCCGAGTACGATCTCCGGTGTCCCGCAAATCGTTGCCCCATGGGAGGCACCTCTCTTGTCAAGGGCCTCAAAAGCAGCGAGCATGAACGCATGATGATCGTCGAAGATGTCTGGCGCGCCGCGAGGCCCGCCTTGGCGGCAATTTTGACTCCGGATGAGCTCGAGTGCACCCATCTGGACGTGGTGACGACCAAGGATGAACCGGTCGACTCATCAGCGATCCTCAAGGACAACCTGCTTCTGCGAGTCATCGTCCACGACGAGGACCTGCGAGTCTGGATTCAGCCAACCGAAGAGGCGATCGACTTCACAACCCGTCTCCGCAGCGATTTGCAGGATTTCGTCGCGGAGAGTGAATTCGGTTGGGGCGAGCGTCGCGGGTAATGTTCGGCAATGGATCCACATCCGGACTGCGAAGACCGCCAATCCAAGCAAAAAGTCACAATGGAGATGAACCACCACGCTTCACCGCCCCCATCCGTGAAGACGGACCAACGTTGCCGCCTGCCTCCGACGACGTAAACCCGTTTTCCCGTGAAGGGTACGCCCCCGGCAAAGTCGCTGCTGAACAGGTCGCGCTTGATTCTGGACTTCCCGTCACGGTCCTCAGACCATCAAAGGTCCATGGCCAACGGGCGCGAAATGCTCGAACCAGCAGCATCGTCGATAGGATGCTCGGCGGAAACCAGCGCATCGAACTTGCCCAGGCCGATACCATCGATCACCTCACGGCCGCCAGCAATGCAGCTGCCTTGATCAAGACCGTCGCGCAGCGCCCGGGCCGCCGCATCCTCAACGCCGCGGACCCCGATACGCCAACAGCCTCGGAAATCGTGGGGGTCATCGCGGCCCAACTCGCCTGGGTAGGGCAGATCACCCGCATCGAAGGTGACCCGGATCGGGGCAGCCACCCCTGGATGACACCGATGATCCTGGATTCAACGTCTGCATTCGAACTTGGCTACCAGCCGGTCGGCAATGGACTTGACCTCATAAGCGAAGAAGTCCAATGGCTGTTGTCCAAGAAATCTGACCGGTAAGCGTTCCCTCAGGGGTCACAGGATGAACACCATCGTTGCCTGATATCAGGAGACTCAGCGCCCGTGGGCGGCAGCCCAGATCGAGATCAACCGCATGATGCCCGCGGGGGTTCCCGGCCCTGGCCTGACGGCCACTTCTGGGTGGACAGTCATCCCGCGCAAGTGGCTGCGCGTCCAAAGCATCTGAGCGGGGAGCGTTCAGTGGGCTGGCAGGTTGTCAGGCACGCGCCTAGGGTGGGCATTGGACGAAAGGAGCACTTCATGAAGAAAATCCTCATGGTACTGACCAGCGTTTCCGAGATTGCCGATACCGGAGAGAAGACCGGCTACAACGTCGCCGAGGCCGCGCACCCCTGGAAGGTGTTCAAGGATTCCGGGCATTTCGTCGACTTCGCCTCCATCAAGGGCGGCCAGCCCCCTCGCGACGAGGTGGACACCCACGATCCCATCCAGGTCGCCTTCACGGAGGATGAAGCCGCCCGGGCCGGCCTCTACAACACCGCCCGCGTCGACGTCGTCGATCCCGAACAGTACGACGCCGTCTATCTCGTGGGTGGCCACGGCACCATGTGGGACTTCGCGGACAGCGAGGGCCTGCAGAAGCTGGTGGCAGGCGTCTATGAGGCCGGCGGCCTGGTGGGCGCCGTCTGCCACGGACCGGCCGGCCTGCTGAACGTGAAGTTGGAGAACGGTCTCGGCCTCGTCCAGGGGCGGAAGGTGGCTGCGTTCACCAACGACGAGGAGGTCGCCGCGGGCAAGGACAAGGTCATCCCGTTCTTCCTGGCGGACAGGCTTGAGGAGCAGGGCGCGACCCACGTCTCGGCCGGCGTCTTTGAGGAGATGGTGGTGGTCGCGGACCGGCTGGTGACGGGACAGAACCCCGCTTCCGCCGCCGGCGTGGCCAAGGAAATGGAGAAGCTCTTCGCGGACGTCATCCACCAGGAAAAGGCCGAGGAGCAGCACGAGTCCGAGGCCGTGCGCGCGGAGAAGGATGCCGAGAAGAGCGCCAAGAAGAGGGCGGCGGCGGAAGCGGGGCACTGACGCCCATAACGCACTGAACGCCGTTGGCAATCCCGATGAACGAGGCGTGATGTTCGAGATCTTCGTCGTTGAGGACATCGATGTTGGCGAGGCAGTCGTCCATGGGCGGCGCGGCGGGCAGTGACCGGCAGTGCTCCTGCTGCATGGGCACCCGCGGACGGGCGCGACCTGGCATAAGGTCGCGCCCGCTCTGGTGGCGCGTGGCTTTCGCGTTGTGTCGTGCCGAAGGACGCCTTCCATGTCCGCTCCTCAAGGTAGCTTGGGAAACATGAACGAACGCGTTGGACAACTTGCATCCATCTCCCTTGACTGCCCGGACACGGGGCAGCTGGCGGACTTCTACACCCAGCTGCTCGGGCTCACGGAGGCTTTCGCCAGTCCGGATCGGGGCGTGGTGGCCCTCGCCGGCGCCGGTCCCATGCTGACGCTGATGCGCGTCGAGAACTTTGTCGCGCCACGTTGGCCGGCCGGCCCCCAGCGGCAGCAGATGCACCTGGACGTTGCCGTGAAAGAACTGGAAGACTCGACCAGTGCCGCCGTCGAACTGGGTGCCACACTTGCTGAGTACCAGCCGTCCCCAAGGCAATGGCGGGTGTTGCTGGACGCTGCCGGGCACCCCTTTTGCCTCACGGCCGTGCGCCCCGGCTGACAGCCAAGTGCAGGACCTGTCCGGGCCCGCATCCGTTCATTCACTCGTAGCGTCCCGGGTTGGCAGGGCTACGGCCCGGCTTTCCCTTTTGGTGCGCGGACGAAGGCTTAAACGCGGCCTGATTTCGCTGACCAGGACGCTGAAGACAATCAGGACCGCCCCCGCAATGGCCACGCCCGGCAGCCGGTCTCCGGCAATGCGTCCGATGATTCCAGCCCAGACGGGCTCCCCGGTGTAGATGATGGTTGCCCGGGTGGGCGAAACCGACTTTTGTGCCCAGTTCATCGTCGCCTGGATGACGCAGCTCGCTGCCCCCAACCCCACCGACGTGGCCACCCAGACCCAGGAGAAACCCGGAATTCCTTCATGCACCACGGGCACCGCGATGAAGCCGAGGAAGCCGCAGACGAACAGCTGCACCACGGTGACCCGACCCAGATTGACCTTGCCGGCAAACAAGCTGATCAGGATAATTTCTCCGGCTATCGGCAGGGTGCTGACCAACGTGGCGATGTCCCCGGGTCCCAGGCCCACGCGCACGGCAGAGGGGCCAGCAAGGAGGACCAGTCCGACAAAGGCCAGGACGACTCCAACAAACGCCATGGCCGTGGGTCTCTTGCGGAACACCGCCCACTGCAGGAATGGCACCATGGGCACATAGAGGGCGGTCAGGAACGCGGACGTGCTGCTGGCGACCGTTTGCAGGCCATAGGTCTGCAGACCGTACCCCAAAAAGATCATGATGCCGATCGCCGCCCCGGCACCCAGGTCCGCCCAGGTCATCCCCGGCAACACCTTGCGAAACAACACGCAGGCCAAGAGCCCCGCCACCACGAACCGCAGCCCCACAAAGAACATCGGACCGCTGTACCGCATTGCCACATGCACCGCCAGAAACGTCCCACCCCAGACAGCCGTGACCGCAACCAGCGCAAGTTCCTGCCGGTTCAAGGAAAGGGATCGAAATCGACCCGGGATGTGCCTCACCTGCACATCCTATGGTGCACAATCACGGACGCGCGAAACGCTGCCGCCCGCCTGACCGGCCCTCAGCCGGCACAGCACATCCAGCTGCTGCATGGCCCGGGTCATCGCCACGTGACAGTCCACGGCGCCATCGGTGCCGGTGCCGAACGAAACCGGGTCCACCACGACAACCAGGCCGAACTCGAGCCCCTTCGCCAGCTCGGGCGCCAGCCACCTGACCCGGGGCGTCGGTGGCGGCTGATCCCCGCCATGCGCTGCCGATCACACCGGCAATCCCGCCGGCCTGCGCGGCCAGCGCGGCGTCCAGGACGGGGCCAAGCTCCGCCGTCGAGCCGAAGGCCCCCGCACGCTATAAACTGAAAACAGGCGGAGCTTATCCTGTTCCCCTTCCCGCCGGCACCCGGAGGTTCCATGCCGAAAGGCTCCCTGCGCAGGACGATTTGGCATGCTGTCCATGCGGAGCGGGCTGCCCTCGCCGAGGACCTTGCCACGCTGAACGACGACCAATGGGCGCAACCGTCCCTGTGCGGCCGGTGGACCGTTCAGGACGTCACCGCCCACCTCACCGCCGCCGCCAGCATCGGCCCCGTGCGCTGGTTTTCCAGCGTCATCGGGGCCCACTTCGACTTCGACCTGCACAACGACCGCCGCCTGGCGGAGCATCGCGGCCTGACGCCCGCCGAAACGCTCATGCGGTTCCGCGCCGTCATGGGCAGTTCGACCTCGCCCTTGGGACCTTCCGAGGCCTGGCTGGGCGAGGTGGTGGTGCACAGTGAGGACATCCGCCGTCCGCTCGGGATAGTCCGCGACGTGCCGCTGGACGTCCTTGGATCCGTCGCCACCTCTTTTGCCCGGCGGAACTTCACCGTGAACAGCCGGAGCATGATTGAGGGGCTGCGCGTCGAAGCCTCCGACGGACCCGTGGTGGCAGGCGACGGCCCGCTCGTCACCGGGACCACCTTGGCGCTGATCATGGCGATGGCCGGGCGCGGCGCCTACTGTGACGAGCTCACCGGTCCGGGTGTCGAAACCCTCCGCGCACGCTGCGCGTCCTGACGCCGGCTCGATCGTCACAGGCGAGGGTGGCCGAGGATGTCGATATGGAGATTTGAGGCCGATAAATCAGACTCAAATCTCCATATCGTCATCCTCGCGGCGCGGGCGCGGGTGACCGAGACTAACCTGAACCCGGGAATGTCCGGCGGGACGTCCGCCGGACATTCCTCAGAGAAGCCCTTCAAAGACCAGTGAGACGCCGTCGCCCAGGTCCGCGATGTCGCCGTTGCGCAGGAGGACCTGCTCGCCCTGGTCCAGACGCCGCGGGACCTGCCCCTCTCGGACCAGCACAGTGCCATTGGTGGCCTCGAGGTCGACCAGCAGCACGTCCCAGCCTTCGAGGCGGACCTCCACATGAGAGCGGGAGATGTCGCCTTTGCCACTGTCCACCTGGACCAGTCGGGGCATCACGCCACCCAGGACCCGAGAGACGGAGGGATGGCGGCCGATGACCAGCGAATGGTCCAGGTCGAGCACCTCTCCGGTGGAGATGTGCATGCGTCCCAGCCGCGGCCTGCCCACCTCACGCGGTTCCGAATCGATGGCGGCGCCGCAATCGGAGCAGTGGGAACGGCTCGGCGGGTTGGCATGACCGGCCGGACACAGCCTCGCCAGCACCATGGGCCCGGTGGCCGGGCGCGACTCCAGCGGCGCGGTCGCCGGCCCTGCCCCGGCGCCGGAGGCGCCATTTTCGGCGCCGCTACCACTGCCATCGCTGCCGGTGAATTCGTTGGCCATCACCGTCCGGCCGTCGAGCTCCGATTCTACGGAGCCGTCGGCGTCAGTGTCATTGAAGTCATGGTCATTGGTGCCGTGGGCGGTGCCGTCGGAGTTGTCGGCGGCCGTTTGAGAGGCGGCCGGAGCGCGTTCGGCGCTGCCGTCACCCCCCGGCACCGGGTCCGTGAGGAGGCTCGACGGCGGCTGCCACGCGGGTGCCGCCTTCCCACCGGGTGCCTCCCCGCCAGATGCCTCCCCTCCGGGTGCGGTCTCGCCGCCAAGGGCGTCCCCGCCAGGTGCGTCGCCGCCTGCCACCGCTCCGTCCTGGGCCTCCTGTTCTTCCCACTCCGATCCGGCAGCAGGCTGTTCACCTCCAGGCTGTTCAACGGACGGGCGTCCAATCGCGGGGGGCAGTTGTGGCTGCGGCGGAATGTTGGCGGCTACCGGGCCACGCGCATCCTTGGGAACATCATGGCCGTTCCCGTCATACCTGCCGGCCTCGTCTTCGACCGAGTGCGGTTCGGTGGCCCCCAAGAGGCTGTCTTCGTTGGCGGGGGCGCCGCCTGCCGGTCCGGCTGCGTCGTCAAATGCCGCAGTGCTTTCGGAACCTCTGACGTCCCCGGCGCCGGACTCAAGCTGGACGTCGTCGTGGCCGCCCCAAGTGCCGGCGTCCGTGACTGCATCGTGAACGTCGCCATGGGGTTCATCGGCTTCGACGCGAAAGTCATCGTGGAGTCCATCGGTTTCGTCGTGGATGGCAGGGTGGTCGGAGCCGGAAGGCTCGTCCAGCTCCGCGCTCCACTCCGCGTCCGCGGCCATGGCAAAGCCCGCGTAGTCGTCGTCGTCAGGGTGGGCGCCCGCACCTTCAACGCCCACAGCCGCATGGTCCAGTGAATCGATCCCGTCCACAGGTTCATCGCCCGCTTCCTCGTCGCCGGCGTCGTCCGCTGCGCCTGTGCCGCGGACGGCGTCCGCTTCGTCCCCGACAGCTTCGCGGTCGCCTGTCGGTTCCGCCAGGCCAGCAGCCGCAACGGATCCGAGGCCGCCCGCGGGGCTGCCGAAGGGTGTGCCGGGCAGGGCCGCGTCCAGCGGTGGCACGGCGGACGCCTCGGGGGCGGCGGAGTCCATGCCGGTGGGCGCCACTGCCACTGCCAAGGCGGCCTCATCGGGGCCCGCATCATTGGCGGCCTGAATCGGCGCCCCTTCGTCGGAGCCGCTCACAGCGCCTGTCCCGGCCGGCACGCCGCGCCGCAGCTCCGACATCAGCACCACGGCCTCACCCACGGGCAGGCCGGGCGCGGCGCCTTCCTCCGGCAGCCCGCCGTCGAGCGTCAACACCAGCGAGTCGGGCAGCGCCAGGGAGCGCTCGCTCCACGTGGTGACGTCGCGGCCGGAGACTCCGTCTTGCGCGCCACCCGTCTCCACGGCCAGCGACATTCCGCCGCGCAGGATGACGTGCAGGCGGTCGCTGGCAACGAGGATGCCGAAGGGCGGCATGCCCGTCAGGTCGGTGCCAAAGATTTCCGTCACGGCGCTGAGCACGCCGTGGATGGTGGGAGTGGTGCCGCCAAGGTACTCCCAAAGCTTGCCGACGGCGGCGGGATCGGTTCCTGCTTCCAGCACGATGACGGCGCCCGAGCGCACAATGCCAAGCCAATGGCCGGTCCGGTAGGTGGTGTCAGCCATGGTTCTCCTCATGCGGGGTGGTCTTCTGGGCGCCTGCGTGCGCGGCGGTGCCTTCGCCGAGGCTGGCATCGACCACCACCAGCGTGACGTTGTCGCGGCCGCCGGAGCGCAGCGCGGCCTGAATCAGCGAATCCACCACATCCTGCGGGCGGTCCAGGGCGCTCAACGCGCGGCGGATCCCTTCGTCGTCGACCTCTCCGGTGAGGCCGTCGGAGCAGACCAGGATCCGGTCGCCGTCTTCGACAGGGAGCAGCCAGTAGTCGGCTTCGGTGTCCGGGCCGGTTCCGAGGGCGCGCGTCACCACGTGGCGCCGCGGATGGACCAGTGCCTCGGCGGGCGTGATGAATCCGCCGTCCACCAGTTCCTGGACCTCCGAGTGGTCCACGCTGATCTGGCTAAAACGACCTTGGCTCAACCGGTAGGTGCGTGAATCACCCACGTTGAACACCAGCCAGTACGGCACCCCGCGCTCCTCGACCAGGACAACACCAGTGACCGTGGTCCCGGCCCGGGCCTGGGAAAGTTCCCGGATCCTGGCATCCGCCTGCCGCAGGGCCAGTTGCACGTCCACGGCCGTGGCGCTGCGGGATCCCGCGGCGAGCACCTCCTGCTGGCTGAGCACGCTGATGCATTCGCGGCTGGCCACTTCGCCGGCCTCATGGCCGCCCATGCCGTCGGCCACAGCAAAAATGGGGTCGGCCGCCAGGAACGCGTCCTCGTTCAGCTCGCGTCGCAGTCCGCGGTCGGTGCCGAAGGCATAGCTGAGCGTCACGCCTTGGGGCCAGTCCGACGTCGACCCCTCCCCTGGCTGCGCGTCCGGCACGCCGCCATCGGCCGGCACACCGCGGTCGGCTCCGTCTGCCGTAGCCGCTGCGCTCACGCCCGACCCACTTGGAAGGAGCGGTCGCCGAAGTGCACTGTGGCGCCAATCCCGGCCCGCGCGGCCATGTCACCCCTGAGTGTGGAGGGGCGTCCTGCGGTGTTGGCGACGGCGCTGCCGTAGGTGGAATTCCTGTCCGTCACCCACAGGCCTTCTTCGGAGGGACGGCCAGGCAGGTGCGTCTTCGACACGGACCTGCCGGCGTCCCGGACGGAGACGAGGTGTTCAATCATCTCCCCATCGTATCCGGCGGGGTTGCGGCCAAATAAATGCCACTGCTCGAACGCCCCCTGCGCTGCCGCCGTCAAAGGACACGCGCAGGCGCGTGCCTGCGGTGGCAGGCCTGATGCAGGTGGCGCCCCGGTCGTCGGCGTCCGGCACCACGGAAGTGGCGGCAGGGCTGCCGGGGCCCGTCGGGGCGCTGCTGCGTCCAGTACAACAAGCTTGGCCGGCCGGTTACTCCGGTGGGTTTTGATGCAGACACAGGATGTTGCCGTCAGGATCCTTGAACCAGGCAGCCTTTTCCGCCCCCACGATGCAAACATGGTCCGTGGTCTTCAAATCCGGAAGGTCGTAGTCCTCAAACGCCACGCCGCGGGTGCCCAGGTCTCCAATCGCCGCCGTAATGTCCGGCACTTCGAAACTCATCGCCGTATGCGCGGAGGGCTTCGCTTCAGGGTCTTCCATGAGGGCGAGCGTCGCCGAGCCCTCAAGACCAAAAATCAGGTTGCCGTCGGCCGATTGCCCACGAAATTCCAGGCCGAGGGCGTCGGCATAATATGTTCTGGCCCGGGCGGCGTCCGTGACCGGAAGAATGGTTGTTGCCGGGCTGGATGAAAGGGACATTGCCACCATCTCCTTGGGAAAGTGTGTGATCAATTTTACGCCGGAGCGTCGGAGATGCACGGCTTTTCCGGTCCGTGCAGGCGGTCCGGGCGGACCGCCTGCGGTTACGGACCGTTTCAGGTCTCGGGCACCCAGGACGGGGCAGGGACTCCGGCCCCGGTGAGGGCATCGCAGCGGATAAATTGAGTGCCGATTCGGGTCAATGGGCACAGCTGACCGGTTAGCACCGGCGCCAATCCCCCCGACGTTCCCGGATCCTGTATGGCAACGGCAGGGGCCGGGACGGCGAAGGCCAGAAGCAGGGCGGCGGCGGCAAGTCCCGCCCACCGCGGTGCAGGATGTGAAGCATACATGCTCTTGCCTTTCCTTGGATATGAATCTGATGTCTCCACCCTCCTCCCCGGACCCGCCGGCGGCATCCGGAACCGACCCTCAGAAATTCACGAAAAACCCTGAGATTCCGCGCCCGCCGCGCTCGGCGGTGCGAAGCTTGTAGCGTGGGAGAAAACAGGGGTGCCGACGGCGCTGACATTGTGGGGCGGGCAAAGGAGTTGGGCGCCCTTGCCGGGTTCCTGGCCAGCGCGGCTGCCGGCACGGCCGGGACCCTGGTGGTCTCCGGGGATGCCGGCGTCGGGAAGACCGCCTTGGTGCAGCACGCCTGCAATGCCCCCGGCCTCGCGGCCTGGATCTTCGCCGGTGCCTGCCTGCCGCTGGCCTCGATGACTGTCCCGTTTCTGGCGTTGCGATCGGCCTTGCGCAGCGCTCCCAGGTTTGACGGCGATGCGCGCCCGACGCTGCCAAAAGCCGGCGAAGCGCCACACAACGTTCCCGTCGCGATTGACGGCTGGCTTGAAGAGCTCTGCCAGCGCCGGCCGGTGGTCCTGGTCATTGACGACCTGCAGTGGGCGGACCAAAGCACCTTGGATGTGCTCATGTACCTCATCGCCGGCCCGCCCAGCCGGCGCCTGGCCATCATCGCCACCCTGCGCACCGGCGAGGTTGCCGAAGACCACCCGCTGCATCGCTGGCTCGCCGACATCCGGCGCCTGCCCCGCATTGACTGGCTGGGACTCGGACCCCTGGACCGCCTGGACACCGAGGCCCAGATGGCGCGCCTCCTGGGCGCCCCTCCGCACCAGTCCCTGCTTCAGGAAGTCTTCACACACACTGCGGGAAACGCCTATCTCAACCGGCTGGTCGTTGCGGGCCTGGAACCTTCAGCGCGCCATTTGCCGGCCGAGCTGCCCTCCGACCTCAAGGCGGCTGTCCTGCGCTCCTGGCGCAGCCTGTCCGCGGGGTCGCGGCGGCTCACACAGCTCATGGCGGTGGGCGGCCGTCCCTTGCGGGCGGAGGACCTCGGCGCCGTCGCACGGCCGGATGGCGGGCGCGACGGCGTCCTGGTGCTTATGCACGAGGCGGCCGATGCGGGCATCGTTGAATGCAGCCTGGACGGGACGCACTGGTGGTTCCACCATCCGCTGCTCGCCGAGGTCCTTGAGCAGCGCCTGGACGCGGACGAGCGCATGCGTTGGCATGCCGCCTTTGCCGCCCATGAGGAGAACACGCTGGCCGGTCACGAAGCGACGGATTTTCAGTCGCTGGCCGCATTGGCAGACCACCATTACGCGTCCGGCCACGCCGGGGACGCCTACCGGTGGGCCCTGCGTGCCTCGGCTGCCGCGGGGCATGCAGGCGGAACGGCCGAGATGCTGCGCCTGCTTCGACGCGCGGTGGCCCTGCGCAGCGGTCTTCCCGACGCAGCGGAGAGCCAGCAGGAGCTGTGGTCCAGGCTGCGCGCTGCCGCCGAGGAGACAGGCTCCATGGACGAAGAACTGGAGGCTGTGGAGGCATTGTTGGGCGGGACCGGGATCGGCGAACGGCCACTGGATGCCGCGGAACTGCTGGTGCGGCGCGCGCACCTGCGCTTTTCCATGGGGCGTTCCTTCATGGCCATCGAGGAGATGCGCGCGGCGGTCCGGCTCGCCGCCGTCGAGCCGGAAAGCTGGCAGCATGCGCTTGCACTCGCCGAACTGGCCCATGTCGGCGTGTGGAACGACGAGGCCGAGGCGGAAAGCCACGCCGCGCGTGCCCTCACCATTGCCCGGGCTGCCGGGAATCCCCGCGCGCTGTCCTATGCGCTGACGGCGAATGCCATGGTCGCCGTGGTCGGCAGCCGCGCGCAGGCGGCACGGACACTGGCGGCCGAGGCCGTAGCCGCGGCCGCGGAGGCCCGCGAATTCTGGGCCTTCGTCCACGCCACGATGTGGCTGGCCAACGCCACGCAGACGTGGACCAGTCAGCAGTTTGCTGATCTCATGCGCGCAGGGAGACAGCAGCTGGTCAGGCTCGGGGCGCCGCACGTGTACATCGCCAAAATGGCAGCCGCGGAGGCCGAAAGTTATCTCGCCGTCGGCCGTTGGCAGGAATGCGGGCAGGCGCTTCGCATAGCGCTTGGTTCGGATCCCGGCACAATGGGCGACGTCGCCGCCCGCCTCACGGCGGCCCGGCTCGCAGCCTGTCAGGGACGGAGGGATGAGGCACGGGCCCACCTTGCACGCGCCGAGGAACTGTACGCACAAAAGTCCGAGTTCATCAACCTTGGCTTCGATGCGATCCGCGCCGAGGTCGCCCTGGCTGTGGGGAACCCGGAGGCGGCGTACGAAGCGGCCATGACGGGGGCGACCGCGGGAGGGCTCGCGCCGACCATGTGCGAGTGGCTTATCCCACTTGCAGCCCATTCCCTCGCCGATCAGATACGGGTGGCCAGGGATGAGGGGACACCCACCGCCGCCCTGACAGAGATGACCGACCAACTGGTGCAGCGGTTCCCGGCCACGCTCCGGGACCAAGGTGAAGCGACCGAGCTCCACACCCTTCAAATTGCTGCGCTTAACCTTCTGTACGCAGCCGAAGTGGGCCGGGCCCGTGAGAGTGCAGGCAATGCCAAGGACTGGATCCGGGCGGCTGACGCCTGCGGGGCGGCAACCTTGCGCTGGGAGGAGGCCTATTCCTGCCGGCGGGCGGTGGAGTCACTGCTGCTGCACGGTCACACCCAGCGCGGCTTGGCTGCATCCGTTCTCCGCCGCGGCATGGCCCTCGCCGAAGAACTCCAGGCCGGGCCCATCCTGGAACATCTACGCGAACTCGCCACACGCGCCCGCATCGACATGGCCCGTCAAGTCGTCGGTCCAGCGGTCGGCGATTCGACAGGTGCCCACGCCGAGCTCCCTGGGCTCACCCCGCGGGAGCGCGAGATTCTCGAATATGTCGTGGCAGGGCGCACATACGCGGAGATTGCCGGGGCGTTGGTGATCAGTGAAAAGACCGTAAGTACGCACATCTCCAACCTGCTGCGCAAGACGGGTGCCGCCAACCGCCTTGACCTGTCCCGGCTCGCAACCCGCCACGCAGCTGTCTCCGAAGGATTGAAACCGGATCAGAAGTAAGGGACCCGGGTGTTACCGGTCCCCGAGCCCAAGGTAATGAGGGTGGCGGAGACACGGTTTCCGGCCGCACCCGCCTGCAGCGCCCGCTTGCGGCGGGGCGCCCGCTTGCAGCGGGGTTCAGCCCCGCAGCACGGGGAAGAAGTCCGCCACGGCTTCCATCGTGCTCAGGTCCTGGGTGGTCCGGCCCAGGACGAAGATCGCCCGCTTGCGCCGGTTGGGGACCACATGTCCGCCACCCACCACCGTGTACAGGGTCACGGGGAGGCGGCGTTCCTGCGTGTAACGCCGTACCCGCACCGATGTGCGTCCGCTCTCGGCCCGATGCGGCAGCACGGTTTCCACCGGCGGTTCCGTGATGCCATTGCGGTCAGCAAAATACTGTGCCGTGTCCGGTGCGGACGGCCCGGGGTTGCGGGCCCACCGGCCCCACAGGGTGCCTTCGCCACGATACGGCACCACGCGGTCGCGCGTTCCGTGGATCAGCAGCACGGGCAGCGGGAGCGACCGGTCGGCAAAGGCAAGCCCGCCGGGGCGTGGCAGCGTGGCACTGATGATCGCCGCGCCGTCGAGCTTGTCCGGAATTTCATGGATCAGCCGGATCACCATCTGCCCGCCGTTGGAGTAGCCGGCCGCAATCACGGGGACAGGTCCGTAGAGGGCGTGGAAGTGGTCAGCCAGGGCCGTCATGAACGCGACGTCGTCCACCGTGTGGACGTCCCGGGCTGCATGGTTCCACGCCCTCTTCAAGCCGTCCGGATACACCACCGCCACGCGGCCTCCCGCCGCCAGTGTGTCAAAACTCTGCCCGCTGAAGGCCCTCACCGCAAGGCCCGTCTGGCTTGAGCCGTGGAGCACCAGCAGCACGGCCGACGGCGTTTCCACGGCACCGTCCGAGGTCCCCACAGCCGTCCAAAAGGTGCGCTCACGTCCGTCCACGGTGATCATCTGGCTGCTGATCCGGGTATCCCACCGGGGCTGCGTGCGCGATCTCATCGCCGCCTACTTGGCCCGGACGGTGGGACTTGGCATGGTGGAGACCTCTTCCTTGATGAGCTTTTCCAGCTGCGCCTGCAAGTACCGCTGGCCCGCCACGGACGGGTGTTCCCCGTCCGGACCCACCAGCTCGGCGACCTGCCCGATGAACCAGCCCTGCCCGATCGGGTCAACGAAGAGGGCGGCGGACGCTGACGCCGCCCGTTCCAGCGCGTCCCGGACGGTGAGCCGGGCGGCCTCGGGTTGCGTCGTGTAGGCCTGGGGTCCCACCACCAGCAGCACCGCGTGGGGCGATTTTGCCTTGGCCGCTTCAAAGGCCTTGCCGGCCGCTGCAGTGATGGCCGCCTGTGATGCCCCCATGTCGTTGTCGGAGCCGAAGAACACCACCAGCTGCGTGTCCGCGGTGACCGTCTGGGCCACCTGGGTACCAAAAGTGGAGCCGTTGTCGCCGACGGCGACATAGCCGCTGCCGTTTTGGGAGCCGTTGACCACGTCGAAGTCGTCGTCGGGGTCGAGCGGGGCGGCGCTGATCAGGCTGGGCCAGGCCTCCGCGGGGGTGGACCCCATCCCGGTGCTGAGGGAGTCGCCGATCACCACCACCTTGTGCGGTTCGGCCTGGGCGGTGTGGCCGGCTCCGGCCGACGGTGTCGCCGCAGCATGGGCCGTGCTGGTCGCGGCCGAGGGGGCTGCGCCGGAATCGGCGCCACCGGGGGTCACGACGCCTTGGCAGCCCGACAACGCGAACATGGCCACAATGGCCAGCCACGTCACCACCGCCCAGCTGCCACGGCCGACGCGAATTTGCGCGCTCCTGCGCATCCCTGCCCGCCCTTCTGCCGGCCGTTGATCCCATAGCGCGGTGAGGAGTGAGAATCCCACACCGGCAGAGTGTTCTTCGAACGCAAGCGTACGCGGGGCACCTTGGCGTTTCCCGAAGAGGGCATCCCGGCGGCGCGTAGGTTAGGGTTGGCGCATGCGACGGCTTCTGGATGAGGCGGGCGGGCATCACGGTGCACCACCCTCTCCGGGGCTACCCCGGAGGACGAAGACTGGCCTCCAGCAAGCGCCTCGGGCGCCACTCTGCGCTCCGCGCAGCCGCGCGCCCGAACAGACAGACAGGTCATCCACGGGGCCGTCGCACCCATGATCCCCGCAGGTCAGGCCGTCGCGCCCGCGGCCGCCGTGCTGGCACGCTCCTCCCGGCCCACCCCTGACGCGCTCGCATCAGCCCTGTCCCACGCATTTCTCGCCGCCGATGACTGGTCCAAGCCGGCCCTCATGACGGCGGGAACAGGTATCTTGGGTGCACGACGTCGTTGGCTGGGTCCGTTGGCCACGCACGTTCTGCGCAGCTACCACCGGCCCCCGACAGACGCACCGCGCGAGCTGGCCGCCGTCGTGCTTGGGTCCGAGGCGTTCGGCGAGGCACTCGAAAAGGCCGCAAGGCAGCGCAGGCCCATCACTCTGGTGCGCTACGCTGCCGAGCCGGCCGTGGCCCGGGCGGCACGGGTCCCCAGGCTGGACACCTTGGCTGAACTGGCGGAAGTTCTGGACCTCAGCGTGGGCGAGCTGGAGTGGTTCTCCGACCCCGGGCAGTGGAACCGGACCGCCTCAAGCCGGCGGCTACAGCACTACCGCTACCAGTGGCGCAGCAGGCCCGGGCGGGTGCCGCGGCTGCTCGAGATCCCGCTTCCACGGTTGCGCGGGCTCCAGCGAACGGTCCTGCGCGAACTGCTGTCGCCTATCCCGCTGCACGATGCCGCCCATGGCTTTGTGTCCGGCCGGAGTGCTGTCAGCGGGGCGGCCCTGCATGCGGGAACGGAGGTGGTCGTCAACCTCGACCTGGCCGCGTTCTTTGCGCACGTGTCACCGGGCCGGGTGTACGGGGTGCTGCGGCAGGCCGGTTTTACTGAGGCGGTGGCACACCGGCTGACGGGACTGTGCACGCATGCCGTGCCGGTGGGCGTGATCGCGGAGATGCCGCCCGGAGGAGAGCCCGGGGACCGCTTCGCCCTGCGCAAGGCGCTTGCGACGGCGCACCTCCCCCAGGGCGCACCCACTGCGCCCATGCTGGCCAACCTGGCTCTCCGGCGCCTGGACTCCAGGCTGTCCGGCTGGGCTGGGGCGTTCGACGCCGTCTACACCCGCTACGCCGACGACCTCGCCTTCAGCGGTGGCACGGAACTTTCCAGGCGCGCGGACGCATTTGTGCGCGGCGCGGCCCGGATTGTGGCCGACGAGGGCCATTCGCTGAACCGCCTGAAGACCAGGGTCCACCGTGCCGGTGTCAGGCAGAGCGTGACCGGCGTGGTGGTGAACACGCGCACGAATGTGGCGCGTCCGGAATTCGACCGGTTGAAGGCCGTGCTGCACAACTGTTTGCTTCTTGGACCCGAAGGCCAGAACCGGGACGGCCATGACGACTTCCGGGCGCACCTGCTGGGCCGAATCGCATGGGTGACCAGCGTCAATCCCGACCGCGGCGCCAAGCTGCGCGCTGTGTTCGACGCCATCAGCTGGTAGGCCCGCCCGGCGGTCGGGCCTGGCGAAGCCCGTTGGTGTTGCGTGTCGGTGGTGGTTGGGCCTGTGGTGCCCTTGGGGGTTGAGGGCTTGGGTTTAGTGTTCGGGGAGGGTGAGGCCGTGGTGGTAGGGGTTGCGGAGGTCGCGGCGGTTGGGGTCGGTGCCGTGGGTGGGGGTGTAGTGGGGGATGCCGTTGAGGAGGCGGACGCTCCAGTGGCCTTGGTGGATCAGGGTGTGGTGGTATTCGCAGGCCAGGGCGCCGTTTTCGATGCTGGTTTCCCCGCCGTCCTGCCAGGGGATGATGTGGTGTGCGTCGCACCAGCGGGCGGGGCGGGTGCAGTGGGGGAAGGTGCAGCCGATGTCGCGGGCGATGAGGAGTTTGCGTTGGGTGTGGGTGAAGAGGCGTTGGGTGCGTCCGACGTTGAGGATTTTTTGGCCGTCGCCGAGGATCATGGTGGTGACGTCGGCGTCGCAGAGTTTGGTGTCGAAGAGGGAGAGGTTGCTGGGTCCGGTGTAGGGCAGGAAGGCGATGCCGCCGCCTTTGCCTTGGGTGCGGCTGGCTTGGAGGTCGGCTTCGGTGGTGGAGATGATCAGTTGGGGTTTCATGCCGCCGTTGAGGGGCAGCAGTTCGGTGCGGGCGGCGAGGTGGAGGCAGTCGATCATGCCGTCGAGGAGTTTTTGGGCGTGGGTGCGTTTGTCGGCCACGGCGGGGTCGGTGTTGGTCGGGTCGATGGGGTCCAGTCCGGGCAGGTCGATGTCGGAGCCGGGTTCGGGGATCTGGATTCCGTGGACCAGGTGTGGCCAGGGCGGTTCGGTCCCGGATCTGTCGGGGGCGCCGCGCTCGGTGGGGTCAAGGCCGGGAGTGGCCCAAAACTGTGCCCCGCCCTCCCTTCCGACATCGTCAGGGCTGCTGCCGCCAGCGGTGATGGTGGGCGTGTCGGTGCCGTGGGTCGTGGTGGCTGCGGGTTGGGGTTGCCAGCCGAGTCCTGCCGGCGGGGGTGATGCCGGGAAGATGAAACTGATGCCGGCGTCTTTGCCGTCGCTCGTGGCCTCGCCATCCGTGGCGGCGTCATCCTGGGCGGCGCCATCCTGGGCCGCGTCGTTGTTGCCGGGGACGGTTCCTCCGGTGTCGCCATCGGTGGTGGCGGCCTTGCCGTCATTAGCCGTGGTGGCGGCGGGTTGGGCCCAGTCAGGGGCGGGGCCTTGGGGTGGTGGCCAGGAGTTGTCCGCGCCGGCGCCGGGGGCGGGGCTTGCCGGGGCCGGTGGCTGGGCTCGTCCCGGCAGCTGTGCTGGTTCGGACGGTTGGGCTGGTCCCGGCGGTTGGGCTGGTCCCGTCAGCTGGGCTGGTCCGGGCGGCTGGGCTGGTGGCGGTGTCGGGGTGGCGGGTGTGGGGGCGGTTCCGGTGGCGGTGGCTGCGTGGAGGAGGTCCATGAGGTTCATTTGGCCCGGCAGTATGTCGCCGGAGCCGGAGCCGGAGCCGTTGTCATGGTTGTTGCCGTTGTCATGGTTGTTGCCGTTGCCGGTGCCGTTGGGGTTGATGGTGTTGATGTCTTTGTGGGGGGCGGGGTTGGTGGAGTGGCCGATGTAGGCCATGATGCTTTCGTATTGGGCGATGGTGGCGTGGCCGGTGATTTTGATCAGGCCGCGGTAGGCGCGGTGGAAGCGGATGCCTTGTTTGGCGATCAGTTCGCCCTCGGTGGGTTTGTCGCCGTCGGGGTCGATGATGTTGATGGCGCGGGTGCCGATGCGGCGCAGGAAGTCCGGGTTTTGGGTTTGGGCGTGTGTGGTCATGGTGGTTTCGAGCTCGCGGGCTTTTTCGGCGGTGGTGCGTCCGGCGTGGGCGAGGTGGGCGGCGTCGGCGGTGTAGTGGGAGGCGGTCAGGGCTTGTTCGGCGGTGGTGGTGCCGGTAAAGAACGCGGTGGCCAGGACGGGCTGGTCGCAGGGGGTGGTGACGGTGGTGAGGGGGTCCGTGGCGGGCAGGAAGTGCTGGGCGAGGTTGAGGCGGCGGCCGGCTTCGGCGCGGCTGAGGAGCAGGGCGTCGGTGAGGACGTCGGCGGGGGATTTGTGTCCCTCCCGCAGGTAGCGGCCCTCGTGGGTGCGGGTGGCGATGGTCCCGGCGGCCTGGACCTGCAGGGCCTGGACGTACCGGCTGAGCTGTTCAACGGTCCGGCCCCAGGCGATCAGTTCGGCATCGCCGAGGGACTCCAGGCTCACGCCCAGCGGGGCCGGGACCACCGGATCACTGGGAGCACCGGAACCGCCGGCGGCAGTGGCTGCCGCCGATCCAGAAGCCGCGGCGGTGGATGCGGCGGTGGATGCGGCGGTGGCGGCTGCCGTCAGGGACGCGGCAAGGGTGATCAGCTGGTGGATGTGTCCACCAGCGGTCCTTGTCCCTGTCGGGGTGCCGGTCTGTCCCGGCACCCTTGCCGTTGCTTCCATACGCACAACACTACCGACGGGCACCGACATTATCAGAAAACATATTCGGGATGTGGAGAACTTCTAGAACAAGACATTCTGTGGAGGCGACAACGCGAAAACAGGGCCACGGACCATGCCTCGATAAGCCGCGCGAACACCGGTCCGGTCCACCGAAAGCAATGGCCAGCGATCAGTCGACGATGATGCCCTGGCCCTCGCCGCGCTGGAGTAGGACAGGGGAAATCTCACCGAAACCGCGCACGTGCTCCATGGGCAGCTCCGTGAGAACGAAGCGGCCGTCGCCTGCGAGCGCCGTTGCCGTGACGGAGTCAATCAGCACGGTGCCGGGTTCAGCCAGGGACGTGAGGCGTGCTGCGAGGTTGACTGTGGGACCGTAAATGTCGCCGAGCCGGGACAGCACCCGACCCCACACCATGGCCACGCGGGCCTCAGGCAGAAAATCATCGGCCGCCATGGCTTCAGCCAAGGCCAGCGAGATCTGGGCGCCCGCGACCGGGGTCTCGCAGTTGAACAAGACTTCGTCGCCGATCGTTTTCACCAGGCGTCCGCCGCCCACGCTGATGATCTCTGCGCAGATGTTTTCGAACCGCTGCACCAGCTTGGCCAGCGTCTTTTCATTCATGCGCCGCGACAGGGACGTGTAGCTGACCAGGTCGGCGAAGCCAACGGCGCGCGCGAGCGGAAGCGGCGTGTCGTCCTCGTCGCCTTCGCGCCCAAGTGCGCTTTCGGCCAGGCCGTCGGCGGCACGGACGGCCAGCCGCTGGATGCCGGCGTTGAGCTGGCGCCTGTACGAATACACCAGCAGTTTCTCGAGCGGCGCAATGAGGTTCGGCAGTTCGGACACCACTGCGCGGCGCGCCTCGGCATCGCTGACGCCATGCTCGGCGACGAGGTCCTCGACAAGTGCCTCGATCTGCCAGACGGCCATGCGGTCGGTCATCTGCCCGATGGACCGGGTGACCGAAATGGCTGTCTCCTCGGTCAACAGTCCCTCACGGACCATGGTCACCACGGTGTTCAGGGCCTCCTGGTCCCGCTGGGTGAAGGCAACGTCGTCGTCCCCCAAGTTGGGGAAGCCCATGGCGCGCCAAATCTTGCGTGCCGACAGCAGTGACACACCGGCTCCGGCAGCGACGTCGCGCCGCTTGAGCGTGCGTTCACCGCCCAAAAGCTGCGTTTCCAAAGCTTTTGTCTGGCTGCGTGAGGCCGGCGGAAGCAGCGACGCGGGTGGATCAATGGTTTCTTCCAAGCTTGCGAAGCTCCTTTCCAGTCACGTTTCTTCTCATGCCGCCCCCGTCTGAGCCAACTTGATCAGCGTAGTACGCCGCGACCGGAGCTTGCTGAAAGGACGCACGGAACACTTGTGCCCAAATACGGTGCGTGTAGTTCCGGAATTCCAGAATGTGCGGCACATCGTGAACGGTCAACACGCCGCCGGTCACCATGTGGAACTCCAGATCTCCTGCTCCCACCATGCGTTGGCGCAGTTTTTGGCGCAGGTCCAGGCTCTCCACGCGTGCCAGATAATAGTCTTCCTGCTGCCGGCGGACCCGACCCCTGCGCACCACCACCCGCTGGTTGGTCAGCACGTAGCTGGTGCCCGCCCAACGCACCACCCGGCGCAGCGGATAGGCCACCAGCAACAGCACCACAGCCGTCAGCAACACGACGATGGCGGGTTGGCGCAGCTCCCCCGCGTCGGGCGCCCAGCCGGCAAACTGTGCCGGCTGAAGCTTGGCCAGCGCGGCGGACGCCGCCATGAGCAACAGCAGTCCCACGGCAATCGGCCAGACCAAAATCCGTGAATGGGGACGGCATACCAGTTGAACCTGCTCCCCTTCGGCCAACCACTTACGCATAATCCACACCGCCGGCATGCCCTGCCCTGCGCAAATGCACCACGTCGCCGGCGCTGACAGCATGCATCACCCCGCCGGCATCGCGCAACTCCAAATCCCCTGTGCGGCCCAGCCGCACGGCCGTGCCAAAGAGCATCCTGCCCCCGGGAAGTTCCGCCCTCACATCCGTTCCGAGCGTGGACATCAGGCCGGAAGCCAGCGCATGCGCGGACTCGCCTCCGCCCAGCGGCCGCAGCGCATCGCCGCCCACCGCAACAAACTCGTTGTATAGCCGGGCGAACCGGGTCAAGTACGCAGGCAGAAGGACATTCCGGTCCACCGCGACGCCGGTTTCCAGTTCCAGGGACGTCGCCTGGTCCACCGGCAGTTCCACCCGTTGCTGGCTGATGTTCACACCCATCCCAACGACGACGGCGGGTCCCGGCCTTCCGGCGTCGTGCGCCCGCCCGGTCCCCCGCGCGGCATCACGGGAAGGCACGACGAGCTGGGCGAGGATGCCAGCCAGCTTGCGGCCGTTGAGCAGGACATCGTTGGGCCACTTGAGGACAGGCTCGGCAGCGCTTTCGGCCGACACCGCCTGGCACAGGGCAATTCCGGCGAGGACGGACAGCCAAGCGTGGCCGGCCGGGTCAAAGGCGGGGACGCCGGCATGCGCGGAGGCCTCCGTTGGCCGCACCAGCACGCTGGAGATCATGGCGGCGCCTGCGGGAACCTCCCAGGCCCGGTCCAGGCGGCCCTTGCCGGCCACCTGCGAATTGGCGATCAGCACGCTCAGGTCGGGCCAGGCTCCGGGCTCCGCCGCGGCCGCGGCGGCAAGGTCGGCATTGGTGGAGCCGGTCTCCCCCACAACATCCGCACGGCGGAACGGGCCGCGGGGGTGGGTCAGCGCAGACTTGAGTGCACTTTCATCCAGTGAGGGAGGTGTGCGGCTCATGGCACCAATCTTATCCGGCGCGGCCAGCCCGCCCGTGCGCGCCCGCCGCCCGGCGTCGCGGTGGAGGAACTGCCATTCACGATGGCCGACTTTGTCGGGTATCTACACAGGCAGGGGCCGTATCCATTACTAGACTGTCAGTAGTGTTTGCCCTTTTGTGCGGTTCCTACTTAAGGGAAAGCAAGCTGCCACCTATCGAGCCGGAGTACAGATGAACCACGACCTTTCGACAACTGCAGGCAAGATTGCCGATTTCCGTGACCGGACGGCCCAGGCGGCGGTGCCCTCCGGCGAGGCTGCGGTCGAGAAGCAGCATGCGAAGGGCAAGCACACGGCCCGCGAGCGCATCGACCTCCTTCTGGACCCGGATTCCTTCGTTGAATTTGACGCCCTGGCGGTGCACCGCTCGCACGCCTTCGGCATGGAGAAGAAGAAGCCGCTGGGCGACGGCGTGGTCTCCGGCTACGGCACGGTGGACGGGCGCCTGGTGGCGGTGTACAGCCAGGACTTCAGCGTCTACGGTGGCTCGCTGAGCCAGGTCAACGGCGAAAAGATCGTCAAGGTCCAGGAATTTGCGCTGCGCAACGGCTGCCCGGTGGTGGGCATCAACGACGGCGGCGGCGCCCGCATCCAGGAAGGCGTCGCCTCGCTGGCCATGTTCGCGGACATTTTCCGCAACAATGTCCACGCGTCCGGCGTCGTGCCCCAAATCTCCCTCATCATGGGCCCCTGTGCCGGCGGCGCCGCGTACTCCCCCGCGCTGACTGACTACGTGGTCATGGTGGACAAGACCTCCCACATGTTCATCACGGGCCCCGACGTCATCAAGACCGTCACCGGGGAGGACGTGGACATGGAAACCCTGGGCGGCGCGCGCCAACACAACGCCAACACGGGAACCGCCACGTACCTGGCCACGGACGAGGCGGACGCCATCGAATTTGTCCGCGAGCTGCTGGACTTCCTGCCCTCCAACAACCTGGCCGAGCCGCCCGTCACCGACCACGACCAGGACCTGGAGCCCGACGACGGCGACCTCGCCCTGGATGCGCTGGTCCCGGACTCCGCCAACCACCCCTATGACATGCGCGCCGTGATCGGGCAGGTCCTGGACGACGGCCACTTCCTGGAGATGCAGGCGCTCTACGCGCCCAACGTCATGATCGGCTATGGCCGGATCGAGGGCCACACCGTGGGCGTGGTGGCCAACCAGCCGCTGCAGTTCGCCGGCACCTTGGACATTGCCGCATCCGAGAAGGCGGCCCGCTTTGTGCGCCACTGCGACGCTTTCAACGTCCCCATCATCACGCTGGTCGACGTCCCCGGCTTCCTGCCCGGCAAGGACCAGGAATTCCAGGGCATCATCCGCCGCGGCGCCAAGCTGCTCTACGCCTACGCCGAGGCCACCGTGCCGAAGCTGACCGTCATCACCCGCAAGGCCTACGGCGGAGCGTACATCGTCATGGGTTCCAAAAAGCTCGGCGCCGACCTGAACCTGGCCTGGCCCACTGCCCAGATCGGCGTCATGGGCGCCCAGGGCGCCGTCAACATCCTCTACCGCCGCGACCTCGCCGCAGTGGAGGCCGACGGCGGCGACGTCGAGGCCCGCCGGGCGGAGATTGTGCGCGGCTACGAGGAAGAACTGCTGAACCCCTACCAGGCCGCCGAACTTGGCTACGTCGACGCGGTCATCGCCCCGTCCGACACGCGCATCCAGCTCATCAAGGGCCTGCGTGCCCTGCGCGACAAGCGGTCCAGCCTGCCGGCCAAGAAGCATGGGAACATCCCGCTGTGACGGCACAGGAGAACTCGCCGGCGGCCGGCGGCCCGGCGCCTGGAACCCCGGCGCCCGAGCCCTCCGCGGCCCAGGTCCCGTTGCTCTCGGTGACCCAGGGCAACCCGACGGCCGAAGAGCTGGCGGCCGTGACCGCCGTCGTGCTCGCCCTGCAGGCACACACCGGAGACGCCCCCGTTAGCCCAGCGGCACGGGCCTGGGCCCGTCGTGCGCAGCTGCACCTGCCGCCGCGCCCGGGCACCGGCGCCTGGCGGCGTTCGGGCCGCTGATTCTTCCGGATTTCCGGCCACCCCCTGCCCCGGGTCCCTCAGGCCGCCGCCGGCTCCTGGCGGGTGCCGCGGTCCCGCAGCAGGTGGGCCATGGTGTCAAGCGAGTTGGCGATCCGGTCGGTCGCGTCCAGCACGGCGACCTGCACGGTTTCGACCGCGATGGGGTCCTTTTCCATGGAATCCTTCAGCCCCACGTAGGACGCGCGCAGGCTGACGACACCGCGCGGGGCGGCACCGCCGACGATCGCGCTCTCACAGGCCTGCAGCGTGGCCGCGCAATCGGCGATGAACGGGGCGAGCTGGCGCATGAGGTCATCCACGGGGTGCTGGGCGGCGCGCAGCGAGAGCCTGGCGGCATCGATCACCATGGCGGCCTGGACGAACAGGTGGCTCTGGACGAGCACGCCCTCGGCGGTGAAGAGCGTGGCCTGGCCCGCCACGGGCTCGGCCGCCGTGCGGTCCAGGGACGCCTGGGCGTTGGAACGCGCCAGCCGCGCCTTGATGCGGCTGGCATCGATCTTAGCCTTGTTCAGGCCTGGGTCGGTGATGGCGAGCAGGTAGGTCCGGTAGGCCCGCAGCAGATCGGCAATGCGGGCCGGCAGATAGGCACGCTCCCAGGCCGGCCACACCATGGTGGCCGCCACCGCCAGGACCCCCGCCACCACGGTGTCCAGCAGCCGCGGCAGCACCACGACCGCAGCGGGCGAGCCGGCCAGGTCCAGCAACGCCACCAGGTACGCGGCAACCCATATCCCCATGAAGAAGGCGTTCGGTGCACCGGAGATCCGGACACAAAACACAAAGACGACGATCACCGCCACCAGCGCATACTTGTTTTCGTCTCCGATCAGGGCTGTTGCGGCGGTGCCGATCCCCAGCCCTATCAGGGTCCCGACCAGCCGGGAACTGGTGCGCTGCAGCGTCGCACCAAAGTCCGGTCGCAGCAGCAGCAGGACCATCAACGGTATCCAGTACCCCCTGTCGGTGCCCGGCAGCAGCCTCGCCAGGGCGTCCGTGCCCGTGACCATGACCATCAGGCGGATGGCGTGCCGGGCGATGGCCGAGTCCAGGCGCAGGTTGGCCCGCAATGTCCCCAGCGGCGCCTGCAGCGACATGCGCACCCCGCCCACCTGCGCGGCGGGCTCGGCCACGCGGCCCTCGACGGCGCCCGGGCTCACCATGCGCGCGCCGGCCCGCAACTGGCCGGCCAGCGCCCGGCAGTGCAGGGATGCAAACCGGCCCGTCGGCGAGTCAGTGAACCCGTCCATCACCTCGGTCAGCGCGGCCGCGGCCGCGGTGACGGGGTCCATGGCGGCCGGGTCGAACACCTTTCCGCGGCGCAGCGACTCCGAAATTGCATCCAGGGCGTCACCGGCAGCAAGCAGGAAATACTGGACGGCGTCGTGCTGGGCCGTCTTGTCCACCCGTTCGAAGCGTTCCAGGCAGTAGCCCAGCGCAATCACTTCCAGCCGGATCCGTTCCGCCTCGTCCAGCAGGCCGCGGTAGGACTGCATGCTCGGGCCCATCCCGTGGCCGAATCCGGTGATGGTCTCCCGTGCCTTGGTCAGCAGCACCCCGGCGCCGGGCGCCGTCATTTTCGGGTGCTTCGACCGGGTCCGCTGGGCCAGGCCTGCGTATAGGTCGGCCAGCACCGCCCGTTCGGGGGCGTGGCGGTGCAGCGGCCAGCCGGCAATGGCCAGAAAGCTTTGCAACAGTCCGGCGGCCGTGATGGCCGCGGCGATCCCCAGCGCGCCCGAAAGCGGCATCGGGAACCTGTTCAGGACGATCGCGACGGCCGTGCCGGCGATGCCGACCTGTGCCACGTTGAGCCCCAGGGACAGCAGCATGCCGGTGGTGAAGGAAAAAACGGCGACCAGCAGCAGCGACAGCGGCAGCGAGTGGGCACACAGGACCGAGAGCCCGCCGCCGATCCCCGCCGCCACGGACGTCCCGGCCATCCTGGCAAACCGCAGCCGGTAGCTGCCGGGGCGGTCGGCAAACGCCGCAAACAGCGCACCCACGGCCCCGAAGACGGCGACCGGGAAGTTGCCGCTGGCCACGCCGATGACGAGCACAATGCCGACCCCGAAGGCGTTGCGCGCCGCAACGACGGGGTCCGATTGGGAAAAATCCAGTCGCAGCGACTTCTTGAAAGTCGCCGCCACTGCCTGCATGGCGGACACGAAACCCAGTATGTCAGGCTCCGGCGCCAACGGCGGGAAAATCTCCGCTTCCTCCGCCGGTGTCCCCGCCCCCGCCACCGGACGTGGCCCGGCGCGATAGGGCCGGCGCGATAGGGTCGGAGGATGACCTTAACTTCGGGCCGCCCGACCCGTCCCGCCAGCCCCATCGATGCTGCAGCGAACGCCTACACGGAACGGTTGATCGAGCTCGATCCGGGCTTTGCCACGGAGTTGGGCCTGCCCGGCCACGAAACCGAATACCGCGACCATTCCCCCGCCGGGCTCGAGGCCTCCGCCACTGCGGCCCGCCACGCGCTGGCCGCGCTGGACGGTCTGGAGCCTGCGGACGACGTCGACCGTGTCACCCTGCACGCCATGCGCGAACGCCTCGGGCTGGCCCTGGAACTCCACGACTCGCGCTGGCCGCTGGCGGACCTGAACAACATCGCCTCCCCGGCGCAGGACATCCGGTCCATCTTTGACCTGATGCCCACGGCCACGGTGGCCGACTGGAGGCACATCTCGGGCCGCCTGGCCAACGTCCCGGGAGCCGTGGTCGGCTACATCGCATCGCTGCGCGAGGGTGCGGCCCGCGGCCTGGTCGCGGCCCGGCGCCAGGTCTCCACGGTGATCGAGCAGTGCGAGCGCCACGCGGCGGCGGACGGCTTCTTTGTCTCCCTGGCCGCCGGTGCGTCGCTGGAACCGGGTTCCGCGACGGACGCTCCCGCCGGGCCGGGCGCCGTCGCGGCGGACGACGGCGGCACACGGCTCCCGGCCGACCTCACCTCCGAACTGGCCGCGAATGCGGACCTGGCGCGCTCCGGTTACGGTGCGCTCGTCGCGTTCCTCCGGGACGAGCTGCTCCCGCAGGCACCGGCGGCGGACGCCGTCGGCCGGGAACGCTACGAGCTGGCCTCACGGGAATTCCTGGGCACCGCCGTCGACCTCGACGAGACCTACGCGTGGGGCGTCGCGGAACTGGACCGGATCATTGCCGAGCAGGAGGCCGTGGCCGGGCACGTCCGGCCCGGCGCGTCCATCGGGGAGGCCAAGGCGCTGCTGAACGCCGACCCGGCCCGCCAACTGCACGGCACCGATGAGCTCGTCACGTGGATGCAGCGGCTCTCCAACGCCGCCGTTGCGGACCTGGCCGGAACGCAGTTCGACATCCCGGAGGTCATGCGCACGCTCGAGTGCAGGATCGCGCCCACCCAGGACGGCGGGATCTACTACACGGGCCCGTCCGAGGACTTCGCCCGGCCCGGGCGCATGTGGTGGTCGGTGCCGGAGGGCGAGGACACGTTCACCACCTGGGCCGAGACCACCACGGTCTACCACGAGGGCGTGCCGGGCCACCACCTCCAGGTGGCGACGGCGACCTACCAGAGCGGGTTGCTGAACGACTGGCGCCGCAACGCCTGCTGGGTGTCGGGTCACGGCGAGGGCTGGGCGCTGTACGCCGAACGGCTCATGGACCAGCTGGGCTACCTTTCCGACCCGGGCGACAAGATGGGGATGCTGGATGGCCAGCGCATGCGCGCTGCCCGGGTCGTGTTCGACATCGGCGTGCACCTGGGCCTGGCCGTGCCCCCGCAGTGGGGCAGCGGCACGTGGACGGCCGAGAAGGGGCGGGAATTCCTGGCCAGGAACCTGGACATCTCCGCCGGCCAGCTCGACTTTGAGTTCCACCGCTACCTCGGCTGGCCGGGCCAGGCGCCGTCGTACAAGATCGGCCAGCGCCTGTGGGAGGAGATCCGCGACACCCGTGCCGCCCGGGACGGGGACGCGTTCTCGCTGCGCGACTTCCACACGCAGGCGCTGAACCTGGGCTCCGTCGGCCTCGACACGCTCAAGGTGGCACTGCTGGGGGGCTGATCAGGCCTCCGGCAGGACTGGCCAGTTCCGCGAAATGTAGTCACGGGACGGGCCGCAGGACCCGCCGAGGCCAGGGCATCGGCCAGGATGGGGCCGGGTGCAATGACGTTGACGCCCTGCTCGCCGGCCGTCGAGGACATGTTGACGAGCGCCTGTCCGGACCCGGATCCGGGCAAGACCGCCAACCCGTACTTTAGGCACAGGACCGCGCCACGGAGGTTGACGCCAAGCACGCTGTCGAATTCCGTGCTGGACCATTCGGCCGAGGTACCGGTGGGCGCCCGCCGCCGGCCGCCACAAGTTCCTCGTCGCGCCCAGGCTGCCATCCGGCTGGCTGCTGCTCACGGCGTTGGTGGCTGCACGGCGCCGCCGCTGCTGCCGACGCCTGGCCCGGCAGGCGACCAGCTTGCAGCGGCGCGGTTCACGGGCAGCAGGAAGCCGACGGCGATCAGCCACAGCATCCCGCCAAAGCGGCCGATCGGCAGCAGGAACTGCAGCGGCTCCACGCCCAGGGACAGGAAGCTCAGCTCCGAGAGGGCGGCGAGCACCAGCCCCGTCCAGGCCAGCCATCGCGGCACAAACTTCAGCACCAGCCCCGGCACGGCCAGACCGGCCACGAGCAGCCCGATGCCGGTCACGAATCCGACCCCGCCCGTGAGGAAGGCCAGGAATGCCAGCGCCTGGACCAAGCCTGGATCGCCCGTGACCTCCGGCCGGCCCGCCAGCCACGTGAGCATGCCGGAGAACATCAACATCAGGGATGCGCCGACGCCGCCAAAGAACGAGATGGCCGGTCCCGGCACCCTGATGCCGAGGCGCAGCTGACGGGCGTAGGTCGTGGCTGCGTAGATCCCCAGCGGCACGGCCGAGCCAAACTGGAGCATGCCCAAAACGGTGACGGCGGCCCGGTTGTCCCGGTAGAAGGCAACCACATCATCCGTGGCCGAGAACGGGGAGACAAACACCTTGCCGTCCGACAGCATCCCCGACAGCAGGAGCGCGAGCAGGAACAGGCCCAGGCTGACGGCCGCCAGAACGCCCGGGTGGGGGCCTGTCGGCCGTCGCCGCCCGGTCGCGGCCGTCCGCTGCGTTCCACCCCGTGCCGACCGGGACCCGCCCCGTGCCGCTTGTTCAGTCATGGCCAAGATCATCCTCCCGAAATATATTCATATAACGAATGATTCATCTTATGAATCATTTAGTCAAGGATGTATTCTGGGTTTCATGGCAACACCTGACGACGGCACAGCGCCCGACAACGGCACACCGCAGCGAACGGCCTTTCTCCTGTCGCAACTGGGTTCGCTGTCCTCGGACCGGTTTGCCGAACGGACCCGGAAGCTGGGACTGACGCCCGGCGACGCCGGCACCCTCCGGCTGATCGGCCGCACGCCCGGGCTGAGCCAACGCGCCCTCGCCACCCGTCTGGGCTCGCTGCCCAGCCGCGTCGTCCAGTTGATCGACTCACTGGAAGGCCGCGGGCTCGTGGAGCGGGCCCGCAGCAGCACCGACCGCCGCAACTACGAGCTGCACCTGACCGCCGAAGGCAGGTCCAAGCTCCGGGAGCTGCGTACCGTTTCAGAGGCGCACGAGCAGGAAATGCTGGCCGCCCTCTCCCCCGACCAGTCCGCGGAACTTGCCCGGCTGCTGTCCCTGCTGGCGCAGGCAAACCACGCTGACCCGGACGTTCACAGGGAGACCTGACCCGATCCCCAGGCACCCTTCCACGAGCCGTCCGCACGGTCCGCCACGCCGCGTCACATTCGTGCCGATACGTCACGAAGGCGCACAAAGTGCACGTTGTTATCCATCATTCGGCAATCGTCGGGCGTAATACGGGGAAACACAAATTCTGCGGTGCTATTTTGCCCCGCCTACCGTGGTCCCATGACTTCCAGGACCAACGACCCCAGGGCCCGCCGCCTTCCGAAGTGGACCGGCAACTTCGGCCTACAGATCATTGCCGGCCTCGTCGCCGGCCTCATCCTGGGTCTCGTCGCCCGGAACCTCGGCGGCGACCCGGTCAAGAACCCCAACGCACTGACCGCCACGCTGACCGTCATCGGCTCGAGCTATGTCTCGCTGCTGAAGGCCGCCGTCGTGCCGCTGGTGTTCACGGCCGTCATCTCCTCCATCGCAAACCTGCGCCAGGTCACCAATGCCGCGCGCCTGGCCTGGAACACGCTGCTGTGGTTCGCCATCACCTCGCTGATCGCCGTGAGCATTGGCATCGCGCTGGGGCTGGTGTTCAAGCCCGGTGCCGGCACCGGCCAGTCCGCCCCGGCCGACTACACCGGCAAGACCGGCGACTGGTGGGCCTTCCTGACAGGCCTGTTCCCGTCCAACTTCCTCGGCCTTGAGGCCTCCAGCAAGGCCGGCGAAGCTGGCGCCATCGCCACGAGCGTGAACTTCAACGTCCTGCAGGTCCTCGTGATCGCCATTGCGATCGGCATCGCGGCACTGAAGGTCGGCAAGGCCGCCGACCCGTTCCTCAAGCTCAACGGCTCCGCCCTCGCCGTGATCCAGAAAGTGCTCTGGTGGATCATCCGCCTGGCACCGATCGGCACCGTCGGGCTCATCGGCAAGGCCGTCTCCACCTACGGCTGGACCACCATGGGCGCCCTGGGCAAGTTCACCATCGCCATCTATGCGGGCCTGCTCCTCGTGCTGCTCGTGGTCTACCCCGTCCTGGTCAAGTCCCACGGACTCTCCGTCAAGCAGTACTTTTCCGGCGCGTGGCCGGCGATCCAGCTCGGCTTCGTCTCCCGCTCCTCGATCGGCACCCTCCCCCTGACACAGCGCGTGGCCGAGCGGAACCTCGGCGTCCCCCGCGCCTACGCCTCCTTCGCAGTCCCGCTGGGCGCCACCACCAAGATGGACGGCTGCGCCGCGATCTACCCGGCCGTCGCCGCCATCTTCGTCGCCCAGTTCTTCGGCATCCACCTGACCTTCGGCCAGTACCTGCTGATCGTGCTCGTCTCCGTGCTCGGGTCCGCCGCCACGGCAGGCACCACGGGCGCCGTCGTCATGCTCACGCTCACGCTCTCCACGCTGGGACTGCCGCTGGCCGGCGTCGGGCTGCTGCTGGCGATCGACCCCATCCTGGACATGGGCCGCACGGCCATCAACGTCGCCGGCCAGGCGCTCGTGCCAACCATCGTGGCCAAGCGCCAGGGCATCCTGGACGAAGCCCTGTACAACGCGCCCCGCAACGGCAACCCCTTCGCGGACGACGCCCCCGACGTCGGGACCCCGGCGGCGGACGCCGGCACCGCGGACGACGCCGATCGGCCGGGTTCGGAGCGCGAACTCACCCACGCCTAACCGGGCAGGGACATCATGCCCGCCCCTTGACGGAAGCCATCCCGACAACTCCCGCCGCAGCCCGGAATTCCGGATCGCGGCGGGAGTTTCTGGGTTTGTGGTCGTAGGATGCCCCATGGAAAGACACCCAGCCCGGCCCCGCCGCCGGGTCATTGAAAGGCTCCAGAATGATCATCGTGACCACAAACGACCTCCCGGGCTACAAGATCGACGCCGTCTTTGGCGAGGTCATGGGCCTGACGGTGCGCTCCCGGCACATCGGCGCCCAGCTCACGGCAGGCTTCCGCGCCCTCGGCGGCGGCGAACTGCCCGAGATGACCAAGGCCCTGTACGAAAGCCGCCAGGAAGTGGTCGCCCGCATGGTGGCCGAGGGGCAGGCCAAGGGCGCCAACGCGATTGTGGCCGCCCGCTTTGACACCTCCGAGATGGGACAGAACTGGACCGAGGTGTGCGCCTACGGCACGGCCGTCTTCGCCATTCCGCTCGCCGAGGGCCAGCCCGGCGCCACGGGCCAGTCGGCCTACCTGGCGGCGAACCCGCAAGCCCGGTAGCGCGCCCCGGGTAGGTGTGCGCCTCCCTACCACACCCACCCGTTAACTTGCATTGAGTGCAAAGTTGCACTTAGTGTAGTTACATGCCCCTTCCCGAAACGCCTTCCCCGGTGACACCCGTCTCCCGCCGCGAGCTGAACAAGGTGGCCACTCGCGACGCCATCGCCGGCGCGGCACTGGATTTCCTCCGTGCGCGCTCCTTCAACGAGTTCACCGTCGACGACGTCGCCGCCGCCGCCGGCGTCTCCCGGCGCACGTTCTTCAACTACTTCCCCTCCGTCGAGGCGGCCGTCGCCAGCTTCACGCAGCGCTACCTGGACGGCGTGATCGAGGAGATGGAAACCCGGCCCGTCGACGAACCCATCCTCAAATCCGCCGAGTACGCTCTTTCCGCAAGCGGCCACAGCCGCGAGCTGGCCGCCCTGGCCGAGACGTGTGCCCTCACCCAGGACCCCTCTCTGGGCCGATTCCAGCTGCAAGCCTGGGAGGCGTGCAGCGCCAAGATCACCGCCGTCGCCCGGCACCGCCTTCCGGCGGGCACCGACGAGCTGTACATCAACGCCCTGGTGGGGGCCGTCGTCGGCGGCGGCCGCGCCGCCCTCTTGGTCTGGCTCAACGAACGCGGATCCGACACGTCCGCCGAATCGGTAGCCCGGCTGCGTGATCTCCTCGGCGCCGCCGTCGCCCACGTCCGCAACGGATTCCGCTCCTAACCCCCACACCGCCCCGGCCCGCCTCCGCACGGCGCGGCCACCCAAACACAAAAGGAACCATCATGGCACATTGGCTATATCGACTCGGTCGTTTCTCGGCCAGGCGCGCCTGGCTGGTGATCACCGCCTGGGTGGTGATCCTGGGACTCGTCGGCGGTGCCGTGGCAATTTTCATGGGCACCACCAGCAACGATTTCCAGATCCCGGGCACCGAGACGCAGCAGATGGCCGACAAGCTCAAGGCCGATCTTCCGGATGCGTCCGGCGGTTCGGGCACGGTGGTGTTCACCAGCACCGACGGCAAGGCGTTCACCCCTGCGCAGGAAAAGGACATCTCCGCCGCACTGGCCACGACGACGTCCATCCCGTCGGTCAAGGGCGTTGTCGATCCTTTTGAAACCACGGCCACCCTCAACGCATCGCAGGCCAAGCTGGCCGACGGCGCCAAGGCGCTCACCGCCGGGGAGGCCCAGGCCGCGGCGGAAAAGGCGAAGCTGGACGCCGGCGCCACGGAATTGGCCGCAAGCAAGGCGCAACTGGAGGACAAGCAAAAGCAGCTGGTCGCCCAAAAAGTACAGGCTGCTGCGCTCCCCGCCGACTCCCCGCAAGCACAGGCAGCCGCCTCCCTGATTGCCGAAGCCCAAGCCAAGATCGACGCCGGCATGGCCCAGTGGCAGGCAGGCCAGGATCATCTTGTCGATGGCAAGGCCCAGTACGACGCCGGACTCGCCACCCTCGCCGCCAAGAAAGCCGAGCTGACCACGGGCCAACGCTCCGCTGACGCCGCGGCCGGCTTGCGCTTTGTCTCGGAAAACGGCAAGGCTGCCATTGCGCAGATCCAGTTCAAGGTGTCGATGGACGCGGTGACCCCGGCCAACAGGACGTTGCTGCAGGAGAAGCTGAATACGCTCGGGTCCAAGGGAGTCACCGTGGACTACAGCAAGGAAATCACCCAGGACGTGTCCGCACTGTTCGGCATCAGCGAGGTGCTCGGCATTGCCGTGGCCGCCGCCGTGCTCATCATCATGCTTGGCACCCTCATCGCCGCCGGCCTGCCGCTTCTCATGGCCCTTGTCGGTGTCGGGATTGGCGTGGGCGGCACCATGTCGCTGACGGGGGTCATCTCCATGTCCTCCATCTCCCCGATGCTTGCCCTCATGCTGGGTCTGGCGGTTGGCATTGACTACTCCCTGTTCATCGTCAACCGTCACCGCCAGCAGCTTCTGGCCGGCATGGACATGCGCGAATCCATCGCCAAGGCCACGGGCACCTCCGGCAATGCCGTGCTGTTTGCCGGCCTGACCGTGGTCATCGCCCTCGCGGCGCTGTCCGTGACGGGCCTGCCATTCCTGGCCATACTGGGACTGGCGGCCGCGGCAACCGTCGCCATTGCCGTTCTGATTGCACTGACGCTGACCCCCGCGGTCCTCTCGCTCATCGGCCGTCGGGTGATCCCCAAGCGCACCTGGGCCAAGAACGCCGCCGCGCGGACCTCGCACGACGCCGAAGCTGCCGGGCTCTCCGCCGGGGAGACCACAGCTCGCGACGACGCCAAGGATGTCGCCCGCAGCGCCCGCGGCTGGGGCGGGCTCGTCACCAAGCACCCAGTGATTTCGCTGGTCACCGCAGTGGTGGCGCTGGCCGTCATCGCCATCCCGGCCATGGGGCTTCGCCTGGCCCTGCCCGACGGCGGCTCCGAACCCGTCGATTCCAGCGCGTACAAGGCGTACACCATCACGGGCAACGACTTTGGTGAGGGCATGAACGGGCCGATCGTCGTGGTCGGTTCCCTGCCGGCGGGGCTGGACAAGGCCTCCGCCACGGAGCTGAACCTGGACGTGGCCGATCAGCTGCGCAAGGTGCACAACGTCAAGGCCGCCATCCCCCTGACGATGAGCAGCAACTTCCGCACGGCCGTCTACCAGGTCATTCCGGCTGAAGGCCCGGCAAGCTCCAGCACCGTCCAGGTGGTCCACGATCTCCGGGCCGAAGGTGTGGCCATCAAGGCCGATCACGGCGTGAGCATCGGCCTGACCGGCCAGACGGCGGCAAATGTGGATGTCTCGGCCAAGCTGGGTTCGGCGCTGCCGCCGTACCTGGCCATCGTGGTGGGGCTGTCCCTGGTCCTGTTGATCCTGGTGTTCCGCTCCATCCTGGTGCCGGTATTGGCGACGGCGGGCTTCCTCCTTTCGCTCGTGGCGGCGTTTGGCGGCGTGGTGGCGGTGTACCAGTGGGGCTGGCTGGGCGGCATCTTCGACGTCCCCAACCCCGCGGCGGTGCTCAGCTTCCTGCCGATCATCCTGATCGGCGTGCTGTTTGGCCTGGCCATGGACTACCAGGTGTTCATCGCCTCCGGCATGCGCGAGGCCTTTGTGCACGGGCAAACCGCCAGGCAGGCCGTCCGCACCGGCTTCAAGCACGCGGCGCCGGTGGTGACCGCAGCTGCCATCATCATGACCAGCGTGTTTTCCGGCTTCATCTTCTCCCATCTGACCATGGTGCGCCCGCTCGGCTTTGCCCTGGCGTTCGGCGTGCTGACCGACGCATTCTTGGTGCGCATGACGATCATCCCGGCGGCCATGCACCTGCTGGGCAAGTCGGCCTGGTGGATCCCGAAGTGGCTGGATCGGATCCTGCCCGACGTGGACGTGGAGGGAGCAAGGCTGGTTTCGCTGTCGGAAACGGGTTCCGCCGCCAAGCATGCCGATCCGGAGCCCGCGACCGCCGGCTGACGCCGCTGGATTCACGGCCGCCCGGCTGGCCGCCCTTCCGCGGCTTCCGGGCGCGGCTTCCGAGCGCGGCGCCATGCGCCGTCGCCGTCCATGTACAGCGCGCCGGCGGACTGCCACAATGGGAGGTCAATGGCCCACCAGAGACGCCGGGAGGAACATTGTGAGCGAGGACCCGCAGGCACGGCAGGAACTGTCGGCGCGCATTGAACAGCGCAGGGCGGCCCTTACGGCCTTCCTCCGCAGTGCCCGTCCGCGCAGGAACCGTCTGGCCAACATCAGCATTGTGGGCAGCGCGCTGGCGGCACTCGTCACAGTGGGTCCGGCCGCCGGCGGCACGCGGTTCACCGGCGCCGTCCAGGGCCTCTTCTCCCTCAGGGACGATTCACTCGTGTGGCGGATCCTCTGCCTGGCGGCGGTCCTGCTGTCCCTGGCAGCGGCGCTGGCCACGAACCTGGCCAACTCGCACGCCGTCGCCGACCACGTGTCGGCGGCCGAGGCCTGCAACGCCGAACTGGACGGCCTGGAAACCGCCCTGGCGTTTGGGAACCTGCCCACCGAAAACGCCGTGGACCTCTACCGGCAATACGTGGCCAAGGTGCCCTTCATCGAGGATGCCCCGCGGAGTTAGCCTGACCCGGTCCGCTAAACTGTGAGGTACGCCACGTGGACCGGCTCCAGTGCCAGCCCGCGGCGCGGACCCGCCGACTTCCCTGCCCTTGGAGCGCCCATGTCCCATCCCGTGCAGAGCATGCCCTCCCGTGGCCAGGCGCGGGCGCTGGTGCGCGAATCATGGCAGCGGTCGCGCCAGGCGCTGCCCTCGCCCGAGGCGGCCACGCCGCCGGTGGTCTGGGAAAGCCGCGAGCTCGAGGAGTTCCGCCGCGGCCACCCGCTGGCTGCCATCATGCCCGTCATCCAGCAGCTGCTGATCCAGCCCAGCCACGACACCGGACTGCTGGTTGCCGTGGGCGACGAACACGGCCGCCTGCTGTGGGTTGAGGGCGATTCCGCGGCCCGACGCAACGGCGAGCGCATCAACTTTGCCCAGGGCGCCGACTGGTCCGAGCTGGCCGCCGGAACCAGCGCCCCCGGCACCGCGCTGGTGCTCGGCCGGGGCGTCCAAATCCGGGGCGAGGAGCACTTCAACCCCGCCGTCCACTCCTGGAGCTGCACGGCCGTGCCACTGCACGACCCGGATTCCGGCGGCATCCTGGGCATCGTGGACATCACGGGCGGGATCGACGCCGTCGGCGCCAACACCCTCTCCCTGGTCCAGGCCACTGTCGCGGCGGCCGAGGCGCATCTGCGCATCCAGCGGTTGGAACGCCGGGCCGGGGAACCCCGCGGCAGCGCAGCCGGGCGGACCGCGGCGGGCGGGAAACCGGCGTCGTCCGCCAAGCCGCTCTACCGCGACAGCCTGCAGATCCTCGGCCGCGACCAGGGCCTGCTGCACCTGGCCGGCCAGGCGCTCACGCTCAGCGAACGCCACACCGAAATACTGGCCATGCTGGCATTGCACCCGGCCGGGCTCACGGCCGAGGAGCTGACCGGCATGGTCTACCCGGAGGGCACCTCGCTGACCAGCATCCGCGCCGAAATGGTCCGCCTGCGCAAGCTCCTGCACAGGCACGGGCCGTCGCTGGTCCCCGCATCGCGCCCCTACCGGCTCCCCCGCACCCTGGTGGTCGACGCCGGGCAGGTTCTCAGCTACCTGGACCGCGGGGCGCACCGGCTGGCCCTGAACATCTACAAGGGCGCCGTGCTGCCCCGCTCCGAGGCGCCCGCCCTGGGCGAACTGCGCAACCGCGTGGGACTGCTGCTGCGTGAGGCGATCCTGGGCGACGCCAGCGCCGACGTGGTTCTGGCCTACCTGCAGCTTCCCGAGGCAGCGGACGACGTCGAGGCCTGGCGCAGCGCCCTGCGCCTCCTGCCGCCGCGCTCGCCCCGGCGCGCCGCCGTCGTCGCCCATCTGGAGGCGCTCGAAGCGTAGGCCGACGGTCCCGGTGGGCGGCCTGTCGAGATCCAGGTGCTCGATGGCCGGGCTTCCCCCTCCCCGCCCGTCCCTCCCCCGCGAACGGTGGCCTGCCAAAAGTGTGACGCAGCGCATGCAACGTGGGCGCAACGTGGCCCCACGTACGCTTCAGGGCAAGGACATCGAGGTCCCCACCGCAAAGGAGTTTAGACAATGACTGTTTATGCACAGCCCGGCACCGAGGGTTCGAAGGTCACGTTCAAGGACCGCTACGAGAACTGGATCGGCGGCGAATGGGTGGCCCCCGTCAAGGGCCGGTACTTTGACAACGTCACCCCCGTGACCGGCAAGGTCTTCTGCGAGGTGGCCCGCGGCACAGCCGAGGACATCGAGCTGGCCCTGGACGCCGCGCACAAGGTCGCCCCGAGCTGGGGACAAACATCCGCCACGGAACGTGCCGCCGTGCTGAACAAAATTGCGGACAGGATTGACGCCAACGTTGAGCTGCTCGCCGTCGCGGAATCGTGGGACAACGGCAAGGCCGTCCGCGAAACCCTCAACGCGGACATCCCGCTCGCCGCGGACCACTTCCGCTACTTTGCCTCCGTGGTCCGCGCCCAGGAGGGCCGACTGACCCAGATCGACGACGACACCACGGCCTACCACTTCCACGAGCCCCTCGGGGTGGTGGGCCAGATCATCCCCTGGAACTTCCCGATCCTCATGGCCGTGTGGAAGCTGGCGCCGGCCCTCGCGGCCGGGAACGCCGTCGTGCTGAAGCCGGCCGAACAGACGCCCGCCTCCATTCTGGTCCTGATGGAGCTCCTTGCCGACATCCTGCCGGCCGGCGTGATCAACGTCGTGAACGGCTTTGGCGTGGAGGCCGGCAAGCCGCTCGCCTCCAGCAAACGCATCCGCAAGATCGCGTTCACCGGCGAGACCACCACGGGCCGGCTCATCAGCCAGTACGCCTCCCAGAACCTGATCCCGGTCACGCTGGAGCTCGGCGGCAAGAGCCCCAACATCTTCTTCAGCGACGTCATGGACAAGGATGACGCGTTCTACGACAAGGCCCTCGAGGGGTTCACGCTCTACGCCTTCAACCAGGGCGAGGTCTGCACCTGCCCGTCGCGCGCACTGGTCCAGGGCTCCATGTACGAAGCCTTCATGGCCGACGCCGTGGCCCGCACCGAGGCCATCATCCAGGGCAACCCGCTGGACACCGACACGCAGATCGGCGCGCAGGCCTCCAACGACCAGCTCGAGAAGATCCTCTCCTACATGGACATCGGCAAGCAGGAGGGCGCCAAGCTGCTCACGGGCGGCGAGCGCAACATCCTCCCCGGCGACCTCGCCGGCGGCTACTACGTCAAGCCCACCATCTTCGAGGGCACCAACGACATGCGCATCTTCCAGGAGGAGATCTTCGGCCCCGTGCTCGCCGTCACGAAGTTTGACGGCTACGCGGACGCGCTCCACATCGCCAACGATACCCTTTACGGTCTCGGCGCCGGCGTGTGGTCCCGGAACGGCAACACCGCCTACCGTGCGGGCCGCGAAATCCAGGCCGGGCGCGTGTGGGTCAACAACTACCATGCCTACCCTGCCGGCGCGGCGTTCGGCGGCTACAAGTCCTCCGGCATCGGGCGCGAAAACCACGCCATGATGCTGGACCACTACCAGCAGACCAAGAACCTGCTGGTCAGCTACAGCGAGGACAAGCTCGGCTTCTTCTAGACCGCCCGGGTGCCCGGCGCACCACCCTTCCCCGTCACCACCGCCACGGACGCTCCTTCAGTAACGGGGCACCATTCACGGATGCTCCTTCAGTAACGGGGCACCATTCACGGACGCTCCTTCAGTAACGGGGCACCATTCACGGACGCTCCTTCAGTAACGGGGCACCATTCACGGACGCTCCTTCAGCGCCCTGACCAGCACCACTTTCACGAAAGGAAATTTCATGTCAACGATGCAAGCAGCAGTAGTCAAGGAATTTGGCACGGCCCTCAGCGTTGAGGAATACCCGCTGCCCACACCCGGCCCCGGCCACGCCCTGGTCAGGCTCATCTCCAGCGGAGTCTGCCACACGGACCTGCACGCTGCCGAGGGCGACTGGCCGCTCAAGCCCAGCCCGCCGTTTGTCCCCGGCCACGAAGGCGTGGGCGAAGTGGTGGCGCTCGGCGAGGGCGTCACCTCCCTGGCCGTGGGGGACCTCGTGGGCAATGCCTGGCTGTGGACGGCCTGCGGCGGTTGTGAGTACTGCCGCACCGGGTGGGAGACGCTGTGCGAGTCCCAGCAAAACGGCGGCTACAGCGTGGACGGCTCGTTTGGCGAGTACATGCTGGTTGATGCCGCGTTCGCCCCGCGCATCCCCGATGGCGCCGACCCCGTGGAGATCGCCCCCGTGCTGTGCGCCGGCGTCACGGTCTACAAGGGCCTAAAGATGACGGAGACCCGCCCCGGACAGTGGGTCGTCATTTCCGGCATCGGCGGCCTGGGGCACATTGCCGTCCAGTACGCCGTGGCCATGGGCCTGCGCGTGGCCGCCGTCGACATTGCCGACGACAAGCTGGCTCTGGCCCGCAAGCACGGTGCCGAAATCACCGTCAACGCCCGCAACGAAGATCCGGTTGAGTCGATCCAGCGCCAGACCGGCGGCGTCCATGGCGTGCTCGTCTCCGCCGTCCACCCGGCCGCCTTTGGCCAGGCCATCGGCATGACCCGCCGCGGCGGCACCATCGTGTTCAACGGCTTGCCCCCGGGCGACTTCCCGGCACCGATCTTTGACGTGGTGCTCAAGGGACTGACCATCCGAGGCTCCATCGTGGGCACCCGCCAGGACATGGAAGAGGCCATTGACTTCTATGCCCGCGGCCTGATCCACCCCACGGTCTCCACCCGCAGCCTGGGCGAAATCAACGAAGTCCTCGATGAGATGCGCGCCGGCAAGATCGACGGCCGCGTGGTCATCAAGTACTAAACGCTCCCGCAAGACTTGGGGTAAGTTCCCAAACGCTCGGTTGCAACCGGGGAGTTTTCCCCCGACGCTGTCTCACCGCTGGCTGAATGCACCGTGCCGGTGAGGCAGCGTCGCCAGGTCGGTCCCTACCGTCCTCAAACGACAAGGAGCAGTTCAATGGCTACAAGATCAGGCATCCTCGAAGCAGGAATCACCATTTCGGGCGAAACACAGTCCAGGGTGGCGCTGAGTTCACCGGCCCTTGAACTGCTCCAAAAGTTGTGGGGCCAGCACGGACCCCTGATGTTCCACCAGTCGGGCGGCTGCTGCGACGGCTCCTCCCCCATGTGCTATCCGGCGGGGGAGTTCATCACCGCCGAGGCGGACATGCTGCTGGGACTGTTTGAACTCCCCGAATGCGGGCCGCTGGAGTTCTGGATGTCCAAGGAGCAGTTCAACTACTGGTCGCACACGCACCTGACGGTCGACGTCGTGGCCGGACGCGGCAGCGGATTCTCCGTCGAGGCCCCGGAGGGCAAGCGGTTCCTGATCCGCTCCCGCCTGATGCAAGGCTCCGCTCCCGCCATCGGTTGAGGTTGGAGATCACGACGCCTCAGGCGGAGCGCAGCGGTGGTGATCTCCAACCTCAACGGCCGGCGGCGGGGTCGTCGATGATGCCCTGCACTATCGCGCCATACTGCTGGATGAGGTCCTCGTCCGCCATTTCATCGGGGTCCAGCAGCCCGAGCACGCGGGTCCCGGCCCCCAGCCCCATGACCACGCACACCACCAGCTGCGACTTCTGCCGGGCCGGCGAGGTGTCGTCGATCTGCTCGGACATCCAGCTGATGTAGCGGTCCCGGAGTTCGGCCCGGGCGGCATCCTTGTCGGGCGCGTCCTGGACCAGCAGGGCCACCATGGACCACGGCTCCGATTCGTCGTCCTGGCGCCGGCGCAGGATCCTGCGGACCAGGGCGAACCCGAGCGGTTCGTCCTTCTCCAGCAGCACGTCCGAGCTGGGCACTTCCGGCGCGGCCGCAGCGTAGAGCTTTGCCTTGCTGCCCATCACCTTCATGACCATGGCGGGGGAATAGCCGGCGAGCGCCGCAATGTCCTTGACCGTCACGGCAGTGTAGCCCCGTTCGCCAAAAAGCTGCCGTGCGGCCTGGATGACGGCATCCCGCGTGCCGGGCCGGCCCATCACGCGCCCACGCGGGCATGCGCCGTGGCGGCCGGTTCGGGCCGCCCGCCCAGGTCCAGGTCCACGACGGCCGGCCGTGATGCCAGGAGTACCTGCACGGACTCGCTGCGCAGGCCCTCCGGGTCGAGGCCAGTGAGGATGTAGCGGCCGGCCGTGGGCAGCGGAACCTCGTACCGTCCCGACCCGTCGCTGAACGTGGACATCACAAATTCGCCCGTGGCCTTGGTCAGCGTGACCAGGGCATGGTCCAGCGCCCGTCCGCCGTCGGCCAGCATGCCGGAAAGCGTCAGCCTGACGGTGAGCTGGATGTGCTGGGTGCTGGAGGAATCCACAAAATCCAGGACCTGGGAGCTGGGGGCCCAGCCGTCGGCGCTGGAGACAATCAAGTAGCGCCCGGACGCCGGCAGGACCAGCGAGTAGCGGCCGTTGTTGTCGGCCCGGCTCCAGTCGGCCGGCTCCCCGTTGGTGTGCAGCGCGTTGACCACGGCCTGCCGGATTGGTTTCTCCCCCGCGCCGACCACGGTCCCGCTGACCACTATCTCGCTCTTCTCCGCCGGGCCGCCAGCCGCGCTGGCGGCACGAGGAACGACGCCGGCCGGCAGTCCCGCCGCGCGGGCCGCCCCTGCGGCGCCCGGAGCCGCACCCGCGGCACCCGCCTGGGCACCGCCGTCGAACGCCCCCATGGAGCCGCCCGCCAGGCCGGGGGCCGTCTGGACGCGCGGAATGAACACGGTGACGCCGATGGATAGCAGGGCCGCGAGGGCCGCGTACCAGAAAACTTCCTTGAACGCGTCCTCGGTGGGCAGCGCCAAGGGGCCGACGTGGACCACCGCGGACGTCAGGACGGCCCCGACGACGGCGGACATGGTGGAGGTGCCGACGGCGCGCAGCAGCGAGTTCAACCCGTTCGCGGACGCCGTTTCCGTGATCGGCACCGAACGCATGATCAGGGTCGGCATGGCGGCATAGGCGATGGCCGTGCCCATGCTGACCACCGTGGCGCCCAGGATCACCATCCACACCTCGCCGGTCAGGAAGACGCGCGCCACGTAGGAGACGGCCAGCACCAGCGAGCCGGCTATCAAGGTGATCTTGGCGCCGTACCGCTTGGTGATGGCCGCCGAGACCGGCGCCAGGGCCACCATCGCCAGGCCGGAGGGGATCATGCAGAGACCTGCCACCACCACGCTGAGGCCGAACCCGTAGCCGCCAATGTTGGGCAGCTGGAGCTGCTGGGTGGTGCTGAGCATGTTTGCGTACATGGAGAAGCCCACGAGGATGGAGGCGATGTTGGTCAGCAGCACGGGCTTGCGGGCGGAGGTGCGCAGGTCCACCATGGGCTGGCTGACCCGCAGTTCGTACGGGAACCACAGGGCCAAAAACACCACGGTGCCAATGAACAGCAGGATCACCGGTTCGCTGGTCCACCCCCACTGGCCGCCCTTCGATATGGCCAGCAGCAGCGCCGTCAGGGCGGCGGTCAGCAGGAGCGCGCCGACGGCGTCGAACTTGCCCCGGGTGCGCACGGCGGATTCGGGCACGATGGCCACGACGGCAATGATGAGCAGCACGCCGATGACGGCGGAAATCCAGAAGATGGCCTGCCAGCCGAGCGATTCGTAGATCACCCCGGCCAGGGGCAGGCCCAGCGCGCTGCCGATGCCGAGGGTGGCGCTCATCAGGGCGACGGCGGAGGCCACCTTTTCGCGGGGCAGCTCGTCGCGCATGATGCTGATGCCGACGGGGATGAGCGAGGCGGCCAGGCCCTGGAACGCGCGGCCGATCAAAAGCATGATGAACGTCCCGCCGGCCGCCGCGATGACGGAGCCGATGACCATGGTCACCATGGCCACCACCATCATGCGGCGTTTGCCGAACATGTCCGCGAGCCGGGAAATGATGGGCGTTGCAATGGCGCTGGTGAGCAGGGTGATGGTCACCAGCCAGGAGGAGTTGTCCGCGGACGTGTGCAGAATCTGGGGGAAGTCCGGCAGCAGCGGCACCACCATGGTCTGCTGCAGCGCCACCACGGTCCCGGCCAGGCACAGGATGGTGATGACGAGCGAGGTGCGCTTGGGTGCGGCCGGCTTTCTGTCGGCGCGGGCGGTCTCACGGACGGCCAAATGGGACGGCACGGATTTCCTTCGCAGGGTTTGGGGATGGGTGAACGCGTGTTCACCCATTCAGTGAACCACCGTTCACCGATATCCGTCAAACCGTACGACGTGCCGAGCAATCTAGGCTGGAGTCATGACCCCTGCCCTCATTCTGGCTTCCGCCTCCCCCGCCCGCACCAAGCTCCTGCACGACGCCGGCATCGCGCACCGCATAGTGGTTTCCGACGTCGACGAGGACGCCGTCACGGCTGACGCCGGCGCCCTCTCCCCCGTCGACACCGCGTTGCTGCTGGCACGGGCCAAGGCGGAATCCGTCGCCGCCGGGATCGCCGAGGGCCTGGTGCTGGGCTGCGACTCCGTCTTTGAGCTTGCCGGCGTGGCCTACGGCAAGCCCTGGGAGCCGGAGGTGGCGCGCGATCGCTGGCGCATGATGCGCGGGAACTCAGGTGTTTTGCATACCGGCCACTGGCTCATTCCGCTGGCTGGCACTGGCGCGGGCGACGCCGGAGCCCCTGTTGGGCGCGGGGCGGTCACCAGCGCCGTGGTCCGGTTTGAAGACGTGACGGATGCCGAGATTGACGCCTATGTGGCCACAGGCGAACCGCTGCAGGTGGCCGGCGCGTTCACGATCGACGGCCTGGCCGGCGCCTTCATCTCCGGCATCGAGGGCGATCCCCACACTGTGGTGGGCCTGTCGATTTCCACCCTGCGCCGGCTGTTGGCACACGCGGGCGTGTCCATCACGGACCTGTGGGCCCGGCAGCATGAAGCAGAGCCTGGATGATCACCAATGGCGCTCCACTTGGCAAGTGGAGCGCCATTTGAAACGTATGGGGTCCAGCTTCATGGGATGGCAGCAGGCCCGGATCCACCATCGGGGGACCTTGCGGAAGGGCGTTGGGCGTTCCTTCCTGTGCGCTGCCCCCGCGTCTGCGTCCGTGGATCACATGCCACGCACGGCGGGCCACCTCGCACGCCGCACGCCCCGGCGTTTTGTAGGAACCCGACAAAACCCTGCGCCGTCCCACGCCGAAACAGCATGATGCATGGGCCAAACCCTCACAATCACGCTAGGCTCAGGCGGAGAATAGAAGGAGTCCCGTGTGACCAATTCACAGCCGGCAGGCGCCAGCCCGCTCAGCAAAGTCCTGATCGCCAACCGCGGCGAAATTGCCGTCCGCATCATCCGCGCGGCCCGCGACGAGGGCATTGCCTCCGTGGCTGTCTACGCCGAACCGGACAGGGAGTCCCTGCACGTGCGCATGGCCGACGAGGCGTTCGCCCTCGGCGGCACCACCGCGGCGGAGTCCTATCTGGTCATCGACAAGATCCTTGACGCGGCCCGCCGTTCCGGCGCGGACTCCGTGCACCCCGGCTACGGCTTCCTGGCCGAAAACGCCGAGTTCGCCCAGAAGGTCATCGACGCCGGCCTGACCTGGATCGGCCCGCCCCCGGAGGCCATCGACGCACTGGGTGACAAGGTCAAGGCCCGCCACATCGCCGAAAAGGTGGGCGCGCCGCTGGTCCCGGGCACCAAGAACCCGGTCGAATCCACGCAGGAAGTCCTCGACTTCGCCGACGAGTTCGGCCTGCCGCTGGCCATCAAGGCGGCGTACGGCGGAGGCGGCCGCGGCATCAAGGTGGTCCGCAGCCGCGAGGAAATCCCCGAACTGTACGAATCCGCAGTGCGCGAGGCCGTCGCGGCGTTCGGCCGCGGCGAATGCTTTGTGGAACGCTTCCTCGACTCCCCCCGCCACGTCGAAACCCAGTGTCTGGCAGACGCGGCGGGCAACGTCGTCGTTGTTTCCACGAGGGACTGCTCGTTGCAGCGCCGCAACCAAAAGCTGGTGGAGGAGGCCCCGGCTCCGTTCCTCACCGACGAGCAAATCGCGCGGCTTTACGAATCCTCAAAGGCCATCCTGAAGGAAGCCAAATACGTTGGCGCCGGAACCTGCGAATTCCTGGTCGGCACTGACGGCACCATCTCCTTCCTGGAGGTCAACACGCGCCTGCAGGTGGAGCACACCATCTCCGAGGAAGTCACGGGGATCGACCTGGTCCGTGAGCAGTTCCGCATCGCCCGCGGCGAGGAAGTCGGCTACGGGGATCCCGAAGTCCGCGGCCATTCCTTTGAGTTCCGCATCAACGGCGAGGACCCCGGCCGCGGCTTCATGCCGGCACCGGGCACGGTCTCGCGGATCACGCTGCCCACCGGCCCCGGCATCCGTGTCGACTCCGGCATCACCGAGGGCGAAGTGGTCGGCGGCAACTTCGACTCCATGCTGGCCAAACTGATCGTCACCGGCGCCACGCGCGAACAGGCCCTCCAGCGTGCCGGCCGCGCCCTGGCCGAAATGGAAATCGGCGGCATCCCCACCGTCCTGCCGTTCGACCGAGCCGTGGTCGTGGACCCCGCCTTCGCCCCCGCCGGCGGCGCCCCGTTCACCATCCACACCCGCTGGATCGAGACGGAATTCAACAACACCATCCCCGCCTTTGACCTGGCCGCCGCCGCGGAGGCCGCGGACGACGCCGGGACGCGCCAAAGCGTGACCGTCGAGGTGGGCGGCAGGCGGCTTGAGGTGACGCTGCCGGCGTCGTTCGCCGTAGGGAACAGCGCCGGCGGGGCCGCGGCGAAGAAGGCCAAGAAGTCCGGGCGCAACCGCAATGCCGGCCCGGCGGCCGCGAACGGCAACGCGCTGACCTCGCCCATGCAGGGCACCATCGTAAAGGTGGCCGTGGCCGACGGCGACGTCGTGGCCGAGGGCGACCTGATTGTGGTCCTGGAGGCCATGAAGATGGAGCAGCCGCTCACCGCGCACCGGGCAGGCACCGTCACGGGACTCGGCGCCGCCGCCGGCGACACCGTCTCCGCCGGCGCCGTCCTGGCCACCATCGAGGACTGAGCCGCCCCACCCCGTCTGTGTTGCAGATCTTCGACCAAAACCCGCGAAAAACGCTGAATTCGGTCCTGAATTCGGTCCAAGACCTGCAACACAGATGTCAGGGCCGGGTCAGCTGACGTTGGAAACGTACTCCAGGTCGCGGGTTTCCTTCATGACCAGCAGCGCGATGAGGGTCAGGACGGCCATCGCCGAAAGGTACAGTCCCACCAGGACGGTGCTGCCGCCGGCCGCCTGCCACAGTGCCACGGACACGAACGGGGCCAGCGCGGCGCCCAGGATGCTGGACATGTTGTAGCTGACGGCGGAGCCGGTATAGCGGACGTTCGTGGGGAACAGCTCGGGCAGCAGCGCACCCATGGGCCCGAACGTGAGGCCCATCAGGGTGAAACCGATGATCAGCAGTGCCATGACCCCCACCGTGCCCGCGCCGAACAGCGGCACGAACGTGAAGCCGAAGACGATGATGGCGGCGGTGACCCACAGCAGCATCTTCCGGCGGCCGTACTTTTCAGCCAGCGGCCCGGCCACCAGCGTGAAGATGCCGAAGAACACGACACCGACGATCAGCATGATCAGGAACTCGTTGCGCGTGTACCCCAGTCCGGCCACGAAGTTGTTGATGGCCTCCGGCGTCATGGTCTTCCCCGCTGCGGCGGCCTTCGCCTTGGCTGCCTCCAGCGTGGCCGGCGCGGTCCCGTAGGAGAGCGTGAACGTGGTCATCAGGTAGAACACCACATAGGTGGCCAGCATGACGAAGGTGCCCAGGATGAGCGGGCGCCAGCTCGTCGAAAAGACGCGTCCCACGGGCAGCTTGGACACCTCGCCCTGATCGATGACTCTTTGGAAGGCCGGGGTTTCCACCAGTTTGAGGCGGACCCACAGCCCGATGATGACCATGACGGCGCTGAGCAGGAACGGCAGGCGCCAACCCCAGGCGGCGAACTGCGCGGTGGTCAGCGTGAAGCTGAGGGCCAGGAAGATGCCGTTGGCCAGGATGAAGCCGATGGGGGCGCCCATCTGTGGGAAGGTTCCCCAGATGGCGCGCTTGCCCTCCGGGGCGTTTTCGGTGGCCAGCAGCGCCGCCCCGCTCCACTCCCCGCCCAGGGCCAGGCCCTGCATGAAGCGCATGACCACCAGCAGCGCCGGGGCCCAGAACGTCCAGCCGGGCACCAGCGCCGTCGGCAGGCAGCCGATCAGGAACGTCGCGACGCCCATGGTCAGCAGCGACGCCACCAGGGTGCCCTTGCGGCCCACCTTGTCGCCAAAGTGGCCGAAGATGATGGAGCCCAGCGGGCGGGCGACGAATGCGACGCCGAAGATCGCGAAGGAGCTCAGCAGCTGCGTGGTGACGTCGGCGTTGGGGAAGAACAACGCGGGGAAGACCAGGACGGCAGCCGTGGCGTACACGTAAAAGTCGTAAAACTCGATGGTGGTGCCGATCAGGCTGGCCACGATCACGCGGCCGCGCGTGTTGGCCGTGTCCGGATTGGGGACCGCGATTGGCGCCGCGGTGTGGGGGATGCTCATAAAAGTGACTTTCGGATGGTTCCTGTGCGGGCGTCGCGGGCCGCACAAGGACCCCACCCACACCCTTGTTCCTTGATCCTATCGAGCCGCGTCCACGCAATGGACAATCCATCTTGCTATGTGGACGGTCATTGACGCGCCCTCACTACTGCCCGAACCGATGGTGAGCGGGATGTCACAGGGAGTTCACACCGGGTGACCACGTCGGAAACGGCGGTTCCATAGCCTCGGATGCAGGAACACTCATTCAACGCTGGAGGTTACTCGTGAACGTCGACGCAACTACGGAGCCGGCCTACGCCACCGGGGCGCCCACCAGGACTCCGGCAAGGGGCCGGTGGATCCACGGCTGGGACGCCGAGGACGTGCAGCAATGGGAGGGCGGCGGCCGCACCATTGCGCAAAGGAACCTGCGCTGGTCCATCGCCTGCGAATTCCTCGGCTTTGTGGTCTGGCAGCTGTGGTCGATCGTGGTGGTGTACCTGCCCGCAGCCGGCTTCCACTTCAGCTCCTCCGAACTCTTTTGGCTGATTTCCGTCCCGTCCCTGGTGGGCGCCACGTTGCGCATCCCCTACACCTTCATGGTGGCGCGCTTCGGAGGCCGTAACTGGACCGTCGTCTCCGCACTTCTGCTGCTGGCCCCCACGACGGGACTGGCCGTTTGCGTGGCCAACCCGGGCACCCCGTTCGGTGCCATGCTGGCCGTTGCCGCGCTGGCCGGCCTGGGCGGCGGCAACTTCGCCAGTTCCATGGCCAACATCACCTACTTCTTCCCGGCTCGCGAGAAGGGATGGGCGCTGGGACTTAACGCTGCCGGCGGGAACCTTGGGGCCGCCGTCGCACAGCTCATGGTCCCGGTGGCCGTCACGGCGTTTGCGGCGGGCGCACTCAAGCTGCCGCTGGCTGGCCTGTTGTGGGTGCCGCTGATCCTGGTCGCCGCGTGGGGCGCCTGGAAATGCATGGACAACCTCTCCAGCGCGAAGTCAGACATCGCGGGCTCGCTGGCCTGCCTCAGGGAACCCCATCTGTGGATCCTGGCCCTGCTCTACGTGGGCACCTTCGGCTCGTTCATCGGCTTTTCCGCCGTGTTCCCCAAGCTGATCGTGGACACCTTCGGCCCGCACGTCGGGTTCAGTCTCGGCACCGCCACCATCTCGCTGGCCTTCCTGGGCGCGCTGGTCGGTTCGCTGGCCCGGCCCTGGGGCGGCAGGCTGGCCGACCGCTGGGGCGGCGCGCGCGTCACGGTGGCCTGCTTCGCCGTCCTGGCCCTCACCGCCCTGACGCAAATGCTGACGCTCCCGCTGGGCAGCTTCCCGCTGTTCATCGGCCTGTTCCTGGTCCTGTTTGCGGCCGCCGGCGCCGGCAACGGCTCCACATACCGCATGATCCCGGTGGTCTTCGCCATCCGCGCGCGCAGCCAGGACGCACGCACCCAGGGCGCGGTCAGCCAGGGCGCGGTCAGTGCGGCCCGCCGCGCGTCGGCCGCACTCGGCCTGATTTCCGCCCTCGGCGCGTATGGCGGCTTCCTGGTCCCGCAGGTCCTCAACGCGTCCCGACTGGCCAGCGGCAGTTATGCCGGCGCCTTCATCGGGTTCGTGGCCGCATACCTGCTGCTCATGGGCCTGACGTGGTTTGTGTACCTGCGCCGCTCCCCCACCTCGCTGGCCGGCGTCTGATGGGCGCGGCCACGGGCACGGCCACCCACTGCCCCTACTGCTCGCTCCAGTGCGCCATGACCGTGACGCCGGGAGCAGGCGCACCGGGGATTGCCGGCCGCGACTTCCCCACCAACCGCGGCGGGCTGTGCCGCAAGGGCTGGACCGCGGCGGCCCTCCTGGGCCACCCGGAACGGCTCACCACCCCCCTCCTGAGAGCGGACGACGGCGTGCTGCGCCCCGCCAGCTGGGACGCCGCCCTCGGGAGGGTGGCCGCGCAGGTCCTGGCGACCCGCGCGGCCTACGGCGCGGACGCCGTCGGCGTGTTTGGCGGCGGAGGGCTCACCAATGAAAAGGCCTACCAGCTGGGCAAGTTTGCCCGGCTGGCACTGGGGACCTCGCGGATCGACTACAACGGCAGGTTCTGCATGGCCTCGGCCGCGGCGGCCGGCAACCGCGCCTTCGGCGTGGACCGCGGCCTGCCGTTCCCCGTGGCGGACCTGGACACGGCCCACACCATCCTTCTCCTGGGCTCCAACGTGGCCGAGACCATGCCCCCGTTTGTCCAGCACCTGCAGGGCGCCCGGGCGTCCGGCGGCCTGGTGGTGGTGGACCCCCGCCGCACCGCCACCGCGGACTTCACGGCCGACGGCGCGGGCCTGCACCTGCAGCCCGTCCCGGCCACGGACCTGGCGCTGCTGCTGGGCCTGTGCCACATCGTGATCCACGACGGCCTGGCCGACCGGGCCTACATCGCCGCCCGGACCACCGGCTACGCCGCGCTGGCCCGAAGCGTTGTCGCCTGGTGGCCGGAACGGACCAGCAGTGTCACCGGCATCCCCGTGGCGCAGCTTCGCGAAACGGCCCGGCTGCTGGCCGACGGCGCCCGCAGCGGCGGCAGCTACATCCTCACCGGCCGCGGCGTGGAACAGCACGTGGACGGCACCGACACCGCCACGGCGGCCATCAACCTGGCCCTCCTGTTGGGCCTGCCCGGCTCCGCGCACAGTGGCTACGGCACGCTGACGGGCCAGGGCAACGGGCAGGGCGGGCGCGAACACGGACAGAAGGCGGACCAGCTGCCCGGCTACCGCAAGATCACCGACCCGGCCGCCCGCGCGCACGTCGCCGGGATCTGGGGCGTCGAGGACGCGGCGATCCCCGGGCCGGGGCTTCCGGCCGTCGAGCTTCTGGCGTCGCTGGGACAGCCCGGCGGGGTACGGACGTTCTTTGTGCACGGCGCCAACCCGGCCGTGTCCGCACCGGATTCCACCCGGGTCGCCTCCGGGCTGCGCCGCCTGGACTTGCTGGTGGTGTGCGACTTTTTCCTGTCCGAGACGGCGGCGCTGGCGGACGTGGTGCTGCCCGTGCTGCAGTGGGCCGAGGAGGACGGCACCGTCACCAACCTGGAGGGCCGCGTGCTGCGCCGCCGGGCCGCCGTCGCGCCGCCGCCGGGGGCACGTTCCGAGCTGTGGATCATGGCGGAACTGGCGGCCAGGCTCGGCGCCCCGTCCACCTTCAGCGCCGATCCCGAGGTCGTCTTTACGGAGCTGCGCGCGGCGTCGGCCGGCGGGCTGGCCGACTACTCCGGCATCGACTACCCGCTGCTGGATGCCGGGGAGGCCGCATTCTGGCCCTACCCCGCCGGCAGCACGGGTACCCCGCGGCTCTTCCTGGACGACTTTGCGCACGACGGCGGCCGGGCCGTCCTGGCCCCCGTCTCCCCCGCCGCCGGGGCCCGGGACGCGTTGTTTGGGGGCGGCGCCGCCGGCGGCCCGGCCACGTTGGCCCTGGCCACGGGGCGCCTGCTGGAGCACTATCAGTCCGGCGCCCAGACGCGGCGCGTGCCGGAGCTCGCCGCCGCCCGACCGGCCGCCCGGCTGCTCATCCATCCCGCGGCGGCCGCGGCCCGGGACATCGCCGACGGCGGGCCCGTCACCGTGGCCAACGACCGCGGCGAGGTGCACTGCACCGCCGAATACAGCACGGCCCAGCGCCTGGACACCGTGTTCCTGCCGTTCCACTTCCCGGGCTTGCAAGGCGCCAACCTGCTGACCTCCTCCGCCACCGACCCCGTGTCCGGGATGCCGGAGTTCAAGACCAGCTCCGTGACGGTGTCCCCCGCCCCCACGGAAATGTCAGGCATCGTGGGCACCCCGCGCGCCGAAAGGAAAATCCCATGAGGGAGGCCACGGCATCGACGGCCGGAATGGCACGCACAGGGGCTCCGCACATTGTCGTCATTGGCTTCGGACCGGTGGCCTCCCGGCTGGTGGACGAACTGCTGCCGGCCGTCCGTTCCGGCGATCTTGCCGTCACGGTGGTGGGCGACGAGCCGCACGCCGCCTACAACCGTGTCCTGGTTGCCGACCTTGGCGTGGGCCGGACCACGGTGGATGACATCGCGCTGGCGGACACGGCGGAACTGGAGGCGGCCGGCGTCGTGCTTCAGCTGGGACGCTGCGTGCGGCGCGTGGACCGCGCCCGCCGGCTGGTCCACCTCTCCGACGGCCGGGACGTGCACTACGACAGGCTGGTCTTCGCCACCGGTTCCCGGCCCGTGGTGCCCAATCTCCGTGGGCTCAATGCGGACCCGCAGCTGCCGGTTTCCCTGCCGGCCGGGGTCATCACGCTGCGCGACCTCAAGGACGCCGCCGCCCTGCGCCGCGCTGTCCTGGACGGCCGGCGCGTGGTGGTGCTGGGCGGCGGGATCCTGGGCCTGGAGGCGGCACTGGCCGCGGCGGAGGAAGGCGCCCGCGTCGCGGTGGTCCACCACGGAGCCCACGCGTTGGCCCGCAGCATCGACGCCGACGCCGGCAGGGTCTTGGCGGCGGCGCTGCGGGACCGCGGCGTCACAGTGGCCTCCGACGCCCGTTCGACGGCGGTGGTCCTGGGCGCCGCGGCGGCGGCAGCGCCCGCGGAACCGTCCTTTTCGGCCCTCGAGCTCGACGGCGGCGGGCGCATTTCCGGGGACCTTCTGGTCCTCTCCTGCGGCGTGCGTCCGCGGACCGAGGTGGCTGCCGGTTGCGGCCTGCGGACGGACCGCGGCATCCTGGTGGACCACGCCCTGCAGGCACACCACGACCCTCACGTGTTCGCCATCGGCGACTGCGCCGAGGTCCACTGCCTTGACACCAACTGCCTGCAGTGCCGCGACAGCGCCGGCCCGCTGGGCATGATCGGGCCGGGATGGCGTCAGGCGGAATGGCTGGCCGCGTTTCTGGTCCGGCCCGAAACACCCGCTCCGCCGCTCCCCGCCGAACCGGCGCCCGTCATGCTGCTGAAGGCCCGCGGCGTCGACGTGGCGGCCGCCGGGAGCGTTGCCGCCGGGCCGTTCGACGCCCTTCCCGGGGATCCTGGTGGCGCGCACCCCGGTGGGGGCGGCGCGCCGCTGCGGGTCGCCGTGTGGGCGGATCCCGATCACGGCAAGTACGTGAAGATGGCCACCCGTGGCGGCGTGCTGGAGGGGTTCGTCAGCGTGGGCATGCCGCGGGCGGCCGCCGAACTGGTGCTGCTGTTTGAACGCCGCGCCGAACTCCCCGCGGACCGTTCGGCGCTGCTGGTCCTGGACAGCGCGGGCCCGGCGGCCGCGGCCCCCAGCGATCCTTCACGGACGGTCTGCCGCTGCGCCGGCGTCGACCAGCAGACCATTGCCGGTGCCATCGTGGACGGCTGCGGGACCGTGTCCGACGTGTCCGCCCAGACCCGGGCCGGCACCGGCTGTGGCGGCTGCCACGGCGACGTGCGGGCCCTGATCGAGGAGCATTTTCAGGCCGCGCCCGCCTAGCCCCACTTCCGTGGCGGACACCGCACGGTCCACGCCGCTCGTCACGGCCTTTGGTGCAGGGTCCGCCCCAAGGTTCCCACGGACGGCAAGGTTCCCACGGACGGCCCGGGCGCCCTGGCCACTACGGCGCGGCGGTGGCCGGCGCGGGCGCCGCGGTTGCGGATGCGGCCGCAAGTTTGGCCGCAATGCCCTTGGCCTGCTTTTGGATGGCGGCGCCGTAACCCCCGTCCAGTGCGGTGTTCCTCAGCAATGCCGCATCGGTGTCGCGGGACCCCGCCGCGGCTGCCTCCAGCGACATCAGGTCGGACTGCAGTTTCTCCGGCAGCTTGGCGAATGCCGAGCGATGGTGGATGAGGCCGTACGCCACCACGTGGGCACGGTCTCCGAACCCGGCCTTCGCCTGGATGTCGATGCGCAGTTCCCTGCGGAGCAGACGGACCTCCGGACGCTTGGCATGGTGCTTCGCGGCGGATTTTGCGGCCGGTGCACCGGGGGCCGTGGAGGCGGATGGCGCAGAACTGGACAACTGTGCAGCGGGTGCAGCGCTCCGGCTGACCGTTGACGTCGGGGAGGCGCCCGCCGCGGAAGCGGCCGCCGCACCGAAGATCCCGGCTCCGATGAGCACCGCGCCGGTTGCCGCGGCCGTGGCCCGCCTGCGCCAACGCTTGCCCGACGGCGCCCCGGTGGCGGGGGTGCCTGACGCGCTGTCCATGCCGGCGCTGTCCACGCTGGATCTTTTCATGATGGCTCCTTCTTGGCTCGCCGGGCTTCTTGGCTCCCCCGGCGCGGCGGGGCCCTGCCCCGTTCTGCCCGGTTGGTGGGAATTCCACTATGGCGCACCGGCGTCCATCCCCGGTTTGGGGAATGTAAGCGCCAGGTAAAGAATCCGCGGCGCAGCTCCCCAGGCCCGCCTGCAGGCGGTTCAATGGAACCATGGCACAAGCGACCGGCCAGGCAGCGCCGCAGTCCCGCGGCCTGATCCTGATAGTGGAAGACGACGGCGCGATCGCGGACGTCCAGCGCCTGTACCTGCACCGCGCCGGCTTTGGCGTCCACATCGAGGCCACCGGTGAGGCGGGCCTCGAGATGATCCGCAGCCAGCGACCGGTTGCCATTGTCCTCGATGTGGGCCTGCCCGGCATGGACGGCATCGAATTCTGCCGCCGGCTGCGCGCCCGCGATGATTGGACCCCGATCATTTTCGTCACTGCCCGGGATGAGGAAGTGGACAAGATCCTGGGCTTGGAGCTGGGAGCGGATGACTACATGACCAAGCCGTTTTCCCCGCGCGAGCTGGTCGCCCGGATCAAGACGGTGCTCCGCCGCGGGCAGGCCGGTCCGCGCAGTGGCGTCCTGTGCGTCGGGTCCGTGGTGCTGGATCCGGACAACCGCACCGTTACCGCCAGCGGCGTTCCCGTGGAATTGACGGCCCGGGAATTCGATGTGCTGGCCTACCTGTTGGCCACGCCCGGGCGCGTCTACAGCCGTGAACAACTCCTCTCCGCGGTGTGGGGACAGGCGAGCTACACCCCCGGGCGGACTGTTGACGTCCAAATTGCCGCCCTCCGGTCGAAGCTGGGCGCCGCCAGCCCCATCCACACCCTGCGCGGGGTGGGCTACACCGCACGCAGCCTGCCGGCCACAAGCGCCAGTCCATGAGGGGCGGGGACCGCGCACACCCGGCCCGCCTGGAGCCACGCAGGCGTGACCGCCCGACGTCGTGGCTCCACTCGGTGGGCGGAGGGATAACACTGGTGACGGCGGCCGTCGCCGTCCTGGCGGTGCTCGTCACGGGGCTGGTTGCCTTTCCCCTCATCAGGTCGGCCGCCGTGGAGCAGGCCCGGCAGCAGCTCGCCCGCCAGGCCGACGCCTACGCGGCGGCCCCCGCGGCATCGCGCGCGTTGGACCTGCGGGAACGCTCCCTGCTGGGGCCGGACACGTACAACCTGTCCACCATCAGCGCCTCCGGAACCGTCAAGGGCGCCGCCGCCCGCCTCCTGGCGCCGGCCGACGTCGCACAGGTGCTCAGCGGGCAAAAGGTGACGCGCACCCTGGACACGGGCGGCGGCCAGGTGCTCGTGGAAGCACGGGCCCTGAAGCGGGGCGGCGGCGTGGTGTTGACCCGTTCGCTGCGGGATGTCAACGCGGCGGCCGCCCAGGTGCTGCAGCGCACGCTGCTGGCCCTGGCCATCGGGCTGTTGATTGCGGTCCTCGCCGGGACGTTCCTGGCGCGGCGACTCTCCCGCCCGCTGGTGCGCACCGCGGAGGCCGCCCGCCGCATCGCCGCCGGCGAGCGGACCGTCGAGCTGGCTCCGTCCGGCATGACCGAGGTGCGGGCCATCGGCGAGGCGGTCAACACCTTGGATCATGCCCTGCTGGCCAGTGAGGCCCGGCAGCACGAATTCCTGCTGTCCATCTCCCACGAGATCCGGACCCCGCTGACGGCGGTGCGGGGATACGCGGAGGCCATGGTCGACGGACTCGTCCCGCCCGACGACATCGCCCGCGTGGGACGGGTCCTCGCCGCTGAAACGGACCGGCTGGACGGATTTGTCCGGGACCTGCTGGCGCTGGCGCGCCTGGAGGCGGAGGATTTCGCCTTGGAGGTCGGTGCCGTCGATGTCGCGGCCCTCCTGGACCAGGTGAAGGACGCCTGGCGCGGGGCCGCCGTCCAGGCGGGCGTGCAGCTGGAAGTCCTCCTGCCGGCCGGTGGCGGACCGCTGCACGTCGTGACGGATGGGCAGCGCCTGCGGCAGATCATCGACGCCCTGGTCGGCAACGCGCTGCGGGTGACGCCGGAAGGAAAGCCGCTCGTGCTCGAAGCCAAGCTGGAATATCCGCAGGCAGCGCCGGTGTCCGCGGCAGGGCCGGGGAAGGGGCCGGCCCACGGTCCGGGACCCGCCGTCGTTGCGGTGGATGTGCGGGACAGCGGTCCCGGGCTGACCGTCCAGGACGCCGCCGTGGCGTTTGAACGGGGTGTCCTTTACCGGCGGTATGCCGGGCAGCGTCCAGTGGGCAGCGGGCTGGGGCTCTCCATCGCCGCCCGGCTGGCCCAGCGGCTGGGACTGCGGCTCACGGTGGAGCCGGTCGGCACGGAGACCGCCGGCGCCTGCTTTTGCATCCGGCTGCCGCGCGGCGCCGGCCCGGAATGACCCTGCGGCGGCGCTGGCTACATGTGGACGTGGAGGCGGCGGGCGGCCTCCGCGATGGAACCAGACAGTGACGGGTACACCGTGAACGTGTTGGCGACGTCGTCCACGTGCAGCTTCTGCGCCACGGCCAGGGCGATGGGGAAGATCAGCTCGCAGGCGCCGGCACCCACCACGACGCCGCCGATTACGGTCCCGGAGCCCTTGCGGGCAATGATCTTGACGAAGCCGTCGTTGACGTTGCGCATCTTGGCCCGCGCGTTGGTCTGCAGGGACAGCTTGACCACGTCGCCCTGATACCGGCCGGAGGCCAGCTCGGCCTCGGAGACGCCCACCGAGGCGATTTCCGGGGACGTGAAGATGTTGGAGGAGACCTGCGTGAGCTTCAGGGGGCGGACCGCGTCGCCCTGAAGGTGCGCCACGGCGATGCGGCCCTGCATCGCGGCCACCGACGCCAGCGCCAGCACACCCGTGCAGTCGCCCGCCGCGTACACGTTCGGGGCACTGGTGCGGGAGACGCCGTCAACCTTGATGTGGCCGCTGCGGGTCAGCTCGACCCCGGCCGCCTCCAGACCGATTCCCGTGGTGTTCGGGATGGAGCCGACACAGACCAGGCAGTGGGTGCCGGTGATCCTGCTGCCGTCGCCAAGGGTGACGATGACGCCGTCGGCCGTGCGCTCGACGGCCTCGGCGCGGGACCGCGAAAGCACTGTCAGGCCCCTTCGCGCAAACACGTCCTCCAGGACGGCGGCGGCGTCGGAATCCTCGCCGGGCAGCACCTGCTCCCGGCTGGAAATCAAGGTGACCTTGGAGCCGAGGCCGTTGAACGCGGAGGCAAATTCGGCGCCGGTGACGCCCGAGCCCACCACGATGAGTTCCTCGGGCAGTTCGTCGAGGTCGTAGATCTGGGTCCAGTTCAGGATCCGTTCCCCGTCGGGCCGGGCCGTGGCCAGCTCGCGCGGGTGGGCGCCGACGGAGAGCAGCACGGCGTCGGCCTTGATGATTTCCTTGGTCTCGCCGCGGTCCACCTCGATGGTGCGGCGGTCAAGCAGGCGGCCGCTGCCGATGACAATGCGCACGCCCAGCGCCTCGAGGCCGCGGCGGATGTCCGTGGACTGCTCGCGGGCCAGCAGCTTCACGCGTGCGTTGACCAGCTTGAGGTCCGCGCGCAGCGCGGTCTTGAGGTCGCCGTCGTTCGCGTTGAAGCTCACACCCAGTTCGGCGGAGTCGATGCTGCGGTTCATGGATTCGGCCGTGGCGATCAGCGTCTTGGACGGGACCACGTCCGTCAGCACGGCGGCGCCACCCAGGCCCGCTCGTTCGACGACGGTCACCTGGGCGCCCATCGCGGCGGCGACCATGGCGGCTTCGTAGCCTCCGGGACCACCGCCAAGGATCGCCAGGCTGGGGACGGCAAAGGGCTGGGTTACATCTTGATCGCTGGTCACAATTGTTCATTCTCGCCTATCCGCCCGCAGGCACCAAGTTCTACAAGGCTCCGAAATGGCGGCGTCCGGCTGTGTGGCGCACGGGCTTGGACGGTAAGTTGGTCTCGTGAACACACCAGAGACTTTTGCCGAAACCGGCCCGACGGAGCTCGCCCGTCGGGCCGCCGCCCACATTGCCCAGGCCACGGGCGTGGAAGAGCACGACCTCGCCCTGGTCCTGGGCTCCGGCTGGGGTGAGGCGGCCGGCCTCATCGGCGAGACCACCGCCACCGTCAACGCCGCCGACGTGCCCGGGTTCTCCGCCCCGGCGGTGGCCGGCCATGTGGGCACCCTCACCTCCATCCGCACCCCGGATGGCAAGAACGTGCTGGTGCTGGGCTCGCGCACGCATTTCTATGAAGGCAAGGGCGTCCGTGCCGTGGTCCACGGCGTCCGGACCGCGGCCGCCGCCGGCGCCAGGACCATGGTGCTGACCAACGGCTGTGGCGGGCTCAACGAGTCATGGGCCCCGGGCACGCCGGTGCTGATCAGCGACCACATCAACCTCACGGCCACCTCGCCGCTGGAAGGCGCCACGTTTGTTGACCTGACCGACCTTTACTCCTCCCGCCTGCGCTCGGTGGCCCGCGAGGTGGATCCGTCGCTGGACGAGGGCGTATACGCCCAGTTCACCGGCCCCCACTATGAGACCCCGGCCGAGGTGCAGTACGCCAAGCGGATCGGAGCCGACCTGGTGGGCATGTCGACCGCGCTGGAGGCCATCGCCGCCCGCGCCGCGGGCATGGAGGTGTTCGGCATCTCCCTGGTCACCAACCTGGCCGCCGGCATCAGCCCGGTGCCGCTCAGCCACGCCGAGGTGATCGAGGCCGGCCAAGCCGCGGGCCCGCGCATCTCACGCCTGCTCGCGGACATCATCGCCAGGCTGTAGCCCCGCTGTCTTGTTCTGCGCCGCCCCCGCGGCGAACGTGGCGGCGCCCCGCCACGGCGGGCGCGGCGCCGGTCAGGACCGGCCGGATACCCCGCGGCGGTCCGCTGCCGCTACATTGGTCCAGTGACCCATTCCTCGCAGATCCGTTCCGAGTCCGCCGCAGCACTCGAAACCGCCGCACTCTCCGCCGCAGCCGCGCAGTGGGCGTCCCACGACCCCGACCCGGCCACGGCCGCCCAATTGCGCGTGCTCGTGGCGCGTTCCAGCAGCAGCAAGGAGGCGGCCGCCGAGCTCGAGGACAGCTTCGACGGCAATCTGCAGTTCGGCACGGCCGGGCTCCGCGCCGCCATGGGCCCGGGCCCGAACCGCATGAACCGGACCGTGGTGCGCCGCGCCGCCGCAGGCGTGTCCGCCCACCTGCTCGACCTGGCCCGGCACCAAGGCGGGACGCACGACGGCGCCACCGCCTCCCAGCCGGAATCAGCCCAGCGGGCCCCCGCCTACGTCCCCCGCGCGGTGGTCGGCTACGACGCCCGGCACAACTCGGAGGCCTTTGCCCGGGAGACCGCGGCCATCTTCACGGAGGCAGGCATTGAGACGTTCCTCCTCCCGGCGCCGCTGCCCACCCCTGTCCTGGCCTATGCCGTCCGCCACCTGGACTGCGAGGCCGGTGTCATGGTCACCGCCAGCCACAACCCGTCCAAGGACAACGGCTACAAGGTCTACCTCGGCGGCCGTGCCGTGGCGCCGGAGGCCCGCGGCGTGCAGATCGTGGCGCCGCATGATGCCCGCATTGCCGCGCACATCGCGGAGGTTTCACACACCACGGAGGCCGGCGACACCTCCGCCATCGCCCTGGCTGACGCCGGTTGGAGCGTGCTGGGCGACGAGATTGCCGAAAGCTACAAGACGGCCGTGACGGCACTGGCCGACCCCGGGAAGTTCCCCGCACGGGAACTGCACATCGTGCACACGTCCATGCACGGCGTGGGGCATGACACCGCGCTGGATGTGCTGACCAGGGCCGGATTCACCGGCATCCACGCGGTCGCTGAACAGTCCGCCCCGGACCCGGACTTCCCCACCGTCGCCTTCCCCAACCCGGAGGAACCCGGCGCCATGGACCTGGCGTTCGCCCTCGCCGAGAAGGTCGGGGCCGACGTCGTGCTGGCCAACGATCCCGACGCCGACCGGGCCGCCGTCGGCGCCCTGGACCCGGCCACCGGCCAGTGGAGCAAATTCCACGGCGACGAGGTTGGCGCCCTGCTCGGCGCCCACCTGGCCGCCCGCGGGGGCCGTGCCGGAACAGGCACAACGCCGGACACCGCCCAGGTGCCCGTGTTCGCCAACTCGATCGTGTCCAGCAGGCTCCTGGCCCGGATTGCCGCCTCCGCGGGATACCGGCATCAGCAGACTTTGACGGGCTTCAAGTGGATTTCGCGCGTGCCGGGACTGACATTCGGCTACGAGGAGGCGCTGGGGTACTGCGTGGCCCCCGAGGTGGTCAGGGACAAGGACGGCATGTCCGCCGGACTGCTCATCGCCGAGATGGCTGCCGCGCTCAAGGCCGCGGGCCGCACCCTGTTTGACGTGCTGGACGACCTTGCCCTGGAGCACGGGCTGCACGCAAGCGGCCAAATCAGCATCCGGGTGGAGGACCTTGGCCAGATCACCGCCATGATGACCCGGCTGCGCGCCCAGCCGCCCACCGCCTTCGACGGCTCCCCCGTCACGGAATTCACCGACCTGGCCGTGGGAACCCCGGAGCTGCCCGCCACCGACGGCGTCCTGTACCTGACAGCCAGCGGCAGCCGCGTGATCGTGCGCCCCAGCGGCACCGAGCCGAAGCTCAAATGCTACCTGGAGGTCATGGTGCCGGTGGCCGGCCGCGGGGATTTGGACGCCGCCCGCAGGGAGGCCGCCCGCGCCCTGGAGTTCGTGGCGGCGGACGTCAAGGCGGCGCTGGGACAGTAGCTGTCGCGCCCGGGGCCAGTACCCATCAAGGGCGTTGACCGGGGCCGGGACCCCTGCCTACGGTTGTTTACACGCAAGTGCCGGCAGGGGAAGCACGGAAACGGGGTGGCAGGATGGCAAGCGGCAGCACGCAACGCAGATTGCGCGACCATGCCCTCGAGGTGGCCCGGTACCGGGACGCCCGGGATGCTGCGGAGACGCCCGTACCGGCCGATGAATACGCCCAGGCCGCCGGCCGCACCTTCGACGCGGAGGGCGACGGGCGGGATACCACGCCGCGGGCCTTTCATGAATCGGACCAGGTCTGGGAGGTTGCCAACAATGCCATTGATGCAGCGATGGCCCGCGGGGACTTCGACAACCTGGCCTACGCCGGCAAGCCCATCCCCGGCCTGGGCGGCACCGATGATCCCGACTGGTGGATCAAGGGGCTGCTGCAACGCGAACACGTCAGCGGGCTCGGCCCTCCCGCACTGATGCTGCGCAAGGAGGACGCTGAACTCGACTCGACACTGGACGCCGAGGCCTCCGGGGCGCGCGTGCGGGCCATCCTGGCCGACTTCAACGCACGGATCATCGAGGCCCGCCGCCAACTGACGGGCGGCCCGCCCGTGACCACCCGGCTGCGGGACGTCGACGCCGAACTCGCCGCGTGGCGTGCCCGGGCCGAAGCACGGGCGGCCCCGGCCCAGCGGGCCGGAGCCCCCTCCACGGAACCCGGTCCGGTTCCCGCCCGCCGCAGCCGCATGGCGCGGCTGTTCCGCCGCCGCACACGCTAGGGTGAAACCATGTCCACGGCCCCCACGGAAGGGACTTCCAGATGAGCCAGTACGCCGCACCGAGCTACTCCGCCCTTGACAAGGTGAATGCACCGCCGCCCGACGACCCGCGGAAACCCAAGGAACCGGACCGCCTGCCGGCGCAATCCTGGAAGTACGTGCTCAAGCGAACCCTGGGTAAATTCAGTTCCGACGCGTGCACCGACATGGCGGCCGCGCTGACGTACTTTGGAGTCTTTTCGCTCTTCCCGGCCCTTCTGGCACTGGTGTCCATCCTGGGACTGGTGGGGCAGGCCCAACAAACCACCAAAGTCATGCTGGACCTCGTGGAACGCCTGGTGAGCAGGGAAATGGTGCAGACCCTCCAAGGCCCCATTGAGCACCTGGTCTCCTCGCCGGCCGCCGGCTGGACGTTCGCCCTTGGCCTGGTCACGGCCCTGTGGTCCGCTTCCGGCTATGTGGGCGCGTTCAGCCGCGCCATGAACCGCATTTACGGCACCGACGAGGGCCGCCCGATCTGGAAGCTGCGCCCTGCCCTGCTGCTGGTGACATTGGCAGCCGTGCTGATGATTGCCGCCATCGCCCTGATGCTGGTGGTTTCCGGGCCGGTCGCCAAGGCCATCGGCGGCCTGCTGGGCGTGGGCGACGCCGCCCTCGGCGTCTGGAACATCGCCAAATGGCCGGTGTTGGCCATTCTTGCCATTGTGCTGATCGCAGTCCTGTACTATTTCACGCCCAATGTCAGACAGCCGAAATTCCGCTGGATCAGCGTCGGCGCGGCAGTGGCCCTGGTCGCCATGGTGGTGGCCTCCGCCGGGTTCGGCTTCTACGTCAGCAACTTCTCCAAGTACGACAAAACCTACGGCACCATCGCGGGCATGATCGTGCTGCTGCTGTGGATCTGGATCCTGAACCTCATGCTGCTCCTGGGTGCCGAACTCGACGCGGAGCTGGAGCGCGGCCGCCAGCTGATGGCCGGCATCAAGGCAGAGTCGGAACTGCAGCTGCCGCCGCGGGACATCGCGGCCAGCGCCAAGAAACGCGACAGGAAGCTGCTGCTCGTGGCCGAGGGCCGCTCGCTGCGCCGGCACGCCGTCCCCGAGCCGGGCCCGGACGCAGCCGAGGAAAAGCACGCGCTCTGGTGGACCGCCGGGGTCGGTGCCGCCGTCGTGGTCGCCACAGCGCTGCGCCGCAGGCGAAAAGACGCCGCCCAATGACGCATCGCGGAACCGGCCGGGCCGGAACCTGAGAGGGCACAGGATGGACACGGAACGATTTGACCTGGTCATCATCGGCACCGGCTCGGGCAACACCATCCCGGGCCCGGAATTCGCACCTCTGAGCGTCGCCATTGTCGAGGACAACCTCTTTGGCGGCACCTGCCTGAACGTGGGCTGCATCCCCACGAAGATGTTCGTCCATCCCGCCGAGCTGGCCGACTCCCCGCGCCATGCCCGGCCCCTGGGTGTCACCACGGAGCTGCGCAAAGTGGACTGGCCGGGCATCCGCGAACGCATCTTCACCCGGATCGACGGCATTGAGGCGGCCGGCCGCAGCTACCGGGAAGGCCCGGAAAACCCCAATGTGACCGTCTTTGCCGGCCACGGCCGGTTTACGGGCCCCAAGACGCTGTCCGTCCACCTGCACGACGGCGGAACCCGGGTGATCTCCGGCGCCCGGTTTGTGCTTGCGGCCGGGTCACGGGCCGTGGTGCCCGCGATCGAGGGCCTGGACGGCGTCCCGTTCCACACCTCCGACACCGTGATGCGGATTGACGGGCTGCCCGCCCGGATCGCGATCCTCGGCGGCGGGTTAGTGGCCGCCGAGTTTGCCCACATCTTTGCCGGTCTCGGCTCCGAGGTCACGCAGATTGTGCGCGGGCCGGCCCTGCTCCGCCACCTCGACGCGGACGTCTCCAGGACGTTCACGGAAGAGGTTTCCGGCCGGTACACGGTCCTGTTGGAAACGGAGGTGGAGAAGGCGGCGGAAGGAGGCTCCGGCGTCGAACTTCACGTGAAGGGTCCGCGCGGGACGTCCACCGTGACGGCGGACCTCCTGCTCGTGGCCACGGGCCGCCGGCCCAATTCAGACACCCTGGATGTGGCTGCGGCCGGCGTCGAGGTGGACGCGGACGGCCGGGTGGTGGTGGACGAATTCCAGCGCACCACCGTGGAGGGCATCTTTGCGCTGGGCGACCTCAGCTCCGAATACCAGCTCAAGCACGTCGCCAACCATGAAGCGCGCGTCGTCCGCCACAACCTCCTCCACCCGGAGGCGATGATGGCCGCCGACCACCGCTTCGTGCCGGCCGCCGTGTTCAGCGACCCGCAGATCGCATCCGTGGGACTCACGGAGGAGCAGGCCCGGGAAGCCGCCGTGCCGTATGCGGTGAAGGTGCAGAACTATGCTGACATCGCCGCCGGCTGGGCCCGGGAGGACAAAGGGCATTTCCTGAAGGTGCTGGCGGATCCGGAGACTGGCCTGCTGCTGGGCGCGCACATCATCGGGCCGGAAGCGGCCACCGTCATCCAGCCGCTCATCCACGCCATGTCCTTTGGGCAGGCGGCACACGATGTGGCGCTCGGCCAGTACTGGATCCACCCCGCCCTGAGCGAACTGGTGGAGAACGCGCTGCTGGGCCTGCCTGCGCCGGGTGCGGGTGACGAATAGCGTACGTACGGGCAATAGACAGCAGTCCAACCGGAATCCGCAGCGGTGCCTTGCAGTGACTTGTCAGCAGGCGCCCGTCAGTCCCGGACCTTCGTCAGCGCGCTGCCCTTGTGCATGGCGATGTGGTCCGTCGTGCTGCTCTTGATCTCGTATTGCGGGTCCTCGGGCGTGCAGCGGCGGGTGTGGCCCTTGTAGTCGGTGTCTTTTGTGTGGACCTTCGTGATGGTTCCTTCGACATGGCCGGCCTCGGAATTCCACCGAACGTGGTCCCCCACCGCAAATTGATGTCCCATGCCTTCCGATTGTGCCCGTTCCCGGTGGGCGGATCAAGGGGCCGCCCGGATCAACGGCTCGTCCGGAGCCGCGCACAGTCGGAGGCCCGCCGGCCCTACAGTGCCACCTCGACGGCGCCATCCACCACACGCACCGGGTAGGTGCCCAGGCGCAGTTCAGGGTTGCCGAGGCACTTGCCCGTGGCCAGGCTGTACACCTCCTTGTGGAGCGGCGAGGCGATGGTGTGCATGGTGCCGCGCGAACCGACAATGCCGCGTGCCATGACGTTGGCGCGCGTGGCGGGATCGGCATTGGAGAGGGCAAAGACGCGGCTCTCCCCCACACGGAACAAGGCCACCTGGCGGCCGGCGACGAGCGCGGCCTCGCCCCAGGAATCGTCGAGTTCGGCGAGCGGGCAGACCCGGTGCCAGGTGGCACTTCCGCGCGGGGCGGGCTGAAGTTCCAAGCGGGTTTCCATCAGCGTTTCCATGGGCGTTTCCTTTTCCTGGGGGCACATGTGCCGCGGATCCAATCGACAAGGAGAAACACTACGGATGCGGTGTTTCCCCCACCGGTCCCGGACATTGCCGGTACGTAAACCTTCCCTCACCGCGCCACGGGACCGTTCCGTGAGGTGAAAGTTAACGCGCCGAAACATAAGCGAAACGGCAGGGCAATGCCCGTTCCCTAGCCTTGAAGCACACCTTGGACACCTCCCGGCCCGCAAGGCCGGGCATGGGACCCGACCGAAAGGGCTGGCGCATGAGCGAACAACTACAGGGCGGAAAGTCCGCTGAAGTGGGAACAACACCGCGGCGCGCCGTCGTCGTGGGCGGCGGGCCCGCGGCCCACCGATTTGTCGAGGCCATGCACGCCCGCGGCCTGGACGGCTGGCACGTCACGGTCCTGGCCGAGGAGGTCCACACCCCTTACGACCGTGTGGCCCTGAGCAAGGCCCTGACCGAGACGGAAATCGACCTGTCCCTGGGCGACGCCGCCATGTGGGCCCACCCCGCCATCACCTTGGCCACGGGGAGCCGCGCCGTCGAAATCGACCCCATCGGGCGGACCGTCACCACCACGACGCAGGACGGCTGCCCCAGCAGCCACCCCTATGACGAGCTGGTCCTGGCCACCGGCTCCAACGCCGCGCGGCTGCCCATCCCCGGCGCCGAGGCGGGCCACGTGTACCGCACCCTGGACGACGTCCGTGCCCTGAACCGCGAGGTCGCCCTGCTCAAACAAAGACTGGGCCGGAAGGTCAGGGCCGCCGTCATTGGCGGCGGCCTGCTGGGGCTGGAAGCGGCGGCCGGCCTCATCGCGCTCGGCGCCGACTCCACCGTCATCAACGGGGCCGGCTGGCTCATGAACACGCAGCTCGACGAGGGCGCCGGGCAGGCCCTCGGCCGCCTGGTCGCCGCCAAGGGCATGGCCGCCACCGCCGGGGTGTTCCCCTCCGCCGTTGAGACGGACGACGCCGGGCACGTCACCGGGGTGCTCATGGCCGACGGCGCCGTGGTCGGCGCCGACCTGGTGGTGACGGCGATCGGCGTGCGGCCACGCGACGAGCTGGCCCGGGGCGCGGACGGCGGAGCGGCCCACGGCTTCACCCTTGGTCCGCGCGGCGGCGTCGAGATCGACGACGCCTGCGCCACCGCCGTGCCCGGCGTCTGGGCCGTCGGCGAGGTGGCCAGCTTCGGCGGCATGTGCCTGGGCCTGGTGGCGCCCGCCAACACGATGGCGGAGATCGTGGCCGACCGCCTGCACGGCGGCGACGCCACCTTCCCCGGCTTCGACACGGCCACCAAGCTCAAGCTGTCCGGCGTGGATGTGGCCAGCTTTGGCGACGCCTTTGCCCGCACCCAGGACAGCCTGGAAGTGGTCTATGCCGATCCCGCCCGCGGCGTCTACCAAAAAATCGTCACCAGCGCCGACGCCAAGACCCTGCTGGGCGGCATTTTCGTCGGCGACGCGGCGCCCTACACCAGCCTGCGCCCGCTGCTCGGGCGCGAACTGCCGGCCGAGCCGGGCGCGTTCCTGTCGGCAGCAGGCAGAGGGGACGCACCCGCCGTCGAACTTCCCGACGACGCCGTCCTGTGCTCGTGCAACAACGTCTCCGCCGGCAGCATCCGCGACGCCGTCAACGGCTGCGGCAGCTGCGAGGGCGCCGAACCGATAAGGGACCTGCCGGACCTGAAGGCCTGCACCCGGGCCGGCACCCAGTGCGGCTCCTGCGTGCCGCTGCTGAAAAAACTCATGGAGGGCGAACTCACCAAGTCCGGCATCGCCGTGTCGAAGGCGTTGTGCGAACACTTTGCGATGTCCCGCGCCGAGCTTTTCGAGGCCGTCAGCGCCCTGGAGCTGCGCAGCTTCGTGGACATCCTGGCCCGGTTCGGCGTCGATGAAACCGCCCGCGCCGGCCGCGGCTGCGACATCTGCAAGCCCACCGTGGCCTCCATCCTGGCCAGCCAGCACAGCGAATACGTGCTCGACGCCGGCCGCGGCACCCTGCAGGACACAAACGACCGCGCCCTGGCCAACATGCAAAAGGACGGCAGCTACTCAGTGGTGCCGCGCATCCCGGGCGGGGAGATCACGCCGGACAAGCTGGCCGTGATCGCTGCCGTGGCCCAGGAATTTGGCCTGTACACGAAGATCACCGGCGGGCAGCGGATCGACCTGTTCGGCGCCCGGCTGGAACAGCTGCCTCACATCTGGAAGATCCTCATCGACGCCGGCATGGAATCCGGCCAGGCCTACGGGAAGTCGCTGCGCACCGTGAAGTCCTGCGTCGGTTCCACCTGGTGCCGCTTCGGCGTGCAGGATTCGGTGGCCATGGCCATCCAGCTGGAACTGCGCTACCGGGGCCTGCGCAGCCCGCACAAACTCAAGCTGGGCGTCTCCGGCTGTGCCCGCGAATGTGCCGAGGCACGCGGCAAGGACGTGGGCGTGATTGCCACCGCGGACGGCTGGAACCTGTACGTGGGCGGCAACGGCGGAGCCACCCCGGCCCACGCGCAGCTCCTGGCCAAGGACCTCGACGACGCCACGCTGATCAGCTACATCGACCGCTACCTGATGTACTACATCCGCACCGCCGACCGCCTCCAGCGCACCGCCCGCTGGCAGGAGGAGCTCGGCCCGTCGACCGGCTCCGGAGGGTCGGGCGGACTGGCCCACGTGGTGGACGTGGTGGTCAACGACTCCCTCGGCATCGCGGCGGACCTGGAGGCCGCCATGGCGCTGCACGTGGAGAACTATGAGGACGAATGGGCCGCCACCCTGGCCGACCCCGAGCGGCTCAAGCGGTTCCGGTCCTTCATCAACGCCCCGGAGGCCGCCGACGCCGAGATGGCGTTTGTCCCCGAGCGCGGGCAGGTGCGCCCGGCCACCGCAAGTGAAAAAGCGAAAGGCCCCGTGCTGATCGCCAGCCACATCCCGGTCCGCGGCGCCGACCGGGATGAGGCCCCCGTTCGAGATGCCCCCGCCGTCGAGATTCGAGATAACCACCTCCCCCGCCGTCGAGATTCGAGATAACAACGTCCCCGGCCGTCAAGTGGCTGAATCGATATCGCAGATCTTGGACAGCTTCCATCGATATCGCTGAAGTTGGACGGAAAACGGCCCGAAAGTCGTTTTTCCGTCCAACTACTGCGATACGGATGCCGCTGGCACGGGCGCCCACCCTCCACAGTTCCCACCCGAAGCAAAGGCAGGCACACCATGACGACGCGCATCAGCACCAGCCGCACCGGCACCAGCCGCACCAGCCGCCCCGGCCGGATCACCCTGGTCGGCGGCGGTCCCGGCCCGGCAGACCTACTCACGCTCCGCGCCGTCAAGGCACTGGCCACGGCCGACGTCGTCTACTTCGACCGGCTCGGCCCCACCCGGGACCTGGCGGAACTGGCGCCGCACGCCATGTTCGTGGACGTCGGCAAGACGCCGGGGCACCATAAAGTGCCGCAGGAGGAGATCCAGGGGCGGATGGTGGACGACGCCCGGGCCGGGCTGCACGTGGTCCGGCTCAAGGGCGGGGACCCGTTCGTGTTTGGCCGCGGCGGCGAGGAGATGGCTGCGGCCGTGGCCGCCGGCATCCCGGTCACGGTGGTGCCCGGCGTCTCCAGCGCCATTGCGGTGCCCGGCGCCGCCGGCATCCCGGTGACCCACCGCAATGTCAGCCACCTGTTCACCGTGGTCTCCGGCCACGCACCCCTGGAGCCGCACGAATACCAGCACCTGGCCGGATTGGGCGGGACCATCGTGGTGCTCATGGGCGTCGGCACGCTGCCGTCGATGGTGGCGGGACTGCGCCTGGCGGGACTGGCGAATGTTACGCCGGTGGCCGTCGTCGAACGCGGTTTCAGTCATACGCAGCGCACCACCACGGCCACGCTGGGTAGCATTGTCAACGCTGCCTCGGCGTGCCGCAACCCCGCGGTCATTGTCATTGGCGATGTGGTGTCCGTGGCGGGCGGGGCCGGCCTGGCGGCCGCGGATTTCCTGCCTGGCGAGGATGCCGGCAGGGCGCTGCCTGAGATCGCAACCCCCGGCGCGGCTTTGCACCAAAAGGCAAGGCAGTCGGCGTGAAGGAGACCATGAGGCATTTAGGTGAGACCGTCCTGGCGGGTCCGCTGGAAGGATTCCGGATCGGCGTCACTTCCCACCGGCGTGCCGGAGACCTGATCGAGGCGTTGGAGCGGCGCGGCGCCCAGGTTCTGCACGCCCCGGCGCTGAGGATCGCACCGGTGGAAAGCGATGAGATCCTGCTGGCCGAGATCGCGGCGGTCATTTCGGCGGCCCCGGACGTTGTCATGGTGACCACGGCCTACGGCATGCGGCGCTGGCTCGAGGCAGCGGACGCCGCCGGACGCGGGGAGGAACTCCTCACCGTCCTGGGCAGGGCGGAGATTTATGTGCGAGGCCCCAAGGCCCGCGGTGCCGTCCGGGCTGCCGGGCTGGACGACGCCGGCATCAGCGCCGACGAGACCACGGCCGCCCTGACTGGGCTGGTCATCGAGTCCGGGATCAGCGGCAAGGTGGTGGCCGTGCAGGTTCACGGCTACACGGACGCCGACGCCCTGGCGCGGCTGCGCGACGCCGGCGCGACCGTGCTTACCGTGACGCCGTACCGGTGGGTCAGCGCCCAGGACGGTGACCGGCTGTCCCAACTGATCGACGCCGTGGCCAACCGGGAACTCGACGTGCTCACCTTCACCAGCGCTCCCGCCGCCGACGCCGTGCTGAGCGCCGCCGCCGAATCGCCACAGGGCACGGCATTCCTCGCCGCGCTGCGTGGCGGCTCGGAAGGCGCGCTGCGCAGAAGCGTTGGACACGCAACGAACTTAGGCTCCCGGGACACCGGCACCCCGCAAAACGGCGCCCGCCGCGTCGGCGGGAGTGCCGCCGTGGCAAGTGCCGCCGTCGGGCCCGTCACCGCCGCCCCGCTACTGGCCGCGGGGATCACGCCGCTGGTGCCGGAACGTTTCCGCATGGGGGCGCTGATCAGGCTGGTCTGCGAACATCTGGAGGCGGCCGGCGCGCTGGGGGTGGAGACATCCACCGGACTGCTGGAGGTGCGCGGGCAGTCGCTGCTCGTCGACAACGTGCCAGTGCCTCTCGCGCCTGCGGCGCTGCAGCTGCTGAAGGCGCTCCTCGACGCGCGCGGCGCGGTGCGTTCCCAGGACGAACTGGCCGCCGTGTTGGGCCTGGGCGGACATGCCCTGCACATGGCCGTCAGCCGACTGCGCGGCGCGCTGCCGGACCCGGGCGTGGTGGAGACCGTGGTCAAGCGAGGCTACCGGATCCGCCTGTAGCCGGCCCCGGCGAGGGTGACGAATTCGCCGGCCGGCCCCTCCAGGACCCGGGATCCCTTCCACACGGCCCGGATGCGCCGTTCCAGCCGGATGCCGGCGACGGGAACCTCCACGAGTTCACCGCGCTCGACGGCGGCGCGGACCGCGAAGTCGCTGAGCACCGCGCGCCCGCGCCCGCCTCGACGGCGCTGCGCACCGCGGCGTTGATGTTCGGCGATTCCACAAAGCCGACGTCGGCCCTCCCTGGGCGACCTGTTCAAAGATGTGGCGCGAGTTCTCCACGTCCAGTTCCACCACGACGGACGGCTGGATGTGCTTGAACGCCGTGAGCCAGCCGGGCATGGGGTATTCGGCGACGGTCAGGCTGGCGCCCACCCGCAGGCGCCCGCGCCGCTCGGTTCCCAGCGCGCCGGACTGCTCCTGCAGCGTGCGCACGGCGGCCAGCACGGCCCGGGCCTGGCGCAGGATGTCCCCGCCTGCGGCCCGGGCGGGGATCCCCCGGTCCGGCGGTCCAGCAGCGCCAACCCCAGGTGCTGCTCCAGCCGGGCCATGGCACGGCTGGCGTTGGGCTGGGCCATGCCGACGCGGCGCGCGCCCGCGCTCAGGCTGCCCTGTTCCGTCACGGCGACGAAAAGTTCGAGGGCGGCCAGGTCGGGCCATCGCATGCTCATATCAAAGGGATACGGCCATATCCATCATTGACGGCTACCCGGCCCGTGCTATGCCGCCAAAACCCTGCTGCGGGCCGGCGTCGTGCTCCTGGGGTACCAGCTGCTCATCAGCGACGTGCTCTCCCTGGGTGCCGGGATGATCCTCGTGGTGGTGTGCATTGTGGGCCTCGGCATTGGCGGGACGCTGGTCATGGGAAAGTGGCTTGGCGTCGGCCCCACCCACCGGCTGCCCGTAGCCTGCGGCTTTTCCCTATGCGGCGCGGCGGCCGTCGCCGCCGTCGACGGCGTCATTGAAACCAGGGAACGGCGGGAGGTGATGACCGCCGTCGCCCTGGTGGTCATCTTCGGCACCTTGATGATTCCCGTGGTGCCCGCTGCCGCAGCCCTGCTGGGCCTGGGGAACTACGACGCCGGCCTGTGGGCGGGCGGTTCCATCCACGAGGTGGCCCAGGTGCTGGCCGCCGCAGCCACCGTGTGGGTGGCAGGGCTGTCGCTGGCCGGCGTGCTGATCTTTGTCTGACGCCTGTGACACCATTAGGTAACACACCATCAGGTAGCTCAGTGAACACACTGAAACCACACAGGAAGGCAAGTACCCATGACGCCGCACGCCACATCCACACCCCAGGATGCCACCTCCGGGCTCGCCAAATTTATCGACCACACGCTGCTCAAGCCCGAAGCCTCCGAGGCGGACATCCTGCGCCTGTGCCGGGAGGCCGCGGAGCACCACTTCAAGTCAGTCTGCGTCAACCCCGTCTGGGTGAAAACCGCCAACCGCGCGCTCCTGGGCACCGGCGTGCTCACCTGCGCCGTCGTCGGCTTCCCGCTGGGCGCCCACAATACCGACGTCAAGGTGTTTGAGGCCCGCGGCGCCACCATGGACGGGGCGGACGAGGTGGACATGGTGATCAACATTGCCGCGGCCCGGGCCCTGGACAAGGACTCGCTGGTCAGCGACATTTCCGCCGTGGCCGAGGTGGTCCACGGCGAGGAGTCCATCCTGAAAGTCATCATTGAAACGTCCCTGCTCAGCGACGCCGAAAAGGTCCTGGCATGCCAGGCCGCAGTGGAGGCCGGGGCCGACTTCGTCAAGACGTCCACCGGCTTCAACGGCGGCGGCGCCACGGCGGCCGACGTCGCCCTGATGCGCCAGACCGTGGGCCCCGACATCGGCGTGAAGGCATCCGGCGGCGTCCGCTCCCTGGAAAAGGCGCAGGAAATGCTCAACGCCGGCGCCACCCGCATCGGCACCAGCTCCGGCATTGCGATCGTCACCGGGACCGCGAGCACGGAAGCATACTAAAACGTACTAAGATCGGGGTAGATCAGAGCACCGGGAGCACCGGTGCAGCCACCCAGATCCCCGTTCGGGGTTAGGAGGACCCGTGTCCAACAACGCCAAGTTCCGCTCCGAGAACAACCTGGTGCAGTCCATCATCCTGTTCATCGTTTTCTTCGGCCTGTTCCTCTGCGGCATTTTCGCCATGTCCTTCTGGAGCCTGGAAAGCCCCGAGCACGCGTTCATCCCCGGCGGCATCGCGTTCCTGTGCGTGTTCCTGGCCCTGATGATCCCCATGACGTTTATCGGCCGCTCGGACTCCGCAGGAGAGTAGCCGCTTGCCTTTGACTTGGGCCTGATGGGCTCTTTCCACCGGTGGAAAGGGCTCAACAGGCCCAAGTCATTTTTTGGCAGGAAGCCTTCGGCAGGCACGACGCCGGGACCCTCACCTTCCCCAGAGGTGCGGTGCGGGACGCCGGGAGCCGGGCAGGGCGTTGTTTTCACGCCACGAATGGAGCCATTCCGGCAGTTTCAGGCTGGCCGGGGGCGCCCCGAATTCCTCAATGACGCGCTCGTTGCTGACCGGCCCATCGGCTGAGAGCAGCCGGGCGGCAACATACGCGCGTGCGTAGATTTCGCCGTCGGCCACCATGCGCTGCTCAAAGTAGATTGCCTTCGCGTCGAGGCCAATGATCCGGGACTCAATGGCGTAGCGCTGCCACAGCTTCACGGACTTCCTAAAGGCGATGCTCTCCGCGCTGACCACGGGGCGCCACTTCAGTTCCTGCATGCGCGCCCAGATGCCGCTGCGCTTCATGAGGTCAAAGCGGCCCAGGTCCATGAGCGAGAAGTACATGCCGTTGTTGAGGTGCATGGCCATGTCGACGTCGGTGGGCCACGCGCGCGTGCGCCAGGTCGAGGCCGCCCAGATGGACAGCGGGCTGCGGCGCCCCGACAACGTGAGGTGGATGAGGGTTCGGATCAGCAGGTGCATGGCTCCATGTTACCCGCGGGTAACATCATCCCCCGTCGACGTTCGAAATAACCACCTCCGGCGACGCGGCGGAGGGGTCGTCATCTCCAACCTCAACTGTGGAACGCATCAGACTCGAGACGGGTTTTGCGCCACCGCGGAGGCGTCGTTATCTCGAACCTCAACCGTGGGGGGCACAAAACTGAGGCAGCCCCAGCTCAGGCCGTGGCGGGCACCGGCTCGAAGATGGCCTCCAGCACGCCCTGCGCCCACGTGAGCACCTCGGCGTCGGCCAGGTCCCGGCCGCCAATGCGCGCCGTCTTGGGCTTCGGGATCAGGACGGCGTTCAGGGCCGGCTTCACCATGGCGCCGGGGTACATCCGGTTCAGGCGCATCTGCTTGGACTCCGGCAGGTCCGCCGGTGCGAACTTGATGAAGTTGCCCTGCAGCGCCACGTCGGAGAGCCCGGCGGCGCGGGCGTGGACCTTGAAGCGGGCCACGGCAATGAGGTTCCCGGCGGCCGGCGGCAGCTCTCCGTAGCGGTCCACCAGCTCGGCCACGACGTCGTCAATCTCCGCAAGCGACGCGGCAGCGGCCAGCTTCCGGTAGGCCTCCAGGCGCAGCCGCTCCCCCGGCACGTAGTCATGCGGCAGGTGGGCGTTGACGGGCAGCTCGATCTTCATCTCCGCGGCCCGCTGCTCGCCCTCACCTCGGAATGAAGCCACGGCCTCGCCCACCAGGCGGATGTACAGGTCAAAGCCCACGCCCTGAATGTGCCCGGACTGCTCGCCGCCCAGCAGGTTGCCGGCGCCGCGGATCTCCAGGTCCTTCATGGCCAGTGCCATGCCGGCGCCGAGCTCGTTGTGCGCGGCGACGGCCTTGAGCCGTTCCAGCGCCACTTCGCCCAGCGGCTTGTCCGCCGGGTACAGGAAGTACGCGTAGGCGCGTTCGCGGCCGCGGCCCACGCGCCCGCGCAGCTGGTGCAGCTGGGAGAGCCCGTAGTTGTTGGCCTGCTCAACAATGAGCGTGTTGGCGTTGGAGATGTCCAGGCCGGTCTCGATGATGGTGGTGCACACCAGCACGTCGAAGCGCTTTTCCCAGAAGTCCACAATGATCTGCTCCAGCCGGGACTCGCTCATCTGCCCGTGCGCAACGGCCACGCGGGCGTCCGGCACCAGCTGCTGGATGTGCGCAGCCGTGCGGTCAATGGATTTAACCCGATTGTGAACATAAAACACCTGGCCCTCGCGCATGAGCTCCCGGCGGACGGCGGCGGCCACCTGCTTGTCGGTGTACCCGCCCACATAGGTCAGCACCGGGTGGCGCTCCTCGGGCGGGGTGGCCAGCGTGGAGGTTTCGCGGATGCCCGTCATGGACATCTCCAACGTGCGCGGGATGGGCGTGGCACTCATGGCCAGCACGTCCACGTTGGTGCGCAACTTCTTCAGCGCCTCCTTGTGCTCCACGCCAAAGCGCTGCTCCTCGTCGACAATCACCAGGCCCAGGTCCTTGAACGCGAAGTCCTTAGAGAGCAGCCGGTGCGTGCCGATCACCACGTCCACCGCGCCTGTGCGCACGCCCTCGACAATCTCCTTGGCCTCCTTGCCGGTCTGGAAGCGGGACAGCGGCTGGACGCGGACCGGGAACCCGGAGAAGCGTTCATTGAACGTCTCGTAGTGCTGCTGCGCCAGCAGCGTGGTGGGCACCAGGACGGCCACCTGTTTGCCGTCCTGCACCGCCTTGAAAGCTGCCCGCACGGCAATCTCGGTCTTGCCGTAGCCCACGTCGCCGGAAATCAGCCGGTCCATGGGCACTTCCTTTTCCATGTCCGCCTTGACCTCGTTGATGGCCACCAGCTGGTCCGGGGTCTCCACGTACGGGAACGCCTCTTCCAGTTCGGCCTGCCACGGGGTGTCCGGGCCAAAGGCGTGGCCGCGGCTGGCCATCCGCGCGGAATACAGCCGGATGAGCTCGCCGGCAATCTCCTTGACGGCCTTGCGCGCCCTGCCCTTGGTCGCCGCCCAGTCCGAGCCGCCCATCTTGGACAGCGCCGGGGCATCCCCGCCCACATACGCCGTCACCTGGTCGAGCTGGTCGGTGGGCACAAACAGCTTGTCCCCGGGCGCGCCGCGCTTGGACGGCGCGTATTCGAGCACCAGGTATTCGCGCAGCCCCACGGCACCACCGGCCCCGGCCCCCGCCACCTTCCGCTGGATCAGCTCCACGAACCTGCCCACGCCGTGCTGTTCGTGCACCACGTAGTCGCCGGCGTGCAGCTGGAGGGGGTCGACGGCGTTCCTGCGCTTGGAGGGCATCTTGAGCATGTCCCGGGTCGAGACGGCGGAGGCCCGGCCCAGCAGGTCCGCCTCCGTCAGCAGCCCCAGCTTCAGCGAGTCGAGCACAAAGCCGCGGCCCACGTCCGCCGTGGTCACCTCGATGATCCCGGGCGCCGGTTCCTTGTCCAGGGATGCCACGCGCGACGCCGGAATGTTGGCTTCGTGGAACAGCTCGGCCAGGCGCTGGGCGGGTCCCGGACCCTCGGTGGCCACCACCACCCGCCACTGGTCCCTGACGCGGGATCCGATGAACTCCATCATTTCCGCCACGTCGCCGCGGTAGCCGCGCGGTTCCCGGGCCTGGAGGTTGATCACGTCCACGTCCGGCAGCAGCTCCTCGTCCTGGGCCAGGGAGCTGATGGACCACCAGCTGACCCCTTGCGCCAGCGCGGCCTCGCGGGTTTCGGTGAGGGACTTGAAGGAAGCCGCCGCCAGGTCGATGCCGTGCGAGGACAGGTCCAGGGGCGCGGCACCGCCGTCGGACGCGGTGGACCAGGCGGCCTCCAGGAATTCCTCGTTGGTGGATTCCAGGTCGTGGGCTCGGGCGCGGACCTTCTCCGGCTCCAGGACCACGGCCACGGAGCCGGCCGGGAACAGCGAGGTCAGGGCCACCATGCCGTCCACCAGCGCCGGCGCCAGGGACTCCATGCCTTCCACGGCGATGCCGCCGGCAATCTTTTCCAGCATTCCGGCCGCGGCGGGCATGCTGTCCTTGAGCTTGGCGGCGCGGCCCATGACGGTGGGCGTGATGAGGATTTCCCGGCACGGCGGGGCGTACAGCCCGGTCGGGTGGGTGACGTCCCCCTTCACCGACGTCAGGGAACGTTGGTCGGCCACCGAGAACCAGCGCATCGCCTCCACCTCGTCGCCGAAGAACTCGATGCGGATCGGGTGGCTTTCGGTGGGCGGGAACACGTCCAGGATGCCGCCGCGCACGGCAAATTCGCCGCGGTGCGTGACCATGTCCACGCGCGCGTACGCCGCGTCGGCCAGCCGCTTGACCAACTCGGTGAACGGCACCTCCTCGCCCACCGTGAGGCGGACGGGAACCAGTTCGCCCAAGCCGGCCACCACCGGCTGCACCACCGCCCGGATGGGTGCGACGACGACGCGAAGGTGCTCCCCGGCGTCGTACTCGGGGTGCGCCAGGCGGCGCAGCACGGCCAGGCGCCGGCCCACGGTGTCCGAACGCGGCGAGAGGCGCTCGTGCGGCAGGGTCTCCCAGCTCGGAAACTCCGCCACGGCCCCCTCCGGCAGAAAGGAGCGCAGGGCGGCCACGGTGTCCTCCGCCTCGCGGCCCGTGGCCGTGACGGCAAGCACGACGCCGGGTCCCCCCCCCAGGGCATGGGCCGCGGCCAGGCCGTCCGCCACCTCCGCAAGCAGAACGGGGCCCAGGCCCGAGGGTGCGCTGAACTGAAGGTCGGGGCTGCGCTGGGCATGGTCCGCGGCCGCGTTGGCGCGCACCCGGGCAAACAGCGGATCCCCGGCGAGGGCGGTGCGCAGGCCGTTGAGGCTCATGGGCGGATATTCTCCTAGGGGCGTGGACGGGCGGGCGTTACTTTCGGGAGCAACACGAAAGCCCGGAATTCACAAGTGAACGCCGGGGACCGTTCCAGCTTACTCCCGCCGCGGCGGGCCACGGTAAGGTGGTGCCCGCACCCCTTACCCGTCCCCTTCGGAGGAACCATGGCGCTGACCGCCGCAACCACCCTGTCCGCCACCGCCCAGCGCGTCACCGACGTGTTTGCCGACGAGGAGTTCGTCAAGCACGTGAGTTTCACGGTGGGCGGGGAGTTGAAGTCTTTTGAGATCAACGGCGCCACCACGGGCGCCTTCACCACCAAGACGGTGCGCACGCTGCCCACCACGCGCATGCCGGAGATCGCCCGGAAGGTGGTCGGCGCCACCCTGACGGTCACCCAGCTCGAGGAGTGGGGCGCCCCGGCCGCGGACGGTTCCCGCAGCAACAACATCAAGCTGACCGTGGCCGGCGCCCCGCTGGACGTCACGGCCGTGCAGAAGCTCACGGCTTCCGGCGATTCGACCCTCGTGGAACTCAGCGGCGAAGTGAAGTCGGCCATCCCGTTCCTGGGCGCCAAGATCGCCTCCGCCGCCGAGCCCGTCATCGGCAAGGCCCTGAACCTGCAGGCCACGCTCGCCCAGGAATGGCTGACAGAACACCCGTAGGCAACGGTTTTGCGCCGGAACACCGGTGGGCGCCGCGGCGCACACCGGTGTCCCAGGCACAGCCCCGGAACCCGGTTCGGACACGCCGGGTCCGTTACCGTTTTGTTATCTGTGGGCCTGTTCGGGTAGCGTGGACCCCGGTCTCCTGAAGTTGCCCGGCCCTGTGGCCGGACGCCTTTTCACGCACGCCCGACGGCGGCCGTGTCCGCCGAGGGCCTGGGGGTCCCCGGCGCGGCAGGTGTTGCCGTCACCTCATGAGAACGTCCTCCAGCGACGTCCCTACCCGGGAGATATATGTCTTTTAAGCACAACTATGCCCAAAAACCACGCCACCAGGGCGCAGCGGCCGCCCGACGCGGCTCCGCGGCACGCAAGGCGCTGCTGCTCACGGCCATCGGTGTGATGTCCCTGACAGGCTGCGGCCTGGCTTCCCCCTCCAACAACGGCAGTGCAGCCGTTGGGTCCAACGCCGAGTTGGCCGCCGCAAGCACCCCCCTGGCCAGGGCGAAGCATTCCCCGAAGCCAAAGCCCACGCACACGGCGCGCCCGAAAGCTTCCGCCGCGCCCACGGCCCGCCCCACGGTGGCGTCCCCCGCGCCCACGGTGGCGCCGAGCGCCTCGCAGTCCCCCACGTCAGGGACGGCAGTTTCCACAGCGACGCCCACGGTGGCCTCCAGCCCTGCTCCCGCCCCCACGTCCAGTCCCGCGACGGCCGCCAGCCCGGCCGCGCCGGCCCCGGCCGGTGACGGCACACAGGCCGCGGTCAAGTTCGGGTGGGGTTCCGCTGTTGCCGGTGACGAGTTCTCCTACACGGGGGCTCCCGATTCCACCAAGTGGAGCGTATACAACAGCGCCGGCCACGCGGGCAACGGCACCCGCACCCCGAAGGCCTGGTCCGTTGCCAACGGCATGGCGACCGTCAGCGGTGACGCCGAAGGCAACACAGGAGGCATGTCGGCGAAATTTGCCCAACAGCAGTACGGCCGGTGGGAAACCCGGATGCGGACCAACGCCCGGGACCCGCAGTACCACCCGGTGCTAATTCTCTGGCCCAACAACAACGCCTCGTCCAAGTGCGCGGAAATTGACTACGCGGAAAGCACCGAGGCGACGGCGCAGATGAAGTTCTTCCTCCACTACGCCTGCGGCGGCTCCGACTTCCAGACCACCACGTCGACGCCGATCGACACCACCCAGTGGCACAACTACGCCGTGGAGTGGACCCCGTCCGGAATCACCGGCTACATCGATGGCGTAAAGACCTTCACCGACACCAACCCTGCCCACCAGCCTGGCGTCGGCATGCACCAGACCCTTCAGCTGGATTGGTTCCCGAACGGCGGGGCCACCAGCCCGTCCCAAATGCAGGTTGACTGGGTGCGCGTCTACAAGTAGGCCGCCACCACGCTGCACGGCGCAAGGGCCGCCGGAGGTCCCAGTGACTCCCGGCGGCCCTTGTTGCATGTTGGCGCACTCGGCAGTGGAGGCGTGGACGCGGTACGCAGTCTGCCGTCCAAGTAGCCACCCCGAAAAAACAAGTACTGGAACGGGCAATTCGAGTAGTGCGTACTCTACCGGCTGCCATCTCTCGGACGTACGGTTTTCCTAGCCGCCAGGGAAAAGCAAGACGGGGCGGCAGGTCCAGGTCTCAATCGAAAATAGTACGTAAATAGTTTTGCTGGCGACCACCTCGGGGGGCAGCCGCGGCAGGGACACGCGGGCCGAACCGGGCTTTGCCGTGTCTTCCGCACCTTGTGGAGGAACCAATGACCTATTTGGGCCTAGCAAAAGCAGACAGTACCGAGCAGGATCGCCTGCACCCAGAACTTCCCTATCCTTCCGTCGTGCACAGGCATCCGTCCGTCAGCCTGGTCATCCCCACGCTCAATGAGGCACGGAACCTGCCGTGGGTGCTGCGTCGCATCCCTGCCTTCGTGGACCAGGTCCTCATTGTCGACGGCCGCTCCGAGGACGACACCGTCAAAGTGGCCCGGGCCGTCCGCCCGGACGTCGAGGTGGTCCTGGAACCTGAAAAAGGAAAAGGCGCGGCCATTCGTGCCGGGTTCGCCGCCAGCACCGGCGACCTGATCGTCATGATCGATGCGGACGGCAGCATGGACCCGGGCGAGATCGGCTGGTACACCGAACTCTTGAGCAGCGGCTTCGACTTCGTCAAGGGCTCCCGATACCTCACGGGGGGCACGTCAGACGACCTCACGTGGCTTCGCGGACAGGGAAACCGGGCCCTGACGGGCCTGGCCAACATGGCGTGCCACCGCCATTTCTCGGACCTTTGCTATGGCTACGTCGGCCTGCGCCGGCAGGTCCTGCCCCTTTTGGAACTCGCGTCGAGCGGCTTCGAAATTGAAACCGAGCTGGCAATTCGTGCGGCCCTGGCGGGGCTGCGCATCGCCGAAGTGCCCACCCACGAATTGAACAGGCTCTCCGGCACATCCAACCTGCGCACGTTCCGGGACGGCTGGCGGGTGCTGCACACCTTGGTAAAAGAGTGGTACGAATGGGATTCGCCCACGGCCGGCGCACGCGCCGAGTCAATCCTGCGGGTCCACTACCATGAGCTTCCGGTCGAGATTACCCGCTCACCCGCCGACCCGGCCGCGCTGCTCACCCCGGCAGTGGGGGTTTGAGATGCCACCCGTCGTGCTCCCCTCCGCCAGCGTGGTCATTTGTGTGTACACCGAGGACCGCTGGGCCTGGCTCCAGCAGGCCATCTCCTCCGTCCAGGCGCAGACGGCCGCCCCGCACGAACTGATCATCGTCGTAGACCACAACCTTCCCCTCCAAAAGCGGCTTTTGCACGAGGTCACAGGCGCCTACGTGCTGGAGAACAACGGCGCCAAGGGGTTGTCGGGGGCCAGGAACACTGGAGTCCTCGCGGCCACGGGGGAGATCATAGCCTTCCTGGACGACGACGCCGTCGCAGGGCATGATTGGCTGCTTCGCCAGCTGGAACTCTACGACGACCCCGCCGTGTTTGCCGTGGGCGGCCGGATCGAGCCCCTGTGGGAGAACGGCCGGCCAAGCTACTTCCCGCAGGAGCTGGACTGGATTGTGGGCTGCTCCTACCGCGGCCTGCCAAGGGTCGCGGCCCAGGTCCGCAACGTGATCGGGGCCAGCATGTCCTTCCGCCGCACGGTCTTTGAGGAGGTAGGCCTTTTCGACGAACGTCTGGGCCGGACGTCGTCGCCGCGCGGCTGTGAGGAAACCGAGCTGTGCATCCGGACTGCCGCCCTGCGCCCGGGCGGGCGGGTGGTCTACGAACCGGCGTCACTGGCTTCGCACCATGTCCCGGCGTCCCGGGGCACCATTGGCTACATGCTGGCCCGCTCATGGGGCGAGGGGATCTCGAAGGCGCAGGTCTCCGGCCGGCCCGGGGCGCGGCGGCGGCTGGGCCCGGAGCGCCGGTACGTCGCCGAGGTGCTCCCGCGGGCAATAGTCCACAGCCTGGCATCCGGCGAGGTGGCCGGCCTGGCTCGCAGCGGGACAATTCTTTCCGTGCTGGCAGCAACCGCTGCCGGGTATCTGGTCGAACGGGCAACGCACCCGCTGGCCGCGCTGTACGCCCTGCGGCGCAGCACCGGCGAAATGGATGAGGCATCGTGACCAGTACAAGGGCCGGGATCCGGACCATCATGGCAACCGTGGCGTTGGCGCTCGCGGCGGGCATGGCCTCCGCGGGGGCAACACCACCGGCAGCCGTGTCCCCGAGCGCCGTCGCAGCGGCATCCCCCAAGGTAGCAGACACGAGGCCGAACGGCGTCGCGCCCGGGGTGGCGGCACCGGGCACCGCGACGGTGGCAACCCCCGCTGCGGCACCCACGTGCCAGCCCCTGACGGCGCCGCCCGCCAACACGTTCCCGGGATCCATTGTTGCGGCGGACAATTTTGAATCGGGAAGCCTCTCCAGCTGGGCCGTCATGACCGGCGCCGACGGAATGGCGGACGTGGTGGGCAGCCCCGTTTACACGGGCGGCTGCGCCGGGCACCTGCACACCAGCACGTCCAAGGGCTCCCTGGCGAACCTGCAGAAGGCCATTCCGGCGGGCACGGCCGAGGTCTACGCGGACGGCGAGTTCGACGTCACGACGCCGGGCACGACGGGCTCCACGAACTCATACTTCCGGTTCTTCAACGGCACCACACGGATCGCTTCCGTCTACCGTTACGCGAACAACGGGCAGCTGTGGCTGGAGGCACTCTCCCCCACCGCCGGCTGGGTACGCACCAAGCTGACCACCCGGGCCATCCCGCTTTCCGCTTGGAATCATATCCAGGCTGCCGTGCTTCCGAACGGTGCGGCCACCACCGTGCAGGTGTGGCTCAATGACTCCCTGGTGTACTCAAGCACAGGCGTGGACGGGCCCAACGTGCCCGTCACCTCCGTGATGCTGGGCAGCGAAAACAACAACCAGCAGGGGGACGTCTACTTCGACGACGTGGTCATCAAGGCCGCCACCGGCACCCAGACTTCCTGCAGTGCCGCCCTGCCCACCAACTCCATGCCGGGACAACCGTTGGTGGCGGACGGATTTGAATGCGGCAACCTGGCCAACTGGACGGTCCACATGACCGGCGACGGCACCGCCGGCGTCCAGTCCACAACCGTTCACGACGGCGCGCTGGCTGCGACTCTGGTCACCGACACCAACACCAGCTCCATGGCCAACATGTCCCATGCGCTGCCGACGGGGACCAAACAGACCGATGTGGACGGCTGGTTTGACATCACGGCCATAGGGCCGACAGGCAACGACGTGCCGTACTTCCGCTTCTTCACCGGAGCAACCCGCTTCGCCGACGTTTACCGGTACAACTCGACCGGGCAGCTGTGGCTGCGCATACTGACGCCGGCGGCAACCTTCTCCTACGTGCGGCTGACCAGCTACTCCGTCCCGTTGGACACATGGCACCGGGTGCAGATGGAGGTGGCGCCGAATGGCACGGCCACCGCCATCCAGGTCTGGTTCGACGGCGTCCTGCTGTACAGATCCTCCGCTGTCGCCACATCGGCCACCAACGTCTCCTCGGTGATGCTGGGTTCCGAGCACTACCCGCAGCCTGCGACCATCAACATCGACAACGTCATTGTAAAGGTACTCCCGTGACCGCCAGCCAGCTCGCAGCACCATCACCGGTACAGACCGGCGCCCACTTCGACGTCCACGGACTCGTTCGCATCGAGGTGGCGCCCGGAACACCCGGAGCCCCGCAGCTCGTGGACATGCTCTCCCCGTTCCACAGGGCGCGCCGTGCGGAGGAGGCGTGCGGAATCAAGGTCACCGGGACCACCATCCCCCTTGACGTCCCGTCGCATGCCGAAGACGCCTACCGGTACTCGGATGACACGCTTTTTCTCCCCAGGGACCGCGTCACGGTGACCGTGACCGACGAGGGGTTCACGGTGGCCGGCCGCGGAGAGCTTCTGACCGCTGTCATACCGCTGCTGGACCGCCTCTGCGTGCTCAACGGGGCAGCCATGGTCCACGCGGCCATCGTCAATTACAAGGGCGCCGGCGTGCTGATGCCCGCCTGGGGTGGAGTTGGAAAGACCAGCACCGTCGCCAAGCTGGTACGCATCGAAGGAGTCCAATTCATGGCCGACGACTGGGCGTTCCTCCGCGTTGACGGGACTGTGCTGGGTTATGCCAAGCCCATGTTCATCAAGGCGCACCACCAGCCCATCTACCCGCAGTTGTTCGAGGGGCCGCGCAAGCCGCTCGTGCCCAAGGGGCTGACCAAGCCGCTGGAGCGTGCCTCCACCATGGTCCACCCCGTGATCGTCCGGTACCCCCGTACCGCGGCGTTCACCCGCCACTGGTCCCCGGAGCACCGCATGGTCCACCCGGAGCAGGCCTTCGGCGCGGAGAACATTGCCAGTGAGGCACCCACCCGCGTGGCAATGTTCCTCGAGCGGCATTCCGGCGCGGACGCGATCCTGGAACCGCGCAGTGCCGAGTGGATGACCACCCGGATCGTGGGCAATTTCCACTCCGAGCTGCCCGGCGTGTCCCGCAGCTTGATCGAGGCACTTGGCGCCACAGGGCTGATGCCACTGGAGCGCTACTTTTCCGAAAAGGCCGATGTGGTGCGCCGCGGGCTCGGAGGCCTGCCGTGCCACGTGTTGAAACTGCCCGCCAGTTGGTCGGCGGACCGGACCAGCGACCACGTCACCGCCACTGTGCAGGCACTGCTCAATGAATGGGCCTAGCTCCGTGGAGGGCCCTGTGGCCCGGACGACGGCGCCCCCCAGCTCCGCGGTTGTCCCCGCCCGCGGCGCAGCCCCCTGGATGGTCGACGGCTGCGTGGCCGGCCCGGCGCGCAACCGAAAAATTCTTTCTGTGCCGGCGGCAACCGCCGCCGGTTATTTGGTGGAGCGGGCAAGGCACCCGCTGGCCGCGGTGCATGCCCTGCGGGGCGGCACCGGCGATATGGAGGTGGCATTGTGAACAGGCCAGGAACCGGAATTCGTAGCATGGTGATGACGGCAGCACTTGCGCTGGCGGCGGGACTGGCGGTCACGGCCGCCACCCCGCCGCCCAGCAGTGCGCCCAGCGCCAGTCCGCCGCCCGCAGCCGCAACGCAGGCACCGCCGGCGGCCGCCACAACGGCACCGGCCACGCCGTCGCCTGTTGCCACGGCGTCGACCAGCCCGGCGGCCACGGCACCTGCCACCACGGCGCCGGCCGCGCCAGCACCGGCCACCACGGCACCGGCCGCGCCAACACCAGCGCCAAAGGTGGGCACACCGGCACCAAAGGTGACCCCCACCACGGTAGCGCCCACACCGAAGCCAACCGGCGTAACCGCAAAAGCGATTGTCAAGGCAGCCCCCAAGGCGGCCGCGAAGGTAACGCCGAAGGCCGCGGCTGCGCTTGTCTGCAAGCCGGCCACCGCGCAGCCCACCAACTCCTTCCCCGGGACCACCGTTGTTGCTGACAACTTTGAGTCCGGGAACCTGTCCAAGTGGGCCGTCCACACCGGCGGCACCGGCACGGCAGCGGTCGTCTCCAACGCCTGGGTCACGGGAGCCTGCTCCACCCACCTGCACGCCACCACGGCGTCCGGCTCAATAGCCACCCTGACCAAGGCCATTCCAGCCGGCCTGGGCGAGGTATACGCGGACGGCTACTTCGACGTCCAGACCGCTGCGCCTGCCGGGGCCGCGAACTCCTACCTGCGGTTCTACATCGGCTCCACACGGATTGCCTCCATCTACCGCAACACCTCCGGAGGCCAGCTCTGGCTCAACACCCTCAACTCCACCGGTTCCTCGGCGCTGTTCAGGCTGACCAGCGCGGCCGTCACCACCGGACGGTGGCACCAGCTCCAGGTGCACCTCCTGCCCAACGGGACCACATCCGTCCTGCAGATCTGGCTGGACGGCACCATGATCTACCACACCAACAATCTGGACGGCCGCACAGGCGCCATCTCCTCGGTCGCCACAGGCAATGAATTTGCCGGACAGCAGGGAGACCTCTACCTGGACAACCTGATCATCAAGGCCAAAGCGCAGCCTTCAACAGCGCTTGTCTGCAAGCCGGCCACCGCGCAGCCCAGCAACTCCTTCCCCGGGACCACCGTTGTTGCTGACAACTTTGAGTCCGGGAACCTCAACAACTGGGCCGTCAAGACTGGTGGCGATGGAACAGCTGCCGTTGTCTCCAACGCCTGGGTCACGGGAGCCTGCTCCACCCACCTGCACGCCACCACGGCGTCCGGCTCAATAGCCACCCTGACCAAGGCCATTCCAGCCGGCCTGGGCGAGGTGTACGCGGACGGCTACTTCGACGTCCAGACCGCTGCGCCTGCCGGGGCCGCGAACTCCTACCTGCGGTTCTACATCGGCTCCACACGGATTGCCTCCATCTACCGCAACACCTCCGGAGGCCAGCTCTGGCTCAACACCCTCAACTCCACCGGTTCCTCGGCGCTGTTCAGGCTGACCAGCGCGGCCGTCACCACCGGACGGTGGCACCAGCTCCAGGTGCACCTCCTGCCCAACGGGACCACATCCGTCCTGCAGATCTGGCTGGACGGCACCATGATCTACCACACCAACAATCTGGACGGCCGCACAGGCGCCATCTCCTCGGTCGCCACAGGCAATGAATTTGCCGGACAGCAGGGAGACCTCTACCTGGACAACCTGATCATCAAGGCCCAGTCCAATGTCGACTGCAACACCGAGGTGCCCACCGACACCTTCCCCGGGACCACCGTGGTGGCGGATGGATTTGAGTGCGGCAACCTCAACAAGTGGACGCTCCAAAAGGGAGGCGATGCAACAGCGACTGTCCAACAGACCACCGTCCACACGGGACTGAATGCAGCCAGCCTGGTCACCTCCACCAACAACCTGTCGCGGGCAAACCTTTCCCACTCCATTCCGGCGGGGTCCACGGACGTGTACATGGACGGGTGGTTTGACATCACGGCCATCGGGCCGGTGGGCAATGACGTGCCGTACTTCCGCTTCTGGACCGGGTCCACCCGGTTTGCGGACATTTACCGGTACAACTCCACCGGCCAGCTGTGGCTGCGCGTGCTGACCCCTACAGGAACAGACGCCTACACACAGCTGTCCAAGACGGCGGTCTCGTTGAGCGCCTGGCACCACGTCCAGATGCGTGTGGCTGCCAACGGCGTGGCCACCACCATCCAGGTCTGGTTTGACGGCGTGCAGGTGTACAACTCGGCCGCGGTCAACACCTCCGCCACCAGCACCACCTTGGTGATGCTGGGCTCGGAGCACTACCCGCAGCCGGCGTCCATCAACATCGACGACGTGATTGTCAAGTCGGTCCCGTGACCGCCATCCAGCTCGCGGCATCAGTCCCGGTGCGCGCCGGCCGCCCGATCGGGGCCCGGCGCGCCACCGGACTGGTCCGCGGGCCGGGCCGGTCCCGCCGGAAGAGTTCAGGCTGGGCCCAATGAACAGGCCCAGCCGGGAACTCCCCGTCTCCGTGATCGTCCCTGCCCGCAACGCAGCCCACTGGCTGGCGGACTGCCTGGCGAGCATCAACGCCCAACATCCGGCGGAGATCATTGTGGTGGACGGCTGCTCGACCGACGCCACGGTGGAGATTGCCCGGGCCGCCGGAGCGCTGGTGCTCTCCGACGGCGGCCGGGGCGTTCCCGCAGCCCGCATGATGGGCGCCCGGGCCGCCAGCTGCGAGGTGCTCGCCCTGATCGATGCTGACGTGCTGGTCCCCTCCGGGGCACTGGAATCCCTGCTTGCCGAGTTCACTGACGGGCATTATGACGGCCTGCAGTTCGCCTTGGCGAGCCACTCGGATTCCGCCGATTACTGGGGACAGGCCCTGGCCTGGCACCACAACCACAGCCGCGTGCGCGAGTGGTTCTGCGTGTGCGCCACGTTGATGCGCCGCGAGCTGCTTCTGGAGTTCGGCTTCGACGAAAGATTCCGCTCCGGCGAGGACATTGAGCTTCGCGTCAGGCTGCAGGAGGCGGGTGCCCGGCTGGGCGTCTCACGCAAGACCACGGTGGCACACCGTTTCAGCGGCGGCTTTGAAACCGCACGCGACCAGTGGGTGCAGGACGGCGCGGGCCTGGCCCGGACGGCCGCCAAGCACCCCTCGCGCGCCGGCTGGGTGGTGGCGCTGCCACTGCTCGCCGCCGTCCGCGGCGTGGGCCTGTCAATCGTGCACGCCCCGCGCTACCTTCCGTACTGGGCGGGATTCCTCGGCTACAACTATCAATCGATGTTCTCGGAATGGTTGCGCGGCACCAGGGTCGCCCCATGACCGGCCGCGACCTTCTGGACCGGCTCCGACCCGGCCCTGTGCAAAGCGAGTCCATGGGGGCCAACACGCTTGCGCTGGCGGCCGCCCGCGTGGCACCCATGGTGGTCGGCTTCCTCTTCTGGGCGCTGGCGGCTCTCTCTCTCGCCCCGGAGCGGCTGGGCCTGGGCTCGGCGCTCGTTTCCGCCGTCCTGCTGTGCGTCCAGCTTGCCCTTCTCGGCGTGGGTCCGGCCATTGTGTCCCTCCTCCCCAGCCAGCACGACGGCGGCCCGCGCCTTCTCAGCGCCTCGCTGGCTGCCGTCGCGGGCAGTTCCGTGGTGGTGGGCGCGCTGCTCGTTCTCGTCACCCGCGCCCTGGGAGGTGCCACTGGCGCCGCGTGGGACAGCGCCGCCGTGGTGGCCGCCTTCCTGGCGGCCGCAGTCCTGGCCACCCTGGCCTATCAGCTGGACCATATCGCGGTGGCCCAAGCAAGCTCCCACCAGGCGCTGACGCGCAGCATTGTGCAGGGAGTCGTGCAGCTGGGCACCTTGGGCGTCGCCCTGCTGGCGGGCGACCGGAGCGTACTGACGCTCCTGGTCTCCGTGGCCGCGGGTGCACTGGCCAGCGTCGCACTCGGGGCTGTCCAACAGTACCGCCGCGGCTGGCGCCCGGCACGCTTCAGCCAGGTCGAGGCGCGCCTGCTGGTCCGCCATGGCCTGCCCAACCATGCCCTGATGCTCTCCGACCGGGCACCAGGCTACCTGCTGCCGCTGGTCGTCACCGCCGCGGTGTCCGCGACCGCCACGGCGTCCTGGTACATGGTGTGGATGCTGTCAATGGCTGTGTTTTTTGTGCCGCAGTCGGCCGGCTATTCGCTGCAGGCCAAGCTCGCCGGGCAGGGCGCTGCCGGGCCGGACGGCACTGGCCGGGGCCCCCACGGGGATGGCGTCCCCGACTGGGCCGGCCCGGTGCGGGAGATGGTGCGCAAGGCGCTGGGACTGAGCGTCGCGCTCACGGCGGGTGCCGCCGTCGTCCTGGTGCTGGCCGGGCCGGTGCTGCTCACCTTGCTGGGACCCGTGTATGCGCGCGGCTGGCCGCTGCTGCTCATCATGGCCCCCGCCCTGCTGGTGGGCTGCGTCACTCAGGTGTATTACGGGCTTTGCCGGGCCCGGCACCGCCTGGCCGAGGCCACCGCGGTGGCCGTGGTGGCGGCGTTGATCGCCGTGGTGCCGGCGGCGGCCCTGGCGTCGCAGCGCGGCCTTCAGGGCGTCTCGCTGGTCTGGCTGGCAGGGCAGGTGGTCGCGGCCGCGCTGGCCACCTGGCGACTGCTTGTCCTGACCGCTCCCGGGCCGATGACCCTCGTGGCAGCGGCCGGATCAACACGGGTTTGGGCCGCCCGGGGGCCTTCGGCGGCCCTGGCCACAGCCTGGCATCCGGCGGGCCACAAATCTGCGCCCGCGCCCAGGCACCGGGGGGCTTCCGGCCTCCCGGGTGGCTGGCGCAACGCCGCGCCGGCCCTGTCAGCCCTCGGGCACACCGCCTGGCACAACCCCGCGTACCCGGTACACCCGGCCAGGCACCTGGGGTCCTCGCGCCTCGAGATTCCTTGGCGCAGCGCTGTTCCGGCCCTGTCCACCGCCGGGCAGACCGCGTGGCGCAGCACCGTGTCCATCGTTCAGGCCCCCACGCGAAAGGCCGCTCCCGCTGTCGAGGCCGCTTGGCGCCGCGGGTCCTCCCGCCTCCATCGTGCCGGGCCCAGCCCGGAGGGTGGCCGGCCCCCGCTGGCCACGTCGTTGCGCCGGGGGGCGGCATCGTCGGCCCTGGTCCTGCTGGCCGGTGCGGCACTGGCCGTCGGCGTATGGGGCGCGCTCCACGCAGACATCAGCAGGATCGGCTCGCTCGGCGCCATCACGGCACTGCCGGCGGCCTACTTCCCGGCCCTGGCCGCCGCCGTCGCGGGGGTGGCGCTGTCCCTGGTGCGGCGCCGCCAGCATGTGTGGGTGCTGCTGGTGCAGCTGGCGGTGTTGATTTTCCTGCTGCACGGCCTGGATCCGATGATCCATGGGACGCCCAGACTGGAGGCCAGCTACCGGCACCTGGGGATTGCGACGTACATTGGCGCCAACGGACAGCTGGACACCAATCTGGACGCGTACTTTTCGTGGCCTGGATTCTTTGCGCTGCTGGCCATGTTTGCCGACGCCACGGGGATGCACTCGCTGATGCCAATCGCCACTTGGGCGCCCCCGGCCGTGAACCTGCTACTGCTGCCGGTGATGCTGGCCATCGCACGCCGCCTGACCGGACACTGGCGCACCACCTGGGCTGCGGTGTGGCTGTTCTACCTGACCAGTTGGGTGGGCCAGGACTACCTGGCACCCCAGGCGTACGCCTACATTGTGGGGCTGACCGTGATCACGGGGACGCTCACGGCATTTGGCGGCCGCGCCTGGAAGGGAACGGCCGGACGGTGGGGAATTGCCGCCCGGTGGCGCCGTGTCGTGGACCGGCTGGATCCGAGGGTCCACCCTATGCCGCGCCTCTCCCGGCCCGTCTCCGTGATGCTTGCCCTCTCCCTGGTGCTGCTGCTGACGGCCCTCACCGCCGCCCATCAGCTGACGCCGTTTGCGGTGGCCGCCGTGCTGTTGGGGCTGCTGCTCACGGGCCAGCTCAGGCTGCGCGTGCTGCCAGTGGTCGCCGTCCTGCTCCCCATTGCCTGGCTGGTGCTCGTGGCCACCCCGTACCTGGTGGGCCACGTGGGCACCTTGTTTGGTTCCTTCGGGGACATCAGCCAAACCCTCGGGGTCACCCAGCGCGTGGCAGGCGACCCGCACCACCGGATCGTCATCACGGCCCGCCTCGCCGAATCGGCCCTCATGTGGGCGGCCGCAGGCACCGGCGCCTGGCTGCTGGCCCGGCGGCACCGCCCATGGCTGGCCGCGGCCGCCGCCGCCGGCATACCCCTGCTGCTGCTGCCGCTGCAGCCGTACGGCGGCGAACTGCTGCTGCGGGTGTACCTGTACAGCCTGCCGTTCGCCGCATGCCTGGCAGCAGCACTGCTTCTTCCCGCGGGAGCGCGCCGGCCCGGGCTGTGGCGCACGGCGGCGATCGCCGTCGTCGGGCTTGCCCTGGCGGGCACCACGCTGGTGACCCGCTACGGCAATGACGCCCTGGAGACGTTCTCGCCGGGCGAACTGGCGCTGGTGCGCCAGCTCGACGCCGCCGCGCCGGACGGCGCCGTGGTCATCGAGGCTGTTCATGACACCCCGTGGCGCAACGTCAAGTACGCCACGTACAGTTACCGCACGCTGCTGCCGGGCGTGCCGCAGTCAAATGCCCCTGAGCTGGAGTGCACCTACGTTGAACGGCTTGCCCGGCGGTCCGGCGCCTACCTGCTGGTCACCGAAAGCCAAGTCGATTCGGCGGAAATGCTGGGCATCGGTCCGCCCGGCGCGGTGCAGAATTTTGTTGACACGTGCCAGCTGCGGAACGGATGGCGGGTCCTGGCCCACACCCCGTCCGGAATTCTCATCCATATCGACGGAGCCCTCCATGCGAACCCTTAATTATCTGCCGGACCTGGCGCTGGCCCTGGTGGCCGTCTCGGCCGTTCCGCTGGCCGTGACGGGACCGGTGCCGCTGCGGGCCCTGGTGCTGGGTGCCTTGGTGCTGTGTGGTCCGGGAGGGGCGGCGGCGCTGTGGTTCCGGCGGATCTCCCCCAACCGCCGGTCCAGGCTGGCCATGGGAACCGCGCTCCACGTTGCACTGGCCATCGCGCTGAGCCTGGCAGCCTCCCTGCTCGTGGCCACCGGCATGGTCTACTTCCACCTCTGGAACCCCTCCGCCGGCATGTGGGTGGTGGCCGGGCTGACGCTGGCGCTCCTGGCGGCGCAGCGGCTGCCCCGGATCACCATGGAACAATTCCTGTACGGCCAAAACGGCTCCAAGACGGTTTCCCATGCAGGCCACTAGACGCACGGTCCGCCGCCGCTGGGCGTCCAGGGCAGCCCACTCCACCTCAACGTGGTCCAGGGCCGGGGTCCTCGCTGCGCTGCTGTCCACCCTGTTCCTGGGCGCCTGTTCCCCGGGCGCAGCCGGCTCGCCCGACGCGCCGGAGCCAGCCCAGCCGTCAGCCGTGAAACATGTCTTCGTCATCATGCTGGAGAACGTCTCCTACGACTCCGCCTACGGCACCAAGCCCATCTACCCCTACCTCGCCAACACCCTGCGCCCCAGCGGAGAGCTGCTGAGCCAGTTCTACGGCGTGGCGCACTGGAGCCTGGGCAACTACCTGGCCATCCTCGGCGGCACGGCACCCACCAAGGACATCCAGGGGGATTGCACCCACTACACCGACATGACGGACGCCAAGCCCGCCGCCGATGGCCAGGTCACCTCGAAAAACGGGTGCGTCTTTCCCCAGTCCGTCCCCACCCTCGCCGGCCAGCTCGCGGCCAAGAACCTGACGTGGAAGGGATACATGCAGGACATGGGCAACGATCCCTCCCGTGAACAAGCCACCTGCGGACGTCCCAGCCTGGGCACCGACAACGCGGACCTGACACAGAATGCCGTGCCCGGGGACAACTACGCGGCCCGGCACAACCCGTTCGTTTATTTTTCCTCGGTGCGCGACACCCCGGCCTGCGCCGCAAATGTGCGTCCGCTCGGCCAGCTCACCACCGACCTGCGCAGCGCCGCCACCACCCCCAACTTCGCCTTTATCTCGCCCAGCCTGTGCGACGACGGCCACAACGAATGCCCGGCGCCCCGGACGCCGGATGCCTGGCTGTCCACCTGGATTCCGCGCATCACTTCCTCGCCCGCGTACAAGGACAGCATGATCGTCATCCTGGCCGACGAGGCCAAGAACGATTCCCGCGCCTGCTGCATGGAACCATCGGGTCCCAATGTGGCTTACCCCGGCGGGCCGCCCAGCTCGACCCTTCGCCAGGCCGAGGGCGGCGGCACCGGCGGCGGACGCATCGGCGCCCTGGTCCTCTCGCCCTACGTGAAGGCCGGCTCCACCAGCACCGTTCCCTACAATGACTACTCGCTGCTGCGCTCCATTGAAAACCTGTTCAGCCTCCCGCATCTGGGGTACGCCGCGCAGCCGGGCCTCAAGGCCTTCGGCCCGGATGTCTGGGACCTGCCATCCAACACGCCGCCCGCAACACCAACGCCCTGAGGTTCCCGCAGACGCGCCGCAGGATGTCAGCACCGGCCATGCACCACTTCTCCCCGTCGAGGCAGCCGGCCCGGCGGGGCAGCAGGGCCGCGATCAAGTAAACTGATATCAGGTGCGCCGGGAAGTCTGGTCGGCAATGTCTTTGCCGAACCCAAAAGTTCCCCCGACATCGGGCTGGAAACTTTGCACCAATGAGAGGGCGTGCCAGCCCATGAATGCACCCGTCGTCCGCCGCGTTTTTACCCGCGGCAGCTACACCGAGCTCGCCCGGATCAACACCATCCTGCGTTCGGAAACCGTGGGCGGGGCCCTGCTGCTCGCCGCGACCATCATCGCCCTCATCTGGGCAAACTCACCGCTGGCGGACGGCTACTACGCCCTGCGGGACTTCCGGATCGGCCCCGCCGCCTGGCACCTGGACCTCAGCCTGGGCGGCTGGGCGTCCGACGGCCTGCTGGCCATCTTCTTCTTCGTGGCCGGCCTGGAACTCAAGCGCGAATTTGTGGCGGGCGATCTGCGCAACCCGGCCCGCGCCGTCGTGCCCATCACTGCCGCGGTGGGCGGCGTGCTCCTTCCGGCGCTGCTGTTCACCCTGGTCAACCTGGGCCAGGGCCCGGCCGTGCTGAAGGGCTGGGCCATCCCCACGGCGACGGACATCGCCTTCGCCCTCGCCGTCCTTGCCGTGATCAGCACGCACCTGCCCAGCGCCCTGCGGACCTTCCTGCTGACCCTGGCGGTGGTGGACGACCTCATCGCCATCGCGATCATCGCCGTGTTCTATCCCGGCGAGCTGCACCTGCAGTTCCTCGCACTGGCCGCGCTGCCGCTGCTGGCCTTCACGTGGCTGGTCCAAAAACGCGTCAGGTCCTGGTACCTGCTGCTGCCCTTGGCGCTTGCCGTCTGGGCCCTGGTGCACGCGTCGGGCATTCACGCCACGGTGGCCGGTGTGCTGCTCGGCTTTGCCGTCCCCGTGGTCCGCTCCGCCAAAAGGGGCGGGCCCGACGCCGGTCCGGGCCTGGCCGAGCACTTCGAACACCGTTTCCGCCCGCTCTCGGCCGGCGTGGCCGTGCCGTTGTTTGCCTTCTTCTCCGCCGGGGTGGCGCTGGGCGGCGCCGCCGGGCTGAAGTCCGCGTTCACCGACACCGTGGCGTTGGGGATCGTGCTGGCCCTGGTCGCCGGGAAATTCCTGGGCGTCCTCGGCTCGACCTGGCTGGTCACGAAAACCACGCGTGCCACGCTCGACGACGGCCTGGCCTGGATCGACGTCGCCGGCCTGGCGCTGCTGGCCGGGGTGGGGTTCACCGTCTCCCTGCTGATCAGCGGGCTCAGCTTTGGCGAGGGCAGCCCCCACTACAACCACGCGAAGGTTGCCATTTTGGCCGGCTCCGTCATTGCCGCGCTGCTCGCGTCCGTGGTGCTGCGCAGCCGGAACCGGCACTACCGGCGGCTCGCCGCGAGCGGTGGTTGATCCGGTAAAAACGCTGCCGTCCGCCCGGCAGACCCTACACTGGGACATGTGAAGCACTCCCGCCACCGCGTGACCCTGGTCCTCGTCGTGCTGTACTTCGTGGCGCTCGCCGCCATAGTGTTTTGGCCGTCTCCCGTGGACAGGCCCATCGACGGCGCGCTCATGCAGGTGATCGGGTGGCTGCACGGCCACGGGCTCCCACAATGGTTCATCGGCTACCGCAAGGTTGAATTTGCGGCGAACATCCTGATGTTTGTGCCTTTTGGCGTCATCATCGCAGCACGGCTGCAGCGCAAGTTTTGGTGGGTGGCGGTCGCGGCCGCGGCCGTGCTTTCCGGCCTCATCGAACTGGCACAGGCAGTATTCCTACCAGCGCGCGTCCCGGCCTGGAGCGACATCGTGGCCAACACCAGCGGGGCCCTCGTCGGCGCCGTGCTCCTTGTCATTCTCCGGGCTGCCGCCACCAGCCGTCCCCGGCGCACACCGGCCCGGCCATAGCGGCTGTCGGGCACGGCAACGCCGCCGTCCCCGTCGCACCACGGGGGCGCCGTTGCGCGGACCCGTCATCTTGCGGGAGCGTGGAGAACGCCTACAGCGCCAGCTTGTATCCGACGCCGCGGACTGTCTTGATCCAGCGCGGCGAGCGCGGATCGTCGCCAAGCTTCCGGCGCAAGTTGGCCATGTGCACTTCAATGGTGCGCTCGTCGGCGTCGCTGATGTAGCTGCCCACCTCATACTCCTCGCCGCGCAGCCGGCGCACCAGATCGCCCTTGGAACGGACCAGCCTCCCGCTTTCCATCATGGCCAGCAGCAGGTCGAATTCGGTACGGGTCAAGTCCAGCTCCACCCCTTCAAATTCCACCGTGCGAGTGGCTTCGTTGAGTGACAGCCCATCGTGGACCAAGGTGGCCTGCCCGCCGGCATCCTGCCCCTGCCGGGGCTCCCGCCCCGGATCCGGCTCCGGACGGACGGAACACGCCACAGCGGCCCCCGAAGGGCTGCCGAAAGTCGGCCCGTCCGCAGCGGGGCGGACGCCGTCGCCCGTTGGACTGGAAGCATGTGGGCTGGAAGCCGCGGGGCTGGCAGCCGGCCCGGCATCAGAAGCCGGCGCCGCCCGGCTCCCGAGCCGGGGACGGCGCATCAGCGCGCCCACGCGGGCCCGGAGTTCGCGGGGGCGGAACGGCTTGGTCAGGTAGTCGTCCGCGCCGGTCTCAAGCCCCAGCAGGGTGTCCAATTCGTCGTCCCTGGCGGTGAGCATGATGATGTAGCTGTCACTGAACAGGCGGATGCGCCGGGCAACTTCAAAACCATCAATGTCGGGCAGGCCCAAGTCCAGTGTGACCACGGCCGGATGATGTTCACGCACTGCCTTCACGCCTGCCGCCCCGCTGTTCGAGGTGTGGACGTCAAAACCCGACTGATTAAGAACAACCTTGATTAGTTCACGAATGTCCTGGTCGTCCTCAATGACCACAGCAACCCGCGGACTGTCCATTACAACCCCACCAATTCCAAGAGACCCGCCCTGCAACAGGGCAATGACTAGCCGTGCAGCAATGCACGCATTTGAACAGTATGACATCATCGTTGTCTATGGCTGGATCCTTGTCGGGATCGTGGCCCGGCCGCAAAGACTCGTTGAGGCCCAGCGAATCAACGGATTCCGTGGGTGCAGCGCATTCCCGAGATGGAAGTTCCTTGACTGAATCCACAGCAGACAGGCTCATTCGCCGTCACTTTTACGAGCGCACCTTACATGTCAAGGTCATTCTCACGCAGGCGCCGCTGAGCCTGACGGTCATTTTGATGGTGGTGCATGCTGCGGCCATCTACCCGCAGATCTTCGCGGACCCCCTCTTCATCGCCGGCCTGTGGATGCACGCCGCCGTTCTTGCCCTCTGCGTCCTGGTCCCTTGGGACAGGCTCCCCTACGCCAGCTTCCTGGCCATTCCGTACCTGGATTTTGCGGCAGTCGGATTTACCCGCCAGGGCAGCTTGCAATACGCAACGTCGGCAGGATTGCTGATGCTTTTTCCCGTGTTTTGGCTGGCAGCCTCGGGTCTGGCGCGCAAGACCGCAATTGTCACCAGCACCCTCGGAACCTTGTTGATCGTCTGGATCCCCATCCTGCTTGCCCCTGCCCCGGTGACCGGGGAACAGCTGGGCAAACCACTGCTGTTTCCCTTCATGATGATGGGATTCGCCATGACCGTGGTGACGCTGACGGCGAGCATGGACAGCCAGCGCCAGCGGGTATTGGCCAAGGACACCCAGCTGCGCGCGGCACTGAACGCCAGCCGCCAGCGCGAACAACTGCTCGCCACCGTCCTCGACACGGTGCCCGTGGGGCTGGTGGTGGTGGACGGCACCGGCCGTGACCAGTTGATGAATGCCACCCATCAGGCCGTGCACCGCCTGGCCGTGCCGGAGCACCTGACTGATCCGGCGGAGAAGGACCTCCTGGTGTTCGCTCCGGACAAGGCCACTCCCCTGGACCCGGAAGAACGTCCTGTCCGGCGCGCCGTCAAGGGACAGGCCTTTACCAACTATCAGGTCTGGATCGGCTCCGGGGAGAAGGCCCGGGCCTTCTCCACCACGGCGCGGACCATCAGGAGTGAGTACGGCAGGTACGACGGCGCCGTCATTGCCTTCCACGACAATACGGACATGATTGCCGCACTGGCCGCGAAGGACGACTTTGTTGCCAATGTTTCGCACGAATTCCGTACCCCGCTGACATCGATCCAAGGATATCTGGGCCTGGCCCTGGAAGAACCCGAGCTCCTTCCCGGGCCTGTCGTGAAGTATCTGGAAGTGGCCGAGCGCAATGCCGAACGGTTGAGCAGGTTGGTCCATGACCTGCTCACCACCGATTCCATCACCGTGGCGAAGTCCCTGACGGATGTGGCCGGCCTGGTTGCGGACAGCCTGTCGTCGGCGCGTCCCGCCGCGGACGTCACCGGCGTCGAGCTGGTTACCCAGGCACCTTCCAGCCTTCCCGCCATGGTGGACCCCGTCCGGTTCGGCCAGGTGCTGGACAACCTGGTGTCGAACGCCATCAAGTATTCGCCGGACGGCGGAACAGTCACCGTGCGCGCCTGGGCCGACGGCGGTGACCTCCTGTGCGAGGTGCAGGACACCGGACTGGGCATGAACAGCGCCGAGCAGGCGGATGCGTTCAAAAAGTTCTTCCGAGCCGATCCGGCCCTGAAGCGCTCCATCCCGGGCCTCGGCCTGGGCCTGCTGATCACCAGGTCCATCGTGGCGAAGCACGGCGGGACCATTTCCGTTTGCAGTGAGCGCAACGTGGGGACCACCATGCGCATCGTGCTCCCCCACGCAGTTTCCGCTGCCGACATGCCTGCGGCGGAGTCGTAGCCCGCGCCGCCGCCGGCGCGCCCGGCACCCACTGCCAAGTTCGGGGCCATGCTCAGTACAGGCCGGAGCCCCAGTCGTAGTACTGGACGGTCTTGTAGACGGCGTCCCCCACGGTCGTGCCGTTCACGGGCTGGATCCGGAGACTGTAGTTGGCGTAGTACGGCGCGCCTTGTCCGTTCGCGGGCCGGGGGAACGTCACGGTGATCCCGCCCCCGCCCACGGTGGTCTCCATGCCGTAGCCCGGCGCGGCGGCCACGAGTGTGACGACATAGCTGGTGCCGGCGGCCCCGGTCCAGCTGAGGGGCAGCGCGGCCGTGGTGGCACCCTTGACGAGTGCTTGGGCGCTGACCACGGGAACGGCGAGCGGCGACCTGCCGTCCGGACGGGCGTCGTAGCAATTGCTGGAGGTGGCTGCGAAGTAGTTGTAGGTCCGGTAGATCGGGTCCCCGGCAACGGCGCCGTTCATGGGCAGCACCCGGAGGACGTAGTGTCCATAGGCGGCCGCCGTCCGCTGGAGCGTGAACGTCGCAGTGGGAGCGGTGACGGTGGCGGCTCCCGGATAGCTGTAGCCCTTGTCGTCATAGGCCAGGGAGACCACGTAGGAGGTGGCCCTGGCCGCCGCCGGCCACGTGAATTTAATGCCGGCAGCGTTTTCGGTGACCTTGGCCGGATCCGGCTGGCAGGTAACCTGTTCAGGATCCAGCACAGCCGGCCGGGGGTCCAGCACGGGGTTGGCGGTCACCACGTTGGCGGCCGGCGGCGGCGTTGCCCGCCCACCGGCGGTGATGGCGATGGTGGCCGTGGCGCTCTGCTGCCAGTTGGCCACGGCGGCAATGGTCCCCCCGCCCACCAGCACGGTCGCCAGGAACACCACCACGGCGGCCCTGAAGCCCGGCAGCGGGCGCAGCCGCCCGGCCGCGGCGCGGTCCGGGGGTGTCTGGTCTCTCATGGCTTGCGTCTCCGGGTGCGTAGCGCGGCGCAAAGGAGCAGTCCCCCCACGAACATCAGCAGCTGCGCCGGCCGCTGGTCGTCGCCCTCCACATTACTGTGCATCGCCCGCACGGCGGATTGGACGTCCTGAGGTTCGACGCCGGATGTCCTGCCCGCCGGGTCGGCCGCGGACACTGCGGCGGGACCCTCGGCAATGACGTTGGCCGGCACGGCCTGCCGCACCGTGTGCGGATCCGTGGGAATGCCGGGGGCGGGGCAGGCGGCGACGGTGGCCGGGCCGCCGGTGCCACGCATGAGGAAGACCAGCTGCACGCTTGCCGTCTCGCGCCGTGTCGCGTTGCTTGCCGAGGCGTCCATGCCCAGGGCCAGGTCCAGGCGCTTGGTCTCTCCGGGTGCCAGGCCCCAGCCCTGGAACACGCTTCGGCAGCTTCCGGGCGACGGCAGCGGTACGGTGGATGAACCGTGGCCGCGCGAACCGGCCACCAGGTCAAGGGATTCGGTCAGGATGGCGATTCCACCCACGGACTGTACGGCCAGGGCGATTTCCGCCGGTTCCGTCCCGCCGTTGCGGACCCAGATGCTTCCAGGCCGGGACTCGCCGGGCACCATGCCTGCAAGGTGGGGAAAGATGACCGGCGCCTGCCCCCGGGTGAAATGCACGCCGTCGCTGCTCAGCAGCATTTCCGGGCCGTCCGCGGCGGAAGCGGCCGCCGCCGCCAGCACGGCCAGCGCCACTGCCAGCACCGCACCTGCCAGGAGAGCCGCCATGCGGAAACGGTCGTGTCCCGGTCGGCAAAACGCCGGCCCGAGCGGTGTCATGCGTGTCATGCGGCGTGCCCGGATTCCTTCGGCGCGCGCTTGCGCCCCCGGACTCCCTGCACCATGCTGACGGCGCCAAAGCCGATGAGTCCGACGGCCGCAATGGGCATGAGGGCTCCGCGGTCCGTTTGGCCCAGCCTGTTGGCCAGGAACCCGACATAAGGGACGGCGTAGAGCAGCTTGCCCCTGACCTGCTGGGCGTGGACGGGTGCGTCGTCGGCCAGGGAGTTGTTGTCGCCTTTGGTGGTGAAAACCCGCTCCCCGGACTCCGTGGTGCCCACGGACACGATGCGGTGGCTGATCACGGCAGGTTTCCCGGACTCGATTTGGTACGTGATGATGTCGCCCACCCGCAGGCTGGCAAAGGACGTCGGCTTGACCACCAGGAACGTTCCGGGGGCGTACTTGGGCGCCATGGAGTTGGTCAGGACGGTGTACGTCTGGGAACCGGTGACAAGCGGCGCCAACACCAGGACCAGGGCGGCCAGCGCGACGGCAATGAACATCAGGAAGGCCGCTCCGCGCGCCGCCAGGCGCAACCAACGCTCCGGCGCGGTAAGCGGGCTGGCGTTGGCAACCTTGCCGGCAGCGGCTGGTGTCTGGAGGGCGGTCATGGCGGTCCTTTTCTATTGCTGGGTGACGACGATGGGAAGGGAGATTCCGGCGGTGCTCCCGGCCAGGCCGGCGGGAGTGGCAGCGTTGAGGCTCACCTGAAAGCAAAACACCCCGGTGCCGCCCTTGACGATGGTCATGGCGGGCAGGTCGGTGGGCAGCGCCGAAGCGTAAAGGGCGGCGCTGGAACATTGGTCCAGTGAGCCTGCGGCTGCTTCCTTGATGGTCAAATAGCTTGCCAGTCCGCTTCCGGTGTCAGTTTTGGCGGGCGCAGAGCCGATGGCGGCCCGGATGGTGAAGTCGCCGCCGGCGTTGGTGACGTTTCCCAGCTGGACACCGGCGTAGGTGGCCTGGCCGGGGAGGACGGTGCCGGCAGCCGTCGTCGTGAGTGCTATCGCGGCGGCGGTGCCGTTGGGGAGCGTCATGTCTGTGGTGTTGCTGGTCTGGGTGTCGGTCAGGCTGACCCTAAAATCTGCTGCCTGGATGGTGCCGGCGTTGGCGCTGACGGCCGTGTTCCAGAGTGCGTAGCTGCCCTGGACGGTCAGCAGTCCCAGGAGGACGGCGGCCAGGACCAGGCCGGCCGCCTTCAACATGGGGGAACTTCGCATGACATCTCCGCAAAGGGGTGGCGGTGTGCCTGCCATGGCCGGCACACCACCGGGGTCTTCGAACTGGTCCAGCCGCTCCCCTGCGGGGAATTGGCTGCCGCTGCTACGAGTTGTTCGCGGAGGCGGGCGCCTGCTGCACCAGCGCGTAGCCGATGTTGCCAAGGCTGTAGGAGGCGTTCGTGGCGGTGCGGCCGGTGGCCGAGGACTTGAACGTGAACGTGGTGGATGCCTTGACCACGCCGGAGTCGCTGGGCTTCAGGATGGTGTCCGGCAGGACTTGGGTGCCCTTGGTCAGCGTGGTGGCGCCGGCGGTGGCGGCGCCGCCGAAGGCCGCGGATCCGGTCCCGTCAGCGCCGACGCCGGTGACGGCCAGCTTGGCGGTCATCAGGTCGCCGGTCAGGGTGACGGTGACGTCCTGCGTGTAGGTCAGGACGTCGCCCGGGACCACGCGGTAGGCGGAGATGTCGGCGATGGTGGTGCCGGCGGCGTTGGTCCACCTGCCGGTGCTGGCCACCAGGTTCAGGTCACCCGAGACCACCGAGCCCATGCTTGCGTTCTGTGCCTGGTTCCAGGTGGCGAGCGTTCCGCCACCGCCGACCAACAGGATGACGCCTACGCCGGTTGCGATTGCGCCTTTGACCATCTTGTTCATTGTGAGACCCCTAGTTCAACGTCATTCCGCTGCAGGTTTTCCTGCCGATGGGAACAACAATCCTGCACGCGACTCAAGGAATCACCGCCAAAACCGGGAAGAAACCCGGAAGAATGGCGCAAGATTTCCGAAATGCCCAAAACGCCAAACACAACCTCAGGTTTCCCGCAGGGTATGGGAAATCTGCCCCGGATACCTGCCGCTGTCTGGCCGCGGCAACTACAGTTGGACCCTAATAGAGGCACGCGACGGGGAGGGGAACGCACGTCATGACACAGCGATGCGCCCCCTTGATGAGCTTGGACCAGCTGCACGACCTGGAGGATTCCCTGGGCGGGGAGGCTGCTGTGTGCAAGGGCTTCGTCAGCAACTACGTGGACATGTGGACGGGCCGGTTCCAAAGGCTGTCCACGGCCATCGGCTCGGAGGACCTGGATGCCGCCATGGACGCGGCCTTGAGCCTGTGCACTTCCAGCCACATGGTCGGCGCAACGCGCCTGGAGCAGTGCGCCGAGGAGTTGATCGGAATGCTGCGCGCCGGCTGCCTGCAGCAGGCGTCCATGGCGTTGCCTTCACTTGGACGATGTGGGAGGCAGACCGTCCACCAGCTCGTGGAGAAATACGTCAAACGCGCCTAGGCCACACCCGCGCGCCCAAACGGGGGTCCGGGCGGTGGCGGCAACACCAGACGTGGACGCCGTGGCGGTGTCCCGCTACACCGTCTGCTTCAGCGCGTCCTCCGCGGCGACCCAGGCGAGCATGGCGCACTTGACCCGGGCCGGGAACTTGGAGACTCCGGAGAGCGCCGCGGCGTCGCCCAGGACTTCCTCGTCGGCCGTCAGCTTGCCGCGGGAGCGCATGACTTCGCGGAAGTTCCCAATCAGCTCCTGCACCTCGCCGGCGCCCAGGCCCACCACGAGCTCGCTGAGGATCGAGGCCGACGCCATCGAAATGGAGCATCCGTCCCCCGCCCAGTGGATGCCCGAGACCGTCCTGTGGTCCCCGCTGCCCTCCGTCTCCACGCGAAGCGTGATCTCGTCCCCGCACACGGGGTTGAGCTGGTGGCACTGCCCCGTCCCGGCCGGCAGGTGGTCCCCCGCCAGCTGGTTGTTGGGCAGGTCCGCGCCGGTGCGGGCCTTGGCCTGCTCCAGGATGATCTGCTGGTACAGCGAATCCAATGCGCTCATGGGGTTCAGGCTCCCGTGATTCCAAAGTAGGGACGCACGCCGGCCACTGCGGCCAGGAACGCGTCCACCTCATCCGTGGTGTTGTACAGGTAGGCGCTGGCGCGGGTGGAGGCGCGCAGGCCGAGCCGCCGGTGCAGGGGCTGCGCGCAGTGGTGGCCCACGCGCACCGCGATGCCGGCGGCGTCAAGGAACTGCCCGACGTCGTGCGCGTGGACGCCGTCCACCTCAAAGGCGGCCAGGCCGGCGCGGGCCGTGCCGGCGGAAGGGCCCAGCACGCGGATGCCGGGGATGGCCTCCAGCCCGGCCACCATGCGCTGGCCCAGCGAGGCCTCCCAGTCGTGGACGCGCTGCATGCCGGTCTCGCTGAGGTAGTTGACGGCGGCGGCGAAGGCGGCGGCCTGCGAGATGGGCTGCGTGCCGGCCTCGAAGCGCTGGGGGGCGGGCAGGTAGCCGGCGCGATCCATGGTGACGGTGGTGATCATGGAGCCGCCGGTCAAAAACGGGGGCATGGCGTCCAGCAGCGCGGCGCGGCCGTAGACGGCGCCGATCCCGGTGGGTGCGAGCATCTTGTGGCCGGAAAACACCGCAAAGTCCACGTCCAGTGCCTTGACGTTGAGGGCCAGGTGGGGGGCGGACTGGCAGGCGTCGAGCACCACCAGGGCGCCGACGTCGTGCGCCATGCGGGTCAGCTCCACCACGGGGTTGATGACACCGGTGACGTTGGAGACGTGGGTGAAGGAAAACACCTTCGTGCGGGAGGTGAACAGGGCCGCCGCGGCCTCCATGTCCAGCAGGCCGTCTTCCATGATGGGAATGAATGTCAGCGTGGCGCCGGTGCGCCGGCACAGTTCCTGCCACGGGACCAGGTTGGCGTGGTGTTCCATCTCGGTCACCAGCACCTCGTCGCCGGGGCCGACGGCGAACTGCCGCGCCTGCTTGTCCACGTCGCCGACGCTGGCGTTGCCGAAGGAGTAGGCGATCAGGTTCAGCCCGGCGGTGGCGTTGGCCGTCCAGACCAGCTCGTTCTCCGCCGCCCCGATGAACGCGGCCACGGTGGCGCGGGCGTCCTCGAAGACGTCCGTGGCGGCGACGGCGAGCGTGTGGGCTCCGCGGTGCACGGCGGCATTGCGCTGCTCGTAGAACTCCTGCTCGGCTTCCATCACGCTGAGAGGCTTTTGCGACGTTGCCCCGGAGTCCAGGTAAACCAGCGTGTTGCCGTTGACCTGTTGGTCGAGGATGGGGAAGTCGTTGCGGATGCGGCGCACCTCGGCATCCGTCAAGGGCCCGTCATGGAAGTGGTCAGCGGATGTCAATGCCAAAACGCCTGCTCCTTAAGTGCGGTGCCGGACCGGGGCCGGCCGGGCAGCGGGATGGTGGCCTGGTCGTCGCCGGCTTCGCGGCCGGTGGCAAATAAGTCACGTCCAACGCACTTAATTATCGCACCGATTCGACGCATCCCGCTCCGGGTGTCGTCAGGTCACGCCAGCAGCGTCAGCCGAGCAGCTGCAGCAGGTACGCGCCGTACCCGCTTTTGACGAGTTTTTCGGCGCGCTGGCGGAGGTCGTCGTCGCTGAGGAAGCCCTGGCGCCATGCCACTTCCTCCGGCGCCCCGATCTTCAGGCCCTGCCGGCTCTCCACGGTGCGCACAAAGGTCGAGGCGTCGTTGAGGTCGCTGAACGTTCCGGTGTCCAGCCAGGCCGTGCCGCGGGGCAGCAGTTGGACCTGGAGGTCCCCGCGTTCGAGGTAGGCGCGGTTGACGTCGGTGATTTCCAGTTCCCCGCGGGGCGAGGGCTTGAGCTCCTTGGCGATGTTGACGACGTCGTTGTCGTAGAAGTAGAGGCCGGGCACGGCGTAGTTGCTGCGGGGGTTCGCCGGTTTTTCCTCCAGCGAGACCACCTTGCCGGCGGCGTCGAAGTCCACCACGCCGTAGGCGGCGGGGTCCTTGACCCAGTAGCCGAAGATGGAGCCGCCGCTGAGGTATTCGTGCTTTTGCAGCTGCGTGCCCAGGCCCGGGCCGTAGAAGATGTTGTCGCCGAGGACCAGGGCCACGGTCTGGTGGCCGATGTGCTCCTCGCCGAGGATGAACGCCTGGGCCAGCCCGTCAGGGGATGGCTGCTGCCGGTACGTGAGGTTGACACCGAATTGGGACCCGTCGCCCAGGAGGCGCTGGAACTGTTCGGCGTCGTGCGGGGTGGTGATGATCAGGATGTCCCGGATGCCGGCCAGGATCAGCGTGGAGAGCGGGTAGTAGATCATCGGCTTGTCATAGACGGGCACCAGCTGCTTGCTGATGCCCAGGGTGATCGGGTGAAGCCGCGAGCCGGTGCCCCCGGCGAGAATAATTCCGCGCATTTGTTACCGACCTTTCCCGGCCCCTGGGCAGCTCGGCGCTACGCTGGGGTTCATGCAGAGACTTTTGGTGACCGGCGGGGCCGGTTTTATTGGGTCCAACTTTGTCCACTATGCCATGGCCCACACGGATTGTGCGGTGACTGTGCTGGATAAGTTGACGTATGCGGGGAACCGGGCGTCGCTGGCCGGGCTGGACGCGGGCCGGTTCACCCTGGTGGAGGGGGACATTTGCGACGCCGTCCTGGTGGATTCGCTGGTGGCTGGGGCGGACGCGGTGGTCCATTACGCGGCGGAGTCCCATAATGACAACTCCCTGGCGGATCCGTCGCCGTTTGTGCAGACAAACCTGGTGGGGACCTTCACGCTGTTGGAGGCGGTGCGTCGGCACGGCACCCGGTTCCACCACATCTCCACCGACGAGGTCTACGGGGACCTGGCACTCGACGACCCGGAACGGTTCACGGAATCAACGCCTTACAACCCCTCGAGCCCGTATTCGGCCACGAAGGCCGGCTCGGACCTGCTGGTGCGGGCGTGGGTGCGCTCGTTCGGGATCGAGGCGACGATCAGCAACTGCTCGAACAACTACGGCCCGTTCCAGCACGTGGAGAAGTTCATTCCGCGCCAGATCACCAACGTGATCGACGGGATCCGGCCCCGCCTGTACGGGGCGGGTGCGAACGTGCGGGACTGGATCCACGCGGACGACCATTCCTCGGCCGTGCTGGCCATCCTGGACAAGGGCGTGGCCGGGGAGACGTACCTGATCGGTGCCGACGGCGAGCACAACAACAAGGATGTGATCGAGCGGATCCTTACCGTCATGGGCAGGGACGCCGGCGACTACGACCATGTCAGCGACCGTCCCGGACACGACCTGCGCTATGCGATCGATCCGACCCGGCTGCGCACCGAACTCGGGTGGGTCCCTGCCCGTGCCGATTTCGACGCCGGGCTGGCCTCGACCATTGACTGGTACCGGGCCAACGAGGCCTGGTGGCGGCCGCAAAAGGCCGCCACGGAAGCCAAATACTCCCGCCAGGGCGAACAGGTCCAGACACCCGCCGGTGGGGCGGGCCGCCGGTGAATTCCCTGGAGTTTTCCAAGCCGCTCGGCTCCCGCCCGACGCCGATTCCCGGCATGGTGTTTTTTGACCTGCCCGTGCACGGGGACAACCGGGGATGGTTCAAGGAGAACTGGCAGCGGGAGAAGATGGCCGGCCCCGGGCTGCCGGATTTCGGGCCGGTGCAAAACAACATCTCCTTTAACGAAACGGCCGGCACCACCCGCGGCATCCATGCCGAGCCGTGGGACAAGTTCATCTCCGTCGCCACCGGGTCCGTGTTCGGCGCCTGGGTGGACCTGCGCGAAGGGGACTCGTTCGGGACCGTTTTCACCGCCGTCATTGATCCCTCCACCGCCATCTTCGTCCCGGCCGGTGTCGGGAACGCGTTCCAGACGCTGCAGGACAACACCGCCTACACGTACCTGGTCAACGCCCACTGGTCCCCCGAGGCGACGTACACCTTCCTGAACCTGGCCGATGAGACCGCCGCCATCGCCTGGCCCATCCCGCTGGAGTCCGCGGAGGTCTCCGAAAAGGACCGCACCCATCCCCGCCTCGCCGAGGTGGAGCCCATGCGCGGGAAGCGCACCCTGGTCCTGGGCGCCAACGGCCAGCTCGGCCGGGCCTTGGAGAAGCTGTACCGGGGCGACGCGGATGTGGACTTCCGCAGCCGCACCGAACTTGACCTCGCCGCTGCGGAGCCTTTCGCCGGGATTGATTTCTCCCGCTACGCCACGGTCATCAATGCCGCGGCGTACACCTCCGTGGACGAGGCCGAAACCCCGGCCGGGCGCGCGGCGGCGTGGGCCGTGAACGCCACCGCCGTCGCCACGCTGGCACGGGCCTGCACCGTTCACCGCACCACCCTGGTCCAGGTCTCCAGCGACTACGTCTTCGACGGCACCATCGACGTCCACGACGAGGACGAACCCCTCTCCCCCCTGGGCGTGTACGGCCAGTCCAAGGCCGCCGGGGACACCGCCGCGGCCACCACGCCCCGGCACTACATCCTGCGCACCAGCTGGGTCATCGGGGAGGGCAGCAACTTCGTCGCCACCATGGCCTCCCTCGCCGGCCGGAGCATCCGACCGGCCGTGGTCAACGACCAATACGGCCGGCTGACCTTCACCGAAGACCTCGCCGCCGCCATCCACCACCTGCTCACCACCGGGGCCCCCTTTGGCACCTACAACATCTCCAACGCCGGACCCGTCCAGACGTGGGCAGACATCGCCGGGGACGTCTACGAACTCCTCGGCCACCCCCGCGACCACGTCACCGGCATCCCCGCCGCCGAGTACTTCGCCGACAAACCCGACACCGCACCCCGCCCCACCCATTCCACGCTGAACCTCACCAAACTCCAGGACACAGGATTCATGCCGCCCCCCGCCCACGAACGCCTCGCCCAGTACCTCAGCGCACGGCGGGAGCCGTGAGGACGGGCAGTGCCGCCGTCGTCGGCGGAGGCATCATTGGCACCGCCGTGGCAAGGGAACTTCTGCTGGGCGGTACGGCGTCGGAAGTGACCTTGTTTGAAAAGGAAGCCGAGCTGTCCTTTCACCAAACGGGGCACAACAGCGGGGTGGTCCACGCCGGGCTCTATTACGAGCCCGGCGGGCTGAAGGCCACGCTGTGCCGCCGCGGCGTGGGCCTGCTGCGGGACCTTGCGGCCCGGCGGGATGTCCCGTTTGAGGAATGCGGCAAGGTGGTGGTGGCCCGGGACGCGGTGGAGCTGGAGCGGCTGCAAGCCATCTTCCGGCGCGCCGTTGCGAACGGGGTGCCGGACGTCCGCATGGTTGACGGCAGCGAGCTGGCCGACATCGAGCCGCATGCGGTGGGCGTCGCCGCGCTTCACTCCCCCACCACCGCCATTACCGACTACCGTGCGGTCACCGCCGCCCTGGCCGCTGAGTTCACGGAGGGCGGCGGGGTGGTCCGGCTGAACAGCCTGGTGCGCGGAGTGGTGGAATCCGGCATTGGGGTGCAGGTTGAACTGGATTCCGGGCTGGAGGACTTTGACCTTGTCATCAACTGCGCGGGGCTGCAGTCGGACCGGCTGGCGAAGAGATCGGGGGACGCCAGGGAACCCCGGATCGTGCCGTTCTTTGGCGAGTACTTCCTGCTCCGGCCCGAACGAAGCAGCCTGGTCAACGGGTTGATCTACCCGGTGCCCGATCCGCGGTACCCGTTTCTGGGCGTTCACCTGACCAAGCGCGTGGACGGGGCCGTCATGGTTGGCCCCAACGCCTTCCTGGCTGGCGGGCGCGAGGCCTACCGCGGCCGGCAGTTCTCCCCGGGCGACCTGGCCGACGTGGCCGGATTCCCCGGATTCTGGCGCTTCGCCGCCGGGAACATGCCTGCCGCGGTCCGCGAGGTGCGCACAGTGCTGAGCAGGCGCGCCTTTGTGGGTGAGGCCAAGGCCTATGTGCCGGAGCTGGCCATGGCCGACGTCGTTCCCGGCCACCGCGGCATCCGCGCCCAGGCGATGAACGCCGACGGCAGCCTGGTGGACGACTTTGTCATCACCGGCAGCCGGCGCATCCTGCACGTGCGCAACGCCCCGTCGCCGGGGGCGACGTCGTCGTTGGCGATCGCGGAGCACATTGTGCGGCAGGCCGCGGCGAGGCTGGTCGAATGAACCAGGATGTGACGCTCCGACGGCAATGGATCGCGACGGGCGTGGCGGTGGTTGCCTCCGCCGCTGTCATTGCCATTGCTGCGACGGGAGCACGGTCGGAGCCTACCGCCACCCCTGACCAATCCACGGCCGTAATCAGCGTGAGCGACGCCGCGTGCGGATCCGGAGCCGGAGCACGGTCCACGGGACCTGTCACGTTCACGCTCCGGAACGAATCCACGTGGCCGACGGAGGTTTACCTCGTCAAGCAGCCTGGCCTCGGCACCTTGTTTCGATCGGTGATTCTTGGGCCCGGCTCCTCCTTGAATGAACGCGCAGTGCTGGGTCCCGGCAGCTATTCCTTCCAGTGCCTTCAGGGAGGCCAGGTTCGCTCAATCTCCGTTCCCTTCGTCGTCACCGGCGAGGGCTCTTCGGATGACACTCCTGCCATCAAGCAGGCCTCCTCGGGTGAACTGCAGCAGTCCAACAGTCTTTATCTTCGGTATGCCTCGCAGACGCTTGGGACCATGGCCCCGCAGTTGCGCGGGCTCACGGCGGCCCTGGCGGCCGGCGACCTTGCTTCAGCCCGCCTTTATTGGCTGGATGCACGCCAAACCTGGGCTGGACTCGGCGCAGCTTATGGCAGTTTCGGTGATGCCGGGGGCAACATACAGGGCGTTCGCAATCCTGCACTGGCGCCGGCGAACGATCCGGATTTTACCGGCCTGGGACGCATCGAATACGGGCTCTACCATGGGGAGTCCGCACAGGCGCTGAATGAGGTGGCGGTCAAACTGGAAAAAGACGTGGCCGACCTTGCCGGGCAGCTGCGTACGCTGCCGCTTGTCCCCGGCTCGCTGCCGCTCCGTGCCCACGAAATTCTGGAAGACACTTTGCGTGACACGCTGTCGGGACAGGACGACCAAGGAGCCGGCATGGCGTTCGCGATCACGTCGGCGGATGTGTTGGCCACCCGCGCAACGGTCGCGGACTTGGCCGGACCGCTGGAGTCCCGCCGCCCGGGCATCACGGCCACCATCAACGCCACGCTCAATGCCGTCAACACCGCTCTGGCACCACTCCACAGGAACAATTCCTGGATCACCCTCGCCGACGCCACGCCAAGCCAGCGCCGGTCCGTCAACGCAGCGGTTTCTTCCGCCCTTGAAGCACTGGCGGACGTACCCCAATTACTCGCACTGCCACAAGGCAGTGAATAGGAAGGGCTCAGGCATGTCACCGGAATCCATACCCTCCCGGCGCAGGGACTTCCTGCGCGGCGCGTTGACCACGGGAACGGCGGCTGCCGCTGCCGCGGCAATTGCTGCGGCAGCACCCCCCGCACACGCCGAGGGTGCGGCGGCAGCATTCCCCTTTGAAGGGGAACACCAGGCCGGGGTGTATCTTCCGGCCAAACCACAGGCTGCCTCTACTTTTGCCGTCTTCGCATTGACTGCCACGAACAAGGCAGGGTTGAAGGCGTTGCTGCAGGCCGTCACGGACCGTATCCGGATCCTCACTGCCGGCGGCACTCCAACTCCTGCCGGTTCGGGCGCGCCACCAGCGGATTCCGGCGTGCTCGGACCCGCCATGCCGTCTGACGGGCTGACGGTGACCGTCGGGCTGGGCCACGGCGCCTTCGACAAACGGTTCGGTCTCGCCTCGATGAAACCGCACGGTCTGGGTCCCATGCGCATCTTCCCGGACGACGTTGCCGACCCGGCCTGGCTGGGCGGAGACGTTCTCCTGCAGATCTGTGCCAACTCACCGGATACTGTGCACCATGCCCTCCGGGACATCACCCGGCACACCCGTGCCTGGATCCAGCCCCAGTGGCAGATCAACGGCTTTGTCTCGCCTCCCCGCCCGTCCGGCACCCCGCGAAACCTGTTCGGCTACAAGGACGGGATCGCGAACCCCTCGGAGCGGGATGGGCTTGTGTGGATCACGCCTGGTTCCGGGCAGCCGGAGTGGGCCGTCGGCGGCACCTTCATCGTGGTCCGGCTCATCCGCATGCTCGTCGAATTTTGGGACCGCGTTTCCGTCAATGAGCAAGACACGATGATCGGCCGTCGCCGCGATTCCGGGGCGCCGCTGGACGGCTCCTTGGAAAGGGACACGCCGCAGTATGCAAAAGACCCCAACGGCGCTGTCATCCCGCTGGCCGCGCACATACGGCTGGCCAATCCACGGACACCCTCGTCTGACGGCACCAGGTTATTGCGCCGTGGGTACAACTACGTCCTTGGCCAGGACCCGACGGGCAACCAAAATGTGGGTCTCATCTTTGCGTGCTACCAGGCCAACATCCAAAAGCAGTTTGAGGCGGTTCAGGAGCGGCTGGCTGGCGAGCCGATGACCGACTACATCCAGGCATTCGGCGGCCAGTACTTCATCGGCCTGCCCGGAGTCACCGGCAATGGCGTCCTGGGTGCGGGCCTGTTCAAGTAGGTGTGTTCCTGCACCGTTGTTCCGGAAACCAAGTAACGCGTACGGGAAAGCAAGTAGTGCCGGCAATAGTCAAGTAGTCAGTACTCTGGAGATCGCCTCACTTACCGCCCTAGGGTGGAGCCAACGTGAAGAGTTTCGGTCGCACAGTTGGGTCTGTCATGCAAAAAAAGAACGTGCTTCACCTGCCTGCGGCGCTCAGGTGGGCGGTGCTCCCGTCTATTTTGGCGCTCGTCGTCGTTTTCCTGCCCGCAGCGGCAGCACCCGTGGCGTCCATGCTTCCCGCGGCAGTTGCCGCGTCGGATCCCTGTGCCGCACCCGTCGCCAGCGCCATTGCATGCGAAAACAGCAAACCGGGCTCGCCCCAAAGCGAGTGGGCTGTCTCGGGCGCAGGCGACTCAACGATCCAAGGCTATGGCACTGCGATGAGCGTCAATGTTGGGGAGACCGAGCAATTCAAGGTCAGCACTCCGGCCAAGGCCTACACCATCAACATTTATCGGCTCGGCTATTACCAGGGGCTGGGCGCACGGAAGGTGGCAGCCAACATCCTGCCCACGGCCACTCTGCCCCAGTCCCAGCCCGCCTGCCAACAATTCTCTGCCACGGGGCTGGTCGATTGCGGCAACTGGGCCGTGTCGGCGTCGTGGGCGGTTCCTGCCACCGCAGTTTCCGGCGTCTACCTCGCGCGACTCGTCCGCACCGACACCGGCGGAGCATCGGTCATTCCGTTCGTGGTGCGCAACGACGCCAGCACGTCCGACGTTGTCTTCCAAACTTCAGACGAAACCTGGCAGGCCTACAACACGTACGGCGGCAATAGCCTGTACCAGTGCACGGTTTCGTGCCCACCGGGCAATCCTCAAGGATACAAGGCAGCATTCAAGGTTTCCTACAACCGGCCATTTCACACGGCCCTGGACGACTCCGGACACAGCTGGGTGCTATACGCCGAAGAACCGATGATCATGTTCATGGAACAAAATGGCTATGACGTGAGCTATATCTCGGGGCTTGATACAGGCACCCGCGGTTCCCTGCTCCTCAACCACAAGACATTCCTGTCTGTGGGACACGACGAGTATTGGTCAGGCCAGCAGCGGACCAACGTGGAGTATGCCCGCGACCACGGAGTGAACCTCGCCTTTTTCAGTGGCAACGAGGTTTTTTGGCGGACACGATGGGAAGGCAGCCAAGCGGGAACAGCGACACCCAACCGAACACTTGTTGCCTACAAAGACACCCACTTCAATACACCCACGGACCCTGTCGAATGGACAGGTACGTGGGTTGACCCTCGATTTGGAACGGCGACTGGAGGAGGGAATCCACAAAATGCGCTCACCGGCCAACTGTTCCTTGTCAACAGTGGGACCACCGACATAAAAGTTCCGGCACAGTACAGCAACCTGCGGCTGTGGCGAAATACTGCCGTGGCCAAACTCACGGGCACACAATCTCTTACGCTCGGCGCCGGCTTGGGAACGCTTGGATACGAATGGGACGTCGACGCGGACGATGGTTTCCGGCCGGCCGGCCTGATCGACATGTCGTCCACCACATACGACGCCCCTCAGGTCTTTACAGACTACGGAACTAACGTGGCACCGGGAACGGCCACCCACAGCTTGACCTTGTACAAGGCGGCCAGTGGAGCCTTGGTCTTCGGTGCCGGGACAGTGCAATGGTCCTGGGGGCTGAATAACTTTACGACTGGTGCGTCCACGGATTCCAATATGCAGCAGGCAACCGTCAACCTGCTCGCCGACATGAAGATCCAGCCAGCGACGCCCATGGCCGGGATAGTCGTCAGTGCTGCGTCAACTGACACCGCACCCCCCGTTTCGACCGTAAGCACTCCGGCTACCGGCACTTCCGTTGCGGATGGTTCGACTGTAACCATTACAGGCACGGCGGCCGATTCCGGCGGCGGTGTAGTTGCCGGCGTCGAGGTCTCCACCGACAGCGGCAAGACATGGCACCCGGCCACCGGAACCACGAATTGGACCTACACCTGGAAGGCTGCGCACGGCTACCCGGGCACCACCATCAGGACGCGCGCCACCGATGACAGCGCCAATCTGGAGGTACCTGGCCCAGGCCGGGCCTTGGCCATCACATGCCCCTGCAGCTTGGTCGGCACCGGTACGGCCCCCGCCGCACCCGATTCCGGTGACGCAAACTCCGTAGAAGTCGGAGCCAAGTTCACTTCCGACGTCACGGGCACGATTTCCGGAGTCCGGTTCTACAAGGCGACGGCGAACAGGGGAACGCACGTGGGCAACGTGTGGTCCGCGTCGGGAGCGCTGCTGGCCACTGCCACCTTCACGGGTGAGTCTGCCAGCGGCTGGCAGACGGCAATATTCAGCAAGCCACTGGATGTCACGGCCAACACGCCCTATGTCGTTTCCTACTTCGCACCTCAGGGCCACTACGCCCAGGATTCCGGTTACTTCTACCCGAACCCTTCGCCAATGCCAGCCGGAAGTGGCAGCGCGGACAGCCCGCCCCTGCACTTCAACCGCAGCACGGCGACGAATCCAAACGGCTTCTACGTTTATGCGTCCAAGTCGACGTTCCCGTCAGGAATCTATCAAGCAGAATATTACTGGGTGGATGTGATTTTTAGTCCAACCAGCACTGCCCTCCCGGCAGTCTCCTCCTCGACGCCTGCGCCGGGAGGCACATCCGTCGCGATATCAGCGGCGCCTTCCGCCTCGTTCAACCAGGCTGTCACTTCATCAAGCGTGGCGTTCGGGCTCAAGGATTCCGCGGGGGCAACCGTCACCGGCACCACGACTTACAACGCCACCACCAACACCGCCACTTTCGCCCCATCAACACCGTTGTCTTACAGCACCTCCTACACCGCCACCGTCTCCGGGGCCACCAACGCGACCGGCCAAACGATGGCTGCTCCCTACAGCTGGTCCTTTTCCACCACGGCAGCTCCGCCTGCCCCGAATGTGACCGCCACGACGCCAGCCAACAACGAAACGGGAACATCCCCGGGCGTTGCCCCATCCGCTACCTTCAGCCAGGCAGTCACAGCAGCCAGCGTGACATTCGCACTCAAGGATCCAGCCGGCGCATCAGTGCCCGGCACCACCAGTTACAACGCCGCCACCAACGCCTCCACCTTCACCCCAACCGAATCCCTGGCCTACAGCACCACCTACACAGCCACCGTCTCTGGTGCCACCAATGCCACCGGCCAAGGCATGGCCGCACCATATATCTGGACCTTCACCACGGCGGCGCCTCCGCCGGCCCCGGCAGTGACGGGCACGGCGCCAGCTAATAACGCCAACGGTGTCGCGATATCCACGACACCATCGGCGACGTTCAACACGGCCGTCGCACCATCAAGTATTGCCTTCTCGCTGATGGACGCCGCCGGAACTTCCGTCTCGGGCACCATGAGCTATGCGACCGCGACCAAGACGGCCACATTCACACCCACTTCACCCTTGAACTACACCACCGCCTACACGGCAACCGTTTCCGGGGCCACCAATGGCACCGGCCAAACCATGGCAGCCCCCGTAACCTGGTCGTTTAGCACTACGGCACCACCGCCTGCGCCGACGGTGACGTCCACCACGCCAGCCAATAACTCCACCGGAACCTCCCCAGGAATTGCCCCGTCCGCGATCTTCAGCCAGAACGTCTCAGCGTCCAGCGTGACGTTTACACTCAAGGACGCGGCCAGCGCCGAGGTTCCCGGCACGACTTCGTACGCCCCCGGAACAAATACAGCCACCTTCACACCGACCACATCACTGGGCTACAGCACTACCTACACGGCGAGCATCTCAGGGGCAACCAACAGCACCGGCCAGAGCATGGCAACGCCCTACACATGGATTTTCACCACTAGCGCGGCGTCCGCGTGCCCCTGCAGTGTCTTCAGTCCCACGGCCATACCGACCACACCAAACACCGCCGATGGGAATGGCGTTGAACTGGGAATGAAGTTCCGCTCCGACGCACCTGGCAACATCACCGGTATCCGCTTCTACAAGGGGAGCGCCAACACTGGAACCCATACCGGTTACCTGTGGAGCGGCACCGGATCGTTGCTCGGCTCCCTCACCTTCACCGGCGAGACCGCCAGCGGATGGCAACAGGCGAATTTCGCCAGTCCCATCGCCATCTCCGCGGGTGTCACCTACATCGTCAGCTACTATGCTCCCAACGGAAACTACTCCTCCGACGGCAACTACTTCAGTGCCAGCAAGGACACGGGACCATTGCATGGCCTCGCGGACGGAACCGACGGCGGCAACGGCGTCTTCAACTACGGCAACGCAGCCTTCCCCACCGGCAGCTGGAACAAAACCAATTACTGGGTCGACGTCGTCATGAGCGCCACGGCCCTGCCTGCGCCGTCCGTGACTGGAGTTACTCCCGCCAATAACGCCACGGGTAGCATCGTCACAGCGGCCCCATCGGCTACGTTCAGCCAGGCGGTGACCGCTTCAAGTATTACGTTTACCCTAAAGGACGCCTCTGGTACGAAAGTAGCCGGTTCCATCGACTACAACACGTCCACAAACACCGCCACCTTTACCCCCACGGTTGGGCTGGCCTACAGCACCGTCTACTCTGCCACCGTCTCGGGAGCGACCAACAGCACCGGCCAGAGCATGGCAACCCCGTACACGTGGTCTTTCACAACGGGCACCGCACCAGCATGCCCCTGCAGTGTCTTCAGTCCCACGGCCATACCGACCACACCAAACACCGCCGACGGCAACGCCGTTGAACTGGGAATGAAATTTCGCTCCGACGTCCCCGGCAACGTCACCGGCATCCGCTTCTACAAGGGGACCGCAAACACTGGAACCCATACCGGTTACCTGTGGAGCGGCACCGGTTCATTGCTCGGCTCCCTCACCTTCACCGGTGAGACGGCCAGCGGATGGCAACAGGCGAATTTCGCCAGCCCCATCGCCATCTCCGCGGGTGTCACCTACATCGTGTCCTATTACGCACCTAACGGAATATATGCCGCTGATAGCAACTACTTCACTGCCAGCAAGGACACCGGACCATTGCACGGCCTCGCGGACGGCACCGACGGTGGAAACGGGGTCTACAACTACGGCAACGCGGCCTTTCCTACCAACACCTGGAACAAATCCAATTACTGGGTCGACGTCAATTTCACAAGCTATTGAAGGTTCGGCCAACTTGAATCGCATGAATAATTCTCGAAAGCAGAAATTGCGGCGTGCCTCGTGGATGGCAGTTAGCCTCCTAATCCTTACGACGGCGTGCACCCCCGCCACGCCCTCGACCTCTCCTTCAGCGACCGAATCGGAATCTACTTCAGGTGCGGCCCAACCTGGCGTGGGACAGGACAGCCCCCAAGGCATATCCGGACTTGGCGTCAACGCCAATGTTCACAACTGGAAAGGCGGACAGCTCAAACCCGCCATCCACAAGATCGCGGACCTCGGAGACGTTACTTGGCGCGTGATCATCGACAAAGCTGACTGGGAACCGGCGAGGTACGGTACGCCGCTGTCCTACGACTGGGACTACTATGACTCGATATACTCCGCCGGTAAAATGTCCGACCTGTTCAACACCATCGAATACATAAACAGTTTCCCCGGCCAACAGGTCATGATCAATGTCATGGGCCCTGTTTCGTCGTGGATGGGCGGGAACCACATCCAACCCACTGATGAGGACTATTGGGTCCGCATGATCGCGTCGATGGTCTACTACGGAAGAGTCGTCCGACATCTCGACTTCAAGCTTCTGGGACCAATGAACGAAGAGGACCTGAATGGAGTTGAAGGTCCTCTCGTCGGTCCCGAGCAGTACGTGCGACTGCTATCGAAGTTGTCGAAACAACTCGACCGTTTGGGATTGAAGGACATCCGTTTTGTCGCGCCTGATACCGCCGGCCACGATCGCGCTCTGTCCGAGTACCTTCCTGCGCTTGAGTCGGTCCCGGCGCTCTGGGACCGGATTGCGGTATTTGGGATTCACAGTTACGACGGACAAACATCCGACGCCGCGGATGTCGTTGCACAAGTGGCCGGCCGGAGGCCGGCAACCTGGGTAACCGAGTTCTCCGGACCCTGTCCGGGATGTGATGAGGGGGCGCCGAATCCCGCGGATTGGTCGAGCGCGCTGACGACCGCGGGTTTCGCCGTCTCGCTGATGCAGCAGGGCGTGTCCGGATTGCAGTTCTATGACGCGTGGGACGGATACTACGAGCACCATGCCAGCATGGGTTACTGGGGCGCCCTCGCATACTTGCCCGCTACGGGCACGTACAGCCCGAGAAAGAGCTACTACGTACTCGCACAGTTGATCAAATTCACGCCGCGGAATTCTTTTCTAATATCGTCGTCGTCGAACGAGGTCGGAATGAAATGGATTGCGTTGCGCTCGCCGGACGGCGTTCGGTTAACAATTTTGGGCGTAAACCCGTCGGACGCGACGCAGCGTGCCGCCATAACGTTGCTCGATGAACGCATCAGCTCAACTCTCGCGTTGTACATCACGAACGCCGAAAAAGATATGTCGCAGTCGAAGGCTGTTTCAATGACATCTGGAAGCACTGAAGTATCCATTCCACCCAAAACCGTATTCACATTCACGGGTACAATTGCTCGTCAATAAATCACGAGGGGATTTTTCATGATAAAAGTTAGAGGTCTCGAGGCATGGCTGGAAGCTAGACGTCGATTGCGCGACAAGCAAAGTTCGCGACCGCGCCTTGATGCGAGATGCTACAACCCCGGTCGGCACGACGGCAGCACTCTCACTCGACGATTCAAGGCAGCGTCATGATACCCAGATTTAACGGAAATACGCTCGGAGGTTCGGTTCGTACGTCCGGCGACCGGTTCAGGCCTGCAAAACAGGTGGTGCTGGGTGGGACGACCGTCAATTTGTGCGAATTTGGCGATGCTGTCGCTGACATCGTGGATGCCTCCATGTCGCCCTCCATGAAACCTCTTGCGGTGGTCTCCGCCAATCTCGACCACGTTTTTCACTTCGGATCGGGCGGCAAATGGGCTGACCATCTGGAGACAGCCGGGGTGACCTGGATGACGCTACTGGATGGAGCTCCCTTACGGGCCAAGGCGGAGCGCCTTACAGGTACGAAGTGGCCGCGGTTAGCGGGCAGTGACTTGATAAATCCATTGCTGGACAAGTTCGAATCGGCTGCTGTTCGAATCGGATTTCTCGGCGGCAGCGCTTCGGTCCAGGCAGAGTTGAAACGAAAGCTTGCTCTAAGCCGCCCTGGCCTCGAAGTCTCCGGCTACTGGTCCCCGACACGATCTGAACTCGCCGATACCGAGGCCTCATCACGGCTCGCGGACGAAATCGCGGCCGCTGGGACGGACATTCTCGTTGTTGGACTCGGCAAGCCACGGCAGGAACTCTGGATAGCTCAGCACGGGGCAAGGACCGGGGCCAGGGTTCTTCTTGCTTTCGGCGCCGTCGTGGATTTTCTGGCCGGCAGGATTGCACGAGCACCGGAAATTGTTGCCCGCGCCGGCCTGGAATGGACTTGGCGTCTCGCGCTGGAGCCGCGCCGGCTCGCCAACCGTTACCTCGTCCAGGGCCCGGAGGCGTACCTACGCCTGTTGACGTCGAGTGGGACCGCGACGACGTTCCCCCTCCACTCCGCCGGACGGACAATGATCCAATTGCCTCTGGATGATGACGACCGCGACGAGCCCGTCGACTATTGCGATCGATTGCAGACTCGTGGCGCCGAGAACAATCGGTTCGTACAACGAGATGACCTCGCCGACCTGACAGCGGTCATCGTGACTTTCAACAACGCCAACGACATTGATGCTTTGCTGGACGATCTTCGGCACGAAGTTTGCGCGCAAAGCATCAAGGTCGTGATTGTGGACAATGGATCCTCCGACGGAACTGTCGACAGTATCCATGCTCATTCAGACGTAGTCGTCGCCTACACTGACGGAAACCTTGGCTACGCAGGCGGAATTAACGCCGCACTCCGCGCCGCGGGACCCCGTGCAGACGTCATCATCCTAAACCCGGATCTGCGCATCCGGCCGGGAGCCCTCAAAATGATGCGTCAGCGACTACGTTCTTCGCATGCCGCCGTCGTAGTTCCGCGGCTAGTGGACCAGGACGGAACGACCTACCCTTCGCTTCGGAGGGAACCCGATCCGCTTAAGTCATTGGGGGACGCACTCTTGGGAAGCCGGGTGCCACGCCGTCCGGCCTGGCTGTCGGAAATTGACTACGACATGGAAAGCTACAACTATGCACATCGAGTGGACTGGGCGACGGGTGCTTCCCTACTCATAGCGGCGGACGTCGCGGACACGTTGGGTCCGTGGGACGAAAGGTTCTTCCTGTATTCGGAGGAAACGGACTTTTGTCGGCGTGTCAGGACACAAGGGGGCAGCATCTGGTACGAACCCGACGCCGTGATGCAACATACCCGCGGCGGGTCAGGCTCGTCACCGGCACTTGTTGCCCTCATGGCGATCAACCGTGTCAGGTACGCACGCAAGTACGCGCCCGGCACCTACGCCCGTGTTACGCAAGCGAGCGTCCTACTTGGCGCATCTATCCGGTTCTGGCAGGAGGGACACAGGCTCGCTGTCAGGCACTTGTTCGACGACGGGGGGTGGAACCAGTTGCCTGGACCGTCGGAGCACGATATCCCCAACCGACAGCTCCACGACTTCCCGTCGGGCACGATCATCATCCCGGCGCACAATGAGGAAAACGCCTTGTCCCGAACCTTGGACGCACTCCATCCGGTACTAGCAACGGGGAAAGTCGAAGTCATCGTTGCTTGTAACGGTTGCACGGATGCTACGTCACGGGTGGCCTCTGGATACGACGGTGTGCGTGTGATTGAACTTGAGAACGCATCCAAGACCGCCGCCCTGAATGCCGCCGACGATGCAGCAACATCGTGGCCACGAATCTACCTTGACGCGGACATTGAAATCGGCCCCGCGGCCGTGCGTAGGATCTTCGAAGAACTCGGTGCGGGCCAACTACTCGCGGTTGGCCCGCGGTCGAATTACGACGACGCAGGTGCCCACTGGGCCGTAAGGTCGTTCTACCGTGCGCGCAGGCGAATTTTCAACGACCGTGTCAGCTTGTGGGGCGCTGGAGCCTACGCTCTATCCGAGCGCGGACATGAGCGCTTGGGCATTTTTCCGAACGTGACGGCCGACGACCTTCTGGTCGATCAGCTGTTCTCCGCTTCGGAGAAGGCTGTGCTGGACACGCCACCGACACAGATCCGGACGCCTCGCGACCTCGCTGGCCTGAGTGCCGTCCTGCGACGCACATATCGTGGGAAGGCAGAGCTGCTTGACGCCATTGCCGAGACTCCCGACGCTTCAGTTCCACCGGCAAGTCGGGCCAAAGAGCGAACCATTCAGACGGTTCGACGACTGGCCGAATCAGCCACTAGCCCTGTCAGTGTTTTCGATGCCGCCGTCTATACAGCGTTGGTCACGGCTGCCAGGCTGTCTCTGAACTTGAACCGACACTCCACCGCCACCAACGTCTGGGAGCGGGACGAAAGTAGCAGGGCCGCATTCCCGGCAGGAGACGATTCGGATGTATAGCGGTAGCAAAACCAGCCGGGAGGGCGCGGAGGAGACACCGGCCAACAGGCCTGGTCCTCCACGACTGCTCTACAGCTTCCCGCATGTCCTCGACCGGCCGGGGATCGCCAACACGGCGCTGAATCAGGTCACGAGTCTGGCGCGACTCGGGGTTCCCATCACGTTGTTCTGCGCATCGGTCGGCAACGCAACGCTGCCTTCCACCGTTACAGTTCACGAGACCCTTTCCCTGAAGGGAAACCGCATACCCCACCGCGCAATTGGAGTGCAACGCGCTTATTCCTACCACGACTGGGTTGTGTCCAAATGGCTGGCTAAAAACGCGACATCCATCGATCTAGTCCATGCGTGGCCCCGCGGATGCCTACGTACACTCATGACGGCGCGCACGTTTGGAATCCCTGGTCTGAGGGAGGCGCCCAACCCGCACACGGCAAGTGCATTCCGCGAAAACGCGGCAGCGGCCGCAGATGCAGGGACCATTGTCAGCAAACAAGACTCACATGCGGCTCTACGGGGAGTCCTGCGGCGCGAGACTGCAGAATTTGACGCGGCCAAATACATCTTGGTCCCTTCCGACTACTGCAGGAACGAATTCATAGGCGAAGGGATTGCCCGCGAAAAGCTGCTTCAGCACAGGTACGGTTGCGATATTGCGATTTTCGACAATCCCCGGCCCGACTCGAAAGAGGACAAAACTTTCCGGGCAGTTTTTGTTGGAAGCGGCGGCCCGCGCAAAGGCCTTCACGTGGCTTTGGCCGCATGGAAGCAGGCTTCTCTTCAGGATGCAAGCTTGGTGGTCGCAGGAACCCTTGACAGCGAGTATGCGCGGTCGTTACACGACTACCTTCAGATGGACACCGTTGAGCACATCGGCTTCGTCGCGGACGTCGCCGGACTAATGGCCCAAAGCGACGTCCTCATGCTGCCGTCGTGGACTGAAGGCAGTGCGCTGGTAACGTTTGAGGCCCAGGCGAGCGGCTGCGTACCGTTGGTAAGTGTGGCCTCCGGGGCGCTGGGTCTCCCCGGACGTGACTACCTTTCACATTCCGTTGGTGATTCTGATAGTCTGGCCCAGCAGTTGGCCGAGCTGGCCACGAACCGCGGCCGCCTGGCGGAATTGTCCCAGCATTGCATTTCACAGCGCGACAATCTCACGTGGGATCAGGCTGCGGCCCGTCTCTTGGACTGCTACGAAACTGCGGTTGCGACATGCCGGACTTGAGGCATGCCGGACTTGAGGTATGCCGGACTTGAGGTATGCCCGACTTGAGGCATGCCCGACTTCGGCAGCAAGCTCCCACGCGTCTAGCGGAATTTTCGTTCGCCGTCGATCGTTGTTGGTATGGGCTCGAGGGCGCGTCGCGAGCAAAGTGTCTGGACTGCTACTTGTCCCCGTTCCCGTCCCGCGCGGGCAGGGGACCAGTAGCAATCAGTCTGGCTTGGCGTCACAACTTTAGATGGGCGTTAGCGGCTTCCGACTCTCCTTCTCCAGTCATGGCGGCTTCGCGTTCACGTAACGGGCGAACTATGACATAACGACGACGCCGCCTCGCCACGGCTCGGAGGATCCGGTCCCAGATCTGAGGAAGTCCAATTGCGAGTCCAACTGTTAGGACACCCAGCGCCAGTTCCGCATTTCGGTTCCTGACCGCAACGTAGGTAACATTGGGAACCTGAGGCGAAAGATCCGTCGTGATATAGGCGTTGGAGTGGATACCCATTGACTGCTGCGGTTGCCGGGCAAGCTTCCCGATCTTTGCCACGACGGCCCCAAGTTCACCCGTGACCTCAGCGCCCGACTCGCCCACAACCTCAACGGTGATGACAGGCTGGTCAAAGCTGTTTTGCCACTGCCCGCCATTGTTGGGAACGTACACAGCAGCGCCATGGCGTACACCGGTCCCGTAAAGCGGGGAACTCGTTGTGCTGAGCTCCGGATTGTCGTTTTGTCCGTTATACAAACGGTCTATCATGGCTGCATAATAGACAGTCTTGGCAGATGAAGCGCGTAGCGAATTGCCGCCTACGGACTGTGGGGGCGCCAGGAAGATAACGTTGACACTGGTGTAGTACACACCGGTCTGGATGTGGGCCAGATAGACGACCGGCAGCATGGCTGCGACGGCAAAGCCCGCAACGTACCATCTACGGATAATGGTAAACCCGCTGCGGCGCAAGCGCCTGCGCATGCCCTCCACGATGTCCATCAGGTCCCACCACCTATCGTATCGAGCTCCGGGTGCCTTGCTAGGTTCCAATATGAACCGCACATACCGATAACGAGGAAGAGCATCCCGCATGCTTGGGGAAACGCGAAGCAGTCGAAGAAGGCCGTCAACATGGCGCCACCGATCAAAGACGCCGCAAGTGCCGCGCCCATCGCACGCATCACAGGGGAACGCTGCCGACGCCGCCCTCGAAAGGAGACCACCACAGACAGAAGTAATAGGGAAAAGAAAGCTGCGAGACCGACAAGACCCAGTTCAATTGCCGAGCCCAGATATTGGTTGTCCAAAATCCTATAGGATGGCAAAAACGTGCCGAATCCACGTCCGAAAAGCGGACTCACCCCAATGTACGCAAGTGCTGTCCCATATCCATCGGTTCTCGAGGCCACGCTGGAATCTTCCCCGGAGAACATGCCGATTATGGTGCCCATCATGCCGGGAACCAATACGTAGACCATGACCAGCACCACGCCGAAGGAGGCAAGCATGACGCGCCTGACTGCCGACGGCCATGTCGGCACAAGAATGAGGATGACGGCAGCAAGCCCCAAAAGAGCGGACCTCGTTACGGAGAGCACCGACGAGAGCGTAATCGCTGCAACCGGGAACCACCGAAGGAGCCACGCACGCTTCTTGTCGTATATGGCAACCGTCAGGCAGAACGGCAATGCCATGACCAGAACCATGGCATACTCCAGCGGGTGGGATGCCGTCGCTGCGGCTCGCACGAACCCGGCCCGTGCCACGATTTCCCCGTCGGAGCTCGCGGTCAGTCCTGGGATCTGGATCATGTCGACCAAGCTCAGGCCACTGAAAAATTGCACAAGGCCTAGGAGTGCATACAGACCTCCTAGCAGTGAAAGCCTGCGAACGAGCAATATGAAGCGCTCATGATTGGGGATTCCATCGTTGGCTACGAGAAGCACGCCGGCAAAGGCAGCAACGCGAATGAGCCCGTTGTCCGCGACCCCAATGTCGGAATCCGGCCGCGCGCTCAACGAGGCGACGGTATAGCTGGCTAGGACTGCTCCGCAAAAAACCACCAGGCAAATGCGTACCGGCTGCAGTCGTCGCGTAAGCCGTGTCTGCGGATGCCGGAGATGGTGCCAGCCCCACCATAGCAGCGAGGCAACCGCAAACAAGCCTGCGGGTGCACCCGCTCCCCCGAGTGCCCCGACACGCTGATCCGATGGGATGGCGATGAGTAGAACCAAGTAGATCGTCAGTACAGTCACAGCATCGGGCGGTTTGATTCTGTACACTGCACCGGCATGGCCTCGGTTCCGCGCCGTTTCATAGTCCTTGAGCACGGTCACCTAAACCTTGTCGGCCAACGCTTTGGCCTCTGTGTCGACCCTGGATGCGATATTGGATGTCTGGAGCGGTGAATGAATCTTTAGTCCACCATCCGAGGGCAATCGTGTGACGTCCTTCGAGAATTTACCGACAAGTTCATGTGTGCCGGCCGCACGACGGTTCACGGGACCGGAGTCCGGGACGGACCGGGCGGCGACGCCTTCCGGCGCGGCCAGGCTCCGAGACTTCCTGCGGCGTCGGCGGGACAGCTTGCTGTCGATTATTGCGGTAGCAAGAACCGTCACGGCACCGCCGGCTCCAACAGCAGCGATTACCAGCCGGATCCGGTTCTTGGTTTGGGGATCAGATTTGGAGTCGGAGACGATGTCCATGGTCGAGATGCGGGAGCTTTTTGGGACTTTCAACTGATCTTGCAAGGACGCCAGATTTTGCGGGACGACGACTTGCACGTCCTTCAAGATCTCAAGGGCATCATTATTGCTGGCAGCCGTGACCGTGACCAATAGGATGGGCCCGGCAGCCAACGGGTCCTTTTGGACGTAGTACTTCGCCCCGGTGTATTTCCCCACGACGCCATCGCTTACCGCGTTGGAATTGAGTTTGACAGTCAGTACGCTCAGCGCCTGATCAAGGCCACCCATGTATAGGTACGGGTTTTCTCCGTCGACGACTGCCGTAGCGGGAGGAACGAGGACAATGCTGGCAGTTGCTTGGTATGTAAGGGGCACATTGCGGTACAGCAGGAACCCGCCGCACAACGTGAGCGCTATGCCTACAAGCACGATGTACCATCGTCGCAGCATTCCCTCGAACAGATCATGGAGGAACATCAGGGCAGCCTTCCCAGTTCAGCAACTCGGTGCACGACCGGTTCGTGTATCCCCATTTTCAAGACTTTACTCATTCCCAAGACCATCCCCTCGTTAATTACAGCTATTTTCTCGCTGCCAGCCTGGCTTTCAGCCTGTCCAGCCCGTTTTTTCCAGCCACTTGCAGAACAATTCGCTTGACAACAGCTCGCCCCATCTCGTTTGCTACGCGGTACGGCGTCTTCCATACCATTTCCGCCCCCAATTCCCTAGGCCCAGGGGCGAGAACGTCTGAAATAAGCAACCCGAAGTTGGCCGAGTAGCCATTGAGCGCAACCCGCCTGCCTCTGACTCGATTGCTCACGTTGAGCCCATGGACAACCTGCAACCACGCCGGTGCGCCTCCAACTTCAACGACAGGCATCTGCAGTCCGAGCCGGTTGTGCCAATCGGCCCAGCAACATGCCGGTTCCGTCCAGCCCTCGCGCACGGAACAGAATGCGTTGCTGCGGTCCTTCCGAATGTAAAGCTTCCTGTCCTGCTTGATAAGTCCGTTTGTCAGGTAGAGGACGGCACGCGGGACAACGACGGTAACTTCTTGCAATCGACGAACGAAGTCGTGTGCGATGCCGTCATCATTGTCAAGGTTTGTGGTAATTAGAACATCGCCGCACCCACCAGTCACCGCTTTCAGATCCGAAATTAGATCACTATGGCCGATTTCCGCCCTATAAATGGGAGTGAACGTCCCGTCATTCGACCACAATTCAATTTTTTCCAACAACCAATCCGGAGATTCTGGATCAAAATAGATTATCCAATGGAAATCTTTGATGTCTTGCAGTTTCACAGACGGCAGGCAGTATCGCTCGAACAGAACAGCTCGCTGCTGCAGCCAGCCTTCTTGCGCCCTGACCATGCTTTCCCTGCCCGCCGACGGCAGATTGAACCGAGTCAGAATGACGTGATCGATATTCGGGTTCATTGTCTCACTTTCTTGATCAACCGGACCACAATACCCTTTCGTATATTCGCTCAAGGTCAACTCGCAATCCATCCAGCGAATATCTCCCGAGAATCTCCGCAGAAGCCTTTCGGCCCAGTTCCGCAAGCTCGGATTGTGGACGGTCAAGCGCGGCAATAGTCTCTCGGACCAGTCCGGTCAGATCCTCGACCGGGGCGCAGTAGCTGGGATCGAAAAACTCGCGTCCACCGCCTCCGGCGAAGCCAACTACGTAACATCCACTCGCCATCGCCTCGGCAGCAGGGAGTCCGAAACCTTCGTGCTCGCTCAGGCTTACGAAGAGCTGGCAAGTTTGAAGAGCCTGCCCAACCTGCAACTCGGACATGCCCGTGACGGGCAGGAATTCCCACTGTCCGTCGTCCAATGCTCCCGAGGCCCGCATGATGTGAAGGAATTGATCCAGTTCATGAGCCCGGCGAGTCGGGACATATCCGATGGCGTGACGGTGTTGGCCTTCCAGCCCGGGATGGAACAGCTTTGAGTCCACAACGTTGCGAACTACCTCAACCCGCACATCGGGGAAGGCATATTCGAGTAGTTCTGCGTTGTCCTCGGACACCGTCATCAGGGACAGTATGTTATGGACTCCGGCCAGCGGGTGTCCGGCCGTGGAGCTGTTCAACGGAATCTGATCGAAAGTGTGATGCGCATTCTGGTTAAAGATCATTTTGCGGCAATCATCTGGCAGGAACTGCAGCCCAGGTCCATAACATTCGGGCACAACCAGGATGTCGTTGGCCCGAAAATGGAGAGAGTCCAGCTGCTGCAGCCTCGTGTCGTTCTCGAACCAGCCACATCGGAAACCGTTTCGGTCATGCAGGACGGCGGCGCTGATGCCCATGGAATTGAGCATATCGACATGCCTGTAGATGACCCGCACCCCACCGCTGGGCGTCATTCCGCTTGGGGCGAGGTAATACACGCGTGTCTCACCGCCAGACGGCCGAACATCAATAACCGGCGGCCTGCGCCATTTCAGATCGGACGCGCCCACGATGCCCTGAACCTTTTTTCTTGCCCACGACTTGATGTGCATGAACGCCTCCCTAGTATCCATACCGTTGCCAGCGACGCCACCGCAGCCGGCCGCCAACCTCGGAGTCGAGATAGCTTTGGGCCAACAGCAAGCGCTCGCGGATACCGGAAACGTTGCCTGTCCGACACTTCTGGTACGCCTGCCAGGCAGGCATCCGTGTAACGTCTGCGTTGACGCGGTGGGCAAACTCGACCGCGCGTTGCACCTCATCTTCGGCTGAGTGGTCTTTCGGGTCGACGGATGCAGCCCAGTAAAGCGCCTCGGTACTCGCCCGGCGTCGGGCCATCTCTGCCAAAACCAAGGCCCCCCGGATTTGCTTGCCATCCGCCGTTTCCAGAAATGACTGGTAGGCGCGGAAGCGTTCCTCCAAGTCTTTGGCCACAGTGCCGAACCCGGTCTGCATCATGCTCTCAGGATGGACCCGCCGGTAGGCCTGATCCGGTCCATTGACCCGTCCGACGTCAGCAGCAGCTGCGACCCGCAGCCACATCTCAAGGTCTCCCGAATGCGGGAGCTCCGCGCGGTAGTAACCGACACTGTGATGCACGCTTGTTCGAACCACGGCTTCGGGACTGTAGATAATGCCGAGTCCCCTGTTAAATTGCGCCCGGACCCAGCGCTCCCCTGGCCACACCGACCAGCTTCGAACGTTGGTACCTCCCCTCTTTGGTTGGTCCGTAAATACTTGGGGATGACCATATACGAGGCCGACGTTGGGGTATGCCTCCATGAGGGAGGTCGCCCGGCCAAGTGCCCCCGGTGCCAGCAGGTCATCGGCCGATAGCAGCACCACGTAGTCCGATTCCACGGCCGACAGTCCTTCGTTGTATGTCGCGATATGGCCACGGTTCGTTTCGTGGCGCGTGACGGAAACGGCCTCGTACCGGTCAGCCAACCGTTCCGCAACCACAAAGCTGTCATCGGTAGAGGCGTCGTCGATTACGTGCACGCTCGTTCGCACACCCGTTTGGTTAACGATGCTCTCCACGCATTCCGTCAAGAAGCGGCCATAGTTGTAACAGGGAACAACAACGGCGACATGCGGCTCAAGCTGGGGTACCTGGGCTCCGGCCCGGCGGATCATTGCGCTGCCTTTCGGAAGTCGACGACTGCGGAACCGGCTCCGGTCTCCTCTAATGCTCGGAGGATCCTGCCACCCACCCGGTCCCACGATGCCCTGGCGGCATGCCTTGATGCCACGGCTCCGGTTGTCCGCGCACTCTCCGGGTTGGCCAGGCTCAACATCGCCGCCGAGATCTCGGCGCCATTTTTTGGGTCAACAACGACAGCACCCGCACCTAGCAGTTCGCCGGCGCCGCCCACACCAGTGGCGATTACGGGCAGGCCAGCCGAACCCGCCTCAAGATACGAGATGGGTGAGGGGTCGAACAGGCTAGGCAGGACAAAGCACGTTGCGGATTCATAGAGTTTGTCCAATAACTTTTGAGCCGAAGGTTCCTCCCGTGGCAAAAAGCCGTGCACTTGTACACCGGGTTCTTCGATGGCGGGCGCTCTGCCAACAATGTCGAGCCTGGCGGCAGGAAATCGGCGGCGGACGATTCGAAAGGACTCCAGGACACTCGCACCGTTCTTGCGCTTCCAGTCAACGCCGACAAAAAGGTACCGGGGGGCGTTCCAGTCCTTGCCCGCATTAGCCACGAAACGCGGACGATGTCCCATCCCGACGACGCGGATGCGTTCCTCCGGCAGTCCATATTCCTCCGCAAATGACCCAGCAGCCCATCTAGTGCTCACACAACAAGTGTCCGCTCGGCGACTTGAGGCCCTCTGTCGTCGGATCCACTCCTCGACGTGGCCAGACGGAAAGCCTGCCTGGCGTATGTCGGAGTCTGGATGCTGCCACATCTGCTGGAGCGTTCCGTCATCATAGGTGAGACAATGCAGCCCTTCCGGAAGCACCGCATCAAGTTCGTACATTTCAGTACCCATGGCCACGACAGCGTCCAGCCGGCCTGCACGACGGATGGAGGCCGCCAAGGCGCGGGTGCGTGCTCTTTGCCGCACGGGCATTCTGTCAGCCACCGCGCCTCGTTCCCCCCCGGCGCGCGAGGCAACGGCGACCCACTGGTGAATACCCGGTGCAAGCCGGGCCGATATGGGAACGACTTCCACACCGTTTTGTATCAGGCCGCCGCTAAGCCCGGCCGGTGTCCCCGACCAGTTTGCTGGCGACAAAGCGTCCGGCGCCGGATATAACAGACCGATCCTCATTATTTCCCCCTTGCCTCGGCAGCCGATTGGCTGCCAATGATCGTTATATACGCGCCGTCGCCGACACCTGTCTGGCCGGTGTGGTCCTTCCGCGCCGCAATTTTGTTCCAGAGCGCCTGAACAGGTATCACCTGAACGAGGATCTTGCGCGTCATGCCAAGGTAAATTGTGGCTCCCACGGTTCCACCGATGCTGACAGTTAACCATGCAGACGTAAATGGCAGCGTAACTGCCCACGCGGCCACGGCCGCCGTAGCTGCCGCCAAGGTCGGATGCACCAGCGACGTGAAGACACCCTTGATCCTCGTACCCGTGGCCTTGCGGAGCGCCACCAGATAAACCGGAAGCGTGATGCATGAAATGACTACGATATGAGCGACGCCGGCGCCGATCATGCCACCAAAATGGATACCTGCGGGCAGTGCTGGCAGGAGCCCGGCCAGTGCAATGGCCTGGACCCAAAAAAGAACGCCCGTCCGCCCGGTGGCAATGATGACGTTGGCACACAACAAGCCCAGGATGAAGCTGATGCCATAGAACGACAACACGGCCAGCACCGGACCCCCTGCTGTCCACTGGGTACCGTAGACGGCTTCAATAATCGGCCCAGAGAAAACGAAAGTAAAGCCTGCAATAGGAAATGCGACCCATGCCACCGTGCGGACAGCGGCAGCCACCGCAGCGGGGACGTCACCCCCATCGCGCAGCACCGCCGACACGCCTGGCAGCACCACTTGATTGAGCATCGAACCCATGACGGCCGTCGACCATGTCGAGATATTAAAAGCGAGCATGTAGATGCCAAGGTCGGCGGCCCCCATCAAGCGCCCCACGAAAAGGTTGTCAACATTAAGCAGCACTTGGCTCATAAGGTTTGCCAGGGCCAGCGGCAGTCCAAATCCCAGCAAAGGTGCTATGACTGTCTTATTGAAACGCGGCCAGTAAAATCGGGATGCTGCCCTCAGCATCATGGTTCCCATGACCGCTTGGCCGATGACGCGCGACCACGCGAACGCGTCCGCCCCCCAGCCCGCGATGCCGAAGCCAAGAAGCGCTCCACTGCCGGCCACGAAGGACACCGCCGTGGCACGGAAGATCAAGTCCTGGCGGAAGTCGCGCTGCAGGATGGCACCGGGTACTGCGAAAGGACCGATCAGCGCAACGGCTATAGACATGATCTGGATAGTTGATGCGGCCGCGCCATTCCCGAGCGCCTCGGCTATGTCGCCAGCGAAAAACGCCATGGGGGCGGCCAGCAGGAGGCTCGTCCCGATGGCTATTGTCGACACAGTCGGTGCAATCTTGTCGATATCGAGATCCGAGCGGGCAACCGCCGAAGCAACGCCCAGCTCAGCCAGGCTGACAACGAACGCGTGGACAGTGATGGCCAAGGCAAAGATCCCAAACTCCTCAGGCACCATAATGCGCGCTACGACGGCCATCACGGCGATGTTGCTAAAGCGCATGACAAGCGTGCTGCCAGCGGTCCAAAATGCCCCCCGCCGGACAGATCCGGCCAAACTGGCGTCTCCCGCGGGCTTCGCGTTGGCACGAGGCAATAGCCTGCTGTCGAATCGACTTGATCGGGCTTTGATAGGTGACGATGTCACTGTCTACCGCCTCGTCCCGCGAGGCTCCGAGGGCCCCGATCGCGTTCCCGCTGTGCCGCTAACGGCGCCGGCGAGCACCCCGACAACCCGCTCCTGCTGCCCCGCTGTGATGTGCGGGAAGATCGGCAGCGACAGGATACGGCCGGCGGCAGCCTCGGCCACCGGGAAATCCCCAAGGCCGCGTCCCAGGTGGGAGAACGCCTTCGTCAGGTGGACCGGCGTCGGATAGTGGATCCCGGCGCCGATGCCGGCTGAATGGAGGGCGTAGAGCACCCGGTCCCTGTCATCGACCTGGACCACGTACAGGTGCCAGACGTCCTCATAGCCAGCCCGGGAAACAGGTGCTTCCGCGCCCGGGACAGCGGAGAGCAGCTCCCCGTAACGGGCCGCCGCCGCCCGGCGCAGTCCGTTCCAGCGCGGCAGGCGCTTGAGCTTGGCGCTCAGAACCACGGCCTGGATGGTGTCCAGCCGGGAATTCATGCCCACCACGTCGTGCACGTACTTGGAACTGCTGCCGTGCCCGCCCAGCATGCGCACCTGCTCGGCGATGTCCGGATCGTCCGTTGTCACCGCCCCCGCGTCGCCGGCGGCCCCGAGGTTCTTCCCCGGGTAAAAGCTGGTTGCCGCGGCCAGGCCGAACGACCCCGAAACCTTGCCGTCTCGGTGCGCGCCCTGCGATTGCGCCGCATCTTCAATGACCACGGCACCGCAGGAGGAGCCAATGTCCAGGATCTCCGCCATCGGCGCGAGCTGGCCAAAAAGGTGGACCGGCAGGATGGCCTGGGTCTTGGCCGTCACCGCTTCGGTCACGGCAGCCGGATCGATGAGCAGGTGCACCGGATCGACGTCCACCAGCACGGGGACGGCACCAATCCTTGCCACAGCCTCCGCCGTCGCCACAAACGTGTTGGCCGGCAGGATCACCTCTCCCCCGGGCCGCACGCCGCCGGCGCGCAGGGCGAGTTCCAGCGCGTCGGTGCCGTTGCCAACGCCGACGCAGTGCCGCGTCCCCGTAAAACCGGCGTAGGCGGTCTCAAACCGGCCCACGGCCGGACCGCCAATGAAAGCGGCTGTGCGCAGCACCTCATCAATTTCGGGACGGATGTCGTCCAGAATCTCGGCCTGTTGGGCCTGCAGGTCAACCAGTGGAATCGATTCCATGTCAGTCCCCCTCTTTCCTATCGATCGGCACTTGTCTTGCCGGACCCGGCGGCATCATGGGGCGGGCCGGGACCCCCACCCAGGTTTCGCAGTCGGGCACGTCCTGTACGACGGCGGCCCCCATGCCTATGGTGGCCCCGGCGCCTATGGTGCACCGTTCCCTGACGCTGGCATTCATGCCCAGGTAGGCGCCCCGGCCAACCCGGACGCCGCCGCCCAACGAGACACCCGCCGTCACCGTGGCGAAATCTGCCACCTGGTTGTCGTGGGTGAACGTCACGTGCGGCATCGCGACCACGTGTGCGCCGATCTCCACACCGGCGGTCAGCACCACATTGCCCAGCAGAATGCTCCCCGGGCCCACCGTCGAGTTGTCCGAGACAACGGCCGTCCGGTCAATGACCCTGGCGTACCGCTCGGTCCCAACCCCCAAGTCGCCAAGCCGGCCCACGATCGCCTGCCGCGCGACACCCTTGCCGGCACAAACCACGAACTTCGCCTTGGGGAACGCGCCGGCGTCGTCGATCCTGCCCAGCACGCGCATGCCGTCCACGGTGGCTCCAACCAGCGCGGGATCGTCGTCCAGGAACCCTCGCACGGAGTAGCTCTCGCCGGCGTGGACCGACGCCAGCACTTCGCGGGCCAGGCCGCTGGCCGCCACAAGGATCAATTCAGTCACGGACCCTTACCCCCTATCGGCGGACCACACGGCGTCGATCACGCGGTCCTGTTCATGGTTGGTCAGCTGGTGGTAAACGGGAAGTATCAGCGTGTTGTCCGTAAGCCGCTCCGTCACTGACAGGTCTGCGGTGCCGGTATCCAAGCCGCTGTAGGCAGGCTGGCGGTGCGATGCCATGATGCCCCGGCGCGCGGAGATGCCCAGGTTCGCGAGGTGCAACAGAACGTCCTCACGGCCGCTGCCAAATTCGGGGAGAACCTCGAGCCAAAACGACTGGAAATTGCTGGTCCCGTGGTCCGGGTCTCGGGAAAGCCGCAGACCTGGAACGCCCGCCAGTCCTTCCGTGTAACGTGCGACGATCTCGCGGCGGCGCCTGACAGCCTCGGCCAGCCGGCCCAGCTGGACGATGCCCACCGCCGCCTGCATGTCCGTCATGCGAAAGTTGAAGCCGATTTCGGAGTATTCCTCCTGGGGTGCCAACAGTGACGAGTGCCGGTCCGCGGCAGAGGCGCTCATGGCGTGTTCACGCAGCTTTGATGCCCGCCCGGCCCAATTGGCGTGGCAGGTGGTGAGCATGCCTCCCTCGCCGGTGGTCAGGATCTTTCGCGGGTGGAAGGACCATGCCGCCACTTCCGCGCCGGCCGCGACCGGCCGTCCCTTGTAGGTGGATCCGGCACCGCAGGCTGCATCCTCGATCACCACGATTCCCCGCGAGTCGCACATGGCCCGGATGGGGTCCAGGTCGACGGGCATGCCGCCCTGGTCCACCACAATCACCGCCCGTGTGTTGGCCGTGAGGGCCGCGGCGATGGTTGCGGCGGTGACGTTCCCGGTTTCGGCCTCGACATCGGCGAAGACCGGCCGTGCGCCCACATAAGTGGGCGCGTTGGCCGTCGCGATGAAGGAAAAGGAAGGAACGACGACGTCGTCGCCGGCCTTGACGCCGGCCGCCACGAGTGCAAGGTGCAGGGCCGTGGTGCAGTTGGACGTGGCGACAGCGAACTTCGCCCCCTGTGCCTGCGCGAATTCGGTTTCAAACTGCCTCACCTTGGGCCCCTGTGCGACCCAGCCTGAGGCAATGACCTGTGCGACGGCGTCGGCCTCCTCCGTGCCAAGCCACGGCTTCATGACGTTGATGCGGGGCGGGGCCGCCACGCCTGCGGTGCTGTGCGTGGTCATCGTGAACCCGCTGCCCCGGCGCCCACCGAACGCCCCGCCGCGATCTCCTCGCGCAGGGGCATCCACCAGTCCACAAGACTGCGCAGTCCGTCTTCCAGCCCGGTGGTCGCGGAAAAGCCCAGGTCCCGCCGGGCAGCGGAGACGTCGGCGAGCCGCCGGGCAACGCCGTTCACGGCGCGTTCCGGTCCGTGCTGGACGCCCAACGGCGAGTCCATGGCCCTCAAGAGCGCCTCCGCCAGGCCAAGGAGGCTGGTTTCCGTGCCGCTGGCGATGTTGTAGGAGCCTTCGGTGATGTCGCTTCCGGCGGCAAGGATGTTGGCGCGGGCGATGTCCTCCGTGTACACAAAGTCCATCGTTTGACGCCCGTCGCCATAGATCAGCGGCGGCAGGCCGTCGACAATGCGTTCCATCCAGCGCACCAGGACCTCCGTGTAGAGGCCGTGCACGTCCATCCTCGGGCCGTAGACGTTGAAGTAGCGCAGGAGAACGTAGTCCAGGCCGCTCATGGCCCGAAAGCTTCTGGCCATGCCCTCGTTGAAGGACTTGGCCGCCCCGTAAAAAGTGTCGTTGTTGTGGTGGTGATGGCGTTCGGAGGTGGGGAACTCCTCCGCCATCCCATAGACGGAGGCGCTGGAGGCGGCAATCACCTTGTCCACCTTGTGCTCCGCGGCGGCCTCAAGGACAGTGAACGTCCCGTCCACCAGCACTTCCAGGGCCAGCCTCGGCTCCTCCGCGCACTGGGTGATGCGGATGGCCGCCTGGTGGAACACAATGTCCTTGCCGCGCGTCAGGTCATGGACGGCGTCGCGGTCCCGCAGGTCCGCGTCCACCAGGGTCACCCTGCCCGAGGCAAGTGCCGGTTCCAGATTGGCGCGGCGCCCCCGCACCAGGTTGTCCAGGACATCCACGTGCGCCGCCCCGGCGTCGAGCAGTTGGTCAACAATTGTTGAACCAATGGTTCCCGCCCCGCCTGTCACCAGTACAGTGGCCCCTTGCAGCTTAGTCATCGTGTTCCCTCCAGTTGAACGTTGCCGTCTGCAACAAAACTTTGTTCGCCACCGTTTTCCAGGCTCCGGCTGGCCGCTTCCAGGACATTGAGCACGCGCAGTCCGGCGGCCCCGCTGGTCCGTGAGGGGCGTCCTTCCCTGATGCTGGCGGCAAATTCGGCCACCATCTGACCCAGTGCTTCCTTTTCCGGCAGTGCCGGCGACCAAGTGTCGCCCAGCCGGTACGAAATTGCCTGGGCCTTGCGCTGGGCTGCCGTGGTGGTGGCCTTCTCAAAATTGACGCCCCGGTCATAGATGCTCAGCCGCTGTTGCGGGTTGAGGTCGTCCCAGACCAGGGTCCGCTTGGAACCGCCAATGACCATCTGGCGGATCTTGGTGGGGCTGAGCCAATTGACATTGATGTGGGCCATGGCGTTGTTGGGGAGCGCGAACGTCAGGTGGCCCACGCAGGACTTGCCCGTGCCCAGCGGGTCCGCGCCGTGTGCGGCCACGGTCTCCGGGCGCAATCCTTCGGGCATGATGAAATCGATGACGGAAAGGTCGTGCGGTGCCAGGTCCCAAAAGACATCCACGTCCGGCTGGACCAGGCCAAGGTTGATCCGCACGGAATCGATGAAGAGAATCTCGCCCAGTTCGCCGTCGGCAATGAGTTGGCGGATCTTGATCGCGGCCGGCGTGTAGCAGTACGTGTGGTCGGCCATGAGGGTCAGCCTGCGGGACGCTGCCAGCTCCACCATTTCCAGGCCCAGCTCGCGGCTGGCGGCCAGCGGCTTCTCGACAAGCACGTGCTTGCCGGCTTCCAACGCCTGCAGCGCCACGAGGTGGTGGGTGCGGGCCGGCGTGGCGATGGCGACCGCGTCGACATCGGTCGAGGCGAGCAGTTCAGCCAGGCTGGAAAATACCGGAACATCCCCGAGCGGGCCGGCGATCGCCCGGGCCCGGGACAGGTCCATGTCGACAATTGCGGCGAGTTCCCAATCCGGACCGGCCTTGAAATTCCGGGCCAGGTTTGGGCCCCAGTAGCCCGCGCCGATAACGGCGGCCTTCAGGCGAGTACCGTCCGGCCGCGGCTGTGGCAGGGAATTTGGGCTTGAGACCATGACGCTATCCATTTCTCTTGTCTGTAAATGCTGTGGGCGGAGGACGCAGCCTAATACGCGCCCTCCGGGGCATAAACGGCCTTGGCCGTGCGCCACAGGATGATGAGATCGCCCGTCAGCGACCAGTTCTCCACGTAGTAGAGGTCCAGCCGGACAGCCTCATCCCAGGCCAGGTTGGAGCGTCCGTTGATTTGCCACAGCCCCGTAATGCCCGGTTTGATCAGGAGGCGGCGGTGGGCCGGCGCGCGGTACTGCGCCACTTCCCTGGCCAATGGCGGCCGGGGCCCCACCAGGCTCATGTGGCCGACCAGGACGTTCCAGAACTGGGGAAGTTCATCGAGGGAGAACTTGCGCATCCAGCGGCCGCACTTTGTCACGCGCGGATCGTTCGCCATTTTGAAGAGCACCCCGGCGCCTTCGTTGCTGCCGGCCAACGCCGCAACCTGCGCGTCGGCGTCGACCACCATGGAGCGGAACTTGAGCATCCTGAACGATTCCCCGTTCCGCCCAATCCGCTCCTGGCGGAACAGTGCCGGTCCGTGGCTGTCGAGACGGACAATGAGGCCCAGCACCAGCAACAATGGAGTCAGCACCGCCAGGGCCATGGAGGAAAGGACCACGTCGGCGGCCCGCTTGTAAACGTGCTTTCCCCCTGAATACCGGGGCATCTCCACGTGCATGAGTGGGAGTCCTTCCACTGGGCGAAAATGGACGCGGGGCCCGGCCACGTTCGTCAGGCTCGAGGCGAGGACAAGTTCCGTGGCGAGATCGCCCAGCCGCCAGCCAAGTTCCTGGATGGTCTGGGGACCGCCGGGCAGATTGCCGGCCACAATGACGGCGTCGGCCCTGGAACGACGCACCACCCTGGCGATGTCCGCCATGTTCGATTGCACGGGCACCCGGTACCACGAAGGATCGATCTCCGTGTCCAGGTCCAGGGACGACACTGCGACGCCGGCGACGCGGAAGCCGGTGGACGGATTTGCCTGGAGTTGGGAAATGACGTAGCGGACGTCGTCCGTGGAGCCAAGGACCACGGCATTGGAAAGGTAGCTGCCGGCAGCGCGCCGTCGCGCGATCCAGCGGCGCCACAACCAGCGGTCCGCGACCAACAGGACCATCCCGAGGGGCAGCGCCATCGCGAAGAAGCCGCGGACTATGTCCAGTTGGAAAACCACCATGATGATGGCGAGCAGTCCAAAGGCCCGGAGGGTTGACGTCAGGACGCGCTTGTATTCCGTGGCGCCGGCGCCGAGCGCCTGGCGTTCACGGGTCCGGAACAATGCCAGGTCCGCGTTCCACAGGATGAGGATCAGGAGGCTGATGCCGACATACTCGTAGGGCGGTACCTGGTTGGCGACGTTCGCATTGTCCAGTCCGAAACGTCCAAAGTAGGCTGCTGCGACCGCCGCGAGGGAGACTGCCAGATCCGTCAAGGCAAGCCTGCGGGCATACAACACCGGCCAGCCGGCACGGGATTTCCCGGAGGGAGACGGTTCGCGAAGCGTCTCCGCGTCCCAGGCGGTGTGCTTGGGGCGGTTCGTGCTTTCAACCGCCGGACCTGCGTCATAAAGGAACGGTGCGGACGCCGGTTCGCCTACCACGGCGCTGCTCTTGAGATCACTCACTGGGTCCTCGCTCCCGTGCTCAGTGCCGGAACGTTCCCGTATGGTCTGCAAGTAAGGGGAGCCGACGACGGCTGGGGGAAAGCCTTGGTCTCAGAAGGCTTATCCGCCGCCGGCTCCGAATGTGGAGCCTGATGCCAGGCATCAGGCAGGGTGAGCAACCGGGGCAGCGGCAAGATTGCCGATGCGCCCCCATGCCGGATTCCGGCAGGAAGGAACCGGCCCGTGGATGGGCATGCGATTCCGAAGGACTCAGCGTTGCCGGTCAAGGACTTGGTGGGTGTCCGGGGGGCAGGCAGTGCACCTGTTACCTCCGGAACGCCCGCGCCAAGGAAGACCCGTTCGGCCAACGTTGACTGCGATCCGACCATGGAGAGACCTTCTTTGTGTGAGACCTTTGATTGCTGTCTCCCATTCAAGTCGAGCCATGTATGTTCCACACGAGTGGTGGATACTCGTCTATTGAAGGTCCGCCGGCACAAGTAGCGCGGTACTACTTAGGTAGTACTCGGGCACTACCTGCCCCGGTTACTCGGTGGCAGTGCCGGAAATGACGCCGGCCAGTTCCTCGCGGCCTGAAATTCCCAATTTGGCGTAGGCGCGGTAAAGGTGGCCCTCGACGGTGCGGAGGGACAGCATGAGTTGCTGCGCGATCTCACGGTCTGTGCGTCCCGCGGCTGCCATGGTGGAGATTTCCATTTCGCGGCGTGTCAGCCGGCCCGTCGGTGGCCGCGTGTCCGCCGCCTTGGCAGGCCGCACCATGCCGGGCGTCTCCACACCCATCCCGTCCGCCGCCTTGCGCAGGCTGGAGCGCGCACTGCGCACCGCCTCGAGTGATTCGCTCTCCCCCAACAGCGCAACAGAGCGTTGCAGGGCTCTCTCCGCGAGGCCGAACATGCCCGCCGCGCCCAGTGCCTCGCCAGCCACGGACAAGCGCTCTCCGTCCTGGGCCCCGAGCGCCTCGGCATACTGGCGCAGGGCCCGGGCCCATTGGCCCTCCACGCGGGCCGCCACGCGCGCAAGTCTGGGGACGACGCCTTCATCCCCCAGCTCCAGGGCCATGGCCAGGGCATTCAGCTCCAGGGTGGTGGAGCCCTCGGCGAGCGCAGAGTCGGCGAGGGCAACCAGCTCGACGGGGGTCCCGGCGTCGTGCCTCAACAAGAACTGTGCCGCCGCCATGTACGCGCGTTCGTGGGAGAGCACCACAAACATCCCGGCGCCTTCCACGTGGTCATCCACCAGCCGCCGGGCCAGCTCCACCTTGCCCAGCCTCGCGGCGGCGTAGGCAGCCATGGCGGTGCAAAAACCCAGCAGCTGCTGGGAGTCGCTGATCCGGAGGGCGTCGATGCCGGCGAGCAGGACCGGCAGGGCGTCCGCGGCCTTGCCGCCGCGCAGAAACACCATGCCGCGCACCACGTCGGCGCCGCCGCCGAAGGAGAAGACCACCGGACCGGCCTCGAGGGAGAATTCCGCCATCACGTTGGCGGCCCCCTGCCAGTCCCCGCAGCACACGGCCGCGGCCAGATGACGCAACAGGATGGATTCCGGCAGGAAAAAGACATCGTTCTCCTCCGAATGTTCAATGGCATAGGCTTCCCGGGCCCGGGCCATCCCCTGTTCCGGAAAACCCTGTGCGCTAAGCCGCTCGGATTCCATGGTCAAGGCCATGGCCCGGAAAAGCCGGGCCATGGGATCAGAGAGGCCGTCAACTTCGGTCAGCAGGGCGATCGGACACGCCATCGCCGAAAAGCGGCCCCGGCGCGAGAGTGCCATCAGATCAACCAGCAGCGCTCCGGACTCGCTGAGGGCATGAATGGACTCCGCCTCCCCGGGATGCGAGCGGGCCAGTTCCACACCCCTTCTGCGCAGCACGGCGGCGTCCGCTTCGAGCGACTCAACGGGCATGCCCAACGCCGATCTGGTGGTTGCGCGCAACAAGGTGCCAAACAGCAGGTCAGGCAGGTTTCCGGCGTCCTGCACCACCGAATCCACGATGGACAGTGCGCGCTGGTAGTTGCCCAGGTTGTAGTGGGCGCGGGCCCGCACCATGTCCGCCCGCAGTCGGAACTCCTTGCCCCCGACCAAATTGGCCAGCTCCAGGGCTGTGTTGGACTGGTACATCCTGCTGGCGAGGACGGCGACCGCAAGCAGCCTTTCATCGGGGACGTCCACGCCGATTTCAACCGCCCACACCACGCGGCGCAGCAGGCCTTCCTTATTGGCTGGATCATTGCCGAGCCGGCCAATCAGTCGTTCGTGGAGCAGGCGGCTCTGGGTCACTGACACCATTTCCCGCACCACCTCCCCGTAGATGGGGTTGGCAAGCCGGAGGAGCCGGGAGGGTCGCGGGCCGTAGCGGACCAGGCGCCAGTCCAGGAGTTCGCGAAGGGCTGCGGTGCCAACGAGCTCCTCGATGGAGGAATCCTCCACCGGCTCAGAGAGAGCGATGAGGTTAAGCGCTTCGGAGCCCGCTTCGGAAAGGTCCCGGAGTTGGCTGCGGACGGCTTGTTTCAGGTCATTCCCATGGACGGGCGTGGTCGGGTCGGCAACCCAGACGCCCCAGCGCTTCGTGAGGGTACGCCTTTGCACGGCCTGTGTCACCAGCATCTGGAGGAACAGCGGGTTGCCGCCGGATGCCGACCAAAAGTGCCATCCCGTCGACTCAAGGACCGGCCCTCCCAGCATGGTCTCGCAAAAGTCACGTGCCTGTGCCTGGTCCAGGGGGCGCAGCACAATGTTTTCCGCCATGCCTGTGGCCCACAACTTTGGCAGCGGATCGGGCAGGCCGTGCCTGCTTGAATGGGAAGCCACCAGGTTCACAATCCCGGACCTGACGAGGCTCACGATCAGCTCGGCCGTGGCCGTGTCCATGGAATGGGCGTCATCGACCACCATGAGGGGCAGGTCCTGCACGACGTAGTGGCCGTCATCCGCTGCGGGGATGGCAGCCTTCCCGGCCGGATCGGGGTGGGCCGGGCTTTCCGGGCCGGGGTGGGCGGGGCCTTCCGTGCCGTCGTGGGCCGGGCCTTCCCTGCCGTCGTCAAGGGCTTCCTGCCTGAGCCGAAGTTCATCCAGCACGGCCCGCAACACGTCCATGCGGATACTCGCGCCCTCGGTTCCGGCCGCGGACAGGTAAGGCGCCATGACGCCAAACGGGATCTTCGCCAGCGACTGCGAACCGTGAACGGTCAGGACGGGCACGTGCTCCTGTGCGGCTTCCGTCAATTCACGCAGGATGGTCGACGCCCCGAAGCCGTTGTCCGAGGTGACGAAGACAGCCCGGCACCCCTCGGAGCGGATGGCCGAGACGATGTCCGCCAGTTCGTTGGCACGGCAGAATGGCGGCTTGTGCAATTCCCACGGCTGCTCCGGCGGACCCGTGGGGCCCGTCACCAATCCATCCCCTGCTCAAGTTCGGACCGTGAAGTAATGCCCATCTTCGCAAACACCTGATACAGGTGCCCTTCCACTGTGCGGATGGAGACGCCAATGGTGGACGCAATCTCCCGGTTGGCCATGCCGCGGACGGCCAGGGCAGCGACCTGCCGTTCCCGCGTGGTCAGGGGTACCGCGGCGTGGTGGGGAACCACCGGCAGCACGGGCACCTGCGGCATGAGCAGGTCGAGTCTGTGTTGTGCCTCCCGGGCCAGCCGCGCTTCACCGGCGTTCCGGGCCAGGTCCAGGGCAACGACGGCGCAGCGCGACTCAACGGCGGCAAGCTCCAGGTCGTGTGCGCCTTCCGCCGCCTGGAGGGCCAGGGCAGCGCTGCCTTTCCGGTGTGCGCGGGCCAGCGCAACACTGACGGCGGCCATGGGTCCCTGGCGCTTGAGCGAGGTCTCCTCCAGGAGCCTGTATTGTTCGTTATTGCCGTGGGTGGTGGCTCCAAAGAGGTCCATGGAGGCTGTGGTGAAGCGGCCCTTGGCAGTGTCTATTTCAGCATTGGCCACCAGTTGGGCGGCGGCGGTGGGCTCGTCGAGCCAGCGCAGCGCCATCAGCTCAAAGAACTCCGCCATGGAGCGGTTGACCCACAGGGTAAGGGGCTCGGTTTCCTGCGCCTTCGCCAAATAGCGCCGCGCACTGGGCACGTCATTGATTTGCGCAAACACGAATGCCAGCGCGGCATACACCAGTTTCAGGCTGTTGTAGGTGTCGCGGACTTCCAACTGCGCCGCCGCCACGAGCAGCACATCCGCCGCCGCTGCCCCGCGGCCTGCATACGCGTACGTCAGCCCCAGTGCCAGCTCCATGACACCGCCCCGCCGCTGCGTCCGGCCGGACGAATAGTCCACCGCATCCTTAATCATCGACTCGCAGGCCCTCCACTGCCCCGTCCACGTCAGGGCAAGGACCAAGGCCCTCAGGTGCCAGTCGCCCATGCGCGGCGCCAGGTCGTATTCCTCGGCCTCGGCAGTGATGGCCCCGGAAAGTGCGACGGCGTCCATCTCCCGCCCCGTGGTGGCCAGGACAAGAGCCAGCAGGCTGGAACAGTTGAGCCGGAATTCCCTGTCACGGGGGTCCTTGCTGCCGGCTTCCAGGTCCGCCGCCACCTCCGCGAATTCCCCGCGGTGAACTTGAAATTCAAAGCGCGCCAACATCAGCAACTTCAGTGCCGCCGTCGTGTCTTCATCCCCGGACGCCTGCTGAATCCGCCATTCGACGTCGGCCAGGAGCTCTTCAATCCGCGAGTAGCCGTCCGGCACCCATAGAAGGGAACTTGTCAGGTCTGCGGCCCATGAAGCGTACTCCTGCAGCGGCAGGGCGGAAAGGACATCCGGCGCGACGGCATTAAGGGCGTCGACGGACATGGCGTAGTTGGCCAGCATGAAATAAGCCCGGCCGTGAATCTGTGCTGCCTGCACCTCGCGCTCATGGCCGTGGGGAATATGGGCGCAACAAGAAAGGGCAAGCTGTGGCTCAAAATAGCGCAACGCCGCCTCTCCGGCAGCCAGGGCGGCCTCGGGCTTCAGGACCATGCCGGCGTCGTTCACCCACGCGGCAAAGGTCAGGAGCTGCTGCGTGTCCATCGTGTCCGGCTCCATCTCCAGCACCCCGGACATCTCATGGAAGCGCTGGGCCTTTTCCTTGGCAGTGAGCCGGCTCCTCAGGGTTTCGCCGAGATATGGTTCGGCCAGCGAGGCTTCACCGTTGATGCCGGGCCGGATGGTCAGCAAGCCCCGTTCCTCCAGCTCCGAGACGGCCTCCGGCCCGAGGGCCCGCATCGCCATGGACAGGGGTACCCTGCGCAGGAGTGCGAGCTTCTCCACGCCGCCGCGCACGGATTCGGGCAGGCGTGCCATCCTGGATTCGACCAGGTCCGCCAGAACAGTGTCCGCGCCATCGAGCCTCGGACCCGCCAGCACCCAGACGCCGCCGTGCTGGCGCAGCGCCCCGGTGTTCAGGTCCTCATTCACCAGCGCCTGCAGCACCTGCGGATTGCCGGCGCTGGACGCGTACAGCGCAGAGACCACCGACTCGGCCACCGCTCCCTTGAGGGCCTTGGCGAGCAGGGTGCGGACCTCCCCCTTGGTGAAGACGTCCACCCGCTCCGTGGCGATCAGCCCGTCCTTGACCATCCACACCAGGTCATCGGGCAAATCGGACGCGCTGCGGGCCAGGACCAGCAGTTTGGCCGCGTCGCTGAGCACCAGTTGCATCACGACGCCCATGCTGGCCGTGTCAATGCCGGGGAGTTCGTCCAGGACAAGAACGGTGGGCCGTCCCAGCGCCTCCATTTTGACCAGGTCCACCAGCCACTGCAGGGTTGCGGCGGGCGAATCGGGCTGATGGTCGCCCAGCCGTGCCATGAGAACGCTGAAGGCCCCGTAAGGAACCTCGGTGTCGGATCCGGTGCCAAATACGCGGACCACGTGTGTGCGGGGGCGGATCCGCTCTTCGACGCGGCGCGAAAGGATCGTTTTACCCACGCCTCTCGGGCCGATGATGGCAACTCCGTGAAGCGTGGCGTCGTGGAGGTTTCCCAAGACCGCGTCCAGGGTGTCCTGCCGCACCAATGAGGACCAGCGGCGCCGCTCTTCGGCACCCATGGCCCTTCGCCGAGACCGCAGCTCCGCCCCATTGTTGCGTTGAGGTGCAGCGTCTCCCCACACGCTTGACATGCTCAAACATCCCCTTAATCACGAGGCGCGCGAGAACCCCACTAATCCCCGCTGCCGTGATTCAAGCTGAGTATAACAGCGAAAATTGACGCACACGATGCAAGATTGGGAGATTTCTTGAAAATCTGTTGGATTCGCAGTCGAAACGGACGATCCGGGTCAGTGCTCCGTGCCGTGAAACTTCTGCTGCGCGGCGACCAGTCCGCCGGTGATGAGGAGCTCCGCGGCGTCGGCTGCGTTGCCGACCAGGAAGGGGAGGTCCTTGTTTTCGGTGCTGGAAAAATCCTTCAGCACGTGGCTGGCGGCGTCCGCCCGGCCGGGAGGGCGCCCCACTCCGGCGCGGATCCGGTAGTAGTCCTTGGTGCCCAGGGTCTTGGAAATGTCGCGCAGCCCGTTGTGGCCGCCCTCGCTGCCGCCCAATTTTAACTTGACCGTGTCAAACGGGATGTCGATCTCGTCATGGACGGCCACCACGTGGTCGGCCGGGACGTCGAAGAACTTGGCGAGTGCCGCCGTCGGCCCTCCGGCCAGGTTCATGAACGTACCGGGCTTGGCGAGGATGAGCTTGGGGCCGCCGATGCCGAGGCGCGCTTCGGCCACGAGGGCGCGCGATTTGTGGGTCTTGAACGTGGCGCCGAGGCGGGAGGCAAGTTCCTCAACCACCAGGTAACCAATATTGTGCCGGTTACGGCTGTAGCCGGGCCCGGGATTTCCGAGCCCGACTACCAGCCAGGTGTTGCCCATATGAGTAGCTGTTACTCCGCTGCGGAAGCGGCCGATGCGGCCTCGGCAACAGCTGCATCGGCGGCCTCGTCGGCGCCGGAGACGGCCGGCTCGGCGAGGTGCACGACCAGCAGCGACGGGTCGGTCAGCAGTTCGACGTTGGCCGGCAGGACCAGGTCGCTGGCAAGCACGTGCTGGCCGGCTTCGCGGCCGGTGATGTCGACCTCGACGTGGGCCGGCAGGTGCGTGGCGTCCGCGGAGAGGCTGACGGACATTTCTTCCTGGTTCACGACGACGGCCGGGGCCGGCTCGCCGACGAGGACGACGGGAACGTCAACAATGACCTTCTCGCCTTTCTTCACGGTCAGCAGGTCGATGTGCTCGACGATCTGCAGCACGGGGTCGCGCTGGACGTCCTTGACCAGGGCCAGGTGCTCCGCGCCGTCGACCGTTATGGTCAGCAGTGCGTTGGCGCCGCGGATGGCACGGACGGTGGCGCGCTCCGGCAGGACGATGTGCAGCGGGGCGGCGCCGTGGCCGTAGATGACTGCGGGGATCTGCGCGGCGCGGCGGATGCGGCGGGCAGCACCCTTGCCAAATTCGCTGCGGGTTTCCGCAGTGAGGTTCAAGTCAGACATGAAAAAGCTCCTTCATACTTTGATGTGGGCGTGGACTAAACAGGTCAACACAATCCGTCAAAGCTTGAAGGAGCTGTGGGACCCAGTCGATCACGGACGCTACGAGCGTCCCTCGCCAAGGTTTACCGTGCAAGTTTAGCAGACCGATGACATGGCGCCGGCCCAGCATTTTTCCGTCCGGCTATCCGACGCGTCGGCCGCAGGCGGCCTTTGGCGTCTCCTTTACGCCGGCCTACAAAAAATGCCGACTCCGGCTCCCGGGTCGAATCAACGGGACAGGCAGCGGTCCCGGGGTTTCCGTAGGCGACGTCAGGGAGGCCGAGGCCGCCCGCGGCCGATGGCCGGAAAGTCGCCGAGGGAACTCCTGGACCGCTGCCGAATGTTACGCGTTGCCGTCGAACAGGGACGTGACAGAGCCGTCCTCGAAGACTTCCTTGATGGCGCGTGCCAGCAGGGGCGCGATCGAAAGCACCGTCAGCGTGGGGAAGCGCTTCTCGGCCGGGATGGGCAGCGTGTTGGTGACAACCACCTCGCGCGCGCCGCAGTTGGCAAGGCGTTCGGCGGCCGGGTCGGAGAACACGGCGTGGGTGGCGGCGATGATGACGTCCTTGGCACCGGCGTCCTTGAGCACGCGGACGGCCCCGGCGATGGTGCCGCCGGTGTCGATCATGTCGTCGATGAGCACACAGGTGCGGTCCTCGACCTGGCCCACCACGGTCTTGGAGACGGCCTGGTTCGGCACGGTCAGATCGCGCGACTTGTGCACGAACGCCAGCGGCGCCCCGCCCAGCCGTTCGGCCCACTGCTCAGCCACCCGCACACGTCCGGTGTCGGGCGAAACCACGGTGACGGCGTCGTCCCCCACCATTTTGCGGATGTGTTCGGCCAGCAGCGGGATGGCGAACAGGTGGTCCACGGGGCCGTCAAAGAAGCCCTGGATCTGGGCGGTGTGCAGGTCCACGCTCATGATGCGGTCGGCGCCGGCCGTCTTGTAGAGGTCCGCCACGAGGCGTGCGGAGATCGGCTCGCGGCCGCGGCCCTTCTTGTCCTGTCGGGCGTAGGGGTAGAACGGTGCCACCACGGTGATGCGGCGGGCGGAGGCGCGCTTCATCGAGTCCACCATGATCAGCTGCTCCATGAGCCAGTTGTTCAGCGGCGCCGGGTGGGCCTGGATGATGAACACTTCCTTGCCGCGCACGCTCTCCCCCGAGCGGACGTAGATCTCACCGTTGGCAAAATCGTAGGCTGACATCGGCAGCAGCTCGGTGTTCAGGCAGCGCGCCACTTCTTCGGCCAGTTCAGGGTGGGCTCGGCCGGACGCCAACACCAGTTTCTTGTCGCCGTTGTAGCTCAGTTCGCTCATGGGTTCGCTTTCTTGCGGTGGTGGGGGCGGTGAGAAGTCTTTAGTTGGATTTGACGGCCGCCGCGGCGGAGATGCTGCCGGGGCGGTGCGCCTCGGTCCAGCCTTCCGCGTTGCGCTGCGGGGCCACAGTGACGCTCAAGGCGCCGGCCGGAACATCCTTGCGGACCACTGCCCCCGCCCCGGTGAAGGCACCGTCCCCCACGGTCACCGGAGCGACAAAGACGGTGTTGGAACCGGTGCGCACGCCCGAGCCGATCACCGTGCGGTGCTTGTTCACGCCGTCGTAGTTGGCCGTGATGTTCCCGCAGCCAATGTTGGTGTCCTCACCAATTTCGGCATCGCCGGCATACCCGAGGTGGCTGAGCTTGGAGCCGCGGCCGATCGTCACATTCTTGGTCTCGTAAAAGGCGCCGATCTTGCCGTCCGCGCCCAGCACCGTGCCCGGGCGCAGGTAGGTGAACGGGCCCACGTGCGCGCCGGCCCCGATGATGGCGCCGGAACCGTGCGTCCGGGTGACCTCCGCGCCGTCGGCGATCGCCACGTCGGTCAGCGTCGAGTCCGGACCGACGACGGCGTCCCTCGCCACCGTCGTTTTTCCGTGCAGCTGGGTGCCGGGCAGGATGGTGACGTCCTCGTCGAGTTCCACGGTGGAGTCGATCCAGGTGGTGGCAGGGTCGATGACGGTGACGCCGCGGCGCATCCAGCCTTCAACGATGCGGCGGTTGTGCTCTGCGCCCAGCGCGGCGAGCTGGACGCGGTCATTGGCGCCTTCGACCTGCCAGCGGTCCGCGGTGACCACGGCGGCGACGCGTCCGCCGCGCGCCCGGGCCAGGCCCAGCACATCGGTGAGGTACATCTCACCCTGGTTGTTGTCGGTGGTGACGTGCTTGAGTGCCTCGCGCAGGACCTTGGCGTCAAAGGCGTAGATGCCGGAATTGATTTCGCCAATTTCACGTTCGGCGTCGCTGGCGTCCTTGTGCTCGCGGATGCCCAGGACCGTGCCGTCCTCTTCGTGGCGCAGGATGCGGCCGTAGCCGGCGGCATCGTCCAGGACCGCCGTAAGGACCGTGACGGCGTTGTTGTCCCTTTGATGGGTGGCCGTCAGCTCTTCGAGAAGTTCGGTGGTCAGCAGCGGGACGTCGCCATAGGTGACCACCACGGTGCCTTCAGTTTCGGTTTCCGCGTCCAGTGCCTCAAGCGCGGCCTGGACGGCACGGCCGGTGCCCGGGACCTCGTCCTGATCGACGATCAGTGCGCCAGCGTCCAATTCTGCGATGTGCGCCGCGACCTGGTCGCGTTCAAAACGGACCACCACGGCCAACCGCTCCGGGTTCAGCCCACGCGCCGCGGCCAATGCGTGGCCCACCATGGAGGTGCCGCCAATGGGGTGCAGGATCTTGGGTAAGCGGGACTTCATCCTTGTTCCGGCGCCGGCTGCCAGCACGATCACGGCGGCGGGTTGGAAAGAATTGTTGTCTTGGGGGCTCACTAAGTGGCACTCCTGCCCGGACACAGGTCCGTGAAAAACGTACGCAATGGGAAACAATCCCATGTTACCCGTTCGCGGCCGGTGCCCGTCCACCGCCTGTTCAGGATGCGGGCTGCTGGAGCCTGACTCGGGCCGGGTTCCGCCCATAGGATTCGAACCTATACTCCACAGCTCCAAAGGCTGGGGTGCTGCCGTTACACCAGGGCGGAATGTGGGCTGCTGCCGAACAGGTGCAACCCACGAGAATATAGTGTGCCACGGCGGGCGCCGGTTTCGCGACTTGGCAACCGCTTTGAACTGGAGCGCCGTAGGCTGCGTACGGGGCTCCACTTTTCAAGTGGAGCGCCGTACGCCATCAATGGCGCCTGTTTTCCAGGGTGCGGAGCGCGTTCCGGACCAGTTCCACCATGACCTCGGGGTGATACATGGCGTCGCTGGCCTTGACGTGCAGGGTTGGCACGTCCCGGATGGTCAGGACGTTGAGCCTGCGCAGGTCCTCGGCCCAGGCCGATGCCGAGTTGTGGTACTTTTCACCATCCGTTTCAACACCCAGAATGCCCTCAACCAGCAAATCCAGATGCCCCATCCCACGGACCGAGGCCTGCCCCTGGACATTGAAGCCGGCGTCGCGGAGACAGTATCGCCCGCACGTCTCGGCGATGGACTGGGATTGGGGGTCAACCTTGTCCAGGATGCGCCGCATGGCCGCATCCTTGCGCTTGTCGAAAACGCGCCGCAGTTGGGACATGGTGCACTTCTTCTTCACCAGGGCCGACTCCACCGCGCACAGCGCTTCCAGTTCGGTTCCGCACTGGACGCAATGGCGCAGTACATCCCACAGTGTGAGCCTGCCCTTGAACCGGTGCACCTTGCACCCGGGCACCGGCCGCCCGTGAATCACCGCCACATGCGGAATCGGCGGCGTATTCAAGACCCACAAGCCCATCTTTTCCGCCCTGCTGAAGCAGCCGAGTTGGGCTTGGTTCGTCGCCAGCAGCACGTCAAAGGCGGTGGCGTCCGGCAGGGCGTAGACGGACCTGGCCAGGCGGCGCACCCGCCCCTCCGCGACGGCCCTTTGCAGGTCCCAGTCGGTCAAGCCTCGCTTGATCAGGTCCGGGCGCCGGGCAGTGGTTGATCCCATGGCCGCAATGACGGCTTCCACAGGCTTTCGGCTGGTGAGAGTGTCCATGGTCCCAGCTTGCGGCGAAACCCGCCACGCCCGCAGTCTTGTCGCCACGGAATGTGGACAAGTCCGGGGCCGCGGCGCCTGTGGAGGGACGCCTGCCACTTTGGACGGGAGCCGCAATGCTGCCCTACAACGCTCCACTTCAAAAGTGGAGCTCCGTTGTGGTCCAACGGCGCGCACCTGTCCAAGCGCTACTCGAGCACTTCTGAGGCCTGGAGCCATTCCAGCTCCAGCGTCTCCTTCTCACCCGCCAGCTCGGCCAGCTTCGCATTCAGCTCGGCCAGGGCATCGTAGTCGCCCACCTTCGCGGCCATCTGGGCGTGCACCTTCGACTCGGCGGCGGCCAGCTTGGACAGCTGGCGCTCCACGCGGTTCAGGTTCTTGCGGGCGTCGCGTTTCTCCGCCTCGGACGGCCCGGACGGCCCGGCAACCCGTGAGGCCGCAGGCTTTGATGCCGACAACGCCTCCTCGCGCAGCTCCAGGTACTGGTCCACTCCCCCGGGCAGCCCGCGCAGCTTGCCGTCGCCCAGCATCGCCATCTGGTGGTCGGTGACGCGCTCCAGCAGGTACCTGTCGTGCGATACCACCACCAGCGTCCCCGGCCAGCCGTCCAGCACGTCCTCCACAGCCGCCAGGGTGTCCGTGTCCAGATCGTTCGTTGGCTCGTCAAGCATCAGCACGTTTGGTTCGCCGACCAGCAGGCGCAGCAGCTGCAGCCGCCGCCGCTCCCCGCCGGACAAATCCCGCACCGGCGTCCACTGCTTGTCCTTGGTAAACCCGAGCTGCTCCACCAGCGCCCCGGCCGTCATGTCCTTGCCGCCCACCTCAAAGGACCGCTTCTCCCGCTCAATGACCTCCAGCACGCGCAGGTCCAGAACGTCGTCCAGCTCGCGGACCTCCTGCGTCAACACGGCAGTCTGCACCGTCTTGCCGCGTTTGAGCCGGCCGGACGACGGCGGGACCTCGCCGTTGAGCAGGCGCAGCAGCGTGGTCTTGCCCGCACCGTTCACGCCGACCAGCCCCAGCCGCTCCCCGGGAGCCAGACGCAGCGTGATGTTCTTGAAGATCTCATTCTCCCCATACGACAGGGACACGTTCTCCAGGTCCAGCACGTCCTTGCCCTGCCGTGCAGTGGCCATGCGGGAGAGCGCAACGGTGTCACGCGGTTCCGGGACGTCGGCGATGATGGCGTTGGCGGCCTCAATGCGGAACTTCGGCTTCGCCGTGCGGGCCGGCGCGCCGCGGCGCAGCCATGCCAGTTCCTTCTTGACCAGCTGCACGCGCTTATTCTCAATGACGGAGTTCATGCGGTCACGTTCGGCGCGGGCCAGCACATACGCCGCATATCCGCCGTCGAAGGGGTCAATCACGGCGTCGTGCACTTCCCAGGTGCGGTTGCAGACTTCGTCGAGGAACCAGCGGTCGTGGGTGACCACCACGAAGGCGCCCTCGTTGGCCCGCCACCGCTGCTGCAGGTGCTTGGCCAGCCACGCCACGCCCTCCACGTCCAGGTGGTTGGTCGGCTCATCCAGCATGATGACGTCGTCGTCGCCGATCAGCAGCTTGGCCAGGGCCACCCGCCGTTTCTGCCCGCCGGAGAGCGAATGGATGTTCGCATGCCAGTCCACCTCGCCCACCAGCGCGCCCATGATCTCCCGGATTTTCCGGTTGGAGGCCCATTCGTGGTCCGCGGCTTCGCCCACGATCGCGAACCCCACGGTGCTCTCGCCGTCGAGCACGTCCGACTGGTCCAGGTAGCCCACATGCACGCCGGCGCGCACGGTCACGCGCCCGGAGTCCGCGGTCTGCCGCCCGGCCAGCAGGCGCATCAGCGTGGACTTGCCGTCGCCGTTGCGGCCGACGATGCCGATGCGGTCGCCCTCTTCAAGCCCCACCGTGACACTGTCCAGGACACTGCGGGTGGCAAAGGCGATGCTTAGATTTTCTCCACCAAGGAGGTGTGCCACGTCAAACCACTTTCATTAAGGTAATCAAACTATTCGTTGCGCGCCGTGCACGGGGCCCTCCACGGCCTGGGCGTCCAAGCCGTCGCCGGCCAGCTGGGCGACCAGGTCCAGCGCATGCGCCCGGTCCCTCGCGAGCATGGCCACGGTGGGTCCGGACCCCGAGACCAGGGAGGCCAGGGCACCCAGCCGCGTTCCGGCGTCGAGCACGTCCTTCAGCGCCGGGGCCAGGTGCAGCGCCGCGGGCTGGAGGTCGTTGGCCAGGCAGGGGGCAAGCAGCAGCGGGTCCGCCGCGCGCAGGGCCGCCAGGATGGCCGGATCCACCTGCTCCGGCTCCGCGGGCTCGGCCCCGGCGCGCAGCGAGTCCAGCGCGCCATAGACCACCGGCGTGGACAGCCCGAAGCCCGATTCGACCAGGACCCAGTGCAGCGGTTCCGGCGCCAGGGCGGACGTGAGCCTGTCCCCCACACCAAGCCCGACGGCGGCACCCCCCAACAGCGCGAACGGCACGTCCGCGCCGAGCTCGGCAGCGATGAGGGAGAGTTCCTCCCGGGACAGGCCCGTGTGCCAGAGGGCGTCGCACGCCACGAGCGCCGCCGCCGCGTCCGCCGATCCCCCGCCCATGCCGCCCGCGATGGGCACGCGCTTGGTGATTTCCAGGTGCACGCCGCAGGCGTTCTCGCTGACGTCTGCGACGAGTTGGGCGGCCCGGACGGCAAGGTTGGACGCATCCAGGGGAATCCCCGCCAGCAGCTCCGGGGCCAGCGTGCTTTGCGCGCTGACGCCGACGGTGACGTCGCTGGACGGCGTGCCGGGCTTGGCCGTGGCCAGGACCTCTTCATAGAGCGACACTGCCAGGTAGGTACTGGAAACAGAGTGGTAGCCGTCGTCGCGCAGCGGGCCCACGCGGAAGGACGCGTTGATCTTGCCGGGTGCCTGGGCTCGGACGTGTTTGGGCTGCCCCGTCCAGTCGTACTCCGCGCCGAAGGCCTCGGTGAAAAGGTCCGCAGGCCGGCTGTCGCCGGGGTTCAGGGGTTCCATGGATGCCTTGCCTACGCCGTCATCGGGATCTTGGCCTCGGCGATGCGGGCAAAGGCGGCCACGTCGATCACTTCGCCGCGGGCGGTCGGATCCACGCCGGCTTCACGGAGGCAGCGTTCGGCCTCCGCGGCGCCGCCGGCCCAGCCGGCCAGCGCGGCGCGCAGCGTTTTGCGGCGCTGGGCGAAGGCGGCGTCGACCACGGCAAACACCTGCGCGCGGGAAGCCCTGGTCACGGGTGGCTCGCGGCGGGTGAACTCCACCAGGCCGGAGGAAATCTTCGGGGCCGGCCAAAACACGTTCATGCCAATCACGCCGGCCTTGCGCATCTGCGAATACCAGGCGCCCTTGGCCGAGGGCACCCCATAGGTCTTGGATCCGGGTCCGGCCACCATGCGGTCAGCCACCTCGTCCTGGACCATGACCAGTCCGTGCTCCAGCGACGGAAAGTGCTCCAGCAGGTGCAGCACCACCGGCACCGCGACGTTGTACGGCAGGTTGGCCACCAGCGCGGTGGGCTGGGCCGGAAGCTCCGTGACGCGCATGGCGTCCGCCAGCACGACGTCGAGGTTGCCCGCCTTCTCCGGCCGGAACGCGGTCACGGTGGACGGCAGCTTGGCGGCCAGGACGGGGTCAATCTCCACGGCCACCACGCGCGCGGCGGCGTCCAGCAGGCCCAGTGTCAGGGAGCCCAACCCGGGGCCCACCTCCAGGACGGTTTCGTTCGGGTCGACCTTCGCGGCGGCCACGATCCGGCGGATGGTGTTGCCGTCGATGACAAAGTTCTGGCCCAGCGTCTTGGTGGGTCGGACGCCGATCTCCTCCGCCAGGCGGCGGATCTCGGCGGCGCCAAGGAGCGGCTGGGTCGCGGGGCTGGGCTGGGTCGAGGTCACTGGACAATCGTATCCGCTCCCGGAGATGCGGCGGGTCGGGGCGCCTGCGGCGGCCGGGGCGTCACGGACGACCATTTCGGCGGTCGAATTCTCCCAGCGTACAGATCTGGCGGGTTGGCGGCTCGCCAGGTCGCCAGATCCGTACGTTCGGCGAGCCCGACGCCGGACAAGTCGCCGTACCCGCACCATGGGCGCCCGGCGGGTCGCCGACACGTCTTCTCTGTGCGCCACCGAAGCGCGTGGGAGGAAGGTGCGTGGGAGGAAGTGCTGTCGCCATAGCGGTACAACCGACGAGGAAGGGCCAGGTCGCGACCAGCACCAGCTCAACCAGCGGGTTTCGACGGCCGCAATCATGGGTGCTTAAAAGCAACGCTCCCCGCGGCTTGGCCAGCCATGGGGAGAGTTGTACGTATTTCGATGAACTCCGGTTCGACCTGCTCAGCCGCCGCCCTCAGCGAGGCGGTCTCAGCCGGCAGCGCCTGCACAGCCCCAGGGCCCGAGGCCCCGCTGCGCGTAAACCTTGTTGGCGATGGCGATCTGCTGGCCCTTGGTGGCCAGGCTGGCGTTGGGGGCATAGGCACCGCCGCCGTTGCCGATCCAGGTCTGGATGTCGAACTGCAGGCCGCCGTAGTAGCCGTTGCCGGTGTTGATGGCCCAGTTGCCGCCGGACTCGCACTGGGCGATGCGGTCCCACATCGCTTCGTTGGCCATGGCGGGCGCAGCCGCTCCGGTGTTGGCCGCTGCCGGGGCGGCTGCCGGGGCCGCTGCCGGGGCGGCAGCGGCAGCCTGCTTCGGGGCCGGGCGGGACTTGGAGCCCACCGCAACCTGAGCATCGACCGGTGCTGCCAGGACCTTGGTCCCGGTCTCGCTGCGGCTGACAACATGGCCGTCAACGACCACTGTGTGGAACAGGGTTTCCAGCATACCGGGCACGCCGGTGCGGACGGTCTTGGTCTGGTCCTTGTACATGGTCGGGTCGACGGTCTGCTGGGTTTTGAACGCCAGCGCCGACTGTTCGGACGCCGTCCCGGCCTTGTTGACGCGGGAGACCTTGACAACCATGTTGGCCACGACGTCGGACACGGCCGGCACCGAGATCATGTCCGTGGCGCCGAGCTTGACGCCGGACTCGGCCAGCACGTCGGAGACAGTGGCCGCGGTAGTGGTCTTTACGTCCGTCTTGCCGTCGGCAATGACGGTGACCTTCTTGGGCGTGATGATGCTGATGTCGCTGGCGCTGGCCAGGAGGGCGTCGGCCGGTGCGGAGACGCGGGCGTTGGCGGCGACGCCCAGTTGGCTGATCAGCCCCTGGATCTTGTTGGACGTGGTGGTGACGGTGCGCTCGGTGCCGTCAAGGTTCACCGTGATGTGCTTGGCCGTGTCGACGGTGATGGCCGTGCCGCTTTTCACGGGGGTGTCCAGTGCCGGGGTGACGTTGTCATTGGGACCAACCTTGACGTGGGCCTTGTCCAGGACCTGCGCCACGGATCCGCCAAAAGTGGAAACCGAACTTGCCGTGCCGTCAACCGTGAGGCTGATCGACTTGTTGGCACCGGTGAAGGTCAACAATCCCGCCACGAGGGCTACGAGGACAGCGGCCTGCCCGGCAATCTTTAAAAAGTTCAGCTTGCCGTCTGTGGCGAAGAGGTTGGTCACTTGTTCCCGTAACTACTAGAGCACCCGGGCACGGGGAATGGCGGAGCAGTCTTGCGCGGTCTTGCCCCAAGGCAAATAACGGCAAAAAAAATGTCCATCGCGAACGGCTGCGACAGGACCCAAATGAACGGTGGATCCCACTGCTTTTCATCCGTGGGCCTTCCCCGACCCCGGCTAATAGTCCCCCAGCGTAACCTGATCGTTACCAAATAGCCAAGATTTGATAACGGCAACAGCGCCTCGCTACGCGTCCCAGGAGCCGTAGACGGCCTCCGTGTTCGCCCGCAGCAGCATCCCCAGGCTGTCCAGTCCGCGGCCGGTCAATTGTGCCATGCTTTGCACCGTATACGGCAGCATATAACTGGCGTTGGGGCGGCCGCGGTGCGGATGAGGCGTCAAGAACGGGGCGTCGGTTTCGACCATGATCAACGCGGGATCGGCCACGTCGAGGGCCTCCCGCAAATTCCTTGCATTTTTAAAAGTGAGGGTGCCCGAAAATGACATGTACCACCCCATTTCGTTACAAATCCTGGCCAGCTCCGCGTCTCCGGAGAAGCAGTGGAACACCACGCACGACGGCGCCCCCTCCTCCCGCAGAACGTCCACAACATCGCCGTGGGCATCGCGATCGTGGATTTGCAGCGCGAGCCCCCTCCTTTTGGCAATGTCGATGTGGCGTCGGAAGGAGTATTTCTGGTCTGAAACGCCGTCGGGCCCGGTCCGGAAATAGTCCAGGCCGGTCTCGCCGATGGCGCGGATCCGCGGGTGCGCGGCCAGGGCTTCGATTTCCGCCAGCGCGTCATCAAGGGCACCGGCCCCGGCCAGTTCGGGGGCATCGTTGGGGTGGATGGCCACGGCGCCGAGAATGCGCGGATCCCTGTCCACGGCCCGGACCGTAAATCGGGACGATTCCAGGTCGCAGCCCACCTGCACGGCGCCGGAGATGCCGACGGCCTCAGCGGCGTCGAGCGCGTCTTTCAGGGCAACGGGTGAGTCGCCAAAGTCAAAGTGCGTGTGGTTGTCGTACACCGGCACGGGCAGGCCCTCGGGGGCGGGCGCGAACCCCGGGCGGCGTTTTCCGGCGTCGGGCTTGGGGTCCCGGTCCCTGGACTGGTCTCGGCGGTAGGGGCGGGGCACGTCAGGGGAGCACATGGTTGCCAATTTTACCCGGGTTTATCTTCGGGTTCCCGGCCATAAACGGCGCAAACCAGAGATACTAGTAGCGTAGGTCACAAACAGGCAGTCACTGGCCCGGGGACACACACGGGCGACACGGGCGGTCGAACGGACCTGAAAGGTTGGGCATGCACCCGCGCGAGACACTTACGGCGGCACAGAATTCCGGCCCGGACGCCGCCGGCGGGACGGACACGGCCGGGACGGACACGGCCGGCCCGGACGCCGCCGGGCAGCAATCACAGCAAACCTGGCAGGCCCGGCAAGCCGCGCCGAGTCCCAACGGCCACCGGCCCGCGCAGCCCACCACGGCACCGCGGCAACGTCCCATGGATGCCGAGCGGTTCGCCGCGCTGAGCCGGGACATCATGGCCGCCATGAACACGGTGATCGACGGCAAGGAAGAGGCCGTGGAGCTGGCCCTGACGGTCATGCTGGCACGCGGCCACCTGCTGTTGGAGGACGTGCCGGGCGTGGGCAAGACCCTGCTCGCCAAGGCGCTGGCCCGCACGCTGGACTGTTCGGTCAGCCGCATCCAGTTCACCCCGGACCTGCTGCCGAGCGACATCACGGGCGTGTCCATCTACAACCAGTCGGCCCATGGCTTTGAGTTCCGCCCGGGCGCCATTTTCGCCAACCTGGTCATCGGCGACGAGATCAACCGCGCCTCGGCCAAGACCCAGTCGGCCCTGCTGGAGTCCATGGAGGAGCACCAGGTCACGGTGGACGGGACGTCATACGCGCTGAACGAACCGTTCATGGTCGTCGCCACCCAGAACCCGATCGAAATGGAAGGCACGTATCCGCTGCCGGAAGCCCAGCGCGACCGCTTCATGGCCCGGATTTCCATGGGATACCCGGATACGACGGCGGAACTCGCCATGCTGGAAACCCACCAGTCCGTGAACCCCCTCGAGGCCGTGCGCGCCGTGGCAACCACTGCGGACGTGGCGGCCATGCTGGACGTGGTGGCGGCCACGCACGTCTCCGCCGCCGTCAAGGAATACACCGTGGCCCTGGGCCAGGCCACCCGCACCAGCGACCACCTCCGGCTCGGCGCCAGCCCGCGTGCCCTGCTGCAGCTGCTGCGCGCGGCCAAGGCCTCCGCCGCCCTGGCCGGGCGCCGCTTTGTGCTTCCGGACGACATCCGCAACCTGGCGGAGCATGTCCTCGCCCACCGGCTGATCGTGGACCGCAAGGCGGCGAGCATGGGCACCACCGCGGCCGACGTCATAGCCGACGCCCTGGCCCGCCTGCCCGTCCCCGCCGCGCCCCAGGCAGCCCAGGCGCCCCAGCCGGCCCGTCTCCCGGGCGCCCGGCCCGGCGCGAGGTAGGCCACGGCACGGCCATGAACTGGATTCCCGAGAGGATTTTCCGGCCGCGCGGCTGGGTGATGGTCGCCCTGGGCCTGGTGGCGCTGCTCCTCGCACAGCTGCTGGGCCGCCGCGACCTCCTGGTGGTCGCCGTGTTCCTGCTCGCCCTGCCGCCGCTGGCCAGCGCCGGCCTTCGGCTGCTGTCCCCCGGCTTCACCGTCAAGCGGCGCTTCTCCCCCGCCTTTGTGGAGGCCGGCACGACGGCGTCCGTCACCGTGGACGTGCACGGGACCACCCCGGGCGGCGGCCCAGCGCGCCTTACCGAACAGCTGCCCGCCCACCTCATTGACGTGCGGCGGTTTGACTACCCGAATCCGGTCACCCCGCGCAGCCTGCTCAGCCGCTACCAATACACCTTGCGCCCCACCCGCCGCGGCGTTTTCACCATCGGCCCGCTGACCGCCAGGTTTGGCGACCCCTTCGACGTCGCGCTGCTGACCAGGGAACTCGACAAGGGCGAGCCGCTCACGGTGGCGCCGGCCGCCGTCGTCCTTCCGGAAATCTCGCTCACGGGCGGGCGGGGGCAGGACGGTTCGCGCATGACGCGCCAGCAGGCCAACCCCAGCGACGACGACGTCATGACCCGCGAGTACCGGCACGGGGACCCGCTGCGGCGCGTGCACTGGCCCGCCACCGCACGGCAGGGCAAGCTGATGGTCCGCGCCGAGGAATCCGTGACGACACCCGAGGCGGCCCTGGTGCTGGACCAGCGGGCATGGGCCTACGGCGGGGCCGCGAAGCCGCCGAGCGCAGCCGATGCCCTGGCCACGTCGCCCGCGTTTGAGTGGGCGGTGACGGCCGCGGTTTCCATCGCCGCGCACCTGCTGGAACGCTCGTACGCGCTGCGCGTGCTGGACCATCAGGGCCGGCCCGGCTTCGCGTCCTCGCGCTCGGCGACCGAACCGGGCCGGGAGGACTTTGCCGGCCAGTCGGGGGCGCTGGCCGTGGCGCAGTCGCTCGCGGCGCTGGAGCTGGCCGCACCCGCCCGCGCCGAAGCGGCCGCCCCGTTCGCGGACGCTCTCGCCGACAGGCTGATCCAGACCCGCCGGCGCGGCCCGGTCATCGCCATCACAGGGCTGCTGACGGACGCCGACGCCATGATCCTGGCCACAGCCGTCGAGGCGGCCGAAGGGGCGTACGCGTTCGTCGCGTGCTCCGACCCCGCGCAGGTCGAAGAGCCCCTGAACATCCTGCGCCGCGCCGGCTGGCAGGCCCTCGCCGTCGCACCGCACACCGCCCTGCTGCAGGCGTGGATGGACCTCGACACGCCCGCCGCACTGCCCGCGCCCGCCACCGGCAGCCTCCACCACGTGCCCGCGGCGGCGCACAGGCCGGCACCCCTCGATTCCGACCCGCGCGGGCCGGCCCCGGCTTACCCTGGAGCGCGGCCATGACCGGGACCATCGCGGGCACCCGCCCTCCCGACGGCACGCACGACGGCGGCCGGCCCGGTCCCGGGGCGGGCGGTGGCCGGGAGGGCGGCCGGCACGGCCGCGTGCGCCGGTTCCTCGGCCGCCCGGAAACGGGCCCGGCACGGTGGGTGCTGGCCGTGGCCGTGCTCGGTGCCGTCATGGGCGCGTCGCTGGGTTTCCAAAACGTCCTGCTGGACTCCGGCTGGATGCCCAAGGCCTTCGTCGTCGCCTCGATGACAGTGCTGCTTCCAGCCCTGGTCCGGCGCTGGCCGCGCCTTGCCGCCTACGCCCCGCTGGCCGCGCTGGCCGGATGGATCATGGGGCTGACCCTGACTTTCTTCGCCGGCACCGCATACCTGGGCCTGATCCCGTCGTCGCGGACCCTGGACGCGGCCGTGGACCTGGCCACGGAGGCATCGGCCGTCATCATGGTCAACAACACCCCCGTGCCCTTGGAGCCGGGGCTGGTGTTTGTGATCTGCGCCGGCGTGGGCTTCGCCGCGCTTTTGGTGGACACCCTGGCCATCACCGTGGCACTGCCGGGGTTCAGCGCCGTCGGCCTGGTGCTGCTGCTGCTGCCGGGGTCGCTGACCACGCAGGAAGGCATTGGCGCGCCGGGGTTCGTAGGCGCCGGCGCAGGCTACCTGCTGCTGCTCGGGTGCTGCCGCTGGTATGCCCCGGACGGCAGGCTGCGCCCCGCCGCCAACCGGGCCCGCAGCGGGACGCTCGCGCGGGCAACCATGCTGGGGGGCGCCGTCGTACTGGTGGCGGCGCTGCTGCCGGCTGCCATCCCGGGTTTCGACACGGGATCGTTCCCGCAGGGTTCACGGCTGGGCACGGCCGGAAATGTGGCCGGGCTGGACCCGATGATTTCGCTTGGCAACGACCTCAGGGCGCAGTCGGGCGCGGTGAACATGACGTACCTGAGCAGCTCGGACGTGCCGCTGTACATGCGGATGAGCACGCTGCAGGATTTTTCCGGAAAGGTCTGGAAGCCGTCACCCGTTGCGAAGGACTCCACGACCGTCCTCAGCGGGCTGCTGCCGGCACTGGGGTCCAACCCGGCCGTCCCGGAGGTCGTGACCAAGACCTGGGTGGACGTGGTGAATCTGGCCAGCGCCTTCCTGCCCGCGCCGCTGAGCGCGACGGGGGTGGTCGACCTGCGCGGGCCGTGGGCCTGGAACGCAGCCACACAGACCATTCGCGCCCAAGGCGACAGCAGCACGCGGGGCCAGTCGTACATGGTCACCAGCGCAATGCCCGCGCTGACCCCGGCCCTGCTGGAAGCAGCCACGCAAAAACCTGACGCCAGGCTGGATCCGATCTTCCTGCAACTGCCGGGCAACGTCCCGTCCATCCTGAAGAACACGGCCGAGGACATCACCAAGGGCAAGACCACACCGTATGACCGTGCCATGGCCATTCAGGACTACCTGCGCTCGCCACTCTTTACGTACAGCGAAAAGACGCCCGTGGAGAAGGGGTACGACGGCGCCGGCATGAACGTGCTGGCCAAGTTCCTGGAGGTCAAGGCCGGCTACTGCGTGCACTTTTCCGCCGCCATGGCCGTGATGGCGCGCGAATTGGGGATCCCGTCCCGGATTGCGGTGGGATACGCGCCCGGCGAACGGACGACGGAGTCCGTGGTGGTGGACGGGCAGACCCTGCAGGGCTATCAGGTGTCCGGCCGCGACGCCCATGCCTGGCCCGAGCTGTACTTCGAGGGCCTGGGCTGGGTCCCCTTTGAGCCGACGCCCTCCCGCGGGTCCGTTCCCTCCTACGCCCGCGACAACGTCCCCGGCGCCTCCAATGCCGGCCCGAACGACTTCCTCAATGGCGCCAATGCGAACCCGACCGCCACTGCTTCGCCGGCTGCTTCCGCCCCGGCCGCCCCTACCACCGCTGCCGCAGCCGTGGCGCCCACCCCACAGCCGGCACGGATCAGCGCCTCGCTGGTGGGCGTGTTCCTGGTGCTGCTGGCCCTCGCCTCCCCCGCCTTCTCCCGCTTGCAGGTGCGACGCCGGCGCCTGGCCATGGTGCGCGGGGGAGGTCTGAAGGGGCTGCATGGCGGCGGCGGGTCCGCGCGCGGCGGCTCCGTGCGCGGAGCGCGGCGGGCCGGTGGCGTCGGCGGGTCCGGTGTCGTGGTCGCCGATCCGCGGGACGCGCCGGAGCTGTTGGCATGGCGCGAGTTCGTGGCCTCGGCCGTGGACTACGGCTATCGCTATGACGCGTCGCTGACGCCGGCGCTGCACGCCGCGGGCATTGCGCGGCTGGCCGGGCTCGAGGGCTCAGGCGCAGCCGGTGACTCCGTCGGCTACACCCGGACCGTGGTCCGGACCGCCGCCGACGTGCTGCGCGACGCCTACGAAAATGCCATCTACGGGCCGCCGTCCGCGGAACGCACGGCCGGACGCGACGACCTCGCCGACGCCGTGGAAACCGTCATCGGCCGGCTCAACGGCCGGGCCGACTTCTGGAGCCGCCTCCGGGCGGTCCTGCTCCCGCCGTCCTTGTTCAAGCGCACCCCCTGACACGTCGAGGTTCGAGATAACCACCGCCCCGCCGGCCGAGATTCGAGATAACCACCGCTTCAACCAATTCGGTGGTTCAGTTCCTGCCGACTGGCCGGCGACATGCCAGCATTATCTGCACCACCGAAGCCCAACCCGACACCTGGAATCGATGTCGGGTTGGGATGGCGGCGTCTGAGCCGGTCGCAATCCGAGATTCCGGCGGACTCAGCCTCGCAGCCGGTCAGACGGAATGCGGGTTAGGGAAGCCAATGTACTGCGTGTACTGATATTCCTCGATGCCTTCGAGGCTGCCTTCGCGACCCAGGCCGGACTGCTTGACGCCGCCGAACGGAGCAGCGGCATTGGAGATCACGCCGGCGTTCAGGCCCATCATGCCGGTCTCGATCCGGTTGGCCATGCGCAGTCCGCGGGCGTAATCCTTCGTGAAGACGTAGGCGACCAGGCCGTATTCGGTGTCGTTCGCCAGCGCCACGGCTTCGTCCTCATTCTTGAACGTGACAATCGGGGCCACGGGGCCGAAGATCTCCTCGGTCAGGATGCGGGCGCCGGGCTCCACGCCCTGCAGCACGGTGGGCTGGTAGAAGTAGCCGGGGCCGTCCACGGGAGCCCCGCCCACCACCGCGCGGGCGCCGTCGGCCAGCGCATCCGTCACGAGCGAGTGGACCTTCTCGCGGCTCTTGGCATCGATCAACGGCCCCACCTTTGACTCCGGCGCGGTGCCCCGTCCAACCGCCGCCCCGCCCATCTTCGCGGCGAATTTGGCGGCAAATTCCTCGGCCACGGTTTCGTGCACCAGGAAGCGGTTGGCGGCCGTGCAGGCCTCGCCCATGTTGCGCATCTTGGCGGCCATGGCCCCGTCCACGGCGGCGTCAAGGTCGGCGTCGTCGAACACCAGGAAGGGCGCGTTGCCGCCGAGCTCCATCGAGGTGCGCAACACCGTGTTGGAGGCGTCGGCGAGCAGGCGGCGGCCCACGGGCGTGGATCCGGTGAAGGAAAGCTTGCGCAGCCGCGGGTCCTGGATCAGTGGTCCGGTCACGGCGCCGGCGGTCGACGTCGCGATCACGTTGAGCACCCCGGCCGGCAGTCCGGCGTCGAGCAGCACCTGTGCGAAGAGCTGGCTGGTGAGCGGCGTGAGGTTGGCGGGCTTGAGGACCATGGTGCAGCCCGCGGCGATGGCGGGGGCGATCTTGCGCGTGGCCATGGCGAGCGGGAAGTTCCAGGGCGTGATGAGCAGGCAGGGGCCCACGGGCTTCTTCTGGACCAGGATCTGGGCGGTACCTTCGGGGTTGCCGGAGTAGCGGCCGAAGGAGCGCACGGCCTCCTCGGAGAACCACCGCAGGAATTCGGCACCGTATTTGACCTCGCCCATGGACTCGGCCAGAGGCTTGCCCATTTCCAGGGTCATCAGAAGGGCAAAGTCGTCGGCGCGGGCCATGACCATGTCGAAGGCGCGGCGCAGGATCTCGCCGCGTTCGCGGGGCGGGGTGGCGGCCCACGCGTCCTGTGCAGAGACGGCGGCATCGAGCGCGGCGGCCCCGTCGGCGGCGCCGGCGTCGGCCAGTGTCAGCAGGACCTTGCCCGTCGACGGGTCCTCAACGTCGAACGTCTTGCCGGACGCGGCCGGGCGCCAAACGCCATCAATGAGCAGCCCGGTGGGGACGCCTGCCAGCAGGGCGCCTTCGCGTTCGGTCAGTTCGGTGGCAGCGGTCACGGTCATGATGACTCCTTTGTCTGTGGGCGGGCCCGGGCATGGTGCGTGGGCAGCAGCGTGGTGCTATAGCGTTCACGGTAGTTCTCCGGCGCCAGCAGTGTCTACGCATGTGCGCACTATGCGACGGCGTTCGACTGTGCATCTGTACAACAGTGCTGGCTCGAACACAGAGTCTTTGAACTGGAGCGCCATTGGGTCCCAACGGTGCGCCACTCTTCAAGTGGAGCACCATTGGAGGCGTACCGTGCTCCGTTTCAAAGTGGCCGGATTCCTTATCCTCGCGCTGCCAGGACGGCGCTGTACAGCTCGCGCTTGCTGACGTGGACGTCGTGGGCGATGACCGCCACTGCCTCCTTCAGGCGCATGCCTTGGCCCAGCAGTTCGTTCACGGCCGCCACGTGGTCCTCGGGCGTGCCGGGGTCGGCGGCCGGCGCGCCGGCGACCACGATGGCAATCTCGCCGCGGATCTCCGCGGCTTCGGCCCACTCCAGCAGGCCGGACAGCGGCTTGCGGATCACTTCCTCGTACGTCTTGGTCAATTCGCGGCACACGGCGCCTTGGCGCGATGGACCAAAGGCGGTGTGCAGTGCCCGCAGCATGGCCTCGAGCCGGTGAGGCGCCTCAAAGAACACCATGGTGCGCGGTTCCAGGGCCAGATCGTGCAGCCTCGAGGCACGCTCCCCCGACTTGCGTGGCAGGAAGCCCTCGAAGCAGAAGCGGTCGGTGGGCAGCCCGGAGAGGGCCAGCGCGGTCAGGACGGCAGACGGTCCCGGGGCCACCGTCACGCGCACCCCGGCGGCGACGGCGGCTTCCACCAGCCGGAAGCCGGGATCGGAGACGGAGGGCATGCCAGCGTCGGTCACCATCAGCAGGACCTTGCCGGCCTGCACCTGGGCCAGCAATTCGGGCGTCTTGGCGGCCTCGTTGTGCTCGTGGTAGCTGACAATCCGCCCGGAGACCGCGATGCCCAGCGACGTGACCAGCCGGTGCAGGCGCCGCGTGTCCTCAGCGGCCACGATGTCCGCGTTCCCGAGCCAGGAGACCAGCCGGGCGGACGCGTCGCCCATGTTCCCGATGGGGGTGGCGGCCAGGACGATGTAGCCCTCCCCCGGCGCCGCCGCAGGCGCCAGCGACGCGTCCAGCTCCGTATCGGAAGGCGACTCCGCCAGGGCGTCCAGCTCCGGGTCAAGTTCGTCGTCGGCGCCGGCGGGTTCCAGGTCCAGGTCTTCTTCCATGACACCAGCGTAGTTGGCCCCAGCTGCCAGCCCGCACTTGGGTAGCATGGGCAGGGTGCACATCAACATCGCGGACCCCGACCTCCCAGCCTGGGACCTTCCCGCCGCAGCGCACGCCGCCGGCTCCGCGCCGGGACACCCCCGCCACGGGGCAACCCGCCAGCCAGCCCGCAAAGCACCGGCTGAACCGAGCCGCGTCCTCGACCCCGCACGGGCTTTCAGCCAAACCGCCCTGATCCAAAGGCTGACCGGCGTCCGCGCCAGCTACCGCGACACCCCGGCCAGCCTGCGCCTCTGGTTCTGGCTGGCGCCTGTGCTAACAGCAGTCATTGGCGGCGTGCTCCGCTTCGTCCGGCTTGGCCAGCCGCATTCGCTGGTATTTGACGAGACCTACTACGTCAAGGACGCCTACAGTTACCTGCAAAGCGGCTACGAGCGCAACTGGTCCGAGAAGGCGAACGACCTCTTTAACAAGGGCAACTTCAGCGGCCTTCAAAGCACGCCCGAATATGTGGTGCATCCGCCCGTGGGCAAGTGGATGATCGCGTTCGGCATGTGGCTCTTCGGCCCGGACAGCACGTTCGGCTGGCGGTTCTCGGCGGCGCTGGTGGGCACGCTCTCCATCTTCCTGCTGGCCCTGATCGCGCAAAAGATGTTCCGCTCCACCCTCCTGGGCGCCGTCGCCGGGCTCCTGTTCGCCGTCGACGGGCACGCCATCGTGCAGTCGCGCACCTCCCTGCTGGACATTATTGTCATGTTCTGGGCGCTGGTGGCCTTTGGCGCCCTGCTGCTGGACCGTGATGACGGACGACGCCGGCTGGCCGACCGCCTGTCCTGCCTCACCTCCCCCGACGGCCGCGTCCCGCCGAAGCACCTGCTGTACGGCCCGTGGCTGGGCATGAGGTGGTGGCGCCTTGCGGCCGGCGTTGCGCTGGGCCTATGCACCGGCACTAAATGGTCCGGGCTGTTCTTCCTGGCGGCCTTTGGCCTGATGAGCGTCGTGTGGGACATGAGCGCCCGTCGCATCGCCGGCATCAGGTACTGGGTCACCGGCGCCGTTCTCAAGGACGGAATTCTCGCATTTGTCATGGTGGTCCCGGTGGCCGCCGTCACCTACCTGTCCACGTGGACCGGCTGGTTCCTGTCCAAGAACGCCTACGACCGGAACTGGGCAGCGACCCACCGGAGCGAAACGTGGGGGTGGGTGCCGGCGTCGCTCCGGTCCCTGTGGCACTACCACCTGACGGCGTACAACTTCCACGTCGGGCTGGATTCGGACCACCCGTACAAGGCAAACGCATGGTCGTGGCTGGTGATGGGCCGGCCGACGTCGTTCTACGCCCAGTACCCGCTCAAGGGGCAGTCCGGCTGCACGGCGGACAAGTGCGCCGCCATGGTCACCAGCCTGGGCAACCCGCTGATCTGGTGGGGCGGCACGCTGGCCCTGCTCTTCCTTGTCGGCATCTGGCTGGGCCGGCGCGACTGGCGCGCGGCCGCCATCCTGACCGGGTTTGCGGCCGGCTTCGTGCCGTGGCTGCTCTACCCGGAGCGGACCATCTTCTTCTTCTACGCCATCGCCTACGAGCCTTACATGATCCTGGGCGTCACCATGGTGCTCGGCATGGTCCTGGGCAAGGCGGCCGATCCACCGTGGCGTAGGCAGCAGGGCGCGCTCTTCGCGGGCATCTTCGTCGTGCTGGCGGTGGCCCTGAGCGCCTATTTCTACCCGCTGTGGTCCGCCGAAGTGATCCCGTTCGACTACTGGCGCCAGCACATGTGGCTGCCGTCCTGGATCTAACGCCCCCCACGACGCTCCTGCAGTTGATGGCGCCGCTTCGCCACGCTCCTGCAGCAAACGGCGCCTTCGCCGACGCTCCTTCAGCCCGCGCTGAGCGGGCGTCCCGCCTGACGGCCCCACAACTGCAGGAGCGTCGGAGGAAAAGGGCCCTTTACTGAGCGAGCGTCTCGGGGCGGCTCAAGGTTGGGGGCTACTGCGCTGCGGCGCGGCGCCCCGGGCGCTTGGCACGTGCCACGGCGTGGCGGCGGTCCTTGGTGGGCCAGGTGAAGGCCAGGGTCAGCGAGGAGACCACCAGCACGAAGGCGCCGATGAAGATGCCGGCGTCGGACCAGAAGTCGCTCGGGAAGAGCCGGATGAGGGTGTCGTCCGTATAGAAGGTCCAGGTGCCGTTGGCGAAGAAGATCTTGTGGAAGTCGGTGAAGAACGTCTCCCATCCCATGAGCGCCAGAACGCCCAGGGCAATGATCAGCACCAGGGTGGCGATGGAACCGGCAAACAACCCTCGGCGCACCCCGCCCACGCTGCGCCGCGAGAGGTAGATAATGGCGATGACCATGAGGAGGGCCAAGACCAGACCCAGCAGGAAGGCAAAGTCGATCAGCGACTTCACGTCCGCCATGTGCGCCACTTCGCGTTCCAGGAACAGGGGGTTGCCCTGCGAGTTGACCAGGTCTGCCAGGTAGCGGGGACCGGCAAAGTTCAACAGGTAGTCCACCGTGTAGGAGCCGTAGGTGAGGCGGTCGTCGGTGGTGAACCCAAACGTATCGGCGGGAAATCCCGGGCGGTGGTATTCGATCCAGAGGAAGGCGTTGGTCGTGACGAGACGGATGGCCAGCACCAGCAGGACCACTGGGTAGAACACGGCCATCAGCACCTGGAACACGCGCGGCAGCACCGGCCTGGTGTTGGCGGCCTGTTCGCGGGCGGCCAGGCGCCGGTCCACTTCCTCCTGCGGCGGGCGGACCTGCAGCATGGTGGTGGGCGACTGCTCCACGAAGACGTCCCGCTTGTCTTCGGCGTCGGACTCGTCCCCGGCGGGTGCGGACGTGGCAGGCGCAGTTGCAGCGCCGGCCGTCGCGCCGGCGACGGGCCCGGTCGAAGCCGCGGTCCCGGTCGAAGCCGCGGTCCCGGCAGTCCCGGTCCCGAACGGCAGCCTGGGCATCCGGGTGGCGGGCCGCATGGGCTCCGGCCTCCCATCGGCGGGCATGTCAATCTTGATTTTGCTGCCAGCGGGCTTCGCTGGGCCGGATGAAGTCGAAGGCACGGTGGGAAGCCCTTGCGTGGCGCGGCCAGGCGCGTCGCCGAAAGCCCCGGAATCAGGAGCGCCGTCGCCGAAAGCCCCGTCGTCCGGAGCGCCATCCTCAGGAGCCGCGGCGTCGGGTGTACCGGCACCCGGCACGCCTGTCCCCAGAGTTCCCGCCGCCGGCGTGCCCCCAGCGGGTGCGGTCGATGCCCCCCTCCAGGGCATGGCAGCCGCGCCGGCTGTCTGGGGCGTTGAATTGGCGGTGGGCTCTTCGGTTGCCTTACGGGGCTCGTTCTCTGTCACACCCGCAAGGATACCGGCGGATGCTGTCCCGGGGCGGGTGCCACCCCGGGCGGGCGTCAAACTGGCACCGCACCCACAGGCGGGCGTCAGGCGGAAGGCGCGGCAGCCCCGGCGTCGTCCGCGGAGAGGTCGCCGCGCTCCCCGGCCAGCCAGGCGCGATGGCCCGGCACCAGCGTGTAGGTCCAGTACGCGGCCAGGACGAGCGCGCCGACGGTGATCTTCGCCCAGACGGGCAGCGGGCTGGGCGTGACGTAGGCTTCCACGAGCCCGGAGATGAACAGGACAAAGACCAGGCCGACGGCGGTGGTCACCAGGGAGCGTCCCTCCAGCGCCAGGGAGTCGAGCCGGGTGCGCGGCCCGGGGCTCACCCAGGCCCAGAAGATGCGCAGGCCGGCGGCGGAGGCAATGAAGACGCTGGTCAGTTCCATGAGGCCGTGCGGGAGGATGTAGCTGAAGAAGGTGTCGCCGCGCCCGTAGGCGAACATGACGCCTGCGGTGATGCCCACGTTTTGCGCGTTCATGAACAGCGAGTAGGGCACAAACACGCCCGTGATGCCCAGGGCCACGCATTGGGCGGCGATCCAGGCGTTGTTGGTCCAGACGGACCCGGCGAAGGACGCGGCGGGGTTCTCGGAGTAGTAGTTGACGAAGTCGTGGTTGACCAGCTGCTGCAGGCGCGCGTCGCTGCCCAGGGCCGCCAGCACGGCCGGGTTGCCGGCCGCCCATGCGGCGAAGAGCGCTCCGATGACGGTGAAGACGGCGCCCACAATGACGGTCAGCCACCGCAGCCGGTAGAACGCGGCCGGCAGGGAGATGGCGAAGAAGCGGGCCACATCGGCGAACACGTTGGACCGGGCGCCGGTGAAGCGGGTGCGGGCGTTGGCCAGGATGGCGGACAGGGAGGCGGAAAGCGCGCTCTCGGCCGCGACGGAGCGGATCAGGGACAGCTGGGCGGAGGCGCTTTGGTACAGCTCCAGGAGTTCGTCCGCCTCGTTGCCCGTGAGCCTGCGCTTCCGGGCAAGCGAATTCAGCCGCTCCCACTGCCGGCGGTGCACTGCGGTAAACGCGTCCAGGTCCACGCAGCCAGCCTACCGGCAACGCAGGCAGCGGCGGCCGCTGCGGCCTGCGGCCTGCTGACCTTGGGCAGCGGGGCCCCCGGCGGCCCGGGCCTGCCGGCAGTGCGGCCCCACTAGACTGGTTTCATGTCCGAGATCATCACCGGCGAGGCGGTCGTCCTGGAACTGCGCCCGGCGTCGTTTGCCGCCCGCTCGCTGGGGTCCGCCATCGACGTGCTGGTGACCATTGCACTGGTCATCGGCGCCATTTTTGTCATGGGCGCCGTGCCGAATCTCCTGGACGGGGCCGCGGCCCGCGCCATCGTCCTGGTGACGCTGGTGGGGATTGTGGTGGCGCTGCCCATTGCCGTGGAGACCGCCACACGTGGAAAGTCCGTGGGCAAGCTGGTCATGGGCCTGCGGGTGGTGCGCGACGACGGAGGCTCCATCCGCTTCCGCCAAGCCTTGGTCCGTGGCCTCCTGGCGGTGTTTGAGATCTATATGTCGCTGGGTTCCGTGGCGTTCCTGGTGTGCCTCTTTAACGACAAGTCGAAGCGCCTGGGCGACATGATGGCAGGCACCTATGCGATCAGGGACCGGGCCCCCAAGTCACAGCCGCTGCAGGTGCACACGGTGCCGGCGTTGGCGCCGTGGGCGCGGCTCGCCGACATCGGCCGACTGCCGGACCCGCTGGCCCGGCGTGTTTCGGTGTTCCTGCGTCAGGGCGGGCGGATGGCCGGTCTGTCCCGTGAAGCCATGGGGGTCGCCTTGGCGGATGAGGCTTCCGCTTTCGTCGCGCCGCTGCCGCCGGCCGGCACGCCCCCGGAGTTTTTTCTGGCGGCCTTGATGTCCGAGCGGCGCGACCGGGAATTTGCCAGGCTGTCCGCGGCCGAGGAGCGGGCCGCGCATCTGCGCACACTACTCAATGGTCATGGCGTGGGAACGAACGGCAGCCGCTCCTAGGACCACGGGCACGGACGGGAACCCCGTTGCCAGGGATCCGTGCGCAGGGCTACTTGTTCGCGTACTGGGCGTACGGGATGTTCCAGTCCCCGAATCCGTCCGTGGGCGCGATGGTGTTGGTGGGGTGGCCCGTGCGGACCGTGTGGACGAGATCGCCGGGCAACATGTTGTTGAACACCCAGGAGGCGCCCTCGCGGTCCAGGCCGATGCAGCCGTGGGAGAGGTTGACCTTGCCCAGGTAGGGGATGGCGACGGGCGCGGCCAAATGGATGAAGATGCCGCTGTTGGCCAGCCGCGTGGCGTATTCGACCTTGAGCTTGCCGTAGTAGGCGGGGTCTCCGGGCTTGAGCCCGATGGTGGCGGCGTCGAACGTGGCATGGCGCTGTTTGTCTGCCGTGAGCACCAGGTAGCCGGCGGCGGAAGGGAATCGTTCGTCGCCCATGGATGCCAGGAATGTTTTGGCGAGTTGGTCGTTGACGAAGATGTTGACCACCTTGGCCGTGGCGTCGGCTTCCATGACGACCTTGTCGCCGATGTTGATGGTGTTGGTCTTGTTGAAGTTGCCGATCATGCCGTTGCCGTAGTCCACGCCGAACAGCTTGATGTCAACCTTCAGGGCCGTGTTGGCCGGCCAGTAGTCGGCGGCGCGGTACCTGGCCATGGTGTCCGAATACCAGTGGAATGAGCCCTTCTGGCCGGTGGCGGACGTGACCGTGATGGCTTTCTCGACGGCGGCCTTGTTGGCCACCGGTTCGCTGAAGTGGAACTCCAGCGGTTGGGCCACCCCCACCGTGGAAGTGTCTGCCGGGTACATCCACATGTCAGCCTCGTTGGCTTCCGGGACAGTGGTGAAGGTGCTTGCCTGGGTCGCCAGGTTCCCGTTGCCGTCCATGGTGGTGACGCTGAATGTGTAGTCGGTGTTGAAGGCCAGCGGCGAGGTGGAAATCCACTTGCGGCCGCTGAGGAACAGTTCCCCGTCCGTGGTGGCGCCGGTGTCCGTTTCCTTCAGGATGGCGCTGTGGATGGAGCCGGTCTGGACCTCGGCGACGACGGGCACTGCCGGGTTGTAGCCTTCCGTCTCGGCCGTGGGGGTCACCGCGAGTTCCACCGGAGCGGCCGGAGGCGTTGTCGGGGCGGCAGCCCGTTGGGCAGTGGCGGGCCCCTCGGGGAGCCAGGAATTGGCCGTCGCCGCGCCGACGCCGCCGACGCCAATGGCCAGGGCAACCGCCGCAACTACCGCGATTTTCCAGGCCCTGCGGGGCTTCCGGGCGGTATCCAACTCCGGCATGCAAACTCCCCCAAATCGGTGGACTGGTTCCACGGTGACGGCACGTGACTTTGACACGGCCAGTGACTGATTTTACGCGCCAATGCCGCTGCAAGCTGTCAGGCAACGCCCTTCAGGTGTTGCGATTGGGTAACCACTGGGTGGCGGTTGTCAATCCATCGCCGGCTGGGCCCTTAGCCGGCGATGGACCATCCCCAGTCACCCAAAAGCCCCCGAGCCCTCCGGCACCAGCACCTTGACGGCTGCGGGCGCGATCCCCACCGTCACCGGCAGCTCGGCCACCCGCTCGCCGTCGGCGTAGACATTCAGAGGCCTGTTGGCGCTGATGGTCACCGCCGAGCCCCGCGTGAAGCTGATGTTCGCCTGGCCCAGGTGCGCGCCCCGGTACGACCTGAGGAACGTCGCCACCACGGCCGGGATTGACGCCCGGCCCAGCGAGACCACGTCCAGCAGGCCGTCGTCAACCAATGCCTCCGGGCAAATCCGCAGGCCTCCCCCGTACTGGCCCACGTTCCCCACCGCCACAAACCAGCCGGGAAACGTGGTCTCAAGGCCGTCCACGGACACGGTCAGCGTCACGTCCTTCCACGCCCTGAAGGCCTTCAGCCCGCCGTACAAGTACACAAACGGCCCCAGGTTCAGCCGCGCGCCGTTGCCGTACTCGTTGGCCAACCCATCGAAGCCCACATTGGCCACACCGAAGTACGGGCGCCCGTTGACCATGCCCAGGTCAAGCTCGCGCACCACCAGAGCACCCAGCCCCCGCACCGCCTTGACGGGGTCCAGCGGCAGTCCCAGGCGCCGCACCGTGTCGTTGCCCCGACCGGCCGCCAGTGGCAGGACGACGGCGCCCGACTCCCGTGCTCCTCCTGCCGCGGCCCCCAAGGACCCATCACCGCCCAGCACGGCCACCAGGCTTCCCGGCGCGGCCGCGCGGGCCTGTGCCGTGGCGTCCGCCAGCGAGTCCGTGACGCAAACCATGGGCGTCAACCCCGCGGCCCGCAGCGCCCGGGCGGTGCGCGGCAGCAGCTGCAGGCCCCGGCCCCGGCCCGACGTCGGGTTGACCAGCAGCAGCGCCTCCCCGCCTCCCCAACCGCCCGCGGGGAAGCCCGCCGGGCCGCCAGCGGGAACCCCGCCAAATGCGGCGCTCACTGCGCGGCTCCGAAAGTGCCGGCGAGCGCCAGGATCTCGGCGGCACGCCCGCGCGCCCGGGCCGCGTCTGCCGGCACGAAGGACAGCCGGGTGCGCCGCTCCAGCAGGTCATCCACGCTGGACGCCCCCTCGGCGCGCACCGCAAACAGCAGCTCCGCGCCGGTGATCTCCGTGCCCTCAAACAAGGGTCCCGCCAGCAGCGGGTCCAGCCGCGCCAACGCCAACACGTCCAAGGCCTCCGTCCCGTACTTCGCGACCAGCCGCGCCGGTGCATCCACGGCATCCAGCTCGCGAGGGGACGCCGCGCCCGCCAGCGGCAGCGTCCTGGTGCGGCAGGGGGCTGGGGCCTCAAGCCTCGCCGCGACGGCGTCCACGGCGTCCTGGGCCATCCTCCTGTACGTGGTCAGCTTCCCGCCCACCACCGTGACCGGCGTGCCCGGAACATCCCGGACCAGATGCCGGCGGGAGATGTCGGCGCTGCCGGCGGCGCCGCCGTCGTGCGGGGTCCGCACCAGGGGCCGCAGCCCGGCAAAGGCTCCCACCACGTCGTCGCGGGCCAGGGGTACGGCCAGGGTGGCGTTGACAATGTCCAGGAGGAAGCCGACGTCGCGCTCCGGCACCGCCGGATGGTGGCCGTCCGCGCCGTGGTCCTCCTCATCCGTCAGCCCGATGTACACCACGCCGCCGGTCTGCGGCAGCACAAAGACATAGCGGCCAAAGTGCCCCGGGACCGGGACCGTGTGCGCGGCTTGGGGATTGCCCAGCCGGTCCGCCCGGACCACCAGGTGCGTTCCCCGGCTGGGGATCACGGCCAGACCAGGTTCAAAGTCCGCGGCCCATAGGCCGGTCGCGTTCACCACCGCCCGGGCGTTTACCGTCACGCGGGCGCCGCACCGGGTGTCGACGGCGGCCACCGTCGTCGCGGTGATGCCGGCGGCCTTGACGTCGCGCAGCATGTGCGCGCCCAGCCCCGCGGCGGTCCGGACGACGCCGAGCACCAGCCTGACGTCGTCGACGGCCTGTCCATCCCAGTACAGGATCCCGCGTCGCAGCGCGTGCGGGTCAAGGCCGGGCGCCAGCGCCGCCGCCGCCAGGCCGGAGAGCAGCTGGGGCCGCGGCAGGACCCCGCCGCCCAGCCCGGAGAGCCTGCGCAGCACGTCGTAGATGACCACGCCGAGCCCTTCCGCGGCGCCTTCCCACGCCGGTGCGCCGCGCGTGACCGGGATGACGAACCCCAGCGGGCGGACCAGGTGCGGGGCGATCCGCTCCATCAGCCACCGCCGCTCCACCGCCGATTCCCACGCCACGCCGAGGTCCATTTTGGCCAGGTACCGCAGCCCGCCGTGGATGAGCTTGGAGCTGTAGCCGCTGGTCCCGGAGGCGAAGTCGCCGGCCTCCACGAGGGCCACACTCAGGCCGCGGCTGACGGCGTCCAGGGCCACGCCGGCCCCGGTGATGCCCCCGCCCACCACCGCGACGTCGACCGTGTGGGCGGCCACGTAATCCAGCGAGCGCCGGCGGGTTCCGTCATTGATCCACGTCGGGTTGTCCGTGCTCATGCCGTTCCGCTCCGCACCCCTGCCCTGCGCACGTGCGCCCTGCCCGCGTCCGCCCTGCGCGCGTCCGCCGGCGTGAGGTAGCGGTCCAGCATCTTCCCCAGTTCCGCGAGGGCGCCTTCGAAGGCCCCCGTCTTCAACAGGACCCGGGAGGACAGCGCCACCCCCTGGACGGCCAGCAGCAGCGCGGGGGCCGTGTCCGCGCCGGCCTCGATGGTGCCGTCCGCGGCGCCGGCCCCGAGCAGTTCGTGCAGCTGGTCAAGGACCAGCTGCTGGCTCGCCCCGAACCGGTCCGTGACGTACGGGATCAGGAACTCGGGGTCGCGCTCGGCGATGGAGGCCAACAGCTCCGACGTCGCGAACACCCGGACGCTTGCGACGGCGAAGTGGACCAGCCGTTCACGGCCCGTGCCGGTGGGGGTGGCCGTCCGCACGGCGCCGGCGTAGCTGCGGAACTCCCCCGTGAGCATTGCCAGCACGGCGTTTTCCACCGACCCCATCCGGCGGTAAAACGTCATGCGGGAGACCCCGGCGCGCTCGGCGATGTCGTTGGCCGTGGTGCGCCGGATGCCATGGAGCACCACGGCGTCCCGGGTGGCGGCCAGGAGCGCCGCGTCGGCCGGCCGGATGGTACGTTGTGACGTCATGTGTCACACTGTAGCTCATGGTGACCCATCTCACAGAGGAAATATCCCGGTCCGTCTGGTTCGGCTGGGGCGACCCGGGACGGGCCCGGCCCCTGACACCTGCCGCCCTGGCCTATCTGCGCCGCACCCTCAGGCTCGCCAGCGTCGGGGCGGCGCACCCTCCCGTGGACCTCGCCGACGTCCGGGTGGGCCCGGTCGCCCTGGATGAAGGGGCGCTGGCCGGATTCCGGGCCATCACCGGGGCTGAACACGTCTCAACGGACGCAACGGAACGCATCCGCCATGCGGGCGGCAAGAGCACGCCGGACCTGCTGCGCCGCCGCAGCGGGGACGCGCTCGACGCCCCCGACGCCGTCGTCTACCCTGGCAGCAGCGCCGAAGTGCGGGGCATCCTGGACCTGTGCGGGAAGCGGCAGCTGGCGGTGGTGGCCTTTGGCGGCGGCACCTCCGTGGTGGGCGGCGTGGAGCCACTGCGCGGACGGTTCGCGGGGGTCATCACCCTGGACCTGCGGCGCATGGACCGGCTGCTCCACGTGGACCGGCTCTCCCGCACGGCGTCCTTCGAGGCAGGCATCAGGGGCCCCGCCCTCGAGGCGGCCCTGGCCCCGCACGGTTTCACGCTGGGCCACTTTCCCCAAAGCCATCAGGAAGCCACGCTGGGAGGCTACGTCGCCACCCGTTCCGCCGGCCAGGCATCCACCGGTTACGGCCGCGCGGACGACCTGGTCAAGTCCGTGCACCTGGAGACCCCCGTCGGGCCGTTCGACGCCGGGTCCCTGGCACCGGGAACGGCCGCCGGGCCCAAGCTGCTCGACGTCGTCGTCGGCAGTGAAGGCACCCTGGGGGTCATCACGAGCGCCACGATGAAGGTTTCCCCGGCGCCGGCAGACAAGGTTTATGGCGCGTGGTCCTTCCCGACCTTCGAGGCGGGGGCGGAGGCCTTACGGCGGCTGCGGCAGGACGGCGTCCGGGGTGACATGCCGCACGTGTGCCGGCTGAGCGACACGGATGAAACGGCGTCGACCTTCAAGCTGGGCGGGGCGAAGACCGCGGCGCTGTCCCGTTATCTGGCGGTCCGCGGCCAGAAGACGCCGGCGCTGGCCCTGTTCGTCTGGGAAGGCGGCAGGCCGGAGGCAACGGCGCGCAGGCGGCGCAGCGCGCGGATCCTGCGCCGGGGCGGCGGCATCCCGCTGGGGCCCCTGCCCGGAAGGTCGTGGGAGCACGGGCGGTTCAACGCGCCGTACCTGCGCGACGAGCTGCTGACCCGCGGCGTCTACGTCGAGACGCTGGAAACGGCCGCCACCTGGGGCCGTGTCGAGGAGACCTACCGCAGCGTCCGGCGGGCCATCCTCACCGCGCTGCAGGAAAAGGGCGGCGGCGCCTACGTCCAGACCCACATTTCCCATGTGTACTCCGACGGCGCCTCCCTCTACTTCACGTTCCTCGCCGGCCTCGAGGAGGACGGCCTGGCCCAGAACGCCCGCGTCAAGGCGGCGGCCTCGCACGCGATTGTGGCGGCCGGCGCCACCATCACGCACCACCACGCCGTCGGGATGGACCACGCGCCGTATATGCGCGCGGAGATCGGGGACCTTGGCGTCAGGGTCCTGGCCGGCATCAAAGCCACGCTCGACCCCCGGGGCATCATGAACCCGGGCAAGCTCATTCCGGCGGCACCGACCGACCCGCCGGACCCGACCGACCCGACCGACCCGACGGACCCGCCCGACCTGGAGGCACCGCAATGACCCTCGAATCCCTCACCGGCACAACCGTCCTGATTACCGGCGCCGCCATGGGCATGGGCAAAATGTACGCCCAGCTGGCGGTGCAGGACCACGCAGCCCATGTGGTGCTGTGGGACATCAACGGCGGGCTGCTGGAGCAGGCCGCCGCGGAGCTCGCCGGCCGCGGCTCGGAGATCCACCGCTACGTGGTGGACGTCAGCAGCCTTGAGGCCATCGAGGCCGCCGCGGAAAACGTGCGCGCCGACGTCGGCACGCCGGACATCCTGATCAACAACGCCGGCATTGTTCGCGGCAAGTACTTCTGGGAGCACGACCAGCGCGCGGACATCGCCGCCACCATGGCCATCAACTCCCTCGCCCTGATGCACATCACCCGCGAGTTCCTGCCCGCCATGATCAGCGGCGGGCGGACGTCGCGGATCGTGAACGTGGCCTCGGCAGCGGGCCTGCTCGCCAACCCGCGCATGAGCGTGTATTCGTCCTCCAAGTGGGCCGTGATTGGCTGGAGCGACTCGCTGCGGCTGGAACTGCAGCAGGCCGGCCACCGCCACGTCAAGGTGACCACCTTCTGCCCGTCCTACATCAAGACGGGCATGTTCGAGGGCGCGCGCGGCCCGCTGCTGACCCCGCTCATGGAGCCCGCCGACGTCACCCGGCGCGTGTGGCGGGCCATGAAGGAAGGCACGCCGATGCTCATGATGCCGTGGACGGTCAAGCTGAGCACCGCCCTGCGCGGAATCCTGCCGGTCGCCGCCTGGGACGTGGTGGCCGGCCGCATGTTCGGCGTCTACAAATCCATGGAGCACTTCACCGGGCGGAAGTAGCGCCCCGCAGGTAATCCAGCTGCGCCTCCACCGAGAGCTGCGCGGCGCCGCGCAGGCTTCCCGGGACGTCTCCGTAGACGGCGGCCGCCACGGCTTCCGCGGTGGCCTCCGTGCCTTCCGCTTCCAAACGGTCGACGGCGGAGCGCACTTGGACGAGCCGCTCCTGCCGGTGTGCCTGGTAGGCGGCGGCGATGGTGGCCAGGTCCGGCAGCACCGGTCCATGGGCGGGCAGCACGGCGACGGGCTGCCCGTCATGGCTGCCGACGGCGAGCAGCTTTTCCAGCGAGTCCAGATAGTCGCCCAGGCGTCCGTCCGGGTGGTCAAGCACCGTGGTGCCCTGGCCCAGCACGGTGTCGCCGGTGAGCACCTGGGAAGGGCCGCCGTCGTCCTTCTGTGCGGGGTCCGTGAGGACAAAGCAGACGGAATCCGACGTGTGGCCCGGGGTGGCCAGGACCCCGATCTCCACGCCCGCGGCGCGGATCAGTTCGCCGTCTGACAGCGGCGCTCCCCCGTGGCAGAAGTCCGGGTGGAGGGCGCGGACCGGCGCTCCGGTGAGCTCGCGGAGCCGGGCGCTGCCCCCGGTGTGGTCTTCGTGGTGATGCGTGATGAGGATCAGCTCCACGTCGCCGGCCCCGGCCAGCGCCGCCAGGTGTCCTTCCAGAAGCGGACCCGGGTCGACGACCACCACGGTGCCGGATCCGGGGGCGGCCAGCACGTAGCTGTTGGTGCCGTCCAGCGTCATGGGACCCGGATTGTCCGCCCGCAGGCTGCGGCTGAGCGGGCCCGTCTGCTGCCAGTGCGGCACGGCTCAGTACCGGTAGTGGCCGGGCTTGTACGGGCCGGCCGGGTCCAGGTCCAGGTAGGCCGCCTGCTCCGCGGTGAGCTCGGTGAGCTCCACGCCCAGCGCGGCCAGGTGCAGGCGGGCCACCTTCTCGTCGAGGATCTTCGGCAGGACGTACACCTGCTTTTGGTACTCATCGGTGTTGGTCTTGGTGAAGATCTCGATCTGGGCGATGACCTGGTTGGTAAAGGAGTTGGACATGACGAACGACGGGTGGCCGGTGGCGTTGCCCAGGTTCAGCAGGCGGCCCTCGGAGAGCACGATGATGGAACGCTCGTGGGCGGTGCCCTTCGCAAAGACCCACTCGTGGACCTGCGGCTTGATTTCCACCTTCTCCACGCCGTCGATCCTGGCGAGTCCGGCCATGTCGATTTCGTTGTCGAAGTGGCCCACGTTGCCCACGATGGCCTTGTTTTTCATCTTCAGCATGTCCGCGGCCGAGATGATGCCCAGGCCGCCGGTGGTGGTGATGAAGATGTCGCCCTGGCCGATGACGGACTCGAGCCTTGCCACCTGGTAGCCGTCCATGGCGGCCTGCAGCGCGCAGATGGGGTCGATCTCGGTGACGATCACGCGCGAGCCCTGGCCGCGGAGGGCCTCGGCGGCCCCCTTGCCGACGTCGCCGTAGCCGCACACCACGGCCACCTTGCCTCCCAGCAGCACGTCCGTGGCGCGCATCAGCCCGTCCGGCAGGGAGTGGCGGATGCCGTACTTGTTGTCGAACTTGGACTTGGTGACGGAGTCGTTGACGTTGATGGCCGGGAACAGGAGCTTGCCCTCGGCGGCCAGCTGGTACAGGCGGTGCACGCCGGTGGTGGTTTCCTCGGTGACCCCGTGGATCTGCGCGGCGATCCGCGTCCACTTTTGATTGTCATTTTTGAGGGATTCGCGCAGGGCGGCCAGAAAGATGGCGCCTTCCTCTGAGTCCGCGTCCGTGGTGTCCGGGACGCGGCCGGCGGCCTCGAATTCGGCGCCCTTGTGGACCAGCATGGTGGCGTCGCCGCCGTCGTCCAGGATCATGTTGGCACCCTTTTCAGGGTCCCTCGCGGCACCGGGCCAGGTGAGGATCTGCTGGGCGGTCCACCAGTATTCCTCGAGGGTTTCCCCCTTCCACGCAAAGACGGGCACACCACGCGGGTTTTCCGGGGTGCCGTTGCCGACCACTATGGCGGCGGCGGCCTCGTCCTGCGTGGAGAAGATGTTGCAGGACGCCCAGCGCACCTCGGCGCCCAGGGCCGTCAGCGTCTCGATCAGCACTGCGGTCTGGACGGTCATGTGCAGGGAGCCGGCAATGCGGGCGCCCGCCAGCGGCTGGCTGTCCTTGTACTCCTCACGCAGGCTCATCAGGCCCGGCATTTCAAATTCGGCCAGGCGGATCTGGTGCCGGCCGGCGGCGGCCAGATTGATGTCGGCGACCTTGTAGTCTTCCGGCCTGAGGGTCTTGACTGCGGTGCTGCTCATGGGCGTGTCCTTATGCTTGGCGGCTGTGCGCGGGTCTGCTGGGATTTGTCGGTGCGTCAGGGGTCCAGCTGCTCGGGGCGGAGCAGCAGGGCGATGCCTTCGTCGATGGTGTAGCGCAGCGGCAGCCCGTCCGGGCCCGGCGCGGTGGTGCGCAGTTCCCCGCCTTCCTGCACCAGCGTCGATCCTGTCACGGGGCAGCGGAGCACGCTCAGCAGCTCGTCGCTCATTTTCGCCATGGACTTCTCTTCTCCTTGGGCCTGCGGTTTGACCCGTGCAAGGGGCCTTGGCTGACCAGTCTAGTCAGGGTGCGCGGGCCCCGCCGGATTCGGCGGTGCAGCTAATGCGGGTTCAACTGCCTCCATGTCGCGGGAGCTGCACCATCGATTCGCAGGGCCCTGAAAGCCGGTCAGTCGCGCAGGATGCGCAGATGGCCGCGCCGGCCGGCGCCCGGCTGCCCGGGCTGCGCACCGCGTGGGGGGCCGCCTGGCCTTTCCAGCGTGGGGCGGGCCTCGCGCTGGGGGGCGGGTCCGGCGTCGTACGGGTCGGCATTGGCGGCCTCACGCACGGCGTCGGCGAGGGCCAGGAGGTCGTCGGGTCCGGGTGGCGGGGGCGTGTCCGAGCGGGCCAGGCGGAGCACTTCCCAACCGCGTGGGACGGTGAGCCGGGCCGAGTGCTTGGAACAGAGGTCGTAGCAGTGCGGTTCGGCGAAGGTGGCGAGCGGGCCAAGGACGGCGGTGGAGTCGGCATAGACGTACGTCAAGGTGGCGACGGCCGGCTCGCGGCAGGCTGATCGGGTGCATTGACGAAGGTTTCCCACGATTCCCAAGATTACCCGGGTTGGGCCGAATTTCCCTCCGCGGCGCACCTGGCAGGCGTGAACTAGAGTGAAAAGATGCAGTCCAATGCCCCGGAACCAGGTTTCAACATCACGTTCAACGATGGCCCCGACGCGCCCGCACGTTCCTTCCCGCAGCGCCGGCGCAACCGCCACGGCCGGGGGCTGCGCGGGCCCCTGCTGCTGCCCGGGCTGCCGGGCGCCCGGACCCGCAGCGAACGGTTCGAGGACCTGGTGGTGGACTCCGCGGAACGCCTCCGTGAGCTGTGGAGCGCGCAGCTGGCCGATGTGGAGTACCTGGTCGAGGAGGTGCCGGACAACTTGGAGGGGCTCATTGCCTCCGGTGCGCAGGCCCCGCTGGGGAAATACACGATGGGTTCAGGCCCAACACATCCGCTGATTGTGATTTACCGGCACCCGGTGGAGGCCCTCTGCGACTCCCCCTGGCAGGTGCGCGAACTGATCCACGAGGTCCTCATCGAGCAGGTGGCAGGGCTGCTGAACATCGACCCGGACACTGTGGACCCGCTGTTTGGGCGGTTCCGGCACGGGGGCTGACGAAGCGCCTCACCGTCCCGGCTTTTGCCATGCGCAGGACTGGACCGCTCAGTACCCGGTGGTGATCTCCAGCGTGTGTGATTCGGCGCCGGTGCCGGCGAAGGGCAGCACCGCGATGTTGGCCGAGCCCTTGGTGCCGAGCAGCTGGGATCCGTAGGCCGGTTCCCCGGTGGCGGACACCAGCGCGGCGGCGGCGTCCTTGCCCAGCAATGCGGCAGGATCCACCACGGTGGTGACGCCGGCCTTCAGCTCCACGGTCTTCGCGGCACCAAGCACGCCCGCCGCGGAGACCGGAACCAGCGTCACCGTGGCGGCACCGGCCGGCGCGGTGAAGGCAAAGCTGGAGTCAACTCCCCCGGGCAGCGTGGCCAGGTGGTTGACGCCCAGCCGGCTGGCCGACGGGGAAAACGCGAGGTCGACGGCGCTTCCCGGCTTGGTCGAATTGGCCAGTCGCGCCCCTGCCACCACGGCGGAGTCTGACGTCACGCTGAGCGCATAGGTTCCCTGCGGCAGCCCGGAGAGCGGGAGCGAGGTGACCTTGCCGGCCCGGGCCGTGAACACGCCGCCATCGGGCAACGCGGCCTGGCCGGACGGACCGAAGGCCTTGACCTCAACCACAGCGTCCATGGCGCCGGGGACCGTGACCTCAAGGGCGGCCGAGGCGTCCTCATAGCCGCTTTGGCCCGCCACCTTGGCCGCAGCTGCCGGGTCCTGGACGCGCACGCCGGGGATGACGGTGCTCGACGACGGTCCTTCAACCGGCTGCAGGAAGTCCACGCCGCCGGGCGTGAGCCCGCGCAGCACCGACTGCTGGACGGTGCCCGTGACGGCTCCTCCCGCGCTCTTGACATGCACCGAAAGTTGTTCCTGGTCGGGTGCCAGCCCGGACAGCACGACCGACTGCGATGCCCCGGGCGCTATCACCAGCGACTTGCCGCCGGGCGCCTGGACGGGACCGGCCGCACCAAACAGGTCCAGTGACACCGTGGCCGCGCTCTTGGTCGAATTGGCCAGCGTCAGCAATGCGGTCCGGCCCACCGTGGTGCTGGCGCCGGCCAGCCAAAAGTCGTTCGACGGCGTCTGGCACGTCGCCGCGGCGAGCCCCTGGAGGTCGCCGTCGCCAGCCGTCACCACCACCGAGCCGGCGCTGCGCGCGTTCTGCCCGGCAAAGGGCAGCGCCTGCAGCACTGACGCCTTGCCCACGGCCTTGTCACTGACGACGGCGGCCTTCGCCTTGGCCGCGCCGGTCAGGGGAGCCAGCGTGGCCGGGGCTGAGGATCCCGTGGGGGCTGCTGTCGGCACATCCTTGGGTGCCGGCGAAAGCGTGACCAACGGCGCCGAACCCGATTCCATGGGGTACACGGCGGCCCCCGGCAGGACGCCGTCGGCATTGCTCAGCGCCAGGGCGTTGAGCAGCGTCTTGGTCGATGACGACGTCGGCGAGAATTCCGGGTCGGTGCCCGCGGCCGAACCGGACAGCAGCTGGGTGGGCCCGGGGCAGTTTGCCAGGGTTGCACCGACGGGCAGAACCTGCGGCCGCGGTGTGACCTGGGCCGTGGCGTCCATGCCGGGAAGGACGGTGCCGGCAGCCACGACGACGACGGCCAGCACCGCCGTCGTGGAACCCGCCAGGACAGCAGGCCAACGGCGGGCCCGTGTGGGCACCTTGCGGCGGGACGCGCGGGCAGGCTTTGTGGCCTTGGCGGGTTTGCCGTCCTTGGCGGGCTTGGCCTTTTTGCCCGGCGTCACGGCAGCATTATCTGCAGGAGCGTCACGCTCGGGCCGGTCGTCCTTCATGCGGTCCTCAGACACCTCTACCTACCTTGTGCAATGATGCCTCGTCCCGGTATGCCCCGGCCCGGCCGCGGCGTGCCCGCACCGGGATGGCCAGCAGCACGGTCAGTCCCAGCAGGACAATCTGTGCCAGGCCCATCACGCCGTTCCACGGCTCGTCGTAGTGAATTTCAAGTTTGCCGGCGGCTGCAGGCAGCTCAAAGGCCTGCGACCAGCCGTCCTTCACGGCCGTCAGCTCCTGGCCGTTGAACCGTGCGTGCCAGCCGGTGTCGGACCGCTCGGCCAGGACCACGCGCCGGCCGGCGTCCCCGGCGGGCACGGACGCATTGACACCCTCGCCGTCGGACGCCACCGGAGCCACCGGGGCGCCCTTGGCATCGACCAGCCTCACGCGGTTGACCACATCGCTGGTCCCGGTCGTGCGGTAGGTCGGCTGCACGCGCCACAGCCAGCCCGAGTCCGTGGGGCCCACGGTGTCCAGTCCGGGCACGGCTTCCAGCTCGCCGGCCACCAGCTCGGCGGCGGTGTCACCTTTTTGCAGCACCACAAAACCCACGCCGAGCTCGAGGAATTCCGGCCGCGGGTCCACTCCGGACTTCGCCATCAGCGCTGCCACGGTTTCGCGCAGCATGGCCGTGGCGGCGTCCGGCGTCCGGACGGTCTCGGCCCCGGCCCTGCCGGAGATGTCGGCGGCCGACGCGATCGTGGACATCGCATCCAGTGTGGTGCCGGCGCCCTGCATCAGCGTGGCCCGCACGCCGCCGCCCGGGAGCACGCGCAGCACCACGGTGCGGCTGGCCTCGGGGCCGGTGCCGCGGTCGGCCGCGGTGGCCGGGATGCTGCCGGCATTCGCCGGCGCCACCAGAGACGCCCCGGCCAGCCCGGTCGCGTTGCCGTTCAGGTTGTTCACCGTCCACAGCCCCAGGCTGACCGCGGGGGCGGCGACCAGCACGACGGAAAGTACGACGGCGGTGGCACGGCTCCCGGTCTTGGCCGGCCGGCCGCGGAAGGCGGGCTCGTAGGCGCGGCGGTAAACGGCGTCGAACCCCAGAAGGGCGGCGCCCACGAGGGCGAACAGGGCCACGGAGACCGCGGGGCCGTTGAACGGCGTGACCAGCGTCGTGCCGTCCAGGGAGACGGCAAGCAGCTTGGAACCGTAGGCCACGGCCAGCGCCAGCAGCGCCACGAGCCACAGTGCGCGGACCGTTCCGGCCCGGCGGAGCGGGGCCAGCAGGGCGAGGAATGCCGCCACCACGACGGGCGCGCCGACCAGCAGGACGGCGGCCCAGGTCCAGAATGACCCTCCCGCGGCCGAGCCGCCAAGCAGGTGCGGCACGGGGGCCACGGCGTTGGGGAAGCCCAACAGCTGTTCCCACAGCGGTCCGGGATTGCCGGACAGCGGCACCCCGGGGTCCCCCAGCAGCGCGCGCGGATTGGCCCGGGCGGACCAGGCAAAGGGCAGGTACAGGGCGATCGAGGGCACCAGCGACCACCACATGGTCCTGCCGCGGCGGCCCAGGAAGAAGGTGGCGAGCAGCACGGCGACAACAGCGAGCGGGAACAGCGTCGGCGCCGCGGCGGTGACCGCGGCCAGGGCCAGCCCTGCCGCCGCGGCGGCCGTCCACGACGGGTTCCGGTCCACGCCGGGCCGGCCCAGCTTCACGGTGGTCGGCCTCGCGGCGGCCGTTCCGTCCTGGTCCGCGGCCTGTGGCAGCACACCGGGCACGCGGACGCCCACGGCACTGTCAGCGCCCACGGCACCGCCGGCGGCCCGGACCAGGCCCAGCACCACCAGCGGAATCAGCACGTGCGCCAGCAGCGCCCCGAGGCGGCCCTGGCCCAGCGCGGTCTGGAGGACAGGGGCGCCCGCCCAGACCAGCCCGGCCACGAGGCGCGGCCAGCGGTTCCGGGAGAACGCGCCGGCGGCCAGCCACCCGGTGAACGCGGAGAGCGGCACGGCCAGCAGCACCAGCCACAGCACGGCGGCGGAGCCGTTGCCGAAGCCGAGCACCCCGAGGATCCACAGGACAAAGTTGAAGGGGTCCCCGCGGCCGGCCAGGCCCGAGCCAAGCGACACCCACCAGTCGGTGGCGTGCCGCCAGACGTCGCCCAGGCGCGCCGAGACCGGCAGGAGGCCGCCGCCGGCCAGCGCGGAGGCGCCGAGGAGTCGTCCGAGCACCACGAGCGAGAGCGCGGCCAGCAGCAGCACCAGGCCGAGCGCGCTGACAATCGGCGCAGTGCGGCTGGCGGACAGGGGTGTGACAGCCTCGTGGTGGATGTCGCCCGTCGGTTCGAGGATGGACGGACCCGATTGCGCGGGCTCAACCTGATCCTCGTCAGGACCCACGGCCTCACGCAGGGCCTTGAGCTGGTTCCGGGCCTCGGCCGGCGTGGCCAGCAGTCCCTTGTGCGCGGAGCGCGTCTGCACCCGCGCCTTGGCCAGGGAGCGGCGGCTGCGCACCAGCGCCATGGGGTGGAACAGGCCGGCAAAGGTGGCGGCGAACATCCGCACCGCGTGGCCCGGCGCCTTGAGCAGGAAGCCGGCAAAGAGCCAGTAGATCGCGGAGACGGCGGCGCCGGCGGCCAGCAGCGGGACCTGCCACAGCGGAGCGTGCTTGAGGCGGGTGAAGATGGCGGCCTTGCGGGCCGCCGTGGGCGATCCGAGCGGGTGGTCCCGGTCCACCGCGTGGAAAACCTTGGCGGCCGGGACCACGAGCACGCGGTGCCCCGCGAGGCGGACGCGGGCGCAGAAGTCGAGGTCGTCGCCGGGCCCGGGAATGGCCGGGTCAAAGCCGCCAAGCTTTTCCCAGACGTCCCGGCGCACCAGCATCCCGGCGGCGTTGACGGCAAAGAAGTCCGCGCGGCCGTCATACTGGCCCTGGTCCAGCTCGTCGAGGTTGATGAGCGCAAAACGGTCAAACCATTTGGTGGCCTTCAGCCCCACGTCCACGAGTTTGCGCTGCTGCTCCCAGTCCAGCTGCTTGCAGCCTGCCACCGTCGCGGTGGTGGACCGTTCGACGGCGTCCAACAGGTGTTCCAGCGCATCCGGGGCTGGGGCCGCGTCGTCCTGCAGCAGCCAAATCCATTCGTCCTTCGATGTCGTCAGAGTGGCCGGGCCGGCGTGCTGCGGGTCTGCCCGCCCGCCTGGCCCGGCATCTATCCTGGCGCCGGACCCCGCCGGGCCGCGCAGGGCGCTCCGGGACGTGTCCGCGGAGGGGGGTCCGGCGTCGTGCGCGGGCAGGGTCTGCGATGAGGACCGCCGGGCGGCGCCGGCACCGACAGTGGCCGGCTCCTTGGACGGCGCCTGCGGCAGGGTCCTTTGGTAGTCGAGGACGGCCTTGACGGCCGCGCCGTATCCGCCCCGTCGGCCGTCGAAGTTGATGACGTTGCGCTCGCCCAGTTCCTTGCGCAGCAGCTCCCCGGAATTATCCGTGGAGCCAACGTCGGCGGCAAGGATGGAGGTGGCCCGGCGGGTTTGGGCCGCCAGGGCGCTTAAGACCGTGGGAAGGTAGGCACCGCCGTTGTGGGCAACCAGAACGGCAGTGACCTTTACTGCTTCAAGAATTAGACCGCTCGCTTCCGCAGCCGCCGGCGTTCACGCTCGGACAGGCCGCCCCAGATACCAAACCGCTCGTCATTGGCGAGAGCGTATTCCAGACACTGTGCCTTGACGTTGCAGGCGCCGCACACCTTCTTGGCGTCGCGGGTGGAGCCGCCCTTTTCCGGGAAAAATGCCTCCGGATCCGTCTGTGCACACAAAGCGTCCGTCTGCCAGCCTAGTTCACCTTCGTCGCTGAAGTCGTCAAGGCCGGGCCTGAAACCGATCCACACGGGCACAGGGGCGCCCTGAAGCGCCGTGGCCGCGCCGGGCCCGGCACCGTCAGCGGGCCCGCGGCCGTCGCCAGCACCGTCGGCGTCCAGCTCATGGGCGTGCAGGAAGGCTGTGGCGGCGTCCTCCAAAGAGGCCAGGCCGGCCTGCTCGTGCCCTGCCGCCGCTGCCGGGTCGGCCGGATCCACATACCAGTCCGCCGGCACGCCCCTCAACCGGTACTGCGCCGCGGCCTGTGCCTGCACCGGCTCGCCGCGGTAGTTCTCCACACTCAGTTGCGCTTGCCCCATGGTCGTCCTCCCGAATGTTGCCGTCATGGCTGCCGCTGCCGAAGCGTCCGCGGTCTGCGGCCCCTTTGCGCCTTCGGCAGCGGTTCGTGGGTCTAATTACATCGGTGTAAGTCTCCCTACGTCAAGCGGGCGGGCGATCCTATCCAGTTACCTGACCGTACGACCGGCGCGCCACGCCCGGCAGTTTCATACCAATATGCGCGCGTGTCCGGTAATTTCGATCGTCGAACTGGGAACTTGCTGGGAATTCCCGCGGCATTTAGCGAATTTTGAGTGGAGGCCCATACCAGGCGTGTGACGTGTATGTGACGCAATTCACGTACCGGTTGGCAATTCGTCCAATCGAGGGAATTGTGGCTCCTGCACGCGAGCACTCCGGCCGGGTGGGCACGAATACGTGCCCGCGTGGAAAGATCATGTCCATGGCACAAATTCCCACCACCGTCCCCCAGCTCCTCAATTCCCTGCGCACACTCAACCCCACCGCCCCGCGCCTGACCTGGTACGGGCCCGATTCCGAACGCATCGAACTCTCCGGCCGCGTGCTGGACAACTGGGTGGCCAAGACCGCCAACCTCCTGGCCGACGAGCTCGACGCCGGACCCGGCACCCTGATTGCCCTGGACATGCCTGTGCACTGGCGGTCTTTGGTGTGGCTGCTCGCCACGTGGGCCGTGGGCGCCACGGCCGCTGCCGGCACTGGTGACCCCGCCGGCCCTGCGGCAGACGGCGCTGCGGCTGCTGCCGGCGCCACGGCAGGGTTTGGCCGCGCGGACATTGTGGCCACCGCCGATCCAGCGGAGGCGGCGGAACGCCTCGTGGCGGCGCGCGCCGCAGGCCAGGGTAGGACCACGACGCTGGTGGCGGTGGCGCTGCCGGCGCTGGCCATGCGGTGGATGGGCGAACTGCCGGACGGCGCGGTGGACTACTCCGGCGAGGTCCGCTCCCACGCGGACGTCTTCTTCCCCGACGACGGACCCGCGGAGGACGCCGCCGCCTGGCAGACGCCGGCAGGAACGGCCACTTTCGCCCAACTGCTGGCACCCGGCGCGGCCGCGGCACCGGGCGGACAGGCCGGCCAAGAAGCGGGTGCACCACACGAGACCGGACCAGAGCGCGCGCTGCTGGAGGCACGGAATGGGTGGGACGGCGTCGTATATAATGCCCTGCAAACGTGGGCCCGGGGCGGGTCCGTCGTGCTGCTGGACCCGTCAGTGACCGCCACGGACCGCCTGCGCGCCACGGAGAACGTCACGCGGGGTTCGGAAGCAGCCACCCCTGCCGCCGGGTAGGACGGCTTCCCGCCGAAGAAGCCGCGGCGCAGAAGTCAGGGCTGGGCGTCGGGTTCCAGGAGCTTGCGGTCGTTCTCAAAGCCGGGCTCGCCGTCAAGCTCCTCGGTGAACACCCAGAAGCGGTACGCAAAGAATCGGAAGATGGTGCCCAGGACCAGGCCCACCACGGAACCAGCTATGAAGTCGGCGGTGGTGGATTCAAAGCCGAGTACCCAGTGCGACACATAGACGCAGGCGCCGGCAATGGCGATGCCAATGCCGTTCATGATGACGAACATGGTCACTTCGCGCACGATGTTGGCCTGGCGGCGGTGCCGGAACGTCCAATACCTGTTGGCGACCCAGGAGAAGAGGGTGGCGACAACGGCGGAGATGATCTTGGCCTTGGTGGGGTGCCCGGCCATGGAACCGTTCAACAACCAGAGGTAAATGCCCGAATCTATGACAAACGCCACGCCGCCCACGACACCGAATTTGGCCACTTCACGCCAAAACAGGCCGACGAGGCCCTTAATGCGTGCCGTGATTGCCTTGAACATGGTCCTCCGTGATGCGTGCGGGGCGCCAGAAACGGCACCAATATCCGGGGGAAGGTCCCTCGGCTCCTTAAATTCTACGGCGCGCCGGACCCCGGACCGCCACAAAAAGCGCCCCGCGATGCTGGCAGAATGCCGGGAACCGTCCCCGGCAGGAGCACAAAAGCGGGTTTCGCGGTGACGATTCGGTAGTCTGGGGACTGTGACTTTTCCTGTAATCGGCGTTGTGGGTGGCGGCCAACTGGCCCGCATGATGGCCCCGGCAGCCGTAGCCCTTGGTTTTCATTTGCACGTCCTTGCCGAAGCGGCGGACGTCTCGGCCGTGGACGCCGTGGCCCAGGCACCGGTGGGCGACTACCTCGACCTGGACACGCTGCGGGAATTTGCCCGGGGCCTGGACGTCCTCACGTTTGACCACGAACACGTCCCCAACGGACACCTGCAGGTGCTGATCAAGGAGGGCGTGAACGTCCAACCCCGCCCGGAGGCGCTGATCAATGCCCAGGACAAGCTGGTCATGCGCGCCGCCATCGAACGGCTCGGCCTGCCCAACCCGGCATGGGCCGCCGTCGCCTCCGTCGAGGAAATCACTGCCTTTGGCGAGGCAACAGGCTGGCCCGTGGTGTTGAAGATGCCGCGCGGCGGCTACGACGGCAAGGGCGTGGCCTTCCTGCGCACCGCCTCCGACGCCGCTGACTTCGGAGGCTGGTTTGATGCCATGAGCCCGTTGCTCGTGGAGGAAGCCGTCGACTTCTCCCGCGAGCTGTCCGCCCTCGTGGCCCGCACCCCGTCCGGCGCGGCGCTGGCCTGGCCGGTGGCGGAATCCATCCAGGTGGCCGGCGTCTGCGACGAGGTCATCGCCCCCGCCCCGGGCCTGCCGGCGGACGTCGAGGCGGCCGCGGAAGCCGCCGCGCTGACGATCGCCGCCGAGCTGGGCGTCACCGGCGTCATGGCGGCAGAACTCTTTGAAACCCCCGGACGCGCGCCCGGCTACCTCATCAACGAGCTCGCCATGCGCCCCCACAACACCGGCCACTGGACCATGGACGGCGCCGTCACCGGCCAGTTTGAGCAGCACCTGCGCGCCGTCCTGGACCTGCCGCTGGGCGCCACCGCCGCCCTCGGCGACATCGTGGCCATGAAGAACATCCTCGGCGGCGACAACGAGGACCTCTTCAGCGCCTATGCGCAGGCACTCGCCGCCGAGCCCACCGTCAAGGTACACAGCTACGGGAAGTCCGTGCGCCCGGGCCGGAAGGTCGGCCATGTCACCGTGATCGGCGGCAAGGGCGACGACGTCGCCGCCGTACGTGCCCGCGCCACCACCGTGGCAAACATCATCCGCGACGGACAGCAAGGACCGGAACAGTCATGAGCAAGGACACCACACCCCTGGTCGGCATCGTGATGGGATCGGATTCCGACTGGCCCGTCATGGAAGCCGCAGCCGCGGCGCTTTCCGAATTTGGCCTCCCCTTTGAAACCGACGTGGTCTCCGCCCACCGCATGCCCGCCGAAATGATCGCCTACGGCCAGGGGGCCGCCGCCCGCGGCATCCGCGTCATCATCGCCGGGGCCGGCGGCGCAGCCCACCTTCCCGGCATGCTGGCCTCCGTCACCACGCTTCCCGTGGTGGGCGTGCCCGTTCCGCTGAAGACACTCGACGGCATGGATTCGCTCCTGTCCATCGTGCAAATGCCCGCCGGCGTTCCGGTGGCCACCGTGTCCATCGGCGGCGCCCGCAACGCAGGCCTGCTGGCCGTGCGCATGCTGGCCGCAGGCACCGGTGAGCTGGCCGCCACGCTGACGGACAAGCTGGCGGCCTTTGCCCGCGACCTCAACAAACAAGCTTCCGCCAAGGGCGCCGCACTCCGCGAGAAGGCCGGCGCCGACTACCCCCTGGCCGTCATGCCGGCACAGGGCTAAAGGAACACATGAGCTTCAGCAGCCCCAAGGTGTCCCGAGCCTCCAACAAGCCCCCGGTGCTGACCAACCCGGTCCGCTACCCGGAGTCGGCCTCCGCGCCCCAGCGCTCCAAAAGGGCCTGGCTGCTGTTGGTGCTGACCCTCGTGGTCCCGGGCAGCGCCCAGGTGGTGGCCGGAAACAAGCGTCTGGGGCGGGTGGCGCTGCGCTGCACGCTGGCGGCATGGGCCCTGGTGATTGCCGGCGTCGTACTTGCCCTGGTCAACCGCGAGGCGCTGCTGAACCTTCTGACGCGACCGTTGACATCCCTGGTCCTGGTGGTGCTGCTCGCCGCCGCCGCCGTGGGATGGGCCGTGATGTTCCTGAACACGCTGGCGATCATCCGGCCATCGCTGCTGGCGCCCGGCATGCGCGGCATGGTGGCGGCGGCGCTCGTGGTGCTCATGGTCGCCACGAGCGGCACCCTGGGCTATGGGGCATACCTGATGAACACCGGCCGCAACGCGATTGGCAGCATCTTCGCCTCGGGGCCGGACATGAAGCCGGTGGACGGGCGCTACAACTTCCTGGTCATGGGCGGGGACGCCGGTGCCCAGCGGATCGGGCGCCGCCCGGACTCGATCATCGTGGTCAGCGTCGACGCGAAGACCGGCCAGGCGGCAACGATCAGCATCCCGCGGAACCTGCAAAACGCCCAGTTCTCCCCCGATTCGCCGCTGTGGAAGGCCTACCCGGACGGCTACAACTGCGGCGACAACTGCATCATCAACTTCCTCTACACCGACGTCACCGAACACCACAAGGACCTCTACCCGCACGCCGCCGATCCAGGAGCCGAGGCCATGATGGACGCGGCCGGCGGCATCCTCGGCCTGCAGGTCCAGGGCTACGTGCTGGTGGACATGGCCGGCTTCTCCAAGCTGATCGACGCCCTGGGCGGGGTGAAGATCAACGCCGGCGGGTGGGTTCCGCTCACCGGAAACGACATTCCCGGCACCACGCAGCACGAGCCTCCGACCGGCTGGATCCACCCCGGCGTGCAAACGCTCGACGGCTACCACGCGCTGTGGTACGCCCGCTCCCGGCAATGGGTCCTGGAATACTCCCGCAGCCAGCGCCAGCAGTGCATCCAGCAGGCCCTCCTCAAACAGATGGACCCGGCAACGGTGCTCACCAAGTTCAATGCCATTGCCGACGCCGGCACCAAGGTCATTGAATCCGACCTCCCGGCGCAGCAGCTGGGCAGCTTCGTGTCGCTGGCGTTGAAGGCCAAAAACCACGACCTCAAGCGGCTCACGATCGGCCCGCCGGACTTCCCTGTCGAATTCTCCACCTACCCGAACTTCACCACGGTCCACAAGCGCGTCCAGGACCTGCTCAATCCCCCGGCACCCAAGCCTGCCGCGCCGGCAGCGCCCAAAAAATCGGGTACGGGCAGCTCTCCGGCCAAGGCCCCCGCGGGCTCCGCCCCGGCCGCCCCGGGCACGACGGCGGCCCCCGAGCCCGCCGCACCCACGCCGTCGAAGGCGCCCGCCGTCACGCAGCAATACCTGCAGCAGCTGGCCATCAACGGCGACGACGAAATGCTCACCATGCTGCTCGCCAACAACGGCACCTGCTCCCCGGGGTAGACTGCGCCTCCCTGCCCGGCCCGCCAACCACCCGCCACCTTCAGGAGAGAAAAGATGTTTGCGCTGACCAACGTACTGCGTGACTACCCGTGGGGATCCGCCACGGCCATCGCCGAGCTTCTGGGCACCGAGCCCGGCGGCGGTCCCGAGGCGGAGCTGTGGATGGGCGCGCACCCGGACTCGCCGTCCGTCGCCCGCACGCCCGAGGGCCCGGTGGCGCTCGACGCCCTGATCGCGGCGCAGCCGGATGCCATGGTGGGGGCCGACGTCGTTGCCTCCTTTGGCGCCCGGCTGCCGTTTCTGGCGAAACTGCTGGCCGCCGACCGCGCGCTGTCCCTGCAGGTGCACCCCACGCTGGCGCGCGCCCGCCAGCGCTTCGCCGACGAGGAAGCTGCCGGTGTGGCCCGTGACGCCGCGGGGCGCAACTACAAGGACGACAACCACAAGCCCGAGATGCTTTACGCCCTGACCCCCTTCGAAGCCTTGTGCGGCTTTCGGCCCTGCGCCGACGCGGCCGTGCTGTTCCAAGCCGTCGCGGATGCGATCACGGAGGCCGGGGCGCAGGTTCCCGAGCTGCTGAAGCTGGTGACCACGACCCTCGCCCAGCCCATGGCCGAGCCCATGGTGATCCGCAGTGCGTTTGAGGCGTTGATCGGCGGCGCGGAGGCTTCCCGCGAACTGGTGGAGCTCGCGGCAGCTTCGCTGGCCCGGCAGGACACAGAGGGCGGGCTGGACGCGGCGCTGCGGACCGTCGTCGAACTGTCCCGGCAGTACCCGGGCGATCCCGGCGTGCTCATTTCGCTGCTGCTGAACCGGGTGTCCCTGCAGCCGGGACAGGCCATGTACCTCCCCGCCGGCAACATCCACGCCTACCTCTCCGGTCTCGGCGTGGAGGTCATGGCATCCTCGGATAACGTGCTGCGTGGCGGGCTGACGGGCAAGCACGTGGACGTCCCCGAACTGCTGGCCACGGTTGACTTCAGCTCCACGGAGGTGCCGCTCGTGCCGCCCCGGACCACCGGGCTGGGGCAGCAGGTCTGGGAACCGCCGTTCGCCGAATTCGCGCTGCAGCGGGTGGAATTGGCCCCCGACGGCGAACCCGTCCCGCTGGTGCAGAACGGACCGCTGCTGGTGCTTGCCGTGTCCGGCGCCGTGCTGCTCGATTCCCCACGCGGCGACATGGTCCTCCCGCGTGGCGGCTCGGCCTTTGTGCCCGCCGTGGAAAACCCGGTCATGGTCCACCCGCACGTCGACGCGGCGGGGCAGACTTCGGTGGTTTTCGCGGTGACGGTGGCCGGCTAGCCTGCATAGGCGCCTTCCGTACAGCATGGCGAGATGGCCAGGCGCTCCCTACGCCGACCCTACGGCAATGGCGGGCCGGCCGGGCATGGCGGGCCGGCGGGCGGGCAGGCGGGCCGGCCGGCGGGCAGGCGGGCCGGCCGGCGGGCAGGCGGGCAGGCGGGCGGACACGAAAGGTTGGGGCCGGCCGGGCCAGCTGCCGATCCGGGCCTTTCGGCTCGCCTATTTTGTCGTATCCGGATCGGCGGTGCAGATAATGCGGGCACCGAAATCGACGGCGCAGATAATGCGACCTGATCGCCGGTCAGCCCACTTTATCTGCGCCACCGAATCCAGCCACAGCTAACAGCCCACATTATCTGCGCCACCGATTTGTCGATGCCGCCGCAGGGACTCGTCAGGGAGTCCACCCGTGCCGGGCGAGGGCCTGCCGGAACATCTGGACCACCCAGTCGTCGCCGCGTTGCATGTCCTTGTTGAACACCTTGACCTGGAGCCAGCCCCGGGCCGCCGTCCGGGTGTCCCGGTTGCGGTCGAACAGCTGCTTCTCCGGGGTCAGGTGCACTTCGCCTTCATATTCGCCGCATACCCGGAATTCCTCGCAGCCCAAGTCCGGATGGACCTTCGGCTCATTCGGCGCGCCGGGAATTTCACAGTTGGGCAGAAATTCGGGTAGGCATGCCCGTTGAAGCAGCAGGCGCAGCCGGGTTTCCCGTGGCGAGTCCGCGCCCACGCGCATCAACTCCGTGGCAGCCTGGGCATTGGCCAGACCCCTCAGATGGTGTTTGGAGCCAATGTATCTGCTGAGTACAGCTGCCTCGACGATAGGAAATTTGGCCGGCTGGTTGTCCCAATAGTGTTGGCATATCAGGTGGTCCGCCGCAGCCACCAGATCGTCCAGATTGAGAATCCCGGCCAGGTCCAGCAGGGTTCTCGCCGGTGTTGTGACAGGCACACCGTCGATAAGCATGCATTCTCCGGGCGTCAGCTCGCGTTTGTGCCCAATGACTCCCTTACGCCGCGGAATCGTGGTTCCGGCGGGCCTGGTCAGGTGAATCAGCCTTGGCTCCTCATGGAAATATGGCATCGGAATCCCAGGCAGGATTGCGGCCGTGGTGTGGGAAACGACGCTCTCGACGCCCAGCTCCGCATAAGGCCGGACACGGTCCAGCAGCGTTTGTGAAACTCCGCGTGGCACCCGGATTTCGCGACTCGGAACATAGAGGTCCTTTGCCCGCAACCGGCTGGTGCTCAGGCCGCGGCGCGCACCTTCACGACTGGTGAAGGAACGCGTGGCCAATATTTGCGGCAAATCCGGGCGGTATCCCATGGCCCAAATTCTTCGCCATTTGCCAAAATCCTGCCCAGAGTTATCCACAGCCGGGTTCCAGCCGCCCGAATCGGAAATCGGTGGTGCACATAATGCGGCCACCCTATTTCGGTGGTGCAGATAATGCGGGCTGGCCACCGATCAGCCCGCATTATCTGCACCACCGATTCCAGCCACCGCCAACAGCCCGCATTCTCTGCACCGTCAGCTTCGGGCCTACCCGTGAGGCGGGACCAGCTACCGCTTGAGCAGGCCCCGGGCATGCCTGACAGCCTTGCGCGCCAGCGGCAGTGCCTTCGCGAACAAGGGGAACAGCGGCGAAAGTCCCTTGTCCCAGGTGCCGGCCAGCATGTCCTCGTGGTCCGCGAAGCCGAACTTGAACTTGGAGACGCCGTCGTTCAGCAGGCCGTTGAAGTCGTAGCGGCCGATGCCGCGGGCCTTCATCTCCCGGATGGCCAGCCATTTCAGGGAGAAGTTGGCGCGCAAGTTGCTGCCGGCGTCGGTCATGCCGCCGTAAAGTTCGAACGCGGTGGCGTCGCTGGCTGCCAGCCACAGGAACGAGACCACGGTGTCGCCGTCGAACGCGGCATAGACGGGCGAGCCCTCGCCAAGGTTGTTGAAAATGTCCTGGTAGTAGCCGTCCGCGTGGATCCCGAAGTTGGCGCGCCGGGCGGTCTCCCGGTACACGGCCAGGCACCCGGGAAGTTCGGCGGCGGTCACGGCCCGGTATTCGAGCGCCTCGCGGCCGGATTTGCGGATGTACTGGCGCGTCTTCTTGGACATCGCGGCCAGAAGTTCGTCCTCGCTGCGGTTCAGGTCCAGGATCAGCGTGCGTGGGATCAGGATGGTGCTCTCACTGCGCCGCCACCCGGCCGCGGGGAGGGACTCCGCCGGCGCGGCGGTCTCGGCCCAGTCCGGCTCGATGCTCAGCGCCACGGACTTGTGCACCGCCGCGACATGATGTGCGACGGCGTCCAGCACCTCAATCTCCCGGCCCGGCGCCGCCTGGGGGCCCCTCGCCAAATAGGCCAGCGACCGGAAGGGGAAAGGCAGCTTGCGCAGCAGGATCTGGGCCGAGCCCACCAGTTCCCCGGCGTCGTCCTTGACGAGGACGCGGTCGACGCTCCAATTGTGGGCCGCCTTCGCCGCGCCCCAGCCCCACAGCTGCATGGGGTGGCCCTGCTGGCTGTTGACAGCGGGATCCCACTGCGCGCGGACATGGCAAGGCACAACACTCAAAGTCATGCTTCAACCCTACCGGTTGGCGGCCACCGCCCCGGATCCCGGATCCGCCGCCTCGCCTGACTCACGACGCCGCCGCTGGGCCTGCGCGGAGCGAAATTGGGGGCTGGCGGCGTGCGTTCAACCGCTTCTCCAAGTACACGGCGCCAGAGCGCCGTGTACTTGGAGCCTCTGCGGTTTCTCTTGGGCGTCGCCGCGGACACACCGACGGAGTCGTGTGTGGCGCGGTGCGGGCACCAGCGCCCAATTTCGTGAAGCGCCGATCAGCTCCGGCGGGCGTAGGTCTCCCACTTGTGCGCCTGGTGCTCGCCCTCGACGAAGCGGACGGTGCCGGACTTGGAGCGCATCACGATCGACTGGGTCAGCACGCGGCCCTTGTCGTAGCGCACGCCCTTGAGCAGGTCGCCGTCGGTGATGCCGGTCGCGGCGAAGTAGCAGTTGTCGCTCGTGACGAGGTCGTTCGTGGACAGCACACGGTCCAGGTCGTGCCCGGCGTCGAGCGCCTTCTGCTTTTCGTCGTCGTCCGTGGGCCAGAGGCGGCCCTGGATGACTCCGCCCAGGGTCTTGATCGCGCACGCTGCGACGATGCCCTCGGGCGTGCCGCCGATGCCCATGAGCGCGTCGACGCCGGTGCCTGCCCGGGCCGCGGCAATGGCGCCGGCCACGTCGCCGTCGAGGATGATCTTGGTGCGGGCGCCGGCATCGCGGATCTCCTGGATCAGCGGCTGGTGGCGGTCGCGGTCCAGCACCATGACGGTGAGCTGGTTGACCTTGACGCCCTTAGCCTTGGCGATCAGGTGCAGGTTTTGCTTGACGGGAAGGCGTAGGTCCACCATGTCGGCGGCTTCCGGCCCGGTGACCAGCTTTTCCATGTAGAACACGGCGGAGGGGTCAAACATGGTGCCACGCTCGGCCACGGCCAGCACGGCCAGGGCGTTGTTGATGCCCATGGCGGTCAGGCGCGTGCCGTCGATCGGGTCCACGGCGACGTCGCACTCGGGGCCGGAGCCGTCGCCCACCACCTCGCCGTTGAACAGCATGGGGGCCTCGTCCTTTTCGCCCTCGCCGATGACCACGACGCCGTTGAAGTGGACGGTGGAAAGCAGCGAGCGCATGGCGTCGACGGCCGCGCCGTCGGCAAGGTTCTTCTCGCCAAAGCCAACCCAGTGGCCGCCGGCAATGGCTGCCGCTTCGGTCACCCGTACGAGTTCCAGCGCCAGGTTGCGGTCCGGTTCGTCGTCGCCCACTGCCAGGGAGCGGGACAGCTGGGAAAAGTCTAGTTGCGATGCTTTTTGAGCCACGTAAAACCCTCATTTTCAGAAGTAGGAACAGGGTCACCGCGTGCGACGGTGCACGCCCCTCCCGTATGGACACCTACTCCGTCAATCATAGGTGCACCGCCGCCCGCGGCGCCCTCTGTAACACCGCATTACCTGCACGAGGGGCGAACGTGGGCTGTGCCACGGCCCGGTTCCCCGGCATGGCCCGGATAAATTTCTGGGACAATGGGGGCGTGAGTGAATCCCCCGAGAACGCCCCGGTCAAGCCAGTCATTGCCGCTGCGGCCGCCAAGCGGGCCAATGCCTCCATGGTGGGCATGCTGCTCGCCGTCCTATCCACGATGGCCATTGTGTTGACCATTGTTTGGCTTAACCCGCAGCGCGACGCGACTTCATACCGCCAACCGGTGGACGTTGCCGCCATTTCCGCCGAGGCCGCGGGCGCCGCAGGCTTCACCCCGGCGGCCCCGAAACTGCCGGCCGGCTGGTACGCCAACTACGCGCGGTGGAACGCCGCCGGGGCCGACGGCGTGTCCTTCTGGGACGTGGGCTTCGTCACGTCCGCCAACACCTTCATCGCCCTGCGGCAGTCGGCCGACGCCAACCCGAGCTGGATCGCCACCCAGGCGGAGGACGCCGTCGTGACGGGAACCCGCAACATTTCCGGCCACACCTGGGAGCTGCGTGATAAACCTAAAGGTGACCGCAGCCTGGTGCTCAAGGAGGGTGGAACCACCATCGTCCTGACCGGTGCGGCCGAATTCAAGGAATTCGACACCCTGGCCACGGCAGCAACGGCGGGCACGGGCGCGCAGGCCACCCATCCACTTTCACCAGCAAAGGGCACTAAATAATGACTGGCGACGAAGACGGCAACAAAAACGCAACTCCCAACCACCCCGCCACGCCGGAGCAGGCGTGGGCGGTGCTGATGGACGGCAACAACCGCTTCGTCGCGGCCAACGCCAACCACCCCAATCAGGACGCGGCGCGCCGCACTTCCCTGACAGACGGGCAACACCCGTTTGCCACGATCTTCGGCTGTTCGGACTCGCGCCTGGCCGCGGAAATTATCTTTGACATGGGCCTGGGGGACGCCTTTGTGGTCCGCACCGCCGGCCACGTGATCGACAACACCGCACTGGGTTCCGTCGAATTCGGCGTGGAGTACCTCGATGTGCCGCTGATCGTGGTCCTGGGCCACGACAGCTGCGGCGCCGTCACTGCCACCAAGGGTTCCGTCGAGACCGGGGAGATGCCGCCAGGCCATGTGCGCGGCATCGTCGAGCTCATCACCCCGTCCGTGCTCTCCTCGCTGCGCACCGACAGCAACAGCGACGTCGACACGATGGTGGCCGAGCACGTCCGGCTGACCGCGCTGCGCCTGCTGAAGGAGTCCCCCATCATCGCCGAGGCCGTGGCGAACCACAAGACCGCCGTGGTGGGACTGACCTACCACCTCGCCGACGGCCGCGCCGAGCTGGTCTACAGCAGCGGAGCCATCGGCCGCTAAAGCACCCCGGCACGAGGAAGGACGACGGCGGACCCTGGGTCCGGCGTCGTCCTTCCCGTTAAGCGCCGGGGCCGGGTTTTTGGGAGCACGGGAGGCGGCGATAAGGTGGAAGCATGACTGAAGCTGCCGCGGCCACCGCACAAGAGTTCCGCATTGAACACGACACGATGGGCGAGGTCCGGGTTCCGGTAAATGCCCTGTACAGCGCGCAGACGCAGCGGGCTGTGGAGAACTTTCCGATCTCCGGCCTGACGCTGGAGCGGGCCCACATCGAGGCGCTGGCCCGGATCAAGAAGGCCGCGGCCACCACCAACGCGGAGCTGGGCGTCCTGGACGAAGAGCTGGCGCGCGCCATTGAAGCCGCCGCCGACCTCGTCGCTGCCGGGGACTTTGACGGCGACTTCCCGATCGACGTTTTCCAGACCGGTTCGGGCACCTCGTCCAACATGAACATGAACGAGGTCCTGTCGTCGCTGGCGAACCGGGCCCTGCAGGCTGCCGGCTCCGGGAAGGCCGTCCACCCGAACGACCACGTGAACGCGTCCCAGTCGTCCAACGACGTCTTCCCGACGTCGGTCCACGTCGCCGCGACGTCCGCGCTGATCAACGACCTCATCCCCGCGCTGGCGCACCTGGCCGAGTCGCTGGAGCGCAAAGCCGCGGAATTCGCCACCGTGGTGAAGTCCGGCCGCACGCACCTCATGGATGCCACGCCCGTCACGCTGGGCCAGGAATTCGGCGGCTACGCGGCGCAGGTCCGCTACGGCATTGAGCGCATCGAGGCGTCCCTGCCGCGCGTGGCCGAGGTTCCGCTCGGCGGCACGGCCGTGGGCACCGGCATCAACACCCCCGCGGGCTTCCCGCAGCGCGTCATCGCCCTGCTGGCCCAGGACACCGGACTGCCCCTGACCGAGGCCCGCAACCACTTCGAGGCCCAGGCCAACCGCGACGGCCTGATCGAGGCGTCCGGCCAGCTGCGCAACGTCGCCTACTCGATCATGAAGATCGCCAACGACCTGCGCTGGCTTGGCTCCGGCCCCAACACGGGGCTGGGCGAAATCTCCATCCCCGACCTGCAGCCCGGCTCCTCGATCATGCCCGGCAAGGTCAACCCCGTCATCTGCGAGGCGGCCATCATGGTGGCGGCCCAGGTCATCGGCAACGACACCACCATTGCCCTGTCCTCCACCAACGGCGCCTTTGAGCTGAACGTGGGCATCCCGGTCATGGCCGCGAACCTGCTCCAGTCCATCCGCCTGCTGGCCAACACCTCGCACGTGATGGCGGAAAAGATGATCGACGGCCTCACCGCCAATGTGGAGCGCGCCCGCTTCCTGGCCGAGGCGTCCCCGTCCATCGTGACGCCGCTGAACAAGTACATCGGGTACGAGAACGCCGCCAAGATCGCCAAGCACGCCATCAAGGAGGGCCTGACCATCCGCGAAGCCGTTCTGGCCCTGGGCTTCGTGGACCGCGGCGAGCTGACCATGGAGCAGCTGGATAAGGGCCTGGACGTCATGGCCATGACCCGCGCCCCCCAGTAACCCCTCCCGTTGAGGTTGGAGATCACCACCTCTCCCCCGCGTGAGGTTGGAGATCACCACCTCTCCCCGCGTGAGGTTGGAGATCACCACCTCTCAGCAGGGCCCATTTCGACTACGGTACGACGGCGGCGGGTGGCCTTCCACAGGGAGGTCGCCCGCCGCCGTCGTCCCTCCCGCCTCCGACGCCGTCGAGGTTCGAGATAACGACCTCCGACGCCGTCGAGGTTCGAGATAATGCCCTGTCAGGCGCACTGAACGGAGCCCCGGGCGTCGTTATCTCCAATCTCAACGGGGCGTGACGAAGACCACGCCGCCAAGACTTTGCACTTTAAGAAAGATAGTGCAAACTTTTACTTTGTGACTGAAAGTGCAAATACCTGTGCCGTGCATGGCCTGCGCGCGCGCAAGCGGGAGGCCACCCGGTCCGCCATCACGTCGGCGGCCCGGCGCTTCACCGTGAACCACGGCCTGAACGGCTTCACGATCGAGCAGCTGTGCGCGGATGTGGGCATCTCCCGCCGGACGTTCTTCAACTACTTCCCTTCCAAGGAAGACGCCATTGTGGGGCATCTGCTGGATGAGTTCCCGGCGGATGCCATGGCCGCATTCACTGACGGCGGGCATGGCGAGGGCGTGGCACGCGGGCCGCAGGGCCTGACCACCACGCTGCTGCGCGATCTTTTCGAACTGACGGTCGCCATGACGGATCAGCTGGACTTCACGCGGGAAGACGTCCGGGCGCTCATCGAGGTCATGAAGGTGGAGCCGCAGCTCATGATCAAGGTGATGGGCGGCGCCGAGGCCCGCGAGCACGAGTTTGCCCACGTCATCACCGAACGTGAAGGGCTGCCCCCGGACGACCCGACGGCGCTTCTGGTGGCCGGGCTCTTCGGCACACTGTCCAGGCGGGCCAGCCAAAAGTTCTTCTCCGGGGAAAACGCGCTGGCCTACCGTGACATCCTGGCCGGCCACCTCGCGCAGGCCCAACAATTCTTTGCTTTTCCACTCTGAGACTATAAAGGAACCAGATGAGTACCGCCATCAAGGCAGGGCAGCCGCTCCTGTTAACCCAAAAGAGAATCTGGATCATTTTCTCCGCGCTCATCGCGGGCATGCTGCTCTCCAGCCTCGACCAGACCATTGTTTCCACTGCCATGCCCACCATTGTGGGCAAACTGGGCGGCGTGGAGCATCAGACGTGGATCACCACGGCCTACCTGCTGGCCACCACCATCGTGATGCCCATCTACGGCAAGTTCGGTGACATCCTGGGCCGCCGGAACCTGTTCCTGGCCGCCATTGCCATCTTTACCCTGGCCTCCCTCGGCTGTGCGTTCGCCACCGGCTTCTGGGGCTTCGTGATCTTCCGCGCCATCCAGGGCCTGGGCGGCGGCGGCTTGATGATCCTTTCGCAGGCCATCATCGCGGACATTGTCCCAGCCAATGAGCGCGGCAAGTACATGGGCCCGCTGGGCGCGATCTTCGGCCTCGCGGCCGTCGCCGGCCCCCTCCTCGGCGGCTACTTCGTGGACCACCTGACGTGGGAATGGTGCTTTTACATCAACATCCCCGTGGGCATCGCGGCGTTCGTGATCGCGTTCTTCACGCTGACCCTGCCGAATAAAAAGGCCGAGAAAAAGATTGACCTTCCCGGCGTGCTGTTCCTTTCCATCGCCACCACCTGCCTGATCTTCTTCACCGACTTTGGCGGCAAGGCAGGCGGCTGGACGTCGGTGGCCACCTGGAGCTGGGGCGCGGGTCTGGTCGCCGCCGTCGCACTGTTCATCTTCACCGAGGCCCGCGCCGAGGACCCGATCATCCCGCTGTCGCTGTTCAAGAATCCGATCTTCCTGAACTCCACGGCCATCGGCTTTGTGCTGGGCATGGGCATGTTCGCCGCCCTGGCGTTTGTGCCGACGTTCCTGCAGATGTCCTCCGGGACGTCCGCGGCGGAGTCCGGCCTGCTCATGCTGCCCATGATGGCCGGCCTGATGGGAACGTCCATCTGGTCCGGCATCCGCATGACGAAGACCGGCAAGTACAAGATGTTCCCGATCGCCGGTTCCGTGCTGACCATCATCACCATGTGGTGGATGACCACGCTCTCCGCTGACACCCCCATCTGGGTCATCTGCGCCCAGCTGTTCGTGTTCGGCGCCGGGCTTGGCCTGATCATGCAGATCGTCGTCATCGTCGTGCAGAACTCCGTCCCGGCCGCCCAGCTGGGTACAGCCACCAGCACCAACAACTACTTCCGCGAGGTTGGCTCCGCCCTGGGCGTGGCCGTGTTTGGCGCCATGTTCACCACGCGCCTGGCCGACTCCCTGACCGAGCTGTTCACTAAGGCCGGCGCCTCTCCGGAACAGGCAGGGAAGTCCATGGCGACGCTTGACCCGCAGGCCTTGGCGCAGCTGCCCCCGGCCATCAAGGACGGCATCATCAACGCGTACGCCAACTCACTGGCCCCCGTGTTCTGGTACCTGATCCCGTTCATGGTGATCGCGCTGGTCCTGGCGCTGACGATGAAGGTCATCCCGCTCTCGGACACCGCCGGCATGGTGGCCCGCGGCGAGGCCATCGGCGGCGAGGAGGCCGTCCGTCTGGAGGCCGAGCGCGCCGCGGGTACCTCTCTTGGCGCCGTCGTTGCGGAGGAAGGTACCGACACGCTCCTGCTCACCCGGGATGAGGATTCCACGGACCAACCGTAAGGTTCGCTGAAAAGGCGCGGTCCGGCGTCGTACATGTACGACGCCGGCACGGGCCTTGTGCGTTCCCCGTCGGTTACGCCCTGTCCCCCACAGGGCAGGGGCAGGCCGGAAGGGGCAGGCAAGTGGCCCACCCCGGAAGCATGCCGGGATCCCGGGCAATTCGATGGCGCAGCTCCTGCGGGCCGGCAATTCGATGGCGCAGCTCCTGCGGGCTGGCAATTCGATGGCGCAGCTCCTGCGGGCTGGCGGGCCCGCAAGGCGCAGGAGCTGCACCGCCGATCCCAGGCCAGGCCCGCAAGCCGCAGGAACTGCGCCATCGATCCCGGGTCAGCGCTGGAAGTGCGGCTCGCCGTCGAACGCGAGAGCGCGCCGGATGCAGGCGAGGTGGCCGGGGCGCAGGGGCGGCAGCTCCGTAGTGTCGAACCAGCCGACGGCGAGGGATTCATCGTCGTTGACGCGGGCGGTGCCGCTGACGTGGCGGGCGATGAATTCGATGTTCAAAAAGTCGCAGACGTCGCCGTTGGGGAAGGTCACGGGCCCCACGGCGGCGATGCCCAGCAGGTGCTCGATCTCGGCCACGACGGCCGTTTCCTCGAAGATTTCCCGCAGCATCCCGGGGCCGGGCTCCTCACCGGGCTCCAGGATCCCGGTGATCAACGCCCAGCCGCCGGTGTCGGATCGCTCCCCCAGCAGAACGCGGCCGTCGGCGTCGAAAACAACGCCGCGCACGCCGGGCAGCCACAGCGGGTCGTGGCCGATCTTCTTGCGTAGGTTGACAATGAAATCCGGTGAGCCCATGCGCCCAGCCTATCGGGGCCTGGCACCGCGGCCGCGGCGGCTCAGGCCGGGAGCAGCAGCATGGTGGCCAGCGTCCCCGCCAGCATGGACGGGCCGAACGGGATGTGCGACTTTACTGTCCCACGCCGGGCGGCGATCAGGGCAATGCCCCATAGTCCGCCGGCCACGAATCCCGCCGCAGCGCCCAGAAGGACGTGGTTCCAGCCCAGAAAGCCCAGGTAGAGCCCCAGCACGCCCGCCAGCTTGACGTCGCCAAAGCCCATGCCCGCCGGATAAACCGCCCAGAGCACCCAGTACAGGGCGGCGAGCACCAGCAGCCCGGCGACGGCCCGCCACAGGTGGTCCGGCTGGCCGGCCAGCAGCGCGCCGGCACCCAACAGGGTCCCGGCCACGGGGTAGGCCGGCAGGACCAGGCGGTCGGGCAGGGTGTGGGTGCGGATGTCGATGATGCTCAGCGTTACGGCAAGGACGATCAGGTAAAGGCACGCCGCCACGGCACAGGCAACCGCGGCGGGATGGGACGCCTCCCACAGGTCCAGCAACCGGGTCACCATAGCCGTGATGCTACGCCATTGCCCGCCCATGGGGACCCTGACGGGGGCACCAAAGCGTAAGCTGTGGATATGACCGGCCTGCCCATGACCCCCGACACGTTCCGGCATTTGTGCCGGTCCTCGCCGTGGCGCTGGCAAAGCCTGCGGTTCGAACTCCACCGCCGCGATGCCCCCTCCGTCCGGGAGGAACGCGCGCGGGCCGGGAGCACGGCGTCGGACGCGGACGTGGCGGCGATGAGGTGTTGGGTCCGGCGCCCCGGCGCACTGCGTGTCGAGACCCTCGAGGGCAGGCTGCTGGCCAGCACCACCAAGATCAACGAGTCCAAGGATTCCCTGTTCATCAGCGGCAACCGCAAGCCGTGGCTGCTGCGACCCAGCCTGGTCAACCCGGTCAAGGACGGCGACGGCTATGTGGTCCGGCGCCCGGAGGCCCTGTACGGTGAGCCCGCCTACGGCTCCGGGCGTTTTGCCGCGGCCCTGGATCCGGTGGAGCTGGCAGGCGAACGCCCGGTGCCCCTGGAGAAGCCCTTCGCCAACGTCGCCGAGATATCCGGTGTGGAACTGGTGGACCACCACGGGCGGGCGGCCGTGGACGCGGTCCTGACCGCGAACCCGTCCTATCGGCCTCTGTTCCCGGCCGCCCCCCTGCTCTACCCGGGACGCACTGCCGTGCGGATCGACCTTGAGACGGCGGTCTGCGTCGCCAGCCAGTCGCTCGACGGCGACACCGCCGGGGCCGGGCACGCGATGGTTTTGCTGGGGATTGATGAATACATGCTCGACGACCTCTTTGAGGAGGTCAGCATGGGCCTGACGGACGTGCGGGCCCACATCCCGTGGGACCTCCCGGGTTCGTAGCCCCCGGAACGACACCGGCCCCCAGTCCCGCCGGCCCCCAGTCCCGGCGGCTTAGCGCCGAGCGGTGGAGGCGCGCACCGGCGGCAGGTGGGCCGGCGCCGGGTTCCTTCGCCAGGGCGCGGCCGCCACCAGGACGGCGAACAGGGTCAAGGCCGTGCCGAGCACGGTGGCGGTGCCGACCGCCGTGGCTGGCGTGGGAAAGGCGAGGTCGAGCAGCAGGGATCCGACCAGCTGGCCGGCGACGGCGCCCAGTCCAAGCAGCAGGACGCCGATCCGCCGCACCAGCGCCGAGCTGAGGAAGACCACGACGACGCCCAGCGGCCCGGCGCAATAGAGCCACCACTCGTGCGGCAGGGCGTGCGCGGGCGGGGCGAACGGCAGCCTGGCCAGCCACGCCGCCAGGAGCACCACCGTGCCGGCGGCGAAGTTGGTCAGGGTGGCGGTCAGCGGCGTGCCGGCCGCCGCGGCGATGCGCCCGTTCATCGCCTGCTGGAACCCGTAGAACAGGCCCGCAAGCAGGGGCAGCAGAAGCAGGGACAGGCCCCACGGCCCGAGCGCGGTGAACCTGGCGGAGACCGCCCAGACGACGGCGCCCATCGTCAGCACTGAACCGGCCAGTCGCGGGGCGGTCAGCCGCTTTCTCCCGCCCGCCGCAAAGCCCATCCGGTCGACCAGCAGCCCGCTGACGGTCTGTCCGGCCACCAGGGCGATGGTGAACAGCGCCACGCCGACCGTCCCGACCGTGACCCCCTGGGCGAAAACCACTGCGGCGCCAACCGCGCCGGCCACCAGGTACCAGCGGGGCAGCTCGCGCCGGGCCAGGCCGCCGCGCAGGGCGGCCATCCCGGCCCGCCCGCCCCGCGTGCCCAGGGCCAGCACGACCATGAGCAGCAGGCCGGCGCCAAAGCTGACCAGCGCGGCGGCCAGGCCGTCGCCCAGCCGCAGCCCCATGGTTCCGGTGATCCGGGACTGCACGGCAAGGGCCAGCCCGGCGACCATGGCCAGGCCGAGGCGGACCGGCGCAGGAAGCTGTCGGGGCATGTTCCTGAGTCTATCCCCGGAGTTTCACGGCAGGCATCGACGGCGCCGCATCCAAGCCTGGCCGGGTCCCGCCTTTGGGCGAACGCCCCACCATAGCGCCGGCCGCCCCGCGAAGCGGACGGCCGGCGACGTGCGTGCCGCGCAAACGCTAGATTTCGGCGCGCTCCAGCATCTCGGTGACCAGTGCGGCGATGGGCGAACGCTCGGAGCGGGTCAGGGTGACATGGCCAAAGAGCGGGTGACCCTTGAGGGTTTCAACGACGGCGGCGATCCCGTCGTGGCGCCCGACCCGGAGGTTGTCGCGCTGGGCGACGTCGTGGGTGAGGACGATCTTGGAGTTTTGGCCGATCCGGCTCATCACCGTCAGGAGCACGTTCTTTTCCAGCGACTGCGCCTCATCGACGATCACGAAGGAGTCGTGCAGCGAGCGGCCACGGATGTGTGTCAGCGGCAGCACCTCAAGCAGGCCGCGCTCCATGATCTCGTCCATGACCCGGTCGCTGACCACTGAGCCCAGCGTGTCAAAGACTGCCTGTGCCCAGGGGTTCATCTTCTCGCCTTCGGAGCCGGGCAGGAAGCCCAGCTCCTGCCCGCCCACGGCATAGAGCGGCCGGAAGACCACCACCTTGCGGTGCTCGTTGCGCTCCAGCACCGCCTCGAGCCCGGCGCACAGGGCGAGCGCGCTCTTGCCCGTGCCGGCGCGCCCGCCCAGCGAGACGATGCCGACCTCGGGGTCCATGAGCAGGTCCAAGGCCAGGCGCTGCTCGGCCGAACGCCCGTGCAGCCCAAACACGTCGCGGTCGCCCTTGACGAGGCGCACCTGCTGGTCCGCGCCCACCCGGCCGAGCGCGGAACCACGGCTGCTGGTCAGCACCAGGGAGGTGTTGACCGGCAGGACCGCCGCCTCGGGGACCGCGACGGCCTCGTGGTTGTAGAGTGCCGCCATCTCCTCCTCGGTTATGTCGATTTCCGCCACTCCGGTCCAGCCCGAGTCCTTGACCAGCTCGTTGCGGTATTCGTCGGCGGCCAGCCCCATGGCCGAGGCCTTCACGCGCATGGGCACGTCCTTGGACACCAGCGTCACGTCCATGCCCTCGTTGGCCAGGTTCTTGGCGACGGCCAGGATGCGCGAATCGTTGTCCGTCCCACGGAAGCCGGCGGGAAGCACCTCGGCGGAAATGTGGTTGAGCTCCACACGGAAGGTCCCGCCGTCGTCCCCCAGGGAAATGGGGTTGGCCAGGCCGCCGTGCTTTTCGCGGAGCTCGTCCAGCAGGCGCAGGGCCGTGCGGGCAAAGTAGCCCAGCTCGGGGTCGTGGCGCTTGGACTCCAGTTCCGAAATCACCACGATCGGAACAATCACCTCGTGCTCCGCAAAGCGCAGGATGGCCCGCGGGTCCGAAAGCAGCACAGAGGTGTCAATGACGTAGCTCCGCAGCCTCGCGGGCGCCGTGTGCGGTGCATGCCGTTCGAGTTTCATCGTCTCAACCACGTCGACTCCAGCCTTTCCAGGCCGGCGGTGCACCTGGAACTCAAATAGGTACGGCGGGCGGAGTTGCCCTCCGTTAGTGCCAAAGTACTCCGGCTGCGGGAGGGATCGGTGCGCCACGCGCAACACGCAGCTGAACGCGGCATTAACTCTTGGGCCGCACGCCTTCAGGCGCTCGCGAGCGGGCATTGACGGCCAGGACCACCAGGAAAATGGCCACCGAAACCCACAGGGCGTTGAGGTTGAGCGCGAAATAGGCAAAGCCGCCCACGATCGACCCCAGCGTCAGCGAGAGCCACAGGAAAAGGTAGCGCACCCAGCCCAGCCGGTTGCCGCCGGTCAGCGCAGCCGCCATCTGCTGGCCCATCTTCACCAGCGTGCCCGTCATGTACGTCAGGCCAATGCTGACCTCGCCGTCGCGCTCAAAGATCACGTTCTCGGCGCCCATGGCCAGCGCCATGGCGGGCGGGGCCAGCCACACCGCCGCGTCCAGGTCAAAAAGTACGACGGCGAGCCCCAGCGCCGCTGTCACGTACAGCAACACCCACATGCGTCTGCGGGACGGGACCAGGCGGCGCAGGATCGACGCGGAAATGACGCCGGCCGTGAACGCGGCCACCAGGCCCATCGCCAACACGAAACCGCGCGGGTTCCCCTCGGCCAGTGCCGCGCCGGCGCGGGTGGAGTTGCCGCTCATGAAGGAGACGAAGTAGCCACCCAGATGGATGAAGCCGACGGCGTCAACAAAACCGGCGGCCGACGACAGTACGCCGGCCATGATGACTTCATTCCTGTGATGGCTGTGCATGGCACCTTCCGGCTAGCCGCCGAATCGGCGGCTGCGCCCGGCGTAGTCGCGCAGGGCCCGCAGGAAGTCGATGCGCCGAAAGGCCGGCCAGAGGGCCTCGCAAAAGTAAAACTCGCTGTACGCGCTCTGCCACATGAGGAAGCCGGACAGGCGCTGCTCCCCGGAAGTCCTGATGACCAGGTCAGGGTCCGGCTGTCCCCGGGTGTACAGGAACCTGGAGATGTCGTCCACGGTCAGGCTGTCCGCGACTTCCGCCATGGTGCGGCCCGCGTCGTCGGCGTCGTGCATGAGCTCACGGACGGCGTCGACAATCTCGCGGCGCCCCCCGTAGCCGATGGCCAGGTTGACGTGGATGCGCTCCTTGGCCGGAACCCGGGCCGTCAGGGAGGACAGGCGCTGCGCGAGGTAGTCGGGGAGCAGCTCGGGGGCGCCCATGGCGTGGACGCTGATGTCCTCGTCGGCGTCGAGCAGGTCAAGGGTGTTGGCGATGATGCCCATGAGCTCGTCCAGTTCCTCGGGCGAACGGCTCATGTTGTCCGTGGACAGCATGTAGAGCGTGACGACCTTGATGCCCAGGTCCTGGCACCACCCCAGGAACTCGAGAATCTTGTCCGCGCCGGCTTGATGCCCCTGGCTGGTGGGTGCGTTGAACTGCCTGGCCCAGCGGCGGTTCCCATCCACCATGACGCCGATGTGCCGGGGCACGCTGCTGAGGTCAAGAGACCGGCCAAGGCGGCGCTCGTAGTAGTGGTACAGGAATTTCGGCATCCGCATGGGGCCGGAGAACAAATGCATGGGGGCGCGCCGGACCTTCCGGATCATGGCCAGGCGGCCGGGGGAAACGTGCTGGTCCTAGGTTACCTGCCCGGCCGGGACATTGTGGTGAAGCCCGCGGCAGCTTTGGGTTACTCCGCAGTAGACGTTCGCTACCGTCAAGTAACTTAGGGCTGCACGGACTATGATTTTTGACATGAGCCCCTCTCTACCGGCAGACGTAAAACCGAGCTGGCGGGGCTGGCTTCACGCAGGGGCAGCGCCGGTGGTCTTGGTAGCGGGTCTGATGCTGATCCTTCTGGCGCCGGGGACCACAGCCAGGTTGACCACGGCAATCTACACGGGCACGGGAGTGCTTTTATTTGGTACGAGTGCGCTATATCACCTCGTCAACTGGCAGCCGCCGGCCAAGTTGCTGCTGAAACGGTTCGACCACAGCAACATCATGCTGGTCATAGCCGGCTCCTACACGCCGCTCTCTGCGCTGATGCTGCCGCGTTCGACGGCGACCGTCCTGTTGTGGCTGATCTGGACCGGCGCCGTGCTCGGCGTTCTGTTTCGCGTTTTGTGGGTCGGGGCACCGCGGTGGCTGTACGTCCCCCTCTACGTGCTGCTCGGCATCACGGCGCTGTTCTTCCTGCCGCAGTTCTGGGCGGCGGGCGCGGTCCCCACCCTGCTGATTTGCCTGGGCGGGGTGTTTTACATATCCGGTGCCGTCATCTACGGCGTCAAGCGGCCCAACTTCAGCGTGCGCCACTTCGGCTTCCACGAGCTGTTTCACGCCCTGACGGTGGCGGGTTTCGCCTCCCACTTCGTCGCCGTGGCGCTGGTGCTGTTCGGATAGGCCGCCTCCCACGTCCACCGTACGGACGACGCTCCTGCAGATCCGGGTCACTATTCCGCGACGCTCCTGCACATGCTGCGACCCGCCAAAACCGATGGTGCAGATCCCGCGACCTGCCGCGCATTCCGCCCGCAGTAGCTGCACCGTCGAAACAGCCGGGCCCAATAATCAGCACCATGGATTCCGGCAGCGTGACAAATTCCTGCCTGAGCCGTCATCTGGGACTCGACCGGTCCCGAACCTGAACCACCCTGCCCTGCCCCGGACCTGCAGGAGCGTCCACCTACAACGCCCCGGATCTGCAGGAGCGTCCATGGGAGGCGGCGGCTCAGAGCAGCCTGCCGAGCTCCTCCACGGAGGCGGCAGGCCGCGCACACACCATGTCGCGGCATACGTAGGCCAAGGGCGGGACGTCCGGCCCGGCGTCGTCGGGCAGCGCACGGCCCCCAAGCAGCGGCACCGCGGGGGCGCCCGAGCCGTCCCAGACGGAAATCACCATGCCCGGCGCCGGCGACGCCCAGGCCCTACGGACCATCGCGTCACGCCCGGGGCCCGGCCTGCCGACGATGGCCGTTTCCACGGGGCCGGCCGCCATGGCCTGGGCCACGGCGAGCACGCCACCGGCCGAACGCGGCGCGCGCCGGGCCAGCTCCGGCACCGTCGCCAACAAATTTTCCGCCAGCCCCCGGTGGCCGGTGGACCCCGTATACGCCGCATACGTGACCAGCGAGCCGGACAGCAGGGCCACCGGTGCGGCGGTCGCGCTGTCGAAGGGTTCGGCAAACCGCGCGCCGGCCGGGGCGCCGGCCATCGAACCCGCACCGGAAGCGCTGTTGAACACCGTTCCGTCCTGGACAAAACGCTGTGCCGCGGCCACCAGGCCGGCCGCAAAATCGAACCACTGGCCGTCCCCCGTTGCCGCGTAGAGCGCAAAGCAGCCGTCGGCGCACGCCGCGTAATCCTCCAGCAGCCCCTCGATCCCCTGCGCCCGGCCGTCGTGCGAAACGCGCCGCAGCACGGCCCCGTCCCAGTGGACACGGCGCAAATACCGTGCCAGTTCGACGGCGTGCTCCAGCCAGCCGGGCTCGCCGAGAACCATGGCAGCCTCCGCCAGCGACGCCAGGAGCATGCCATTCCACGACGCCACGACCTTGTCATCCCGGGCCGGCATCACCCGGGCCGCCCGCTGTTCCCGCAGCGCCGGAAGCAGGCGCTCCCACGCCGCACGCTCTTCCGGCGTCAGCGCCCTTCCCGGGTGGAGCGGGGCCGCCCCGGAAGCGGGAATCCCCATGAAATGTCCGACGTCGGACGCGGCTTCCGCACGCTGCCCGCCTGCCGCCCGCCGCAGGTCCTCGAGGCTCCACTGGTAGCTGGCCCCCTCACGGTGGATCCCGTCGATGACGGTGTCGGCGTCCAGGGAGGAGGCGAAGGCGCCTTCCGGCAGCCGCAGTTCGGCCACGAGCCAGCCGATGGTCGCCGCCACGGCCCGGCGGGCGTCGGTGACGGACAGCGGCACGGGCCCGGTGGTGTCATGGATGTGGTGCACCTGGTCCGCCGCCCCGGCAGCCTCCAGCCTGGCAGCCTCCGCCGCAAGCTCCTCGGGCCGCGCTTCCGCCAGCCGAACCCAGTGGACGAGGACGCGCAGCAGGCCTGCGTTGTCGTACAACATTTTTTCGTAGTGCGGCTCGGACCAATCGGCCGTGACGCTGTAGCGGGCAAAGCCGCCGCCTACCTGGTCGAACAACGCGGAGTTGACCATGGCGCCAAGCGTCCGCCCGGCCAAGCCAAACGCCTTGCGGGCCGACTCCCCGTCGCCGGCGGCATGCCTGATCAGGAACTCCAGTCCGGGCGTGGGCGGGAACTTCGGCGCCGTGCCCAGACCGCCGTGGACCTGGTCTTCGGCACCCGCCATGGCAGCCACCGCTTCACCGGCGGCGGCGGAAAGGGTCCGCGTCCACGCGGAGCCGTCCGGGCTGCCCGACGAAACAACAACGGCGCCTGACGGACCGTCACTGCCCGCCCCGCCGTCCGCGCGAACCCGCCACACCGGATCGGCCAGGGCCGCGGCGACGGCTTCCGCGGTGGCGAGGACCTCCGTGGGCCGTTCGGTCCAGGCCTCCACCACGGCCTCGAGCACCTGCCGGAAGGACGGCCGTCCCGAGACTGGCCGCGGCGGAAAGTAGGTCCCTGCGTAAAATGCCTGGCCCGACGGCGTCAGGAAGACGCTCATGGGCCAGCCGCCCTGCCCGCTCAGGGCTTGGGTGGCGGCCATGTAGGCATCGTCCACGTCCGGGCGTTCCTCGCGGTCCACCTTGATGGAGACAAAATGCCCGCGCAGGTAGGCCCCGATCTCCGGGTCCTCAAAGGATTCCCCGGCCATGACATGGCACCAGTGGCAGGCGGCGTAGCCGATGGAGAGAAACACCGGAACATTCCGTTCCCGCGCTTCGGCAAAGGCGTCGTCGTCAAAGGGCTGCCAGTCCACCGGGTTCCCGGCATGTTGGCGCAGGTAGGCGCTCGGTTCGCCGGCCAGCCGGTTCATGGAAGCCTCCTGTGGTTGCCCTGCTGGATGAAGCGCTACTGCCCGCCGCTGTTGGGCTTGGAACCGTCCGGCGCCTGCTGTCCCGACGTGTCGGCGCCCTGGGCACCTGCGGAACGGGCGGCGTCGTCCGAGACGATGGGAATGGCAAGGTATTCGGCATCGGGCCCGTGGGAGCCGCCCGCGGCATTCTCCGCCACCTGGGCGCGGTAGCGGACGCGGCGAATGCGCTTGACCATGTCACGGATCAGGAAGAACATGATGGCCACGATGAAGGCCATGGCCAGGAAGCCCAGGAAGCCGGGACCGATCTGGTCGTCCGAGAGGCCCGCACGCAGGCTGGGGATGGTGGGGCTCGGTGACGGCGTCGCGGCGAGCAAAATCAATGGGTGCACAATTTGTCTTTCGTTTCATCCCCGGCAGGTTGGGTCCCGGAAGGCTTGGTGCGGTGCCGGAACATGTCCACTACCTATCGTAGGCCAGCAAACAGGTCGTTTTCCGGCAGGGGCGACGGAACGCGGGATTCGATGAGCGAATAATCCTCCCACGGCCACACCTTCCGCTGCATGTCTGGGCTGACGGCGAAGAAGAAGCCGTCCGGGTCCACCTGGGTGGCATGGGCGCGGAGGGCCTCGTCGCGCTTTTCAAAGAACTCGCCGCAGTCAACCTGTGTGGTGGCCGGGTGGGTCCCGGCCGGCGGGGTGTGGCCTTCGCTGTCCGCCTCCAGCCAGGCCGCCAGGCGCTGGGCGTACGGCGAGGCCAGCCCTGCTTCCTGGAGTGCAAAATGCAGGGCGCGGAAGCGCTGCGGGTTGAAGGCCAGGTCGTAGTAGAGCTTTTGCGGCTCCCACGCCTCCCCCGCGCCCGGGTACCGCTCCGGGTCGCCCGCAGCGTGGTACGCCTCCACGGCCACTTTGTGGGCCATGATGTGGTCCGGGTGCGGATAGCCGCCCTTCTCGTCGTAGGAGACGATCACGTGGGGACGGAAGCGGCGCACCAGGCGCACCAGAGGCGCCGCGGCAATCTCCAACGGTTTCAGCGCAAAGCAGCCAGCCGGCAGGGGCGGCAGCGGATCGCCCTCGGGCAGGCCCGAATCCATGAAGCCCAGCCACTGGTGCTCGATGCCCAAAATTTTTGCCGCCCGGGCCATCTCGAGCCGTCGCGCGCCGGCCATGTCGCGGGCGGCATGGGCGTCGCCGGCCATGCCGGGATTTTGGATGCCGCCGCGTTCCCCGCCCGTGCACGTGGCGACCATGATCCGCACCCCTGCGGCCACGTAGGAGGCCATCGTGGCCGAGCCCTTGCTGGCCTCGTCATCGGGATGGGCGTGCACGGCCAACAGGCGGAGTGGAACGGCTGTGTGCCCTTCATTGATGGTCACGTCGGCTACCTTCGATTCTTAGTACAGTGTGGACGAAAAACGTCTGCAGGAATAAACGCTAAACTCGTACTGTCCTATACGCCCCATCGTGGGCGGCCAGCCCCCGGCCCAGCCGCGGATCAAGACACCAGTGGATGCAGTGACAAATTCAGAAACTCCGGCAGCTACCAGCGTAGCCAATCGATACGGCACCCCCAAGCGGGCGATGTCCAAAAAGTCCCGGATCCTGGCCCTTGCCCTGGTGGGCGTCCTGGGGCTTGTCTGGGTTTTTTGGGCCACCGTCGGCAACAACTCCGGCGTCGACAACAAGCTGATCAGCTACCAGGTGGTCGATCCCACCCTGACCACCGTGGACGTGGCTGTGACCAAGGACCCCTCCGCCACCGCCAGGTGCGCCCTGCAGGCGATGAACGATTCCTACGCCGTGGTGGGCTTCAAGGTCATCACGATCGGCCCCAACGGCAACGGGTCCGGCACCGATTCCGGACGCACGACGACGGTGCGCGGCGCGCTGCGCACCGACGCCCCCGCCGTGACGGGGCTGGTCCAGGAATGCTGGATAGTGCACTGACCATGACACGGCCCCGCGCGATTCTTGGGTTTATCCGGCTTATTGACTAAACTTGTCAATATTATCTTCACCCCGCTTGGTCAACCGTGGAAATTCCGCGCATGGATGGTGTCCGTCGCCCGATGGGCACGCCAGCCGTGGAACACCATTGGAACCGCCGTTAGCGGGGTCTTTGTTTTATGTACATTCAAGGAGAACTTCGTGCCTACCACTAACAGTGCGTCCGCTGCCTGGCTGACCCAGGAAGCCTTTGACCGTCTCCAGGCCGAGCTGACGCAGCTTTCCGGCCCCGGCCGCGCGGAAATCGTCAGCAAGATCGAGCAGGCCCGTTCCGAGGGCGATCTGAAGGAGAACGGCGGCTACCACGCCGCCAAGGATGAACAGGGCAAGATCGAGGCCCGCATCCGCCAGTTGAGCGAGCTCCTGCGCAACGCCCATGTGGGCGAGGCCCCGGCCGACGACGGCATTGTGGAACAGGGCATGGTGGTTGGCGCCACCATCGCCGGCGACGCGACCAAGTTCCTGCTGGGCAGCCGCGAAGTCGGCACCACCGACATGGACGTCTTCAGCGAGCGTTCCCCCCTCGGCATGGCCATCATGGGCCACAAGGTGGGCGACAAGCTCAGCTATGTCGCCCCCAACGGCAAGACGATCGACGTCGAAATTCTCTCCGCCAAGCCGTACGAGAGCTGACCGCGTCCCCTGGGCCCAACTGACCCGCAGCAGATGTCGAAAAACGCCTCGAAATCGCGTTTTTTCGACATCTGCTGCGGGTCAGTTTTTTAATGCACCACGATCGGCTGGAAGCCTTCGGAGCGCAGTGCGGTCAGGACCTGTTCGCAGTGCTCATGGCCCTTCGTCTCCAGGTTGACCGTGATGGAGACATCCCCCATCGAGATGGAACCGCCCACGCGGGTGTGGTCCACGCCCGTGACGTTGGCGTCGTTCTCGGCGATGATCCGCGAGATGGTGGCCAGCGATCCCGGGCGGTCGTTGAGCATCATGCGCACCGTCAAGAACCGCCCGGCCGCCGAAAGGCCCCTTTGGATGACCTTGAGCATGAGCATGGGGTCGATGTTGCCGCCGGAGAGGATCACGGCGGTGGTGCCAGGGTTCTCGATCTTGCCTTCCATGAGCGCGGCCACGCCCACTGCCCCAGCCGGTTCGACCACCATCTTGGCCCGTTCCAGCAGGAAGATCAGGGCCCGCGCCAGCGAATCCTCGCTGACCGTGATGACGTCGTCCACGAGTTCGCGGATGATCGAGAACGGCAGCTGCCCGGGCCGGCCGACCGCGATGCCGTCGGCCATCGTGGAGACCTTCTTCAGCGGCACCAGGGCGTCAGCGGCCAGCGACGGCGGGTAGGCGGCGGCGTTTTCCGCCTGCACGCCGATCACGCGGATCTCGCGGCCCAGTTCCTTGGCGCGGGCCTTGACGGCCACGGCCACCCCGGCCAGCAGCCCGCCGCCGCCGACGCCCATGATGACGGTGTCCACGTTGGGGATCTGGTCCAGGATTTCCAGGCCGATGGTGCCCTGTCCGGAGACGACATCGACGTTGTTGAACGGGTGGACGAACACCGAGCCGGTTTCATTGGCGTAGCGTTCGGCCTCGGCCAGTGACTCGTCCACGTTGTAGCCGTGCAGCACCACCTCGGCCCCATGCCCACGCGTCGCGGCCAGCTTGGGCAGTGCCACGCCCACGGGCATGTAGATGCGGGCCTTGATGCCCAGCGCCTTCGCGGCGACGGCCACGCCCTGGGCGTGGTTTCCGGCCGACGCCGCCACCACGCCCCGCGCCCGCTCCTCCGCTGACAGCCTGGCCATGCGCACGTAGGCGCCGCGCACCTTGAACGAGCCGGCCCGCTGCAGGTTCTCACACTTGAGAAACACGTCCGAGCCGGTCATCCGCCCCAGCGCCCGCGAACTTTCAATGGGCGTGAACGCAATAATTTCCTGCAACAGCTCGCGTGCGGCTTCAACATCGGCGAGGGTTACGGGAAGGTTGCCTGCTGCGTTCACTGTATTGTTCTCTTTCCTTATGTGTTGCGGGGTTGAATCGTGGGGCAGCGGGCTACTGCTGCGTGTCCGGGCCTGGTCTGGCGGACGACGCCGGCACTTCCGTTGCGTCCTCCAGCCCGCCTTCAGGCAGCGCGCCGGGGAGGACGAGGTCGGGCTCCCAGCCGCGGGCGGCGATGTAGCGGATGAAGGAATTGGCCACGGCCAGCACCGGCACGGCGAACAGGGCGCCAAGGATGCCGGCCACGGTGGAGCCGGCCGTCACGGCCAGGATCACTGCCACGGGATGCAGGTTCACGGCCCGGCCCATGATGAATGGCTGGAGCAGGTGGCTTTCCAGCTGCTGGACGAGCAGCACGATGCCCAGCATGATCAGCGCATTCACCCAGCCGTTGGCCACCAGGGCCAGCAGCACCGCCACGGCGCCCGTGACGAGCGCACCGACGACGGGGATGAACGACCCGACGAAGACCAGCACGCCCAGTGGCAGGGCCAGCGGCACCTGGATGATCGCGGCGCCTGCCCCGATGCCGATCGCGTCCACGGCGGCGACCAGTATCTGGATGCGCACGTAGTTGCCCAGGGACAGCCAGCCGCGCCGGCCCGCGCCGTCAATCGGGGACCGCGCCCGGCGCGGGAACAGCCGGACCACAAAGGCCCAGATGTTCTCCCCTTCGAGGAGGTAAAAGACCAGGATGAACACTGTCAGCAGCAGCCCGGCGCCAAAGTGGCCGAACCCGCTCCCAATGCCCAGGGCCTTGGAGACGATGGTGCTGCTGTTGTTTTGCAGGGCGGCAAGGGCTTCCTGCAGGTACTTGTCGATCTGGTCGTTGCTCAGGCCCAGCGGCCCGGTCGTCAGCCAGTCCTGGACCTGGATCAAGCCCCGGAGTGCCTGGCTGGCCAGCTCGGCAAGGCCCGATGCCATTTGGCGCCCGACCAGGAACAGTCCGCCCACGACCACCACTATCAACCCGACCAGGGTGCCGCTCACGGCAAGCCACTGCGGCACTCCGACGCTTTGCAGTTTGTTGACGAGCGGGCGCAGCAGGGCACTGAACAGGGCGGCGACCATGAGCGGGATGACCAGCAGGCTCACCTGGCCCAGCAGCCACACCACCATCGCGGACACGACCAGGACCAGCCCAACGCGCCAGGCCCACGCGCCGGCCACCTGCATGCCGAACGGGACCACGGGGCGGTCACTGGGAGCTGCTTGGCTGGGGCGCTCTGGTTGCTGCTGCACGGGCGTCATAGACCAATAATTCCCCATGCGGCAAAAATACGTAAAACGGCGTCCATTTCAGGGCCGCGGTTCAACGCCGCACCTGCTACAGCTCGGCGTCGATCCCCCAGCGCATGGTGAACTGCTCCCCCGGGTCCAGCCATTTGAGTCCGTCGCCCGAGTTGAACGCGTTCGCCGGGCCGGTCATCGGTTCCATGGCCACGGCCAGCGTCCGTCCGGGGAAATCCCGGGTGACAAAGACTTGGACGTAGGAAACGGAGGCGTCGTGCCACAGGCTCACGCTGCGCCCGTCCGGGGCCGAGACCATATGGCGCGTCCCGCCGTCGGACGCCAGGCCGGTGAAGGCCGTGTCCATCACGGCGTCCGGGAGCAGGCGGCCGCCGCGGAGATCATGGGCGGCGTCCACCGGAAGGGTCTGCGTGGGAATCATGCGGTCATTGGCGGCCAGGTAGCTGGCGGCGTCCACGGTGACGCGCAACTGTTCCGGGGCGGTGTCGCCCAGCCGGAAGTAGGGATGCGCGCCGAGGACAAAGGGCGCCCGCCGCGGGGAGTCGTTGACGAGCGTCTGCGACACCCGCAGGGCGCCGTCGGCGGAGAGTTCGTAGCGGACCTGGTGGCGGGCCAGAAACGGGTAGCCGTGCTGCGGATAGATGGCGGCCTCCAGGAGCACGTGCTCCTCGGACGACTCCAGCACCGCATAGCCGGTGTTGCGCAGCAGACCGTGGATGGCGTTGTTGCGCGGCACTTCGGTGATGTCCAGCTGCTGCGGCTTGCCGTCGAGCTCCCAGCGGCCGCCGTCCACCCGGTTGGCAAAGGGCGCCATGGTGAGGCCGGCCGCCCCCGGGGCGATCCCGCCCGTGCCGTAGCTTTCCACCAGGTCCACGCCGCCGCGGTCGTAGTGGCGCAGGCCCGCGGCCAGCGAGGCAATGACGGCGGTGGCGCCGGCACGGTGCAGGGTGAACTGCTCGCCGGACGCCGCCAGGGCTCCTGCTGTGGTGTTGGTCATGCAGGCCACGTTACAGGTTCCGGGGCCCAAAAACAGCGTTCCTTTCGGGAATGTTGGTGCCAAAGGCGCGTCGTTAATGTAAGATTTTGTTTGAAAGTATTGTTTTTTGCCGTAACCGCTACAGACGCCGACGCGTCACAGACACAGGGGGTCCCCATGCTGGCACCTGAGCGCCAGGCACGCATCCTCAAGGAGCTCCAGCTCCACGAGGCGGTACGCGTCGCGGATGTCGCCGCGGCCCTGAATGTCAGCGAGATGACGATCCGGCGTGACATCGAGGCGCTGGACGCGAACGGCCTGGCCCGCAAAATCCACGGCGGCGCCATGCGGCTGGCCCGGCTCAGCGCCCTCGAACCCGGCTTCCTGCTGAACGTGGACAAGGAGCTGGAGGCAAAGCTGGCCATTGCGGCCGAGGCCCTGAAACTGGTCAAACCCGGCATGACGCTGGCCCTGACCGGCGGCACCACCACCTACCAGCTGGCCGTTCACCTGGCCACCGAGCTGGAGCAGCTGCGCGAGCTGACGGTGGTCACGAACTCCCTCAAAGTGGCCGAGCTGCTCTACCAGCAGCAGGGCAGCTCCTCGTGCACCGTCATTGTCACCGGCGGCGAGCGCACGCCCTCGGAGGCCCTGGTGGGCCCTGTGGCCCGGCTGGCCCTGCACAACCTCAACACCGATCTATGCTTCATGGGCGTGCACGGCCTGGACGCCACCCGCGGGCTGACCAGCCCCAACCTGCTGGAAGCGGAAACCAACGCCGCCTTCATCGAGTCCACGGGGCGGCTGGTGGTGCTCGCCGACAGCACCAAGTTCCAGGTCCGGTCCCTCGCGACCATTGCCCCGCTCTCCGCCGTGGACACAGTCATCACGGACGACGGCGTCAATGCGGCCGTGCGCGAAACGTTCGCCTCCCGCGTGCCCACCCTCACCGTCGTTCCGACCGCCGGCGGGCAGTCCGCGAAGAACCCGACCAGGAAGAACTCATGACCATTCCCACCAGCACACGCCTGGCCGACGGCCGCGAACTCATCTACTTCGACGACGGCGCCACGGCCCGCAGCCACACGGCGGTGGACACGCGCCCTTTGGACGCCAGGAGCGAAGCGAACACCGGCGAACTCCGCTTCGACGCGCTGACCGGCGACTGGGTGGCCATCGCCGCCCACCGCCAGACCCGCACCTACCTGCCGCCGGCCGACCAGTGCCCGCTGTGCCCCAGCACGGGCGCAAACCTTTCGGAAATCCCCGACTCCACCTACGACGTGGCAGTGTTTGAGAACCGCTTCCCGTCCCTGGGCCCGGCAGTGGGGCTCATCCCGGACAAGCCCGCCTGGGGCACCAAGGGCCGCGCGTTCGGCCGCTGCGAGGTGGTGGCCTTCACACCGGAGCACACCGGTTCCTTTGGCGGGCTGTCTACGGAGCGCGCCCGCACCGTCATTGATGCGTGGGCACACCGCACCGAGGCGCTCAGCGCGCTTCCGGGCATCAAGCAGGTGTTCCCGTTTGAGAACCGCGGCCAGGACATCGGCGTGACGCTCCACCATCCACACGGGCAGATCTACGCGTACTCGTACGTCCCGCCGCGCAGCGCCGTCATGGCCGCGGCGGCACTGTCGCACTTCCAGGCCGCCGGAGGCCGCGAGACGCTGTTGGGCTCGATTGTGGCGAAGGAGTCCGAGTCCGGCGAGCGGATGGTTGCCCAGGGCGAGCACTTCAGCGCCTATGTGCCGTTTGCCGCGCACATGCCGCTGGAAATCCACCTCACCCCGCACCGCCACGTGCCTGACTTCGCCGCGCTGAACAACGCCGAACGCGACGAGCTGGCCGTCATGTACCTAGACATCCTGCGCCGCCTGGACAACCTCTATGAGACGCCCACACCCTATATTGCCGCCTGGCACCAGGCACCGCTGGATGCCCTGCTGCGCCCGGCCGGCCGTTTCCACCTGGAGCTGACCTCCCCGCGGCGGGCCGCCGACAAGCTGAAGTTCCTGGCCGGCTCCGAAGCCGCGATGGGCGCCTTTATCAACGACACCACCCCCGAGCAGACCGCCGCCGTGCTGAGGGCCACGTCTGCCGGCCCCAAAACCGCAGCCGACGTCAAGCCAGCGGCCGCCGCCGATCAGAAAGCCAACATTTCATGACCGAACGCCAACAGCCCGAATCCCCGGCCTCCGGGTTCCCGGTCCCCGGAGCCCCGGTCCCCGGGACGCTTGGCCCCCTGGAGGTTTCGGCCCGGTTCACGGCCACCTTTGGCCAGGAGCCGGACGGCGTGTGGACCGCGCCGGGACGGGTGAACCTCATTGGAGAGCACACCGACTACAACGAAGGCTTTGTGCTCCCCTTCGCCATCAACCGCACAGCTGCCGTGGCCGTGACGCTGCGCGGGGACTCCACGGCGCGGCTGCTCTCCAGCTACGGCGACCAGGCGGTCGTCACTGTGGACCTGTCCACGCTGTCCCACGACACCATGCAGGGCTGGACTGCCTACCCGCTGGGCGTGGTGTGGGTACTGCGCCAGATGGGCGTGGCGATCGGCGGCTTTGACCTGTTCCTGCACTCCACGGTGCCCACCGGTGCCGGGTTGTCGTCCTCGGCAGCCATCGAATGCGCCGTCGCGTCGGCCTTCAACGACCTTTCCGGGGCCGGGCTGACCGCAAATGAGCTGGTGCTGGTGGGACAGCGGGCCGAAAACGAGGTGGTCGGGGCGCCCACCGGCATTCTGGACCAGTCGGCGTCATTGTTGTCCACGGAAGGTCACGCCGTGTTCCTGGACTGCCGGACCCAGGAGTCAAAGCTGGTGCCCCTGGACCTTGCCGCCGAGGACCTGCTGGTGCTCGTGGTGGACACGAAGGTCACCCATGCCCACGCCACCGGCGGTTATGCCGCACGCCGGGCCTCCTGCGAGCTGGGGGCTGAAGTGCTGGGCGTGCACGCGCTGCGGGACGTCGCCGAGGCGGACCTGCCCGAAGCGGCGGGCCTCTTGGACCCCGAGACCTTCCGGCGTGTGCGCCACATCGTCACCGAGGACCAGCGCGTCCTGGACACGGTGGCCGTCCTGGCCGGGGCCGGGCCCTCCGCCATCGGCACGCTTCTCACCGCCAGCCACGCCTCCATGCGCGACGACTTCGAGATCTCCTGCCCGGAGTTGGACCTTGCCGTGGACACGGCCCTGGCCAATGGCGCGCTGGGCGCCCGGATGACGGGCGGGGGCTTTGGCGGCTCGGCCATCGCGCTCGTACCGGCGGCCGAAGAGGCCAAGGTGAGGGACGGCGTCGTACGCGCCTTTGCCAAGGCCGGATTCGCTGCCCCGGACATCTTTGCCGTCTCCCCCGCCGAGGGCGCCCGGCGGGTGCTGTAGCTTAAACGCGAGGGGGCCGAACCGGAATTCCGGTTCGGCCCCCTCGGGGTTGGGCCCACGCTTGCCAGGTCCCCGACAAATCGCGCCAGCGATTTCTCGGGCCGGAAAGGGGTTGGGCCCACACTTGCCAGGTCCCCGACAAATCGCGCCAGCGATTTCTCGGGCCGGAAAGGGGTTGGGCCCACACTTGCCAGGTCCCCGACAAATCGCGCCAGCGATTTCTCGGGCCGGAAAGGGGTTGGGCCCACACTTGCCAGGTCCCCGACAAATCGCGCCAGCGATTTCTCGGGCCGGAAAGGGGGGACTAGTCGTTGCCTCGAAGGATGGCCAGCAGGCGCAGGATCTCCACGTACAGCCACACGAGCGTCACCGTCAGGCCGAAGGCGGCCGTCCAGGAGTACTTGGCCGGCAGCCCGTTCTGGACGCCACGCTCGATGGCCGTGAAGTCGACGATCAGCGAGAACGCGGCCAGGCCGATGGCAAGCAGGCCCAGGGCAAAACCGAACGGGATGCTGGTGCCGGGGATGTCCATGCCGCGCAGGCCCCACGGGTTGCTGGTGGCGCCGAACATCATCAGGCCCAGGTTGATCAGCGAGAACAGCGCATAGCCACCGAGGGCGATCATGAAGAAGCGGGTCATCTTCGGGGTGGCGCGGACCTTGCCGTTGCGGAACAGCAGCAGCGTCACGGCAAAAACGCTCAGCGTGCCGATCACGGCCTGCACCACAATGCCCGGGTACATCCCTTCCAGCATTCCGGAGAGGCCTCCAAGGAACATGCCCTCAAAGGATGCATAGCAAAGGATCAGGGCCGGGGACGGCTGCTTCTTGAAGGAGTTGACCAGGCCCAGGACCAGGCCGATGAGCATGCCGGGAATCATGAGCAGCGGGACAATCCAGCCCAGCGCGGCGCCTGCGAGGACCAGGGCGAGCGTGCCCACGGTCTTCATGATGACGTCGTCGTACGTCATGCGCCCGGTCTGCTGCGCATTGGCGGACGGCTTGCTGTACATGTCCTCCAGCTGCTGGGCGGAAAATGTGCCCTGGGCAGGCATGGTCTCGGTGCCACCGTTGAGGAAGCCGCGCCGCACGGCCGGGCTGTCCTTGAAGTTCTTGTTGTTGGCAAAGACCGGGTTTCCACCAAGCGCCATGGTGTCGATTCCTCCAGAATAGGGGGTGGATATTATTTCCACCCTACCAATAAAGGACGATCCGCCTCGACTTTTGGTTCCCCAGGGTCCTGTGGTTCCGGACCGCGGGGCGGCGGCAGCAGCCTTCCGGCCTGAGGATGAGCGGTACGGAAATTCACGCTGAGCGGTTCAGTCTTGGCCAGAACGAGCTTGCTCTGAACGAAACCAGTCCTTTAAGGGGACTCTTAACGGACGCCGCGGGCGGCATGTGGGTACCCCAGGTCGGACTCGAACCGACACTTTGCAGATTTTAAGTCTGCTGCCTCTGCCATTGGGCTACTGGGGCGGGTGACGCGCAGGCACCTGCCGCCTTAACGTTACTGGATGTGGACCGCGGAAACCCAACCGTCACAACTTGCTGAACGGCTCCGCATACCTGAAGTGACCACGGATGCCGGTATGGAACGTCGGCAGCGGCAACGCCATGAAGTGCGATCCCCACGAGGGGTCCGGCGAGGCAATCCCCACCGAGTCGGCGGGGACGAAACCAAAGCGGGGGTAGAAGTCTGTGCTGCCCAGAAGGACAATCGCCGGTTCACCCTGTTCCCTCGCCGCGTCGATCGAGGCATGCATGAGCGCCGCGCCGATGCCCTGCCGCTGCCGTTCCGGCAACACCCCGATGGGGCCCAGCCCCACGGCAGGCGTGTCTCCTATCCAAGCCCGGGTGCTGATGACGTAGCCCTGAATCTCACCATCGGACGATTCCGCCACCAGGGAGAGCTCCGGGAGGTATTCGCGTGACGCAAACAGCTCTCGCAGCAGCCGCGCCTCCACCGGTTCCGGGAACGCAGCCTCGATCAAGGCAAGGATTTCCGGCCTGTCCGGTGCCTGCTCGCGTCGAAGGATCATCGCCCCAGTCTATTCTGCCGCGCCTGCATCGGAACACCCGCGCCACCTTTCAGCCGCGGCGATCGGGACTGCCGGCCCTGCCGAGGTCCCCGGCGCTGACCGGCGGCAAATGCCCGCATGCGCTGCACGAGCGAATCCGCGGTGCAGCTCCTGCGACCTCCGGCCCACCGAACCCGCAGGAGCTGCACCATCAAATCGGGCTGCCCGCAGGATCTGCACCATCGAATGTCAAGCAAACCCTTAACTGCCGACGGCGGCCCTCCCGCAGGTGGGGAGGGCCGCCGTCGTGCTTGGGTCGTGCTGGGAAAGGCGCCGGCTACTTGGCCGCGGCAGCTTCTTCCTTGGCTTCGGCCTTCGGAGCTTCCGCCTTCGGGGCCTCGGCCTTCGGGGCTTCAGCCCTGGGAGCCTCGGCAGGGGCGGCCGGCGCCGCTGCCGCAGGCTTCGGCTTCGGGGTTGCGGCGGAGACAAACGCGCTGCGCGGTGCCTGCAGGTTTTCCAGCTGTGTCAGGTCGCGGCTGGTGATCATGGTGACGAACCAGTCCATGAGGACGCGGACCTTGCGCTCCACGGTGGGCATGGCCAGTCCGTGGTAGCCGCGGTGTGCCAACCAGGCCGGGGCGCCCTTGAGCTGGATGCCCATGATCTTTGCGACACCCTTCCACTGGCCGAAGCCGGCGACGGCGCCAAGGTTCTTGTGCTTGTAGCCCTTCAGGGGCTTGTTGAACCGGCTGGCCCACAGGTTGTTCGCCAGGCGCTTGGCCTGGCGCAGCGCATGCTGCGCGTTCGGCACGCAGGTGCCGTCCGGGAGGCCGCCCGTGACGTCCGGAACGGCGGCGACGTCGCCGGCGGCCCAGGCGTTTTCGATGACTCCGAACTCGCCGGAAATCTGGAGGTTCACGTTCACCGAGACGCGGCCGCGGGGCTCGATCGGGAAGTCGGTGGAGCGGACCATCGGGTTGGCCATGACGCCGGCCGTCCAGATGAGGGTATCCGCGTCGAATTCCTGCGCAACAGACTTGTCCGGGAGGTTGATGAGCTTGAGGTTGTTGTTCTCGGCATTGTCCAGCGAAGTGTTCAGCAGGACCTCGACGCCGCGGCTGCGCAGGTGGTCCACCACCCACAGGGCCTGTGATTCGGTGACCTCGGGCATGATGCGGCCCATGGCTTCAACGAGCACGAAGCGGAGTTCGGACTGCTCCACGCGTCGGTTGAGCTTGACGGCGGCGCGGGCCATGTCCTCGAGTTCGGCGATGGTCTCGATGCCGGCGAAGCCGCCGCCGACGACAACGAATGTCAAGGCTCGCTTGCGCTTGGCGGGGTCGGTCTCGGTGGAGGCCTGCTCGATCAGGTTCAGCACCTGGTTGCGCAGCGCAACGGCTTCCTCGATGGTCTTCAGTCCGATGCCGGATTCGGCCAGGCCCTTGATCGGGAAGGTGCGGGTGACGGCACCTGCTGCGAGGACGACGTCGTGATACGTCAGTTCAATCATCTCGCCGCCGTCGGCGGGGGCAATCACGGCGGTCCGGTTCTCGTGGTCGATGCTGGTGACAGAGCCTTGGATCAGCTCGGTTTCCTTGAGGTGGCGGCGGTGGGAAACCACCGCGTGGCGCGCCTCGATGTTGCCGCCGGCCACCTCGGGCAGGAACGGCTGGTACGTCATGTAGGGCAGCGGATCGACCAAGGTGACGATGCCGCCGGCGTTCGCGATCTTCTTCTGCAGCTTGAACGCCGTGTAGAGGCCAACGTAACCGCCGCCTACCACCAGGACGCGCGGACGGTCTGAGTATGTGGGAGTGAGTGCCATGGTCCAATTGTACAGCTCTTTGTGAAAACATTCACTAATGAGTCCGGCGATGAAATGCTGCCCTCGGCAGCGCGGCCGGACCTAGTGTTTGTGGCTCGCTCTTTCGGCCGCGACGGCACCCTTGCTGCCGGCATCGCTGGCCGGTCCGTCACCGGCCGGTCCGGCACTGGCTGGTCCGGCACCGCCGGCCGGTCCGTCACTGGCCAGGATCCTGCGCCGGGCCAGGAGGATGTGGGTGCTCCCCGCTGCCAACACCAGCACCAGCAGGGCCAGGAATCCGAGCACTATCGCCGCCGGCTCCATGCTGCGCAGTCCGGCGGCAGGGAGCGGCACCGGTGCGGCGTGGTCGCTGAAGGTCGCCTTCGGCAGGGGCGAGGTGGCCACGGTGGATCCGCCGGCTGGAGGCGCGGCCTGGCCGCGGCGGTGGACGCGGATCCAGTCGTCGATGCTGCCCAGCGGGTTCGCCGTCGCCAACGGGACGTTAGCCGTCAAGGCCGCGTAGGCGTCGAGGATGCCGTAACCGTAGATGGCGTTGGGCGTTCCGTTCCCCTTCGGCTTGGCCGTGGAAATGATCCTGTTAATGACCTGCGCGGCGGTCATGGTGGGGTACTTGGAGCGGATCAGGGCCGCAACGCCGGAAACGATCGGCGCCGCCCCGCTGGTGCCGCTCCAGCGGGCGTAGCCTCCGCCGGGCAGACCGCCGGCCAGGTCCTCGGCCGGCGCGGAGACGCCGATGCTGATGCCCTGTGAGGAGGAATCCACGCTGGCGGTTCCGTCCTTGTCCAACCCGCCCACGGCCAGAACGCCGGGTATGGTGGCGGGGGCGCCCACCTGCTCGCTGCCGGATTTCCGGTTGCCCGCCGCGGCCACAATGACCACGTCCTTGGCCTCGGCGTAGGAGAAGGCGCTGTCCCAGCTTTGCGGCCACGCGGTGGACGTGCTGCCCAGGGACATGTTGATGACCTTGGCGCCGTGGTCCACGGCCCACCTCACGGCCGCAGGGATTTGGGCGTCAATGTTCTTCCCTGACGGGTTATCACTCCCCAGCCAGACAGAGACGCTGAGGATTTCGGACTTGGGCGCCACTCCGATGACCCCGTCGGGACCGGCACCCACGCTGGGCTTGGCGGGCGCCGTCGGACCCTTGGCTGTGGCCGAAGCGCTGGCATGGCCCCGCCCAGCCAACATGGTGGCCACGAGCGTGCCGTGCTCGGGCTCGGCGCCCACGCCCTTGGTGCCTTTGGCGTTTCCGGAACCCGACATGTCCACGCCGCCCGCAATGGCGCCCTTGAGGTCCACGTGGCTCGCGTCGATGCCGCTGTCAATCACCGCGACCTTGACGCCCGCGCCTTGCGAAATTTCCCACGCCTTGGTGATGCCGGACGAGCCCAGCCAGTATTCGCGGTTGCGGATGTCGTCGGCGGAGGCCGCCGTGGCACCCGCGAGGGCCAGCGGTGCCGTCAGGGCCAGCGCCAGCAGGGCAGCGCCAATGCCGCGCAGCCGTCGTTTGGGCGGCTGTGTCGCATCCGGCATTCATGCTCGTTTCCGTCGAGGTGGGCGCCGGGTCAGTGGAGACCTCCCGCGGCGCCCAGGGCGATTCCGTCCAGAATATCGTGTTCGCTGGTCGTTGCCGATTCGAGCCGTCCGTGTGTCAGCACCGCGATCCTGCGCAGGACGGTGCGCCAGATCAACGAACCTGCCCCGATCACGTCCACGCGTCCGGGATGCATGAAGCCCAGCGCAGCCCGCTCCTCCCGCGTCATGGCCAGTAGATCACCGGCTGCCTGGTCGATTTTTTCCAGGGGTACGACGGCGGCGTGGATCGCCTCACGATCGTAGGCCGCCAGCCCGAGCGCCTGCGCCGTAACAGTCGTAATGGTGCCGGCCACGCCCACCGCCCGGGTGACGCTGCCCAGCGGCACCTCCGCCAGGACGTCGTCGAGCTTGGCTTCGATGGCCGCCTCCGCGGCGGCGATTTCCGTCTCCGTGGGCGGATCGGACTGCAGGTAGCGTTCGGTGAAGCGCACGCAGCCCATGTCCGTGCTCACGGCTGCCTGGACACCCGAGGCATTGCCGACCACAAATTCGGTGCTGCCGCCGCCCAGGTCCACGACCAGGACCAGTTCGTCGTCGAGCGCCGGGAGCACGCTGGTGGCGCCGGCAAAGGACAGGCCCGCCTCCTCGGCGCCGGAGACGACTTCCGGTTCCACGCCCAGCCGGGCCTTGATGCCGTCGACAAACTCCGCGCGGTTGCCGGCGTCGCGCGTGGCGCTCGTGGCGACAAAACGGGTGCGTTCCACCGCGGTGCCGTCCGCCGCGCAGTCCCGGATCAACGCGGCGTAGTCCTCGGCGGCCGCAAAGGTCCGCGCGAGGGCCTCGGGGGCCAGCATGCCCGTGGCGTCGACGCCCTGCCCCAGGCGCACCACACGCATTTCCCGGTGGACGTCGCCGAGGGTGATGGCGCCGTAGGGGTTGGTGGTGACGTCGGCAATGAGGAGGCGGATGGAGTTGGTCCCGCAGTCGATGGCAGCTACACGCATGGAAAGGCCCGTTCCTTTTCTGGTTGCTGGATATTCTCTACGCTGATCTCGGTCAGTCCTTGTTAAGGTGCTTGACGTGGCGGCTGAGGTCCCTGCTGGGCACCGGGGCCTGGTCGTCCCAGGCGCCGTTGCACAGGCATTCCTCCGCCGTCCACCACTCGGCGAGGGCGGAGAGGGCCTCGTCGCCCAGCGGGTTGACGCCGGGGCCGGCAGCCAGTGCATGGCCGACCAGGACGTGCAGGCACTTGACGCGGGTGGGCATGCCGCCGGCGGAGATCCCGTCGATCTCGGGCACGGGCCCGGTGCCGGCCCGCTCGCCGATGGCCGTGCGGGCCGCTATGTACTGCTCATGGGCGCGCTGGTAGGCCGCGGCCAGACCGGCGTCGGCGGCGAGGCGGTCGGTCATTTCCGCCATCAGGCCGGCAGCCTCCAGGCGCGACGCCGCGGCCGTCAGCACCGGGTGCGTCAGGTAGAACGTGGTGGGGAACGGGATGCCGTTGCTCAGCCGCGGCGCGGTGGCGGCCACGAGGGGGTTGCCGCACACGCAGCGGGCCGGAATTTCAACGACGTCGCGGACGGGCCGGTTGAGCTGGCGGCTCAGGGTGTCCAGATCATGCTGGGTGGGCACTCGTGAGCCTTCGGCGTCGGTGGCTGATGCGGGCACAGGCGTCCTTCCTCTTTCGTGCCACCGCAGCGGGATGCCGTCACGCCAGGCGTGCTGGGCGGCGTTGCGGTGGGTGGCGGGCGGCCTGTCAGCCGCCCTGTCCAACAGGCCATTTTACCGTGCGTGCGGGGCACCCGTTCACGCGTCCTGGCCGGGCGTGGGCGGGCATGACCTATTCCCGGAGGGCGCCGGCTTGGCTGCGGGAGCCGGCGCGGCCTATTTGGCGGCGGGCTTCGGCACCACCGTGGGCGCCGGCTTGGTTGGGGCCGGCGCGGCCGGCTTCACGGCCGCTGACTTTTCCACGGCCTGCCACAGGCTGTCCACCCAAGGTTCGGTGGTCACCGCGGTGCCCTTCTCCGCCGATTCCCCGGAAGCGGAATTTGCTGCTGCACCGGCACCGTCGGCGGCCGCGGCGGGGGCGCCGTACACCCAATACCCCGTCTCGCCGGGCATGAGCATGCTCACCCTGTCCCGGGCCTGTTGCTTGACATAGGCGGGGTCGTCCCAGCGGGCCAGTTCCGACTGCGCGGATGCCTGCTGTGCCGTCTGTGCGGCAATGTCCTGCTTAAGCGCTGAAATCTCGGCCCGCTGGTCCATGTAGGTGTGGATGTTGGGGGCCAGCGCCACCGTGACCGCAGCCATGGCCAGGCCCAGCACCAGCAGCCGGCCGTTGAAGGACCTTGCGGGGACGGGCGTGTTGGCCGCATCGGCGCTGCGGATGACCCCTTCGGCGGGGTTGCGGCGTGGACCGCCGTGGTCCGTCCGGCCGTGGGGGTTCGTCACTGCCCTGCGCGGCCCCCGCGCTGCGCCGTCCCTTCCCGTTGCCGGCCGGCGTGCCCCCGGGGAGGCAGCGTGGTCGCCGGGGGCTGGGTCCGGCGTCGTGCCTGGTTCAGCAGCAGCCTTTTTCGCCCCGGCACTAAACTGTGCGCTGGGCACCTTGGGACGACGTGTAGCCATGATTCTCCTGGTACTTCCCCGACGCGCTTCGGGGCTTAAAGCCGAAGGGCCGGTGGCTGGCTGGGTGTGTATCCACCTTAGCCAACCACCGGCCGGACTGCCGTCATTGACGCGTTTTCAGAGCTCGGGCGAGTTACGCCTTGAAGCGCGGGAACGCGTTGCGGCCGGCGTACCGGGCAGCATCCTCAAGGTCTTCCTCGATGCGCAGCAGCTGGTTGTACTTGGCCACGCGCTCGGAGCGTGCGGGCGCGCCGGTCTTGATCTGGCCGGCGTTGGTGGCCACGGCGATGTCGGCGATGGTGGTGTCCTCGGTCTCGCCGGAGCGGTGCGAGGTGATGGTGGTGTAGCCGGCGCGCTGGGCCATGGACACGGCGTCCAGGGTCTCGGTCAGCGAGCCGATCTGGTTAACCTTCACCAGCAGCGAGTTGGCGGTCTTGTTCTCGATGCCGCGGGCCAGGCGCTCCGGGTTCGTGACGAACAAGTCATCACCGACGATCTGCACCTTGTCGCCGATGGCGTCGGTCAGCGTCTTCCACCCCTCCCAGTCGTCCTCATCCAGGGGATCCTCGATGGAGACCAGCGGGTAGTCGCGGACCAGTTCCTCGTAGTAGGCGCTCATCTCGGCGGCCGTGAGCGACTTGCCTTCGAACTGGTACGTGCCGTCCTTGAAGAACTCGGAGGAGGCAACGTCCAGGGCCAGTGCCACGTCCTTGCCGGCCTCGTAGCCTGCGCGCTTGATGGCTTCCAGGATCAGGTCCAGCGCGGCGCGGTTGGACGGCAGGTTCGGCGCGAAACCGCCCTCGTCGCCCAGGCCGGTGGAAAGGCCCTTCTCCTGCAGCACGGACTTGAGGTTGTGGTAGACCTCCACGCCCCACCGCAGGCCCTCGGAGAACGTGGAGGCGCCCAGCGGAACCACCATGAATTCCTGGATGTCGACGTCGGAATCGGCGTGGGAGCCGCCGTTGAGGATGTTCATCAGCGGCACCGGCAGGACGTGCGCGTTGGGGCCGCCCAGGTAGCGGTACAGCGGCAGGTCCGCGGACACCGCGGCGGCGCTGGCCACGGCGAGGGAAACGCCGAGGATGGCGTTCGCGCCGAGCTTGCCCTTGTTCGGGGTGCCGTCCAGTTCCAGCATCATGGAGTCGATCAGGCGCTGCTCGGTGGCGTCGATGCCCTCCAGCTCGGGGGCGATGGCCTCCAGCACCGCCTCGACAGCCTGTAAAACGCCCTTGCCCTGGTAGCGGGACTTGTCGCCGTCGCGGCGTTCAACGGCCTCAAAGGCACCCGTGGACGCGCCCGAAGGAACGCCCGCGCGGCCCACGGACCCGTCGGCCAGAAGAACCTCGACCTCAACGGTTGGGTTGCCTCGGGAATCCAAAATTTCGCGTGCGTGAATGGCTTCGATAAGTGCCACGTGTTGCTCCTTTTTTGAGCTTCGAGCGGATGAAAGTCGACCTCGCTGTCGGCACAATCCTAACCGGTTGCCGTGATGGGGCACTCATTAATACGCGGGCGGTCCTCCGCCATGACAACGTGGGGCGAACCTGCACCCTCCGCCGCTGGTTTTAGGGCGGCGGCGCCGGGCTGAACCGGATCCCGTGAGTTTGCTGGCAATCCTGCCCCCGGTCTTGACTGTCACGAATAACGATATATCGTTAAATATCGTTAGATGGATCCGGAACACTCTGCATCCATCTCAAGCGTGAAGTTCACGGCCGCCTCAAACCCCGCCGCTTCACACCCGGCGGGTTGCGCCCTCCACCCGGGCATTCCTTCCACATCCCCGCCATGGACAGCCACCTTCCGCCAGCCACGACAAACAAATTTTCCACGGAACAGGATTTGCCGACATGAACAGCATCAACAACCCACAAGAAGACGATCAAGCCAGCTTTGGTCACAACGACTCCATTCCCCAGGATTTCAGCAGCGAGGCGTCCGGAGGCGATGGATTCGCAGGCCGTGACGCCTCCCCGGAGAGTCACGGAGACTTCCCCGGCGAAGAGGACCGTCACCACGGCCACCACCACGGATCCGGACCACACTTCGGTCCAGAATTTGGTCCCGGCAGGGGCTTCCGCACTGGCTTCGGGCCCGGTTTCGGTCCGGGCAGGGGCTTTGCCCCCCACTGCGGCCCTGATGACCAGGGCCCGGATGACGAGGGCCCGGACGACGGCGGGGAAGGCCGCCGCGGCGATCGGCCCGGCCGGCGCGGCTTCGACCGCGGCGACGAGGACCCCCGCCATGGACGGCCCGGCAGGCGCGGCGACGGCAGGCGCGGCGACGGCAGGCGGGGCGGCGGCTTTGTGCCGGGCTTCAGCCCCCGCGCGGGCGGTGCCATTCCACTCGACGATGACGAGGGCTTTGGCCACCGCCGGGGGTTTGGCCCCGGACCAGCCCGCGGGTTTGGTCCCGGCTTCGGTCCTGGGTTCGGCGGAGGGTTCGGCCCCGGATTCCGGGGCGGCTTCGGCCGCGGCGGCCGGGTCCGCAAGGGCAACGTCCGCAGCGCCATCCTTTCGCTGCTCAGCCAGGACAGCTACAACGGCTACGGGATGATCGGAGCCATCGCCACCCAGACCGACGGAGCCTGGCGCCCCAGCCCCGGGTCAATCTACCCGGCACTGGCCGCGCTCCAGGCCGAGGGCCTCATTGAGTCGGCGGGCAAGGGCAAGCGGACCGAGTTTGAGCTGACGGAGGCCGGCCGCGCGTACGTCGCCGAACACGCCGAAGAGACGGCCGCCGTCTGGGCCGACGTCAGCGAGGAGGCGGGGGCCGGCGCCGAACTTCGCCAGAGCATCGGAAAGCTCATGGGCGCCGTCCACCAAATAGGCCAGGGCGGCACCGAGGAGCAGGTCAAGGCCACCACCGAGGCCCTCGACACCGCCCGACGCGCCATCTACAAGATGCTGGCCGACTAGCCGGCGTGCAGGACGTCGATATGGTGGTTCGCCCATGAAAACATCGGGGGCGAACCACCATATCGTCATTCCGGGCAGCGGCCGCCTTGGCTACGGACGCTGCGCCTGATAGCGGCGGACGGCCGTGCGCAGGGCGCGTTCGGCGTCCAGCCCCCGGGCCTGGGCGGCGCGGACGACGTCGAACAGCAGCTCCCCGAGCTCTTCTTCCGTTGCCGGCGGGGAAGGTTGGGCGGGGGCGCCGGCCAGGTGCCCAGGGGCAGCCCGGTCACCGGCGCGTTCGAGCGTCTTCGCGGCCAGGGCGAGCGCGGGCATCGACGCCGGCAGCGAATCAAACACCGATTTCGAGCCCGGACGCTCCCGGTCTTTTTCCGCGGCGTAGTTGCGTTCGATGGCCGCCATGGATTCCGGAAACCGGGCCTGCAGGGTTCCGTCCGGGCGGAACACGTGGCTGTTGCGCCGAATGAGTTTTTCGCGCAGCTGGTCCGCCACCTCGGCCAGGGTGAAGCCGCCACCCTCCGTCTGCAGCAGCGCGTGGAGCACCACCTGGTAGAGGATGTCGCCAAGTTCGCCCTTGAGCGCTTGGACGTCAAGGTCGCCGGGCGCCTCCACGACGTCGGCCAGCTCGTATGATTCCTCGACAAGGTAGGCAATGAGCGAGCGGTGGGTCAGCGCCGCCGTCCACAGGCAGTGTTCGCGCAGCTCCGCGACCACCCGGGCTAGCGCGTCCAATGCTGCGCCAGCGCCCGTATCCGCCCCGGCTCCTGCGCCTGCGTTCGGGCGAAGTGCCTGCGGATCAGTCCTCGTCATCACCGTCCAGGACGTCGTCGTAGCACTCGATGATGTAGTCGGCCAGCTGTTCGCGCGCCTCGATCGGCAGGAACGCGGCGTGGACCGCGTTCAGCGTCAGCTCCAGTATGGTTTCCAGGTCGTACCCGAAGGTGTCCGCCAGCAGTTCAAACTCGCCGGTCAGGGTCACACCGCTCATCAGGCGGTTGTCGGTGTTGACCGTGACGTTGAAGCCCAACTGATGCAGCAGGTCGATGGGGTGCTCGGAGATCGTGGTGCCAAACGCGGCGACGGCCCCAGTCTGCAGGTTCGACGACGGGCACAGCTCCAGCGGGATCTGGCGGTCACGCACCCACTGGGCCAGGTCGCCCAGGGTGACGGTGCCGACGTCGTGCCCGTCCTCCTCCTGGACGTCCAGGTGGATGTCCTCGGCGATGCGCACGCCGTGGCCCAGGCGGAGGGCGCGGCCATGGACCAGTGCGTCCTGGATGCTGTCCAGCCCGGCGGCCTCGCCCGCGTGGACGGTGGCCGGGAAATTGTTCTCGGCCAGGTAGGTGAACGCCTCGGTGAAGCGGGAGGGCAGGAACCCGTCCTCGGCCCCGGCGATGTCAAAGCCCACCACGCCGTTGTCCCGGTGGCGGACGGCCAGCTGCGCGATTTCGGAGCCACGGTCGGCATGGCGCATGGCCGTGACCAGCTGGCCGACCTCGATGTAACCGCCGGCCTCGTCCACGGCGTCCATGCCGGCTTCGAGTCCTTCCTGCACGGCCTCGACGGCGTCGTCGAGCGTCAGCCCCTGGGTGAGGTGCTGCTCGGGTGCCCAACGCACCTCGCCGTACACCACGCCGTCGTCCGCCAGGTCCTCGACGAACTCGCGGGCCACGCGCACCAAGGCGTCGTGGGTCTGCATGACGGCGATGGTGTGGTCGAACGTTTCCAGATAACGCACCAGCGAACCGGAGTCCGCGGAGTCCAGGAACCACTGGCGCAGCTCCTCGGGATCGGTGGCGGGCAGCTCGTGGCCCACCTCCGCCGCGAGCTCGATGATGGTGGCCGGACGCAGGCCGCCGTCGAGGTGGTCGTGCAGGGACACCTTGGGCAGGGATTTCAGTTCCACAGAGGACTGGGGCTCGGGCTGCTGGGACGAAGTTGGGTTAGTCACAGTCCCCACTTTAGGGATGCAACGCCGGTGCGCGCCAGTTCTGCCGGGTTTGGTGCGCTGTGGGCGTATCCTCAGGACCCGTCCGGGACGCCGGGCACGACGCCGGCCGCCTGGCTTCCGGCCTCCGCGGCGCCGTGCGCGCTTGCCGGGGCGCGGACGTTCGCGGCGGCTTGGACGCCGGGGACGGAGTGCATGCCCGCTGCCCCGTGCGGACCCGGGACCGCGTGCGGGCCGGTGGCGTGATGCGGGCCCTTGGCGTGGTGCGGGGCGGCGGCTGCACCCGGCGGACCGGCAATGCCCGGGATCGGCGGTGCCTGCGTGCCGGCCCGCGGCTGGTCCCCCGCGAGTGCCTCGGCTGCCAGCCGGGCCGCCGTGGCGCCGGGCTCCGGACGCGGTGCCAGCTTGCCGCGCTTTTCCAGCTGGTGATGCAGGATCTTCATGGCGTGGTCCACAATGAAGCCGATGACGATCGCAAAGGCGATGGCGATGCCCACGCCCAGCAACGGGTTGTGGTGCACCCACCGGCCGGCAACGCGTCCCACCAAGGCCGAATACACCACCCACGTGAGCACCGCAATGCCGTCCAGGACCACGAAGCGGCGCCACGGAAACCGGGTGGCGCCTGCCGTGAAGTTGACGGCGATCCGGCCCACGGGAATATAGCGCGCCGTGAAGATGAGGATGGCGCCGCGTTTGTCGAGCTCGCGGCCCGCCCAGGAGAACGCCTTGGCTCCGCGCGGCTTGCGCATCCACTTGAACCGCGTGGTGCCGAGCTTGTTGCCCATGAAGTAGGCGATGTTGTCGCCGATCATGGCGCCGATGGCGGCACCGGCCATGAGCAGCCAAATGTTCGGGGAACCGGTCCGCAGCGAGATCGAAGACAGCGCCACAATGGCGGTTTCGCTGGGCAGAAAGAGGAAGAAGCCATCGATGAGGCAGAACAAGCCAACCATGGGGACAACCCACCACTGCGCGGAAGAGTGCGCAAGGACATAGTTGATCTGGTTGATGATGTGCAAAAAGTCCACCGGGGATGGTTCCTCTCCTCTGGCGGGGTGTCACTCACTAGTTTCCCACGTCTGTTGGGTCCGGGCATCCATCTTGCGGCCTACATTCCGCCCGCCCCCTCCCACCAGGGGATGACCCCATCGACGCTCCTTCAGATCCGCGGCATTCCCGAGGATTCCCCTGCAGGAGCGTCCCAACGGATGGCTCAGGCGATGCGGTCGATGACCAGCCTCGACGCCGGCCGCGAACCCTCCGGCGCGATGGTCACCGCGCCCTCAAGCGCTTCCTTGGCGCGTGCGAACTTTTCGGGGGTGTCCGTCAACAGCGTCATGAGCGGCTCGCCTGCCCGCACCATGGCACCCGGCTTGGCGTGCATGCGCACCCCGGCGCCGGCCTGGACCACGTCCTCCTTGCGGGCGCGCCCGGCCCCGAGGCGCCAGGCCGCCACGCCCACGGACAGGGCGTCCAGTCCCACCAGCACGCCGTCCGCGGGCGCGTAGACGACCTCGGACTCGCGGGCCACCGGCAGCGCGGCATCGGGATCGCCGCCCTGGGCGGAAATCATCCGGCGCCACACGTCCATGGCACGCCCGTCCCGCAGGGCCGCCGCGGGGTCGGCGTCCCGGACGCCGGCGGCCTGGAGCATCTCCTCCGCCAGCCTCACGGTCAGTTCGACCACGTCCGGCGGCCCCCCGCCGGCCAGCACCTCCACCGATTCCTCCACCTCGATCGCGTTGCCGGCGGTCAGGCCCAGCGGCGTGGACATGTCCGTCAGCAGGGCCACCGTGTTCACGCCGGCATCCTTGCCCAGGGCCACCATGGTTTCGGCGAGTTCGCGGGCCATGGATTCGTCCTTCATGAACGCGCCCGAGCCCACCTTGACGTCGAGCACCAGTGCCCCGGTGCCTTCGGCGATCTTCTTGCTCATGATCGAGGAGGCGATCAGCGGGATCGCCTCAACGGTGCCGGTGACGTCGCGCAAGGCGTAGAGCTTCTTGTCCGCGGGCGCCAGCCCGGCACCGGCGGCGCAGATCACGGCTCCGACGTCGGAAAGCTGGCGCATCATCTCCTGGTTGCTGAGGTCCGCGCGCCAGCCGGGGATGGCCTCGAGCTTGTCCAGTGTCCCTCCGGTGTGGCCCAGTCCGCGCCCGGACAGCTGCGGGACGGCCACGCCGAACACGGCCACCAGCGGGGCCAGCGGGAGGGTGATCTTGTCCCCCACGCCCCCGGTGGAGTGTTTGTCCGTGGTGGCCTTGGGGGCTCCGGCCGGGGTGCGCAGGGACGCGAAGTCCATCCGCTCGCCGGAGTTGATCATGGCAGTGGTCCACTGGGCGATTTCCGCCCGGTCCATGCCGTTGAGCAGGATGGCCATGTTCAGGGCGGCCATTTGTTCATCGGCAATGGTGCCGCGGGTGTAGGCGTCGATGGTCCAGGCGATCTGGTCCGCGCTGAGCGTTCCCCGGTCCCGCTTGGTGCGGATGATGTCGACGGCGTCGAAGGCCGGGCCGTTGTAGGCGTGTGCACTCATGATTGATTCTCCAGATTCTCCGGGCCAAAGGCATCCGGCAGTATTTGGTCCATTGTCCGGATGCCGCCGCCGGTCATCAGCACCATGCCGGGGGCCCGGAATTCGTACAGGAGCTGGCGGCAGCGCCCGCAAGGCATGAGCACGGCGCCGTCCGCATCGACGCAGTAAAAGGCGCGGATGCGTCCGCCCCCGCCCATCTGCAGCGCGCCCACCATGGTGCACTCAGCGCAGAGCGTCAGTCCGTAGCTGGCGTTTTCCACGTTGCAGCCCGAGACCGTGCGGCCGTCGTCGAGCAGGGCGGCAGCGCCCACGGGGAACTTTGAATACGGCGCGTAGGCCCGTCCCATGGCGGCGGTGGCCGCGGCCCGCAGCGCGTCCCAGTCGGCCGGGGCGATGTCTTCGCCGGCAGTGCCGGCGCCCAAGGCCCCTTCCGGTGTGCCGCCGTCGGACGCGGAACCCGGGGTGCCGGCGTCGGGCACGAAATGCGGCGAGCCGCCGTCGGGCTTGATGTTGTCCACCTGTATCCCCTATCCCTTGAGGTACGGTTCGCCGTCGGCGGCCGGCGCGCGGGACTTGCCCACAAAGCCGGAGACGGCCAGGATGGTCAGCGCGTACGGGAGCATGGCCAGGAACTGCCCGTCGATGGGCGTGCCGGCGAGGGAGAGGATGCTTTGCAGGTTGCCGGCGACGCCGAACAGCAGGGCCGCCAGTGCCGCGCCGATCGGGTTCCAGCGGCCAAAGATCAGCGCCGCCAGGGCGATGAAGCCCAGGCCGCCGGTCATGTCCTTGCTGAAGCTGCTCACTGCCACCAAGGTGAAATAAGCCCCGCCGACGCCGGCCACGGCACCGCCGGCCAGCACGTTCAGAAAGCGGGTGCGGTTGACGTTGATGCCCACCGTGTCGGCCGCCTTGGGGTGCTCGCCCACGGCCCGGATGCGCAGGCCCCAGCGGGTGCGGAACAGGCCGAACCAGACCGCGGCCACCAGGACCAGCATGAGGTAGCCGATGATGGACTGGCGGAACAGGGTGGGTCCGATGACCGGGATCTGGGACAGGACCGGGATGGGCAGGTCCGGCAGCTGCACCGGCTGGTTGTAGATGGTGGCGCCGTCGACCTTGATCTTCATGATTTTTTCAAACAGGAACCCGGTCAGGCCGGAAACCAGCACGTTCAGCACCACGCCCACAATGATCTGGTTGACCACGTACTTGATGCTGAATGCGGCCAGCAGGAACGAGACGAGCACGCCCGCCAAGGCCGCGGCGAACAGGCCCGCGTAGGCGTTATGCGTGATGGAGGAAACCAGCGACGCCGTGAACGCGCCCGCGAGGAGCTGGCCCTCGATGGCGATGTTGACCACGCCGGAACGCTCGCACAACACGCCGGACAGCGAGCCGAAAACGAGCGGGGTGGTGATCAACATGGCGCCGGTGAACAGGCCAACCAGGGTGATGTTCTGCGTCTTGGTGCCGCCGATGATCCACACGAGCAGGCCGATCACGAAGGCGACGGTGAACGTCATGGTCACCCATTTGTCGACGCGGCCCTCCTTTTTCATCTGCTGGTAGGCGCGCGCGGCCAGCAGGACGCAGATGGCGGCCACGATGATGCCGACCGCCTTCGCGGGCACCGCCAGGTCAGGCACCTGCCAGGCGTCGCCTTCCTGCGAGATCCGGAAGGTCGCCTGCCCGGAGGGGCCTAGCAGGACAAAGACGACGACGGCGAAAAGCGCCAGCGCGCCAAACAGCGCAGGTGTTTTCCAGCTGCGGACGGCGACGCGGTCCACCGCCTTTGACGGCTTGATGTTGGCTGTGACGCTCATGCGCTGGCTCCTTCGCGGCGGGCGGCCTTGATGCGGAAGATGGACCGGATCAAGGGCGGGGCGGCGATGAACAGCACGATCAGCGACTGCACCACCGCAACAATGTCAATGGAAACGTCGGCATTGACCGCCATGGAGGTTCCGCCGGCCTTGAACGCACCGAACAGCAGTGCGGCGAAGAACGTGCCCCACGGCTTGGAGCGGCCCAGCAGCGCCACCGTGATGGCGTCAAAGCCGATGCTTCCGGCAATTTCGGAATCCAGGGACTTTTCCGTGCCGGCAATTTGGGCCACACCGGCCAGGCCGGCGAGGGCGCCGGAAATCAGCATGACGGTGATGTAGCCGCGCGAAACCAGCATGCCCGCGGTCCGCGCCGCCTTGGGGTTGGCCCCGATGGCGCGGTACTCAAAGCCGAGGGTGGAGCGGTTGAGCAGCCAGGAGACGCCGATGACCGCCAGGATGGCGATGATCAGCCCTGCGTGGACACGGAAGTTGGGCCCCAGCAGCAGCGGCAGCACGGCGTTGTCGTCCATCTGCGGGCTGATCGGGTTGGTGCTGTTGGGGTCCTTGAGCTGGTTTTTCAGCAGGAACAGGACCAGCGAGATGGCGATGTAGTTGAGCATGATCGTCACGATCACCTCGTGCGCGCCGGTCCTGGCCTTGAGGAATCCGGCGATGCCGCCCCAGATGGCCCCGCCAATGGCGCCGGCCAGGATGACGGCCAGCAGATGGATGACCGGTGGAAGGTGCATGCCGAAGCCGACGGCGCCGGCAAAGGTGGCGCCGAGGATGATCTGTCCCTGGGCGCCAATGTTGAAGAGGCCGGTGCGGAAGGCCAAGGTGACAGCGAGGCCGGCAAGGATCAACGGGGTGGCGAATGTCAACGTCTCAAAAATGCCCAGCTGGCCCTGCCAGGTGCGCGCCGTGGGATCGTACGTGGCACCGCGCCACAGGGCGCCGTAAGCCTCCGAGACCGACGACCAGATCGCGGAAAACGTGGCTCCCGGATCGGCGAAAAAGTAGCCCGAGGCGGCGCTGACGCGGGGATCGGTGACGGCGATCAGGATCCCGCCAATGACCAGGGCCACGACGACGGCCAGGACCGAGATGACGGCGTTGCCGCCCATGATCTCCCGGACGACCTGCGAGCCCTGGCTTTCCTTGGCCGGGGGCGTCGGCTCCTTGACTGTCTGCGTCTCACTCATGAGCGCTCTCCTTCAGTGGTTCCGGAAAGGTCCCCGGACGGTTCCCCGGACGGTTCCGCGGACAGTTCCGCGGCCGGGGCATCCCCGGCGGTTTCCCCGGCGGCGGCGTCCAGCTGGGCCCGGGCCTCCCCGGCCGGCAGGCCGGCCATCATCAGGCCCAACAGTTCGCGGCTGGATTTGCCCGGCACAATGCCCATGAGCTTGCCGGCAAAGAGCACGGCGATGCGGTCGCCGAGCTCGAGCACCTCATCCAGCTCTGTCGAAACGATGACAACGGGTGTGCCGGCGTCGCGCTCGGCCACGATGCGCTTGTGCAGGAACTCGATGGAGCCCACGTCGACGCCTCGGGTGGGCTGGGAGGCGATGAACAGCTTCAGCGGCCGCGCCAGTTCGCGGGCCAGCACCACTTTTTGCTGGTTTCCGCCGGAGAGCGTGTCCGCGGCGTCCTGCGCCGACTGGGCCCGGACGTCAAACTCGGCGACTTTTTCCTGCGCATTCTTGGCAATGACGGCCCGGTTCATCGAGCCGTAACGCGAATACGGTTCGTGGGTGTAAAGGTCCAGGACCAGGTTTTCGGCGATGGAGAACTCGCCCACCAGCCCGTCGTCCTGCCGGTCCTCGGGCACAAAGCCGACGCCGGCGTCCAGGACCTGGCGGACGCTGCGGCCCACCAGTTCCTTCCCGTCCAGCATGATGGAACCCTGGACGTGCTTGTGGAGTCCCAGGACGGCCTCGGTCAGTTCCGTCTGGCCGTTGCCCTGGACACCGGCGACGGCGAGGATCTCCCCGTCCGCGACGGAGAAGGTGACGTCGTCCAAAAGGCGCTGGCCGGCGTCGTTCATCACAGTCAGGTTGGTGACCTTGAACGTCAGCTCCCCGGGATCGGCGTCGGCCTTGTCCAGGGTGAGGCTGACGGCGCGGCCCACCATCATGGAGGCCAGCTCGGTGGTGGCGGCGCCGGGATCGGCCGAACCGACCACCTTGCCGCGGCGGATCACGGTGATGGTGTCCGAGATTGCCTTCACCTCGCGCAGCTTGTGGGAGATGAACACGATGGAGGTGCCGCCAGCCTTCAGCTGGCCCATGATGTCCATGAGTTCGTCGGTTTCCTGGGGCGTGAGCACGGCGGTGGGCTCGTCCAGGATCAGGATTTTGGCGTTGCGGACCAGTGCCTTGATGATTTCAACGCGCTGCTGCACGCCCACGGGGAGTTCCTCCACGAGCGCGTCGGGGTCGACCTGGAAGCCAAAGCGGGCCGAGATTTCGCGGATCTTGCGGCGGGTGTCCTCCAGGTCAAGGATGCCGGCGAAGCCGGTGCTTTCCCCGCCGAGGGCCACGTTCTCCGCCACGGTGAACACGGGGACCAGCATGAAGTGCTGGTGGACCATGCCGATTCCGGCGGCCATGGCGTCGGCCGGGCCGGAAAATTTCACGGGTTTGTCGTCAATGAGGATTTCGCCTGCGGTGGGTTCATACAGGCCGTACAGGACGTTCATCAGGGTGGATTTGCCGGCGCCGTTTTCGCCCAGGAGGCTGTGAATCTCACCCGACTCAACCACCAGGTCAATGTGGTCGTTGGCTACGAGGGCACCAAAACTTTTGGTGATGCCCCTGAGTTCAAGTTTCAAGGATTTAACCCGTCTACAGAATGTTTATGCGGAAAGTTGCGGCTCAACGCCACTGTGCGCCGCACCGCCAGCCAGTGCTGTCGGTACGGCGCAACAGTTCAACGATGGCGTTGCCTCGCCTACTTGGGGCTGGACTTCGACTCAACCTTGATGGAGCCGTCGATGATGCCCTTCTTGATGGCGTCCAGCTGGGTCTTGGTGTCGGCGCTGACGGCCGAGTCCAGGTCGTGGAACGGGGCGATGGCCACGCCGCCGTTGTCCAGCGTGCCCACGTACGGGGTGGCGCTGTACTTGCCGGCAAGGTCGTCCTTGACGATGGTCTCCACGGCCTCGCCCATGGTCTTGATGACCGAGGTCAGCAGGATGGACTTGTAGGTGGGGGCCGTCAGGTATCCGTCCGAGTCAACCCAGACCAGCTTCACGTCCTTGCCGCCCTTGTTGGCGGCCAGGATGGCGTCGCCGGCGCCCTTGCCGAGCGGGCCGGCAACGGGCATGACGACGTCGGCGCCTTCGCCGATCAGGTTGTTGGTGGCCTTGGTGCCTTCCTGGATGATGTCGAAGGTGTTGGCGAACAGGCCCTGCTGCGTGGCAACGTTCCAGCCGAGGACCTGGACGTTCTTGGACTGCTGCTTGTTGTAATACGCGACGCCCTCGGCAAAGCCATCCATGAAAATGGTGACCGTGGGAATGTTGATGCCGCCGAACGTGCCAACCTTGCCGGTCTTGGAGACGGAGGCTGCCGTGTAGCCGGCCATGAACGCGGCCTGGGCCGTGTCGTACACGATGGGCTTGACGTTGGGCAGCTTGATGGAGTTGTCATCAATGATGGCGAAGTGCAGCTTGGGGTCCGCCGTGGCAACCTTCTTGGTGGCGTCGGCCAGCAGGAAGCCGACCGTGAACGTCAGGTTGCAGCCTGCGTTGGCCATCTGGTTCAGGTTGGGCTCGAAGTCTGCCTTGGTGGTGGACTGGGCCTCCTTCATTTTGATGCCCGTGTCGGTGACTGTCTTCTTCAGGCCCTCGTACGAGGACTGGTTGAAGGACTGGTCGTCGAATCCGCCGGAGTCGGAGACGATGCAGCCAAGGTAGTTGGCTGCTGCGGCATTTCCGCTGGTGCTGCCGCCGCCGGCGGGTGCCGGTGCCTGGCCACAACCGGTGAGCAGGAGCGCCATTGCTCCCAGGGCCACAGTGCCGACGGTGGCCCCGCGCCTAAATGTGTTTTTCAAAGGTTCCTCCATAAGGTGATGATCGCGCACGGCCGCCCCCCGGCCACCTGTGCAGTGCTAGACACCACAGTAATGGCAGTTGCTACCAGCCGGTAGCCGTAGTCCACCCCTTCCCGGCATCGTTGGGGAACCGTTACCAATCCGTTCCCGGGCCGGCCCCGGGGGGCCTGAGCCGGGCCCGGGGACCGGACCGTGGCGGCTACGGAAGTGTCACCACCATTTTGCCCGTGTTGGCCCCGCGCATCAGGTCGATGAACGCCTGAGGCGCGTTCTCCAGCCCCTCCACCACGGTTTCGTCAAAGCGGACCGTGCCCGCAGCCAGCCACCCGGCCATCTTCGCGGCGAACTCGCCGGCCAGGTCCTGGTGCGATCCCACCAGGAAGCCGCGAAGGGTCAACTGCTTGCCGATGGCGGTGGCCAGATTCGTTGGAGCGGCGGGCGGCTCGGTGCTGTTGTACACGGAGATGGCGCCGCACATGGCGACCCGCCCGAACGGGTTCATGACGGCGATGGCGGCCTCCAGCTGCTCCCCGCCCACGTTGTCGAAGTAGACGTCAATCCCGGCGCTGTCCCCCAGCGCCTCGCGGAGCAGGTCCCTGGCCGGGCCTTCGTGGTAGTTGAAGGCGCCGTCAAATCCGAGGTCCAGCAGGTGCGCCACCTTCTCCGGCGAGCCGGCGCTGCCGATGACGTGGGCGGCCCCGAGCTGCTTGGCTATCTGGCCCACGAGCGACCCCACCGCCCCAGCCGCGCCGGAGACGAACACCGTGTCCCCCGGCTTGAAATCCGCCACCCGCGTCAGCCCGGCATACGCCGTCAGCCCGGTCATGCCCAGCGCACCGAGAAAGGCCGTGGGGCCCGCCAGCGAGGGATCGACCTTTTTGGTGGCCTCGGCCGGGAGCACCGCATAGTCGCGCCACCCCAGACCGTGGACGACGACGTCCCCCTCCTTGCGCCCCGCGCTGCGGGACGCCACCACCTCACCCACGGCCCCGCCGTCGAGCGCTGCATCCAGGGCGAAGGGCGTGCTGTATGACTTGGCATCGTTCATCCGACCGCGCATGTAGGGGTCCACGCTCATGGCCAGGTTGCGGACCAGGACCTGCCCTTCGGGGAGTTCGGGAACCGGCCGTTCGACGAGCCGGAAGTTCGCGGGCACGGGCCAGCCCTGCGGCCGGGAGGCAAGCTGGATTTCGCGGGATGTCAGGGCGCTCATGCGGCGGCTTCTTCCACGGTGAGGGTGATCTGGACATCCACGTTGCCGCGGGTCGCGTTGGAGTACGGGCAGACCTGGTGCGCGTTTTCGATGAGCGCCCGGGCCTCCCCGGCCCCGAGTTCAGGCAGCGAGACATCCAGGCGCACGGCGATGCCGAACCCGCCGTTGCCGGTGGCCCCGAGGTCCACCTCGGCGCGGACCGTGGAGCCGGTGACGTCCGCCTTGGCGCGCCGGGCCACCAGGCGCAGGGCCGAGTGGAAGCAGGCCGCGTAGCCGGCGGCGAAGAGCTGCTCCGGATTGGTGCCGTTGCCGCTGCCGCCCATTTCGGGGGGCGAGGCAAGGTCCACAACCAGCCTCCCGTCGTCGGTGCGGGCTTGGCCGTCGCGGCCGTCGCCGGTGGCGAGGGCGCGGGCGGTGTACAAAGCATTCATGGAGGTGTCCCTTCGGTGGTTTGGTTAGTGGTTGCCTGGAGTGGCTGGGGAGTTTCCGGCGGCGGCATGAAGTGCGCCGGTTACCTTGGCCAGCGTCTGGTTTAGCTGGTCCAGCTCGGCGGGAGTCAGGCCGGCGGCCGCGGCTATGTGCGCCGGAACGGCTGCGGCCTGCTGACGGAGGGATGCGCCGCCTGCGGTAAGGTGGACGGCCACCCTGCGTTCGTCGTCGGGCCCGCGACGGCGTTCCAGGAGCCCCGCCGATTCCAGCCGCTTGAGCAGCGGGGACAGCGTGCCGGAATCCAGTTCCAGCTCCTCCCCCAGCTCTCGGACCGAAACGCCGTCGCGCTCCCATAGCAGCAGCATTACCAGGTACTGCGGGTAGGTCAGCCCCATTTCCTGGAGCATGGGGCGGTACACGGCAGTGGCGGCACGGGAGGCCGCATACAGGGAAAAGCAAACCTGGTGCTGGAGGATGGATCTTTCGGGCATGCAGCCAGCATATCCCCGAATTTGATTGTTCGCAATTTAATTGCGCACAACTTGTTTAAGTGCGATTCCGATGAGCCTCGCGGGCCCGAACCCGCCCAACAAATCGACGGTGCAGATAATGCGGGCCCGAACCCGCCCAACAAATCGACGGTGCAGATAATGCGGGCTGATCACTGCCCAGCCAGCATTATCTGCACCGTCGAATCCACTGGCCCGCACGAGCTGCACCATCGAATCGGGAACCCGCTGGAGCTGCACCATCGAATCGCGCTTTGGCATTTTTCAGCCCGTTACCGCACGTCCGGAATCTGCCCGGAGGCCGAAATGGAATGCCGGGGCTGCAATATCAGGATCTGAGGTCCGTTCCGGCGGCCGGCCCGCTCAGCGGCGACCGCTCCGCCGGACCTCGCCCGGCCCGCTCAGCGGCAACCGGCTCGATCAGCGGCAACCGGCCCTGACAGCCGCAACCGGCTCGATCAGCGAAATTCAGGCGCCGCGCAGGGTCCGCAACGCGGCGGCGGTCAGCACGCGGATGCCCACGGAAAGGGCGCGTTCGTCGACGATGTAGTCGCCGCGGTGGAGATCGTACTCCTCGCCGCCGGGGACGTGGGTGCCCAGGCGCATCAGCGAGCCCGGGACACCCTGCAGAAACCAGGCAAAGTCCTCCCCGCCCATGGATTGCGGTGCCAGGACCACGGAGTCCTCGCCGAGTTCGGCGCGGGCCGCGGCCTCGATGAGCGCGGTTTCATGTTCCGAGTTGACCACGGGCGGCACGCCGCGGGTGTGTTCGAGGTGGACGTCCACGCCGTACGGCGCTGCGACCTGCTGCACCACGGCGTCCAGCAGTTCCCCGGCCGCGTGCCAAGCCTCGCGGTCCAGGCAGCGCATGGTGCCGCTCATGACGCCGTGCCCTGGAATGGCGTTCGGCGCGGAGCCGGCGCTGATCTGCCCCCACACCATGGACACGCCGCTGCGCACATCCACGCGCCGGGACAGCACTGCGGGGACGTTCACGGCGATCTGCGCCAGCGCAAAGACGAGGTCTTCGGTCAGGTGCGGACGCGAGCTGTGGCCGCCGCGCCCGGTCAGTTCAATCTTGATCGTGTCCGAGGCGCTCGTGATCGGCCCGATCCGGGTGCCGATCTTGCCCACCTCGATGCGGGGGTCGCAGTGCAGCGCCATGATGCGCGGCACGCCGTCGAGGGCACCCTGGTCGATGCAGGCCAGCGCGCCGCCGGGCAGCGTTTCCTCGGCGGGCTGGAAGATGATGCGGATGGTGCCGCCCAGGGGCTTGTCGTTGTGCATCCGGGCCAGCACCAACGCTATGCCCAGCATGGTGGCCGTGTGGATGTCGTGGCCGCATCCGTGGGTCACCCCGTGGTTGCGGGACGCGAACGGCAGCCCGGTCTCCTCAATGATGGGGAGGGCGTCAATGTCCCCGCGCAGCGCCGTCGTAATGGGGCCGGCGCCCACGTCCACGATGACGCCCGTGCCGTCCAGGCGCCGAGGCGACAGTCCGGCGGCAGTGAGCCTCTCAACGATGGCGGCAGTGGTGCGGTGCTCCTGGAAGGACAGTTCCGGGTGGGCGTGCACGTCGCGGCGGAATGCAATGACGCCCTCGATCAGCGGCTCAAGCCAGGGCCTGACCAATTCCGTGGGTTCTGTTTCCAGCGAATAGTTGCGCACAGAACAAACTTTAGCCACGTCGCCGCGCCGGAGCGTCATTGGCGCACGCCGCGTTACGCGGCACCATTGGCAGAAGGGGCGCGCCTAGGCCCACACCTCCGAGGGGCCCAACTGTTCAATCGCTTGCGATCCAGCCGTTGGGAGGGCGTGGGTGGGCCCACGCCGGCAGGGTTCCCTGACCTGGGCCCACTTGCCGCGAGGGCCCCGCGCCGAGCCTGCGGGGTGCGGGAATGGCTGGGGAGGAACGAGGTTAGGGTGCCGGTGGGGACTAGAGGACGTCCATGTCGCCCTGTGCCTTCAGTCCGTCGACGGCGCGCTTCACCTGTTGGGAGTGGGCGCGGGTGGTGACGAGCAGGGCGTCGGGGGTGTCCACCACCACCACGTCCTGGATGCCGATCAGCGCAATGACGCGCTTGGTGTCCGTGACCACGATGCCGGTGCTGTCCTCGGTGAAGACGCGGGCGCCCTCGCCGATCACCTTGACGTCCTTGACTTCCTTGGCGCTGCTGAGCCGGGCGATCGCGGCAAAGTCCCCGACGTCGTCCCAGCTGAAGTCCGCCGGAATCATCGCGACATCGCCGGCGTCCGCGGCCGGCTCGGCCACGGCGTAGTCAATGGCGATCTTGGGCAGCGTCGGCCAGACCCTGTTCTTCACGGCCACCCGGTCAGGGGTGTCCCATGCCCGCGCGATCTCCATCAGCCCGTCATGCAGTTCAGGTTCGTTGGCCTTGAGGTGGCGCAGCATCAATTCCACGGGGGCCACGAACATGCCGGCGTTCCAGCTATAGTCGCCGCTGGCCAGATACTGCTCGGCGATGTCCTGGCTGGGCTTTTCGACGAACTGCACCACCTCGTGCGCACTGGGGGCACCCTCAATGTCCAGCGCCTTGCCCCTGCGGATGTAGCCGAAGCCGGTGGAGGCGTGCGTGGGCTTGATGCCGATGGTGACAATCTTGCCGGTGGCGGCGGTGTAGATGGCCTCCCGGACGGCGTCCTGGAACTTGCCCTCCGGGCTGATCACCTGGTCCGCGGCAAAGGATCCCATGATGGTCTCCGGATCCCGCGTGAACAGGATCGCCGCGGCCAGGCCGACGGCCGCACCGGAATCCTTCGGCTCCGTCTCCAGCACCAGGTCCTCATCGGCCAGCTCCGGCAGCTGCCGGCAAACCGCCTCGCGGTGCGCGTCGCCGGTCACCAACAGGATCCGGTTGCCGCTGATGGGCTGCAGCCTGTCATACGTGGCGCGGATCAGCGTGCTGCCGCTGCCGGTCAGGTCGTGCAGGAACTTCGGCGCCGCCGCCCGCGACAGCGGCCACAGCCGCGTTCCGACACCCCCGGCCGGAATGACAGCAAAAAACTTCTCAAGCGGGCTGGTTCCGGGCTGGACATGGACGTCCGAGTTTTGCGTATTCATCATCGCCCAGCCTATGCGATACGCGGCGGAACACTGTGATTTGGCGGGAAAACTCACCCCGCGGTCACCGCCGGGGCACACCGGCGTCGACCCTGCGGAAGACACGGATCCCGTGCGAGCGAGGCGCCAACCCGCCAACCTTTGACGCACCTGTGATTCATCACATAGGGCAAGGGGCGCCTAAGTTGAATATGCTGTTAGCGAAGCCTAAATTTAGGCGAAGTTATGAGTGCTCACGCCGTGTGCGTTTCCCCGCGTGGAACCACGCCAGCGTCACGGTGATGCAGGAAGGTTTATTCAGTGCCGACAAAACCAGCTGGCACTCTGTACCGCGGCCGTGAAGGCATGTGGTCCTGGGTGGGACACCGGATTACCGGTGTAGTGATTTTCGTTTTCCTGTTGGTGCACGTCCTGGACACCTCCCTGGTGCGCGTGTCCCCGGAAGCGTACACAGCAGTCATCGGGGCGTATAAGAACCCCATCATGGGCTTGGGCGAAGCCGCCCTGGTCGCCGCAATCGTGTTCCACGCCTTCAACGGCCTGCGGATCATTGCGATCGACTTCTGGAAAAAGGGCCCCAAGTACCAGCGGCAGATGCTCTGGACCGTCCTGATCGCCTGGGTTGTGGTCATGATTCCGTTCCTGATCCGACACCTCTCCATCGTCTTCGGGGGGCACTAAATGAGTTCCAACGTTATTGAGTCGCCGCGTTCCAACAGCGCACAGTCGCCCAAGTACAAGCGCAACAAGGCATCGCACTCCAGCTTTGAAATGGCCGCCTGGCTGTTCATGCGCCTGTCCGGAGTGGTGCTGGTGGTGCTGATTTTCGGCCACCTGTTCGTCAACCTCATGCTTGGCGACGGCATCCACGCCATCGACTTCGGCTTCGTGGCCGGCAAGTGGTCCAGCCCGTTCTGGCAGGTCTGGGACCTGGCCATGCTGTGGCTGGCCATGCTGCACGGCACCAACGGCGTGCGCACCATCATCAACGACTACGCCGAACGCAACGCCACCCGCATGACGCTCAAGACCGTCCTGTACGTTGCCGCCGCCGTCATCATTGTGCTCGGCACCCTGGTGATCTTCACGTTTGATCCGTGCCCGGCCGGTGCAGTCATCGACCTTCCGTCCTTCTGCCCGGTCCCGTAATGCGGCAGCGCCGGGGCCTGGCGGTCCTGGCGCAGAAGTGAACACCAGCTTTTTTGTAGCACTAAAGAGAGAAAGAGCATCCAGTATGCAGGTCCACAAATACGACGTCGTCATCGTCGGGGCCGGTGGCGCAGGAATGCGTGCCGCCATTGAATCCGGACAGAACGCCCGCACGGCCGTGCTGACCAAGCTCTACCCCACCCGCTCGCACACCGGCGCGGCCCAGGGCGGCATGTGCGCCGCGTTGGCCAACGTGGAGGAAGACAACTGGGAGTGGCACACCTTTGACACCGTCAAGGGCGGGGACTACCTCGTAGACCAGGACGCCGCGGAAGTCATGGCCAAGGAGGCCATCGACGCGGTGATCGACCTGGAGAAAATGGGCCTGCCGTTCAACCGCACGCCCGAGGGCCGCATCGACCAGCGCCGCTTTGGCGGCCACACCCGCGACCACGGCAAGGCCCCCGTCCGCCGGTCCTGCTACGCCGCCGACCGCACCGGCCACATGATCCTGCAGACCCTGTACCAAAACTGCGTCAAGCACAATGTCGAGTTTTACAACGAGTACTACGTCCTGGACCTGCTGACGGTCGACGAGGACGCCACCCGCTCGGACGGCACGCCCTTCAAGCAGAAGCGGATTGCCGGCGTCGTCTCCTATGACCTGGCCACGGGCGAACTGCACGTGTTCCAGGCCAAGTCCGTCATCCTGGCCACCGGCGGCGCGGGCAAGGTCTTCAAGACCACCTCCAACGCCCACACCCTGACCGGAGACGGCATGGGCATCGCGTTCCGCCGCGGCATCCCCCTGGAGGACATGGAGTTCTTCCAGTTCCACCCGACAGGCCTGGCCGGGCTCGGCATCCTGCTCTCCGAGGCCGCCCGCGGCGAGGGCGCGATCCTGCGCAACTCCGAGGGCGAGCGGTTCATGGAGCGCTACGCCCCCACCATCAAGGACCTGGCCCCGCGCGACATTGTGGCCCGCTCCATGGCCAACGAGGTCCGCGAAGGCCGCGGCTGCGGCCCGAACAAGGACTATGTCCTCCTCGACCTGACGCACCTGGAGCCGGCGCACATCGACGCCAAGCTCCCGGACATCACGGAGTTTGCCCGCACGTACCTGGGCGTGGAACCGTACACCGAGCCCGTCCCCGTGTTCCCCACCGCCCACTACGCTATGGGCGGCGTTCCCACGAACATTGCCACCGAGGTCCTGCAGGACAACGACACGATCATCCCCGGTCTGTACGCCGCCGGCGAGGTGGCCTGCGTGTCCGTCCACGGCTCCAACCGATTGGGCACCAACTCGCTGCTGGACATCAACGTCTTCGGAAAGCGCGCCGGCGTGGCCGCCGCCGAATACGCCAAGACGGCCGAGTTCATTGACCTGCCGGAGAACCCGGAGGCGGCAACAACCGCCCTCCTGGACCACGTCCGCACGTCCGACGGCGGCGAAAAGGTGGCCGCGATCCGCAAGGACCTGCAGGACACCATGGACGCCAACATGCAGGTGTTCCGCACGGCCGAGTCCATCGACCGCGTGCTGGCGGACATCGCCGGCTTCGAGGAGCGGTACTCCCGCATCACGGTCCAGGACAAGGGCAAGCGCTTCAACCTGGACCTGCTCGAGGCCGTGGAACTGGGCTTCCTGCTCGAACTGGCCAAGGTCATGACCGTTGCCGCCCTGCACCGCCAGGAGTCGCGCGGCGGCCACTACCGGGAAGACTTCCCGGACCGTGATGACACGAACTTCATGAAGCACTCCATGGCCTACCTCGACACGAACGTCACCGCGGAGAGCTCCGAGGAGCATATCGCCGGGATCCGCCTGGAGACCAAGCCTGTTGTCGTCACGCGCTACCAGCCGATGGTGAGGAAGTACTAATGAGCCCCATTGAAACCGCCGAGACCGCTCCCGAGCCGGCGTCAAAGATTGAACTGCCCGCCCACCTCGGCGGCGGCGGGGAAATCCCCACCTTCGACGTGACGCTGCGCGTGCGCCGCTACGACCCGGAGTTCTCCGCCGAGTCGACGTGGGAAGAATTCACCATGACCATGTACGGGACGGACCGCGTGCTGGACGCCCTGCACAAGGTCAAGTGGGAGCAGGACGGCTCGCTGTCCTTCCGCCGCTCCTGCGCCCACGGCGTCTGCGGCTCCGATGCCATGCGCATCAACGGCCGCAACCGCCTGGCCTGCAAGACCCTCCTGAAGGACCTGGACACCTCCAAGCCCATCACGGTCGAGCCCATCAAGGGCCTGCCGGTGGAGAAGGACCTGATCGTGGACATGGAGCCGTTCTTCCAGTCCTACCGCGAGATCATGCCGTTCCTGATCAACCGCGGCCACGAGCCGTCCAAGGAGCGCCTGCAGTCCGCCGAGGAGCGCGAGCGCTTCGACGACACCACCAAGTGCATCCTGTGCGCCGCGTGCACCTCGTCGTGCCCGGTGTTCTGGACCGACGGGCAGTACTTCGGGCCGGCCGCCATCGTCAACGCGCACCGCTTCATCTTTGACTCCCGCGACGACGCCGGCGACATGCGCCTGGAGATCCTCAACGACAAGGAAGGCGTGTGGCGCTGCCGCACCACCTTCAACTGCACCGAGGCATGCCCCCGCGGCATCCAGGTCACACAGGCGATCGCCGAGGTCAAGCAGGCCATCCTGTCCCGCCAGGTCTAGTTCCGCCGCCTGAAGGCGCCGCCCCCTTGAGGGACGGCGCCTTTTGAGTTGTCCGGCCGGTGCAGCGGCGACTTCGCCAGTGCGGAGTTCAATGTGGTGAGCCCGTTTGTCCAGGTTGCCATCCTGCCGCAGCCCGAGGTCTTCCAGACCGCCTAGCGGGGGTTTCCTAGCTAATTGAGGTCAGGTTGGTGTTTGTGCAGGTCAGAAGCGCTTTTTAGTGGTTGGAAATGTATGACCTAAATTTTCTTCGGGGCCAGCTTCCTGAGGTTGAAGATCTCGACGAGGCTGGCCTGGGTGAGGATGTCTTCGGTGAGCATGCGCCGGGCTTTGGGGCGGCCTCCGGTGGAGGGGTAGATCATCACGGTTTCGCCGATGCTGGCGAGGCGTTCGAGGAGTTCGCGGACGGAGTGGTGTTCGCCGGCATTGTCGGCTTCGCGGCGCATGAGGTGGGCGATTTGCAGGGCCAGGACGCAGGTGAAGGTGTGGATGCGGATGTTGTGCTCGCTCCAGTGGTGCATGGGTGAGAATGAGACGACGTGGGGGTCTTTGAGTTGCCGGAATCCGAATTCGGCATCGGATTGGGAGCGGTAGGCGGCCACGAGGTCCGTCACGGACCAGTCATCGTGGGAGGTGACCAGGACGCGTTTGCCGAAGACTTCTTCTTCAAGCTCGGAGCGTGCTTGTTCGTTGATGGTGGTGGTGATGCGGTGGGTGGCCGGGGTGTCACCGGTGACGCTCACCTCCAGGACGCGGCGCAGCCAGGGATCGTTGGTGATCGTCTTGATGTGGGCAGCCAGTTCCGTGGTGGTGCGCCGGGTCTTCCCGCGAGCCAAGGTATCGGCCAGCTCGTCGAGTTTTGCCTGGGCTTTGGCCAGGGTTTGGGCGAACCCGGCGACCTGCTTGTCGTGCAGGGTTGGTGAATGGGTGAGAACCACCCGGCGTTCGGTGCCGTAAACGACCCTGCGGGTCTCGGTTGCGCTCAGCCCGCCAAACAGGGCCTTGTCCACGACCGTCCGGTCCGTGGCGAGGAGTTTGAGCAGGTCCGCGACCTGGGAGGGAGGGATGGAACCGACGAAGGCAAGGTCCGTGTCGGTGACGCGGGTGAAGTTGGAGGCCGAGTTCTGTCCGTCGTCAAAGACCACCGTCACCTCTGCAGGAGCCGTGATCCCTGCCGTTTCGGCGAGCTTGCGGTGCCGGGTGCCGAGGGCGTCAATCATGAGCGGGAACTGGGTGACATCGGGCTTGTTGCCCGGGTAGGCGTGGGCCAACAGCGGGATCCCGCCATCACGGGTGATCACCAGCCCCAACCCGACAAGGCGCAGGTCGGCGCGTTTCTGCTTCGCCCTGCCGCGCTGGGCGATCGGGGCGGCCTCGTTCGCCGAATCAATGTAGGTGGCGAAGTTCGTCATATCCAGCGCCAGGGCTGAGATGTCGAGATTGAACTCGGCCACCATTGCCACCGCGATGCGCTCCTCAATCACCGCCAACTCCTGCAGGGACACGCCGTGCATGGCGTCCCAGAAGCGGCGGTGGTCCAACACCGAAGCAGGGATCTTCGTGAACCGGTCCGCCGCCGTGGTCTTCCACCAGTCAGAGAAGCCAAGCTTCGAGGTCGGCGCCACGACCCGGTTCAACGCCGCCAACGCCAGATATGTCCCCACCGACGCGCCGGCATCCTTGCGCCGCGGCCCCACCACGTCGTCGATGATCCCGGCAACATCCAGACGCCGCAGGATGCCCCAGACGGCAGCACTGTCGCCGAACCCCAGGTGCCGGGTCTTCTCCGGGACAGAAACAGCTTCCTTGGCATCGAGCATCTTCTCAATGTCCTTCGCACTGCCCAAATAGCGTTCGGAGACCATCTTTGGCTTCCCATCCACCCGTGCCATCTCACGCAGGTACCAGTACGGGTGTCCGTTGACCATTTTCCTGTACAAAGCCATGTCCCAATAATACTTTAGGTCATACACTTTTGGCCCAAGTGAAGGCCCCGACACGCCGCAACCTACGCGGTTTCTATTTTGCCGGAGCCCTCAAAAACGAAATAGCCCGGAAACTCCCGCTAGACCTTTCAAAGGGCGGCCACGCCAAACGGCAGCCCCGACAAAGGGCGGGCAGAGCACGGGCCAGGCCGCGCCCTCAGCCTTGCCCGCCGCCCCCGAGCGCCAGTTCCTCGTAGAGCGCCCAGCCGGACTCGGAGTAGTCGTAGAGCCCAATGCTGGTGACCTCCAGCTCCGCCTGGAAGCCGGCCAATTCCGCCTCGGCCCGGGCCATGGTGTCGGGGTCCAGGTCGTGCGCCACGGTCAGGTGGGGGCGGAATTCAAAGTCCAGCAGGTGCTCGACGGGTCCCGCCAGCAGTTCCTCGTGCAGCTCCTGGCACTCCCCCACCCCCTGTTCCAGTTTCAGGAAGACCACCGGGGACACCGGCGCAAAGGTTCCGGTGCCGCGCAGGGAGATGGCGAACGGGGAACCGTGCCGGGCCACGCTGCGCACGTGTGCGGCGGCCTCGGCCCAGGAACGGCGCGCCCGTCCGGAAACCAGCGTGATGTGGGCCGGCACGACGCCGTTGCCCGGCCCCGCGTACGATTCCCGCCAGGCGTGGAGCTCGGCGGCGAGGGCTGGCGGCATCGTGATGATGACGCCCAGGCTGTCCGGGTGCGGCGCCGGGGTTGACCCGCTCTGGCCAATGCCCGGCATGGCTATGCAACCGTCCCGAGCGGTGGCAGGAAGCCCACCCTGCGGTAGACCTCGGCGAGTGTCACGGCGGCGATCTCCCGGGCCTTCGCGGCGCCGTGGGCCAGCAGCCGGTCCAGTTCGGCGGGGTCGTCCAGCAGTTCCAGGGTGCGGGCGCGGATCGGTTCGATCCGTGCCACGACGGCGTCGGCCACGTCCGCCTTGAGGTGCCCGTACATCTTGCCCTCGTAGCCGGCCACGAGCGCCGGGATGGGCGTGTCCGTCAGGGTGGACAGGATTTCCAGCAGGTTGCTCACGCCCGGCTTGGTCTCGCGGTCGTGCGCAATGACGGTGTCGGCGTCGGTCACGGCGGATTTGATGCGCTTGGCCGTCACCTTGGGATCGTCCAGCAGGTTGATCAACCCGTTGGGGCCGGAGGCGGACTTGGACATCTTCGCCGTCGGATTTTGCAGGTCGTAGATGCGCGCGCCCTCCTTCTGGATGAAGGCCTCCGGGATGGTGAAGGTGTCGCCGTAGCGGTGGTTGAACCGCTTGGCGAGGTCGCGGGCGAGTTCCACGTGCTGGCGCTGGTCGTCGCCCACGGGGACGCCCTGCGGCCGGTAGAGCAGGATGTCCGCGGCCATCAGCACGGGGTAGGTGAACAGGCCGACGCTGGCCATTTCCTGTCCGCCCTTGGCTGTCTTGTCCTTGAACTGCGTCATGCGCGACGCCTCGCCGAACCCGGTGATGCAGTTGAGCACCCAGGCCAGCTGCGCGTGCTCGGGCACGTGCGACTGCACGAACAGGGTGGACTTCTCCACGTCGATGCCCCCGGCAATATACTGGGCGGCCGTCTTGCGGGTGCGCTCGCGAAGTTCCGTCGGATCCTGCGTAACGGTGATGGCGTGCATGTCCGGGATGAAGAACAGCGTCTGGTAGTCGTGCTGGGTCTTCACCCAGTTCACGAGGGCGCCGAGGTAGTTGCCCAGGTGCAGGGAGTCCCCGGAGGGCTGCATGCCGGACAGGACGCGGGGCCGGGAAACGGTTTCAGTCATGGATGCGAAAAATCCTTTAGAACTTGTAGTCGACGACCAGGGGTGCGTGGTCTGAGAAGCGGGACTCGTACGATTCCGCACGGTCCACCACGGCATGCTGCGCCCGGGCAGCCAGCCCCGGGGTGGCCATGTGGTAGTCGATCCGCCAACCGGTGTCGTTGGTGAAGGCCTGCCCGCGGTTGGACCACCAGGTGTACGGCCCCTCCACGTCGCCGGCCAGCTCCCGCGCCACGTCCTTCCAGCCGATCTCCTCGCCGAAGAACCGGTCAAAGTAGGCGCGTTCGGCGGGCAGGAAGCCGGCGCGCTTGACGTTGCCCTTCCAGTTCTTGATGTCCAGGGGGGTGTGGCCCACGTTGAGGTCGCCCACCACCAGCGCGTGCTCGCTCGCGGCGGCCAGCTGGGGCAGCCGGCTGATCATGGCGTCCAGAAAGCGGTACTTGTCCACCTGCTTCGGGGTGTCGGCCTCGCCGGAGTGGACGTAGGCGCTGACCACCGTCAGGGTGGTTTCCTTCCCGGCGGTGTCCGTGAAGGCGTAGTCGGCCTCGACCCAGCGCCCCGTAGTGGCGAAGTAGTCTTCGCCGATCCCCACCCTCGTGGCGGTGGGTTCCAGCGAGTCCTTGCGGGTGGCGATCAGCACGCCGGCGCGGCCCTTGGCCTCGGCTTCGGCGTGCAGCAGGTGCCAGTCGGCACCGAGGAAGCCCTCGACGATGGCATCCGGCGCGCGGACCTCCTGCAGGCACAGGATGTCGACGTCGCGCGTTGCCAGCCAGTCGGCCATGCCGTTCTTGTACGCGGCGCGGAGGCCGTTGACGTTGACGCTTGCGATCCTCAAGTGACCGTTTTTGGTTGCCATGCTCACCTGATCCACCTTACCCGTTTCCCTGTGCCGGCCGCGTCAGTCAAGCACGACGCCGGACACGGGCTGGTCGTCGTCGGGCCCCTGGGTGCCGGGCCGGGTTTCGGCGGCGCGTGCGGCGTTCTTCCTCTCCATGGCGGCGTCCATTTTCGCCTCCTGGGACTCCCAGTCCGGGTTGACGAGGCCGCGGCCGTTGCGGGCGGTGATGTCGATGGTTTCCAGGGCGCGGGCGACCATGGCGTCGTCCTTGCCCAGGTAGTCATTGACCACGCCGATCTGGACGCTGATGATCTTGAAGGAGTGGTCCAGCTTCAGTTCCCGCGCCTTGGCCGCCTGGCGGGATCCGGCGTCGTCGGACACGAGGCGGGTGCCGCCGTCGGCCGGGGCATGGGCGCTGTTACGCTGGGCCATCTCGGCCTGTGCCAGCTTGACCTGGCGTGCGCCAAACGCGGCGGCCTTGTGGACGCCGATGTAGACAAGGGTGGAGAGGACCAGCCAGCCAAAAGCGATGACCGCTATGACCCAGCCCAGGACGGTGCTGTTGTTCGCGGCGAAGACCATTGCCACGAGGAAGACGAGGGCCAGCACGACCGTGCCGAGGCCCGTGAACTTGCTGGGTTTGGTCATTTTGGCAGGTCCTGGGAGAGTCATGACTCCATTCTCTCAAATGGCGGCCCGCGGCGCCGCCCGCTTCCACCACCGGCGAACGTCCCGCCCCTTTCGACGCTCCTGCAGATCCGGGGGTTGGAGGGAGAACGCCCCAATATCGATTGCGGGAGCGTTAGCCATTTTGGCCCCGCAACTGATGGAGCGTTGGCGATTTTTGCCCCGGAACTGCAGGAGGGTCGGCCGGAGAGGCCTTGCCGCGGGCGCCCATGGGGGGCATCATGATGGAATCTGGCTGACCTCGGGAAGGGACAAGTTCATGACAACGAACCATGGCCGGATGCGGTGCAGCATTGCGCCGCCGGACCTGCTGGGGCGGCTGGCCGTCGAGGGGGACCCCGCACAGCGCGAGGCCGCCGTCCGCGCCTTGGCCACCTCGGCCGGCATCCGCTCGCAGCGCGCCGTGATGGGCCGGATCAACCGTCAGCTCAGTGTGAACATTGGGCAATTGGTCGGCTTCGCTGTCACGCCGGACCGGCGGCTGACCGTCTACGACAACCAGACCAACGGCAGGACGTTCCTGCCGGGGGTCCGGGCCCGGGACTGGGGGCAGCCCCCGGTGGCAGACGAGGCAGTCAACCAGGCGTACGACGGAAGCAGCGCCACGTACGAATTTTACCGCGACGTGTTCGCGCGCAACTCCCTGGACGGGGCCGGGCTGGAACTGGTCTCCTCCGTCCACTACGGCGTTGCGTTCGACAACGCGTTCTGGGACGGCGTCCAGATGGTTTACGGTGACGGCAGTGGCCGGATCTTCCAGGTCGGCGGACTGACCAGGGCCGTGGATGTCATAGGCCACGAACTGACGCACGGCATCACCGAACTCACCGCGGGACTCATCTACAGCAAGCAGTCGGGCGCGCTGAATGAATCCTTTTCCGACGTCTTCGGTTCGCTCGTCAAGCAGTACAGCCTGCAGCAGTCCGCGGCCGACGCCGACTGGCTGATCGGAGGGGGCATTCTGGTACCGGGGCTCGGCACGGCACTGCGTTCGATGAGCCACCCGGGGACCGCCTATTCCGGGGACCGACAGCCTGGAACCATGGACGACTATGTGGACCTGCCCGACAACAACGATCCCCGAAACGACAATGGCGGGGTGCACATCAATTCGGGCATCCCCAACCGCGCGTTTTACCTGGCGGCCACCGCGATCGGCGGTTTCGCCTGGGAAAAGGCGGGAAAGATCTGGTACACGGTGCTGACCACCCGGCTGCGCCCCAACTCGGAATTCGACGAGGCCGCCCGGGCCACCGTCGACGTCGCCGGCACCCTTTTCAGCTCTACGGAGCAGGACGCCGTCCACCAGGCCTGGAAGGAGGTCGGGGTTCTTTCATGAAGCTGACAATCCGCAGGGGCGGCGGCCTTGCGGGGATGGTGGCCCAAACCGAACTTGACGCCAGCTCGTTGCAGAAACCCGACGCGGAGACCTTTGCCTGGGAGATTGACCGCGCCGGCCTCCGCGAACAGCCCGTCCCCCCGCCTTCGAGCCGGTGGCCCGACGCCCAGCTCTACGAAATCTCCCTGGAGGATGCCGGTGCGCCCGTCAGCGTCCACTACACGGATGCAAACCTGCCCGAAGGCGTCCGGCTCCTCCTGGCGTGGGTGGACCAGCGTCCCGAACGGGTCGAAACAATCGAACAGTAAGACTGGTGGTCGGGCCCGGCGAGGCCCGGTGGTCGAGCCCCGTCGAGACCTAGGTTTCGACGGGGCTCAATCACGGGGGGCTTCGAGACGCCCAACCGGGGGCTTCGACACGCCCAACCGCCGGAAGCCGCGCCACGGGTCAGGCGCGCTCGGCGGCCTCCACCACGTTCTCCAGCAGCATGGCGCGGGTCATGGGGCCCACGCCGCCGGGGTTCGGCGAGATCCATGAGGCGACGCCGTAAGCGGCCGGTTCCACGTCGCCGGTGACCACGGCCTTGCCGTTGCCGTCGTCGACTCGGGAGACACCGACGTCGAGCACAATGGCGCCCGGCAGCAGGTCCGCGGCCTTGATCATGTGCGGCTGTCCGGCGGCGGCGATGACGACGTCGGCCCGGCGCAGTTCCGCCGCCAGGTCCACCGTGCCGGTGTGGGCCAGCGTGACGGTCGCGTTGATGTCCCGGCGGGTGAGTAGCAGGCCCACGGGCCGGCCGATCGTGACGCCGCGGCCCACCACCAGGACCCGTTTGCCGTTCAACTCGATCCCGTGGCGCAGCAGCAGCTCAACGCAGCCCTTGGGCGTGCACGGCAGCGGGGAGGTCATGGGCCGGTTGACGTTGGCCACCAGCCGGCCCAGGTTCATCGGGTGCAGGCCGTCGGCGTCCTTGGCGGGGTCGATGGCCTCCAGGACCACGTCCTGCTCAATGTGCGCGGGCAGCGGCAGCTGGACGATGTAGCCGGTGCAGGCGGGGTCCGCGTTGAGCTGGCGGACGGCGCCGAGCACCTCCTCCTGCGTGGCGGTGTCCGGCAGGTCGATGCGGATGGAGTTAATGCCCACCTCGGCGCAGTCCTTGTGCTTGCCGGCCACGTACCACTTCGAGCCGGGGTCCCCGCCCACGAGGATGGTGCCCAGGCCAGGCGTGATGCCCCGTGCCGTAAGCGCGGCGACCCGCTCCTTCAGCTCGGCCTTGATGGCCGCTGCGGTGGCCTTGCCGTCCAGGATTTGCGCGGTTTTTTGCTCGGTTTTTGCTTCGGTTTTTGGCATGGGACTTGCCGCGGGCACCCGGTTTACCATTCTTCCTGGCCGGGGTACAGCGGGAAATCGGCGGTAAGCTTCTTCACGCGGGAGGCCAGGGCGTCGACGTCGGCATTGCCCTTCAGTGCCTCCGCGATGATGTCGGCGACCTCGGTGAACTCCGTGGCGCCGAAGCCGCGGGTGGCCAGGGCCGGAGTGCCGATGCGCAGTCCGGAGGTGATCATCGGGGGGCGGGGGTCGAACGGGACGGCGTTGCGGTTGACCGTGATGCCAGCGCTGTGCAGGAGGTCCTCGGCCTGCTGGCCGTCCAGCTGCGAGTTGCGCAGGTCCACGAGCACCAGGTGGACGTCGGTGCCGCCGGTCAGCACGGACACGCCGGACTCGGCCACGTCAGCGGCGTTCAGGCGGTCCGCGATGATCTTTGCCCCCTCGAGTACGCGCTGCTGCCGCTCCTTGAATTCCTCGCCCGCGGCAACCTTGAAGGCCACGGCCTTGGCGGCAATGACGTGCATGAGCGGGCCGCCCTGCTGTCCGGGGAACACGGCCGAGTTGAGCTTCTTGGCCCATTCCTGCTTGGCCAGGATCACGCCGGAGCGCGGCCCCGCCAGCGTCTTGTGCACCGTGGAGGTGACGACGTCGGAATGCGGCACCGGGCTCGGGTGCAGGCCGGCTGCCACGAGCCCGGCGAAGTGGGCCATGTCGGTCCAGAGCAGTGCGCCCACCTCGTCGGCAATGGACCGGAAGGCCTCAAAGTCCAGGTGGCGCGGATACGCGGACCAGCCGGCGATGATGACCTGGGGCTTCTCCGCGATGGCCTGCTCGCGCAGCTTGTCCATGTCGATGCGGAAGGTTTCTTGCTCCACCTGATAGGCGGCTACCTGGTAGAGCTTGCCGGAGAAGTTCAGCTTCATGCCGTGGGTCAGGTGGCCGCCGTGGGCCAGGGACAGGCCGAGGATCTTCTCGCCCGGGGTGATCATGGCGGCGAGCGCGGCGGCGTTGGCCTGGGCGCCGGAGTGCGGCTGGACGTTGGCGTACTCCGCGCCGAACAGGTCCTTCACGCGCTGGATGGCCAGGTTTTCGGCCACGTCGACGTATTCGCAGCCGCCGTAGTAGCGGCGTCCAGGGTAGCCTTCGGCGTACTTGTTGGTCAGCACCGAGCCCTGGGCCTCAAGCACGGCGCGGGGTGCGAAGTTTTCGGAGGCGATCATTTCCAGCGTGTCGCGCTGGCGGCCGAGCTCGTCCTTCAGGACGGCGGCGATTTCAGGGTCCAGCTCGGCGAGCGGGACGTTGGTCACGGACTGTGTGGTGGAAATAGACACTTCAGGACTCCTGGATGGTGGCACGAAAAATCTCTTCTTAGCCAGATTATCCGGTGAACGCCCGTGCCCGCAGGCTGCTTTCCTGTGTGAAGCGGCCCCGCGGGGCTCCAGCCATTAAAGCACGACTGTGCTTCTTCAATGGTGTTTTGCTGCAGGCTCGGCACGTCCACCGCCAAATCAGTTTGGTGGCAGTTGTGACCCCGCGTCCCAGGCGTACGATCCCAAGGGTCCAAAGCTCGTGCTGCTCCCCGGTGGTGGCCCACCTCATCGCCAGTCGCAGCACTTTAACTGTAGTACAGGGCTTGGGCGGGACGGTAACGTTGGGCGGGTGACTGAACCGACCTCCCCCGCCGCGCCCGCCCCCCACGGTTTTGTGCTGACGCTCTCCTGCGCCGACCAGCCCGGCATTGTCCACGCCGTCTCCGGATCCCTGCTGTCGGCCGGCTGCAACATCACCGACTCCCAGCAGTACGGGAACCCGGACACCGGCACCTTCTTCATGCGGGTCGCCGTGGAAACCGCGACGTCGTTCAGTCGCCTCCGCGAGCACCTTGACGAGGTGGCCGGCCAGTTCCGGCTCACCTGGCAGCTGCACCGCGCCGGTGCGCCGGTGCGCACGCTGATCCTTGCCTCTAAGGCCGCGCACTGCATCAACGACCTGCTGTTCCTGCAGCGTTCGGGGACACTGCCCATTGAAATCCCCGCCATCGTCTCCAACCACCGGGACCTGCAGCCGCTGGCCGAGTTCTACGGCATCCCGTATTATTACATCCCCGTCACGCCGGATACCAAGGCCGCAGCGGAGGCGGCGCTGCTGGAGCTGGTGGCCGAACACGAGGTGGAGCTGGTGGTGCTGGCCCGCTACATGCAGGTCCTCTCCGACGACCTCTGTCGCCACCTCGAGGGGCGGGCCATCAACATCCACCACTCGTTCCTGCCGTCCTTCAAGGGCGCCAAGCCGTACCACCAGGCCCATGCCCGCGGCGTGAAGATCATCGGGGCAACCGCCCATTACGTCACGGCCGCCCTGGACGAGGGGCCCATCATCGAGCAGGAAGTGATCCGGGTGGTCCACGGCCACTCCGTGGAGAAGTTCGTCTCGATGGGCCGGGCAGTCGAGGCCCGCACCCTGGCCCAGGCCGTGCAGTGGCACGCCGAGCACCGCGTCCTCCTGGACGGCCACCGGACGGTCGTCTTCGACTGACGTCCTTCCCTGACACCTGCGCCCCGTTGGGGCCCAACGGTGCGCCACTTGAGAAGTGGCGCCCCGTTGGGCTCCAACCACGCGCCGCTTCAAGGTTTCCACGGCTCTACACAGGGCTGGCAGGCTCAAGTTGCGCATCAAGGAACGACTGGAGTTTATGCGCAGGCGGGCACCACGCAGGCCGGCATTGGCGGGCGGACTCGCCCTGAACTTCATTGCACGGCATCACGGAGCATGACCTCCACGAACCGCGAACGGTCCGCGCCTGAGCAAGGGCGCGCCAGGGAAACCGCTGGACACCGCTCCGAAGTCGCACGGCTCCAGGCCCGTGTCCGGGAACTTGAAGGCGCCAATTCAGCTTTCGAAAGTGCCATCTCGTTCCTGCATGGGCTGGACATGCAGGAGCGTGACACGAAACAGCCGGTTGCCCCGAAAGATACATAGAAGCACGCCTGTCCCGCGTCGATTGATGCGGAGCCCCGGGGCCCGGCACTGCGCATGCGCGCGGCGACACTCAGCCGACCCTGCGACCCCGCCACCCCCGCCCCGGCCAGGCCCTGCCCCACCACCCTCGCCTTACAGCGCCTAACAGCCCCCGTTTCGCCCCCCACACGTAAATTGTTGAACAATCTACGCATTTAAGGCATTCTTAGAGAACCACATCACGAGACGGGGATCACAAATGCCTTACATCGACCTCAATTCCGACGTCGGGGAGTCGTTCGGAAACTGGACCATGGGCGACGACGCGGCCATTTTCACCTCCGTCTCCAGCGCCAACGTCGCCTGCGGATTCCACGCCGGGGACCCGAGCACCATCGCCCGGACGTGCCGGGACGCCGCCGCCGCCGGGGTCACAATCGGCGCGCACGTGGGGTATCGGGACCTGGCAGGCTTCGGCCGCCGCTTCCTGGACTGCTCCCCCACCGAGCTGGCCGACGACGTCCTCTACCAGCTGGGCGCGCTCTCCGCACTGGCCGGCGCGGCCGGGGCCTCCATCAGGTACGTCAAGCCCCACGGCGCGCTGTACAACACGATCGTCCACCACGAAAAGCACGCGCAGGCCGTGGTCGACGCCGTCAAGGCGTTTGGCACGGACCTTCCCCTCCTGCTGCTCCCCGGCTCCGTCGCCCTGGCCAGGGCCGAATCCGCCGGGCTGCGCGCCGTGGCGGAGGCCTTCGCGGACCGCAACTACACGCCGGAGGGCACCCTTGTCTCCCGCCGCGAGGCAAACGCCGTGCTCCATGACCCCGCCCGGGTCGCGGCCAACATGGTCCGCCTGGCCATGGAAGGAACCGTCACCGCCGTCGACGGCAGCGTCATCCCCATGCCGGCCGAGAGCATCTGCGTCCACGGCGACACCGCCGGGGCCGTGGCCATGGCCGCCGCGGTCCGGGCCGCACTGGAGCAGGCCGGCGTGCAGATCAAGGCCTTCGCGTGACCACGGAGGTGAACGCAAAGATGAGTACCGCCGTGGGCCCCTCCGCTTCCCACAGCGTCACGGCCATCCACCCTGCCGGCACCCGCGCCCTCCTGGTTGAGCTCTCCAGCCTCCAGGCCGTGCTGGCCCTGGCGGCGCGGCTGGCCGAATCCCCCCTGCCCGGCCAGCTGGACGTCCTGTCCGCCGCCGCCACCGTGCTCGTCAAGTTCGACTCCCCCAACGCGGCGCACGCCGCCCCCGCCGTCATCAAGTCCCTCGACCTCGGCACGGCCCCGGCCGGGACGGGCAAGCTGGTGGAGATCGACGTGCACTACGACGGCGCCGACCTCGCCGAGGTTGCCGTCCTCACCGGACTGAGCCCCGAGGGCGTGGTCGCGGCGCACACCAGCCAGACCTGGCGGGCCGCCTTTGGCGGATTCGCCCCCGGGTTCGCGTACCTGCTGGGCGAAACCCCCGCCCTGCACGTGCCGCGCCGCAACACCCCGCGCACCTGTGTCCCGTCCGGCGCCGTCGCGCTGGCCGGGGACTACTCCGCCGTCTACCCGCGCCAATCCCCTGGCGGCTGGCAGCTGATCGGGCACACGGACGCCGTCCTGTGGTCCCTGGAACGCAGCGACCCCGCCCTCATCCGCCCCCGGGACCGGGTCCGCTTTGTCCCGGCCCGCCCCTCCCTGAGCCTGCAGCCCGGCCGGCCAGGCACGGTGACGCACGACGCCGGCACCCTCCCCGGCGCGCAACCCACCACCGCGCCGGCCGCCACGGGCGGCGAAACCCCTCGGCAAGCCACGGAGCACGCCGGGGCGGCCGCCCACGCCGCCGCGCCCACTGCCCAAAACACCGGCGGCCTGCTCGTGGTCGCCGCCGGCATGCAGTCGCTCATCCAGGACCTGGGCCGGCCCGGCCTGGGCGACCTGGGCGTGTCCGCGGCGGGCGCCGTCGACCCTTCCGCGGCACGGCAGGCCAACCGGCTGGTCGGCAACCAGGCGGGGGACGCCGTCGTCGAAAACCTCATGGGTTCCCTGGTCCTGACCGCGGGGTCGGACCAGGTGCTTGCCGTCACGGGCGCCCGGACCCGGCTGCGCATCACGCCGTCGGATCCGGACCGCGGCGAGCGCCGTCCGGCGCAGGACGCGCCGTTTGCGCTGCTGGCCGGCGAAACCCTCACGCTGGGCGCTGTCACGGAGGGGCTGCGCTGCTACGTCGGCGTGCGCGGCGGCGTGGCCGCGGAGACCGTCATGGGCAGCCGGTCAACCGACCTCATGTCCGGGATCGGTCCGGCGCCTCTGGCCGCCGGCAGCCACCTCCCGGTGGGGCCCATCCACGGCGCGCACGTGGTCGGCTCCCCGGAGCCCGCCACGCTGCGGCCCCTTCCCGCCTCCGGAACCGCAACGCTGCGCATCACGGCCGGACCCCGCGACGACTGGTTTGGCGCGACGGGAATGGCGGCCCTGACAGGTCAGGACTGGCGGGTGGGCGCGGCGTCGAACCGGATCGGCATCCGCCTGGAACTGGACGACGGCGGCACGCCCGTGCCGCGGATCCGCGACGGCGAGCTCGCCAGCGAAGGCGTGGTCTGGGGCGCCCTGCAGGTGCCGCCTTCCGGGCTGCCCGTCCTGTTTTTGGCCGACCACCCCGTCACGGGCGGCTACCCGGTGATCGCCGCCGTCGTCCCCGAGGACCTCGCCGCCGCCGCCCAGCTCCCGCCGGGAACCCGCGTGCGGTTCGCCCTGACAGACCCCGCCACAGCCACCCCGAGCCGCCAAGGAACCCGCCCATGAAAAAAGTACTCATCGCCAACCGCGGCGAGATCGCCGTGCGCGTGGCCCGCGCCTGCGCAGACGCCGGGCTCGAGTCCGTCGCCGTGTATTCCGATCCCGACGCCGACGCGCTGCACGTGCGCCGGGCCGGCGAGGCCTACGCACTGGGTGGCAGCTCCGGGGCGGACACCTACCTGAACATCCCCAAGATCATTGACATTGCCCACCGGTCCGGGGCCGACGCCGTCCACCCCGGCTACGGCTTCCTGTCCGAAAACGCCGACTTCGCGCAGGCCGCCCTCGATGCCGGGCTGACGTGGATCGGGCCGCCGCCGCAGGCCATCCGGGACCTGGGCAACAAGGTCACGGCCCGCGAAATTGCCGTCCGTGCCGGTGCCCCGCTGGTGCCCGGCAGCGACGGACCTGTCGGTTCCGGTGCCGAGGTGCGCGCCTTCGCGGCCACGTTCGGCCTGCCGGTCGCCATCAAGGCGGCATTTGGCGGGGGCGGGCGCGGGCTCAAGATCGCGCGGACCCTGGAGGACATTGACGACGCCTTTGAATCGGCCGTCCGCGAGGCAACCGTCGCCTTTGGCCGCGGCGAATGCTTCGTGGAACGGTTCCTGGACCGCCCCCGCCACGTGGAGGCCCAGGTGCTGGCGGACCGGCACGGGAACGTGGTGGTGGTCGGCACGCGCGACTGCTCGCTGCAGCGCCGGCACCAAAAGCTCGTCGAGGAGGCGCCCGCCCCGTTCCTTGGCGGCGCGCAACGGGCCAGCATCCACGCGTCCGCCAAGGCCATCTGCCGGGAGGCCGGGTATCAGGGTGCCGGCACCGTGGAATACCTGGTGGCCGACGACGGCACCGTTTCCTTTCTGGAGGTCAACACCCGGCTGCAGGTGGAGCACCCCATCACCGAGGAAACCACGGGCGTGGACCTGGTGGTCGAGCAGTTCCGCATCGCAGACGGAGAGGCCCTGCGCTTCACGGAGGACCCGCAGCCGGTGGGTCATGCGTTTGAGTTCCGGCTCAACGCCGAGGACCCCGCGCGCGGGTTCCTGCCCGGCCCGGGCACCGTCTCGGCCTTTGAACCGCCCACCGGTTCCGGCATCCGCGTCGATACCGGCGTCCGCAGCGGTTCCACGGTGCCCGGCGACTACGACTCCCTCCTGGCCAAGCTCATCGTGCACGGGGCGGACCGCGCCCAGGCGCTCCGCCGCGCCCGGGTGGCGCTGGATGAAATGGTCATCGCCGGGCTGCCCACCGTCCTGCCGTTCCACCGCGCCGTGGTCCGCGACCCGGACTTCACCGCAGACGACCATTTTGGCGTGCACACCACCTGGATCGAGTCCGAGTTCGCCGCCACCCTGGCCGCCTCGGACCAGATCGCCCGCGCCGAGCCCGACGCCCGCCGCGAGGAGCTGACCATTGACGTCGACGGCAAGGCCCTGCGGATCGGCCTTCCCGGGCAGCTGCTGGCCGCCCTCCGCAGCGGGAACCGCGGAAATTTTGGGACTCCCGGGGACGACGGCGGCCCGGACGGCACGCACGCGGCCGGCGGTTCCGTTCCTGCCGGCCCGGACGGCACGCACGCGGCCGGCGGCGCGGCCGGCGGCGCGGCTGGCGTCGGGGCGGACCCCGCCGTGCTCGCGGCCCCCATGAACGGCAAGCTCGTTAAGTGGGTGGCCGGCGACGGCGCGCCAGTGTCCGCCGGGGACCCCGTCGCCGTCGTCGAGGCCATGAAAATGGAATCCACCGTCACGGCCCACCGCGCGGGAACAGTCGTCCGCGGCGGGCACGCGCCGGGCGACGGGCTGGTGCGCGGCGAGCCGGTGTGCCGCATCGAATAGGAAACGTGCGCCGGCGTGGCCCGCGCGTTGGATAGATTGGACCCATGCCCATGAATGCCGCCCTCGGCGACCTGCCCCCCACCGCCACCCACGCCCATACGGGCGCGTGGGTGGCGTCGGTGCTGCGCAGCCGCATCGCGGAGGGCCGCCTGGTGCCCGGCACCAAGCTCTCCGAACAATCCCTTTCAGAAACGCTGGGCGTCTCCCGCAATACGCTGCGCGAGGCGTTCACCGTGCTGGACGGCGAGCTGATCGTCACCCGCATCCCCAACCGCGGCGTCTTCGTGGCCTCCCCCGGACATGAGGAAATCCAGGAAATCTACCGGGTGCGCCGGATCCTGGAGCCGGCCGCAGCACTCTGGGGCCCCGGCCCGGACCTGGACGTGCTGCGTTCGGTGGTCGCCGAGGCCCGCGACGCCCTGAAGCGCGGCTCCGTGCCCGAGATGGCCGCCGCCAACCAGCGCTTCCACGAGGCCCTGATCCTGGGCACCGGGAGCACCGGCCTGCTGGAGATGATGTCCCGCGTCCTGGCACAGATGCGGCTGGTCTTCCATGCCATGAGCAACGCGCCGGACTTCCACAGCCACTATGTTGAGCTGAACGCCGAGCTGCTGGAGCTGCTGGCGGCCGGAAGGCGGGCGGAGGCCGCCGAACGGCTGCGCAGCTACCTTGATGCGGCGGAGGCGGAGCTGCTGGCCCAGTTCGCCGTCGCGCGGTAGCCCCGAAACGTGCCGTTCCGCGTCCCGGAGGGCACGTGCGCCGCGCACAACACTGCCCAGGGCGGTGTCCGCACCGGCGCGTGCGCACACCAGGACGCTCCCCGGCGCCCCGTTCGGCAAGATTGTTGAACAAACACTTGCGGGATTGTTGAACAAAAGCATATGATGTAGTTCACAGTGATCGGCGCCATCTTTTGGCGGGCCGCCTGATCGGCTCGGGGCCGCGACCTGGCCCGAACAACTACAACCGTAATCGCGGCCCGGCGGGCCGCGGCAGGAACGGACAATCATGCTTGTACTCATCGGGGTCCTGTTGGTGATCGTTGGCTTTGCCATCCGCCTCAACCCCCTCCTGGTGGTCACGATCTCCGGCATAGTCACAGCGCTGCTGGGCGGAATGTCCCCGCTGGAGATCCTCAACGCATTCGGCTCCGGATTTTCCAGCAGCCGATCGGTCACCATCTTCGTCGTCGTGCTGCCCGTCATCGGCCTCATCGAGCGGTTCGGGCTCCAGGAACAGGCCAAGGCCCTCATCGCCAAGCTTGCCCGCCTGACCACCGGCCGGGTGCTCCTGGGATACCTCGTGGTCCGCCAGATCACGGCCGCCCTGGGCTTGACCAGCATCGGCGGGCACGCCCAGACCGTCCGCCCTCTCGTCTTCCCGATGGCCGAGGGCGCGGCGCTGCGCCGCTACGGCACCGTTCCGGACAAGGTGCGGGAAAGGATCAAGGGCCACAGCGCCGCGGCGGACAACGTCGGGGTTTTCTTTGGTGAAGACGTCTTCGTGGCCGTCGGCTCCATCCTGCTGATCACCACCTTTGTCGACACCACGTACGGGCTCCACCTGGAACCGCTGCAGCTGGCCGTGTGGGCCATTCCCACCGCCATCTGCGCCTTTCTGATCCATGGCTTCCGCCTGCTGCGCCTTGACCGCCAGCTGGACAAGGCCGTCCAGGAGGCGCGTGCAGACGAAGAAACCACACACGCAGCACCCGCAGGAGGGCAGGCATGATCGACGTCGAATCCATCTACTGGCTCATTGGCCTGCTTTTTGTTGCCTGGGCCTTCTTGATCGCCCGCGACGCGAACCACCCGCGGCGCTGGGGCAGCTCGTCCTTCTGGGGCCTGCTTGGTCTGTGCTTCTTTTACGGCACGGCTGTCGAGGCGAAGACCGCCCCGGCCTGGGTGCTGGGCATCGCCGTCCTGGTGCTCGTGGCCCTGGCCAGCACCGGCCTGCTCGGCGACGGGCGGTCCACGACCACCACGGAGGAACAACGCACCGTCTACGCAGGAAGGTTCGGCAACAAGCTCTTCATCCCGGCGCTGACCCTGCCCGTTGTGACCGTCATCATCGTGCTCCTGGCCCCCGTGCTCAAGATCGGCTCCAGGCCCCTCATCGATCCGACCCACACCACGCTGGTGGCCTTGGGAATCGGCGCCATCGCGGCCGCCGTCGTCGGCGTCGCCATCCTGCGCCCGAGGAACAAGCTGGCCCCGGTGTTTGAGGGCCGGCGCATCCTGGAGACCATCGGCTGGGCCGCCCTGCTGCCCCAGATGCTTTCCACCCTGGGCATCCTGTTCACGCAGGCCGGCGTGGGCACCGCCGTCGGAACCCTCGCCAAGGGCGTGCTGCCCAGCGGCTCCCTCATTGCCGCCGTCGTGGTGTACTGCGTGGGCATGTTCATCTTCACGGTGCTCATGGGCAACGGCTTTGCGGCATTTCCCATCATGACGGCGGCCATCGGCTGGCCCGTGCTGGTGCAGGGCTTCCACGGCAACCCGGCCATCGTCTTTGCCATCGGCATGCTGGCCGGCTTCTGCGGCACGCTCTGCACGCCCATGGCGGCGAACTTCAACCTGGTGCCGTCCGCGCTGCTGGAAATGAAGAACAAGTACGGCGTCATCACGGCCCAAGTGGCCACCGCCGTGCCGCTGCTGTGTGCCAACATCGCCCTGATGTACTTCCTGGCCTTCCATTAGACCCCCACCCCCCGAGGCTCGAGATCACCACCTGAGGAAACCCCATGACCACGACATTGCCCGCCGCCGATCGCATGGACGCGCTGGCCAACCCCTACGCCGGCATTGTCCTCGACAACCTGTCCCGGCCGTACCCGTACGCGTCCCACCATGTGGAGACATCCCCTGCCGACAGGCCCAGCCCGCAGGAGCTGCATCCGGCGTTTTACACGTCCTTTGACTGGCATTCGTGCGTGCACATGAGCTGGCTGGGCGTGACACTGCTCGGCCACGGGCTCGACGCCGGCACCGACGACCGGCTGCGCGCCGCCCTCGCCGCCAACCTGACTCCGAAAAACCTCGCCGCCGAGGGCGCCTACCTGCTCGCCAACCCGAGCTGGGAGCGGCCCTACGGCTGGGCCTGGCTGGTACGCCTCGCCGCGAGTGCCGCCGCCTCGGAGGACGGGCAGATCCGGGAATGGGGCGCAGCACTGGACCCTCTCGTGGACATTGTGGCAGGGCTCGTGGCCGACTGGACGGCCAAGGCCGAATTTCCCGTCCGCCACGGCCTGCACACCAACACCGCCTTTGGCCTGGCGCTCATGCTCGACGCCTTCCGTTCGCTGGGCCGGGAAAAGGCCGCGGCGTTGTGCGAGCTTGCGTGCCTGCGCTGGTTCAAGCACGACGCCGGCTGGCCGGGCGGGTGGGAAATGAGCGGCCAGGATTTCCTCTCGGCCGGACTCAGCGAGGCCGACCTCATGGCACGCGTGCTCGGTCCGGAGGCCTTAGCGTCCTGGTTCGCCGCCTTCCTGCCGGAGCTGGCCCCGGACGCGCGGATACTCGCCCCCTACACGGTCACTGACGAGTCGGACGGCTACCTGGCGCACCTCAACGGGCTGAACCTGACCCGGGCCGGGCAGCTCATCCGGATTGGCCAGGCCCTCCGCCGCGCGGAATCCGTGGACGCCGGGCCGATCGCCGCTGTGGTGGAGGCGGCCGTGCCGCCGCTGCTCGAGAAGGGCTTGGTGTCGGTGCAGACCCAGGAATTCATGTCCAGCCACTGGCTGGCCAGCTTCGCCTGGGACGCCCTCGCCTCCGCCGCCACCCGCGACTTGGGATAACAGCGCCCTGCCACGCTGAGGTTGGAGATAACCACCGTTTGGACAGCGCAGAGGCGTGGTTATCTCCAACCTCAACCTGCCGACTGGTGGTGATCTCGAATCTCGACGGGGTGGGGCGGGAGTGCGCCGGACCGCCGCGTCAGTCCAGCGACACGGGGCCGTACTCGTCGAGGAGTTCGCCCGGCCCCGGGTTGCCAGGCGCCGAGGTGCCGCCCAGGTGGCGCACCACGCCCCAGACTGCGTTCAGCGCGGTGGTGACGGCGCCGTCGGCCCAGCCGGCCGTCCAGGAAACGTCGTCGCCGGCCAGGAAGATGCCCCGCTGCGATTCAGGCAGCGCGTCCTGGGCAAAGTGCGTGAACAGGCGCTGCTGGTAGCGGTAGTGCCCGGGCAGGTTCGCCTTGAAGGCGCCCATGAAGTTGGGCTCCGCCTCCCACGAGACGGTGATCGGCGCGCCCACAATGTGGGAGGCGATGTCCACTCCCGGGTAGATCTGGGCCAGCGAATGCAGCATCAGCTCCACGCGTTCCTCGGCGGTGAGCGCCAGCCACTTCAGCGCGTCGTCGTTCCAGGTGTAGGAGAGCAGGATGACGGCCGGCTTGTCCGGGCCGTTGTCCAGCAGATAGGTGGCGCGGTTGAGCCGGTCCGTCAGCGTCATGGACATGGTTTCGCGGCCCGTCGCGGGGTCGATGTCCTTCCAGAAGGGCCGGTCCACCATGACAAACGTCTTGGACGACTGCATGTAGTGCGACCGCTCAATGGCCGTCCACATGGGCGGCGCGAACAGCGCTTCCTCCGTGTTGATGCGCGTGGACAGCAGCCACGACTGGCAGGTGCTGACCACGGCCGCGAAGCGGTGCACACGCCCCCAGCGCTCGGTGATCTCGATCGATCCGTCGCCGGCGCGCGCAATCTTCGCCACGGCGCCGCGCGGGGAGCCCGCGTGCAGCGAGCTCAGCGAGGTGCCGTCCGGCCAGAATTCCATGCCCGACGGCGCGTCCCGCCACAGTGCCTCGGGGAGCCTCTGCGCGCCGCCGGAAATGCTCCGGTGGCCGTCGTCCGCGTCGGTGTAGACCACGCGCAGGATTTCCAGGATGGAGTTGGGGAAGTCGGTGTCCCAGCCGCCGGTGCCAAAGCCCACCTGGCCAAACGCCTCCCGGTGGCCGAAGCCGGCCTTTTTGAACGCGGCGGAGCCGGCGATAAAGCCGTAGAACGTCTCCTCGTCCAGCTCCGGCACCAGGGCGTTCCACAGCTCCTTGATGCGCCTGGTGTCCCGGGCGCGGATGGCCTCCTGCATGGCCGAGAACGCGGCGCCGTCGTTCACGGCAGCCTTCCAGGCGGCGGCCACCTCTCGGAAGAACTCTGGCAGTTCCGCCTCGGTGGTGGCGTAGTGCCGCTCCCCCGCCAGTTCAATGACAGTGCTGGAGGTGGACTCGGCGAGCGGGTTCGGGAACGCGTCCGTGGACAGCCCCAGCAGGTCCACGTAGTGGTAGAACGCCCGGCCCGAGACCGGGAAGCGCATGCCGCCCAGGTCCGCCGTGACGTCCGGGGCGCCCGGGAAGCTGGCCGTGCGCAGCCGACCGCCGAGCTGGTCCGCCTCAAAGACGACGGGCCTGAGCCCCATTTTCATGAGCTCGTAGGCGGTGACCAGCCCGGAGAGGCCGCCGCCGATGACGGCAACCTCCGTGCCGTGGGCCGAGGCGGGCACGCTGCCCAGGCCGGCCGGGTGCGCCAGGTAGAGGTCGTAGCTGAACGGGAAGTCCGGGTTCAGCATCGTGATTGCGTCGGTCATTGGCTACGGGGCCTTCGTGTCGGGTGAGCCGGCTGCCGGGGCCGGGGACGCGGCGTCGAACATGTCAATGGTCTCAAGCGAGCGGGCGGACAGCTCCCGGTACTCGGCCTCGGTGAGGGCGGCGACGCGGGAGTGGCGGCGGCCGTAGCCAAAGTAGGCCAGCAGTCCCATCAGCATCCAGGCGACAAACACGACCCAGGTGATGCCGCCGAGGTTGACCATCAGGTAGAGGCACATGAGGGAGCCGAGGATGGGGGTCGCCGGGTAGAACGCCACCCTGTAGGTGCGCTTGAGGTCGGGGCGGTTGCGGCGCAGGTAGATCACGGCGACGTTGACCAGGGCGAAGGCGAAGAGCGTGCCGATGCTGGTGGCGTCGGCGAGCGCGCCCAGCGGGATAAGTCCGGCGGTCAGTGCGACGGCGATGCCCACGATCAGCGTGCCGGCCACCGGCGTGCCGCGCTTTTCGGAGATGCGGCCGAAGATCTTCGGCACCAGGCCGTCGCGGGACATGGACATCAGGATGCGGGTCTGGCCGTAGAGCACCGTCAGGACGATGGAGGCGATGGCGAGCACGGCGCCCACGGAGAACACCAGGCCCATCCACGGCTGGTGCGTGATTTCCAGCAGGATCTGGACCAGGGCGGCCTGCGTGCCGGCAAACCAGGTCCACTGGCGGGCGCCGACGGCTGCCACGGCCACCAGCACGTACAGCGAGGTGACGATGAGCATGGAGAGCATGATGGCCCGGGGGAGGTCGCGCTGCGGGTTTTTCGCTTCCTCGCCGGCGGTGGAGGCTGCGTCGAAGCCGATGTAGGAGAAGAACACGCGCGACGCGGCCGCCGAAACGCCGGCGGCGCCCATGGGCATCAGCGGGCTGAAGTTCCCGGCGTGGAAGGCGGTGAACGCGATGGCGCAGAAGAACAGCAGGATGAGGATCTTGACAAACACGATGACGGTGTTGATCCAGGCGCTTTCCTTGGCGCCGCGCACCAGCAGGAACATGGCCAGAAGCACAATGGCCATGGCGGGCAGGTTGAGGAAGCCGCCGGAGCCCGGGGGCTGGGAGATGAAGTCCGGCAGCGCCCAGCCGAAGCCTGCCACGGATTCGTTGATGTACTGCCCGGCGCCCACGGCCACGGCGGCCACGGACACCGCGTATTCCAGCACCAGGCACCAGCCGCAGATCCAGGCCATGCCCTCGCCCAGGGTGGCGTAGGTGTACGAGTAGCTGGAGCCGGAAACCGGGACCATGCCGGCCATCTCGGCGTAGGAGACGGCGGAAAGCAGGGCGGCGATGCCGGCAATGAGGAAGGAGATGAAGACGGCGGGCCCGGCCAGCGGCACGGAGTCGCCCAGGATCACCAGGATGCCGGTGCCCAGGGTAGCGCCCACGCTGATCATGGTCAGTTGCAGCACGCCAAAGCTGCGCACCAGCTTCCGGCCGTCGGTGCCGTTGCCGGCCTCGTGGAGCATCTGGCCCAGCGGCTTGCGGCGCATGAGCTGGGTGCCAAGTCCGACGGCGGGTCCCCGGCCTTGGGGTGCGCCGTCAGTTCCGCCGGCGGTCGCCTTTGACCGCGGGGCGCGCTGATCACTTAGTGTCATTCCTCAATCCAATTCTTCTCGGGTCCTGCGGGTGCAGGCGGTGCGTCCCCCTGACTCAACAATAGGGCTGTGACACACGTCTCAAAATGTGCAAATCATCCTGTACTCTCTTCTCATGAGACAAAATGCACTACCGGCCGTTGATGCTTCCGGCTTCACCACCGGCACCGTCAGCGTGGACCTGGAGGCCATCGCCCACAATGTGGCCGTCCTCCGGGAGCGTTCCCGGGCGCCGCACTTCATGGCCGTGGTCAAGGGTAACGCCTACGGCCACGGCCTGCTGGAGACGGCCCGCACCGCGCTGGCCGCGGGCGCCGACTGGCTCGGCACGGCCCAGCTGTCCGAGGCCCTGGCCCTGCGCCGCAGCGGCATCACCGCGCCCATCCTCGCGTGGCTCTACCTGGCCACCAATGCGGGCGGGGCCATCGCCGAGGCGGTGGAACATGACATTGACATCTCGCTGGGCAGCCCCGCCCAGCTGGACGTGGTGGCCGGCACGGCACGCGCCCTGGGCCGCACCGCCTTCATCCACCTGGAGCTGGACAGCGGCCTGAGCCGTGGCGGCGCCCGGCACGAGGACTGGACGGCGCTCGTCGCGGCGGCCCGCGCGGCGGAGCTGGCCGGGCACGTGGTCGTCCGCGGCGTGTGGACGCACCTGGCCTGGGCCGACGTGCCCGCCCACCCGGCCAACACAGCCGCCGTCGCCGACTTCGAGCAGGCCGTCAGGGAGGCGCACGACGCCGGGCTGGCTCCCACGCTGCGCCACGTCTCCAGTTCCGCGAACATCCTGGCCCGTCCCGGGTTCCACTTCGACATGGTCCGCGCCGGGCTCGCCATCTACGGCCTCTCCCCCGCCGATCACATCGACCCGGCCGACCACGGTCTGCGCCCGGCCCTCTCCGTCACGGCGCCGGTGGTGCTGGTCAAGCACGTCCCGGCCGGCACCGGCGTCAGCTACGAGCACCGCGCCATCACGCACGAGTCCCGCTACCTGGGCCTGATCCCGCTCGGCTACGCGGACGGCATCCCCAAGGGCATCTCCGGCTCGCGCATCGTCATGGTGGGCGGGCGCCGGGTGCCGGTGATCGGCAAGGTCTGCATGGACCAGTTCATGGTGGACCTGGGTCACGAAACCTCGGTCCGCGTGGGCGACCCGGCCCTGCTGTTCGGCGACCCGGCCGCCGGGGCGGCGAGCGCCGACGACTGGGGCTCGGCCATCAACAGCCACGGCGACGAGATCATCAACCGGATCGCCCCGAGGCTGCAGCGGGTGTACACCCATGGCCGCTAGCGCAGGCGGCGGCAGCACTCTTGGAGGCACCGCCGGCCGTGTGCGCGCCCTGCCGCTCTCCGACGAGGAAGTCGAGTCCCGCTTCCGCTCCGTCACGCTCGGGCAGTTCCTGGCCGACCTGCCCTCCGAGCTGCTGATCCGCCACGTGGGGGACTTGGACGCGCGCCTGCGCTGGGTGGAGCCCAGCGAGCTCGAGGATCCCACCCCGTACCTGATGGACGGGGAGTTTGTCCTCACCGCCGGGCTCCCCCTGATGGCCGACGGCGGCACCGCGGACGCGATTGAGGCGTACGTGGCGCGGCTGGCCGGGGCGCGCGTGTGCGCCGTGGGCTTTGGCCTGACCCCATACCACGACGAGGTGCCGGCGGCGCTGGTGGCGTCCTGCCGGCGGCACGGGATCACGCTCGTGGAGGTGCCGCCGTCGGTCCCGTTCGCCGCGATCGGCCTGCAGTTTGCGCAGCTGCTCGAATCCGACTCCGCCAAGGTGTTCCGCAGCCTGGCGGAGACCAACCGCCTGCTCATGCGCGCCGTGCTGTCGCCGCGCCCCGACCACGAGGTCCTGGGCACACTGGTGCAGCGGGTCCCGTGCTGGGCCGTGCTGGTGGGGGCCGACGGGAAAGTCAGGTCGCGCGCCGGGGCCAACCCGGCCGACGTCGCCGTGCTGGGGCCGCTGCTGGAGCGGCTGTTCCAGGGGTCGGGGCCCCGCGTGGAGGTGGACAGCTACCCGGTGCCGGGCTCCGAATGCGTGGTGGGGCACCCCCTGCGCAGCACCCGCGACGTCAACCTGGGCGCGCTGGTGATCGGCTCGGCCGAGCGGCTGGCGCCGGCGCACAACAACATTGTTTCGGCCGCCGTCGGGCTGCTCGAACTGCTCTCGCGGCAGCGCACCAGCGGCTCCCTGGCCCCGAGCCAGCTGGCCACCGCCCTGCTGCTGCACCCGGAGACGCTCTCCGGCGGTACCTCCCGTCAGGTTACAGCGGCCAAGGACCTCATGGCGCAGAGCCTGTCGTCGACGCGCTCGGCGCCCATGCGCGTGGTGCAGGGAGTCAACGTGGACGCGCCGCAGTGGAGGACCACCGACAGCCCCGTGCGCGAGCTGCTGCAGTGGCGGCGGATCTTCGACACCAAGCTGGTGGAGATCACGGAGTACGGCTTCGCCGCCGTGACCCGGCTGAAGGTGGACGAGGCGGCAGTGGCAGAGGCGGAGCGGCTGGGCTGGCGGCTGGTGATCGGCGATCCCGTGGAGCCCAACGACCTTCCGGCCGCCTACCAGCGGGCGGGGTCGCTGCGCGCCCGGGCCCGGTCCACCGCGCAGACGCTGCGCGTCGACTCGGTGACCTGGACCGTGACCGGCCTGCTGGGGCGCGAGGCCGGCACCATGCTGGCCGGGCAGGTCCTGGGGCCGCTGCTGGAGCTGGAGCCCGAACGCCGGGACGTGTTGGTGGAGGTGCTGCGCGCCTGGCTGGCCCGCAACGGCAGCTGGGACGCCACGGCCAAGGCACTGGCGCTGCACCGCAACAGCGTCCGCCGGCACATCGGCACGGCCTTCGAGCTGCTGGCGCGCGACCCCAATGACGCCCAGACCCGCGCCGACCTGTTGATCGCCCTGCAATACTCCCCACCCGCCCCCTAACCTCGTTCCTCGGCCGGGGAACCCTGCGGGCGTGGGCCCGGGCCTCGGCCGGGCCCACGCCCGCACGCCGGTGGCCGAGCAACGAGCCCCGCGAGCGCGTCGAGACCCCGGTCTAACCCCGGTCCCAGTCCCGGTACAGATCGGGGCGGCGCCCGGCCAGGTAAGGGACCTCGACCCGGCTGGCCCGGATGGCCCCCGGGTCCAGCCGGGCGTACAGCAGCTCCGGTCCCGGGCCCGCCGTGGCGAGCAGGGCGCCGTCGGGCCCGGCGATGACGCTGCCGCCGCCAAAGGCCACGCCGGACTCGGTGCCGCAATGGTTCGCGTAGCCGATCGCCACATGGTTTTCCAGCGCCCGCGCACGCAGGATCACCTGCGGGACCTCGTCGAAGCCGTGCGCCAGGGCGGTGGGCACCAGCACCACCTCGGCCCCGCGCACGGCCGCGGCGCGCACCGTTTCCGGAAATTCAACGTCGTAGCAAATCACCAGCGAGACGGCCAGCCCGTTGAACTGCACGACGCCGGGGGGCCGGGTCGCACCGGTAAAGGCCTTGCGCTCGTCGGGGCCAAAGAGGTGCACCTTGGCGTAGCTGAGCAGCTCGGCGCCCTCCGCGTCGAGAAGGGTGGCTGAAATGTTCAGCCCGGTGCCGCCGTCGTGCACGGGAAGGCTGTAGACCAGGCCGATCCCGCAGCTCCGGGCAAGGTCCGCCAGCCCGGCCCGGAGGCCGGGCAGCAGCGCGGCGTCAAACTCGGCGCCGATGCGCAGGGGGTCGTAGCCGAGCGGGAACAGTTCCGGCGTCAGCAGCACGTCAGCGCCCGCGTCGGCGGCGTCGCGGGCGGCCCGGCGGATGGTCTCCAGGTTGGCCGCAACGTCCAGCGGGGCGGCATTGGCCTGCAGCAGTGCCAACAGCATTCTTGCGGCTCCTTTGTCCGTGGCTTTCCTCCACAGTAGCGCCGCCCGGGGAGGTGCAGCGGGGCCAAAACCACCACATGCGGCGAAATTTGGGATGATTTATCCGTTGCCCAGGCCTACTCTTGGCTAGCATCGGCAGCAGGTGACTTTCACCGCCCCGCAAAGAATTGGAGCCCCCATGAACCAGCTGATCCCCTTCGACGGGCACACGCCGTCTGTCCACGAATCCGCCTTTGTGGCGCCCTCCGCCACGATCATTGGCGACGCCTCGCTGGGCCCCGATTCCAGCGCCTTTTACGGCGTGGTGGTGCGTGGCGACACCGCCACCATTACGGTCGGCAACGGTTCCAACCTGCAGGACAACGTGGTGCTCCACGCCGACTTTGGCTTCCCCACCACCATCGGCGACGGCGTCAGTGTGGGCCACAGTGCCGTGGTGCACGGCTGCACCATCGAGGACAACTGCCTGATCGGCATGAGCGCCACAGTCATGAACGGGGCCGTGGTGGGGGCCGGCTCCCTGGTGGCCGGCGGCGCGGTGGTCCTGGAAGGCGCGGTCATTCCGCCCGGCTCCCTCGTGGCCGGCGTCCCGGCGAAGGTCCGCCGTGAAATGACGGAGGTGGAACTTGAGCACGTGAAGCAGAATGCCTCGCACTACGTGGAACTCGCGCGCAAGCACAAGGCAATCCATGGCTGAGTGCACGACAATTTTGACTGCAGTCGCTTAACGCAAACAACGAATCGTGCGTTAAGTTCTTGACGGCAAGGCGTGACATGGGGCACGCTAGTGCTTATGTTCGACGACGACAGCAGCACCAGCCTCGCCTCGGGGGCCCCCGCGAAGCCAGGTTCACAATCGGCCCTGCGGATGCGAAACCAGCTGCGGCTCACCGACCAGCTGCTTCGCGGGGGGCCAGCCACGCAGGCCGAGCTGTCCCGGCTGACCGGCCTGTCCACCGCAACGGTGTCGAACATCGTCAAGGGCATGCACCAGGCGGGCCTGGTCACGCTGACCGCCACCACCAGCTCTGGACGGCGCGCCCACTCGGTGCGTTACATCGGCGACAGCTCCCTTGCCGCCGGGATCGACTTCGGACGCACCCACGTGCGCGTGGTCCTGGCCAACAGGTCACACCAGGTGATGGCCGAACGCCAGATCCCGCTGCCGCTGGGGCATGACGCCACCGTGGGAATTGCCGCCGCCGCCAAGCTGCTGGACGAGCTGCTCACGGAAAAGGCCATTGCGCGGTCCACGCTGGTCGGTGCCGGCGCCGGAATCCCCGGTCCCATCGACCGGCGCACGGGCAAGGTCATCCAGGGCGCCATCCTGCCGGAGTGGGTGGGAATCAACCTGCACGAGCGGCTCAAGTCCGCCCTGGACCTGCCCGTATTCATTGAGAACGACGCCAACCTCGGGGCCCTGGCCCAGATTACCTGGGGAGCGTACGCGGCCGTGCCCAACCTGGTATTCGTCAAGATCGGCACGGGCATCGGCGCGGGCCTGATCGTGAACGGCGCGCTCTATTCGGGCAGCATCGGCGTGACCGGGGAAATCGGCCACCTCACCATCAACGAAGCCGGGCTGATCTGCCGCTGCGGCAACCGCGGATGCCTGGAGACCATTGCCTCCACGGCCACCATGATCCAGCTTCTGAGCCGTGACAAGGCCCATCCGGTCGACGCCGATGACATCGTCCAGCATGCCAAGTCGGGCGACTCCACCACGCTGCGCGTTCTCGAGGACGCGGGAACGGCCGTGGGGCGGGCCCTGGCCAACATCTCCAACCTCATGAGCCCGGACGTCGTCGTCATCGGGGGCCCGCTGGCGACGCTGGGCGAGCTGTTGCTTTCGCCCATCCGGCGGGGCCTGCTGCGCCATGCTGTTCCGATCGTCGGGGAGAACACCACGCTGGCCACGTCGGCCCTGGGGTCCCGGTCGGAAGCGCTGGGGGCTGTGTCGCTGGTCTTCCAGCACGAACCATCACAGCAAAACATTTGAAACCGTTACCATCCCGTTGCGTTAAAAGGTTGACGGCAAGACGTCGACCGAGTTGAATCTCCTAAGTACCAATTTTTTTGATGTACCGCATCACATCCTGCCGGCCGGGGTGTGGCGCAATGACAAAGACGTCCGTCTTGGAAAGCGACCCCCACATGACGCCCGCAAGCCCCATCATTCTCCAGATGCGCTCCATCACCAAGGAATTCCCCGGCGTCAAGGCACTCTCCGACGTTTCCATCACCGTCCGCGCCAGCGAGATTCACTCCATTTGTGGCGAGAACGGCGCCGGGAAGTCCACGCTCATGAAGGTCCTCTCCGGCGTCTACCCGTTCGGCAGCTACGAGGGCGACATCGTTTTCCAAGGCGAGACCTGCGAGTTCAAGGACATCCGAGCCAGCGAAAACGCCGGGATCGTCATCATCCATCAGGAACTGGCCCTGATCCCAGAGCTGTCCATCATGGAGAACATCTTCTTGGGCAACGAGCCCACAAGGTTCGGCGTCATCAACTGGGCCGAGGCCCGCATGCGCTCACTGGAACTGATGGCCCGCGTCGGGCTGAACGAGGACCCCGACACCCCGATCAAGGAAATCGGCGTCGGCAAGCAGCAGCTCGTGGAAATCGCGAAGGCCCTGAACAAGTCGGTCAAGCTGCTCATCCTCGACGAGCCCACCGCCGCCCTGAACGAGTCCGATTCGCAGCATCTCCTGGACCTGATCCGGGGGTTGAAGGGCAAGGGCATCAGCTGCATCATGATCTCCCACAAGCTCAATGAGATCGAGCAGGTCTCCGACTCCATCACCATCATCCGGGACGGCAAGTCGATCGAGACCCTGGACGTCAAGGCCGACGGCGTCGATGAGGACCGCATCATCAAGGGCATGGTGGGCCGGACCCTCGAATCCCGGTTCCCGGAGCACACGCCAAAAATCGGCGAGGTCTTTTTCGAGGTCAAGAACTGGACCGTGCGCCACCCTCATATCGCGGACCGCCTGGTGTGCAAGAACTCCAGCTTCAATGTCCGCCGCGGCGAGATCGTCGGCTTCGCCGGCCTCATGGGCGCCGGCCGCACCGAACTGGCCCGGTCCATCTTCGGCCGCTCCTACGGCAACTACATGTCCGGGCAGATCATCAAGGACGGCAAGGAAATCACCCTCCGCAACGTCCCCGAGGCCATCAGGCACGGCCTCGGCTACGTCACCGAAGACCGCAAGAGCCTGGGCCTGAACCTGCTCGACGACATCAAGACCACCACCGTCTCGGCCAACCTGGGCGCCATCTCGAAGCGATCCGTCGTCGACCTCGGCAAGGAATACGCGGTGGCAGAGCAATACCGCAAGCAGCTGCGCACCAAGACACCCAGCGTGGACGAAGGTGTCTCCAAGCTCTCCGGCGGAAACCAACAAAAAGTGGTCCTCGCCAAGTGGATGTTCACGGACCCGGACCTGCTCATCCTCGACGAACCCACACGCGGGATCGACGTCGGGGCCAAGTACGAGATCTACGGGATCATCCAGGCGCTCGCCAACCAAGGCAAGGGAGTCATCGTCATCTCCTCGGAACTGCCGGAGCTGCTGGGCATTTCCGACCGGATCTACACCATTTTCGAGGGCGCCATCACCGGCGTCCTCAACAAGAACCAGGCCAGCCAGGAATCGTTGATGAAACGCATGACCGCTGCCAAGAAAACTGCCTAGACCAAAGGGAAGAAACGGGACCCCCACCATGAACGCCATCAAACAGCTCTTCGGCGGCAACACCCGCCAATTCGGGATGATCTTTGCGCTCGTCGCCCTGGTCGTCTTCTTCCAGTTCATGACCGGCGGGGTGATCCTCACCCCGGACAACGTCATCAACCTGGTCAACGGCTACTCCTACATCCTCATCCTGGCCATCGGCATGGTGCTGGTCATCATCGCCGGCCACATTGACCTGTCCGTGGGCTCCGTCGCCGCGTTCGTCGGCATCGTCGTGGCGTTGACCATGCGGGACTGGGGCCTGCCCTGGTACATGGGCATCGTCGTCGGACTTGTCCTGGGAGCCGTCATCGGCGCCTGGCAGGGCTTCTTCGTCGCCTATCTCGGCATTCCGGCCTTCATTGTGACCCTGGCCGGCATGCTCCTGTTCCGCGGCGCGAACCAGTACTTCGGCAAGTCCCTGACCGTCCCCGTCTCCACCGACTTCCAGTACATCGGCGCGGGCTACCTGCCCGAGATCGGCCCGGACACCGGCTACAACAACCTCACCCTCCTGGTCGGCTTCATCGTCGTGGCCGCCCTCATCTGGGGCGAGCTGCGCGGATACCGCAAGGCCGTGGCCCTCGGCGCCGACGTCAAGCCCCTCTGGGTGACCGTCGTCAAGCTCGTGGTCCTTTCCGGCGTGGTCCTCTACGCCACGTACCTCTTCGCCACCGGCCGGCCCGGCACGTCGTTCCCCATCCCCGGCATCATTCTCGGCGTCCTGGTCCTGGCCTACGGCTTCATCTCCGCCCGCACCACCATCGGCCGGCACATCTACGCCGTCGGCGGCAACCGCCATGCGGCGGCCCTCTCCGGCGTCAAGAGCAAGCGCACCGACTTCCTGGTGATCCTGAACATGGCCGTGCTGGCGGGCCTGGCCGGCATGATCTTCGTGGCCCGCTCCAACGCCTCCGGACCGTCCGACGGCGTCGGCTGGGAACTGGATGCCATCGCCGCCGTCTTCATCGGCGGGGCCGCGGTCACCGGCGGCGTCGGAACCGTGGTCGGCTCGATGATCGGCGGCCTGGTCATGGCCGTGCTGAACAACGGGCTGCAGCTCATGGGCGTCGGCTCCGACATGACCCAGATCATCAAGGGCCTGGTCCTGCTCGCCGCCGTCGTCTTTGACGTCTACAACAAGTCCCAGGGCAGGGCATCCTTCATCGGCCTGATGATGAAGCGCCTCGGCGGCCGGGACAACCCGGACCTGGCGGTCGCGGAACCGCTCAAGGACACCGTCAAGCTCGAATCCTGAACCCTCCCCCCGAACACTGCTTCACGAAACCCAACAGAAAGCGAACAACCATGTTCAAGCTCAACACGGCCGCCAAAACGGTGGCGGTTGTCCTGGCGGCGTCCGCCCTCGCGCTCACGGGCTGCGGCCGCGCGGCCACGCCCGCGGCCTCGTCCGGCGCCGGCGCCGGCGGCTTCGCGGCAAACTCCCTGATCGGCGTCGCCCTCCCCCAAAAAACCAGTGAAAACTGGGTGCTGGCCGAAAAGCTGTTCAATGACGGCCTCACCCAGGCCGGCTTCAAGGGCGACGTCCAGTTTGCCAACGGCGGCGTCTCGGAGCAGCAGAACCAGATCAGCGCCATGGTGGCCAAGGGCGCCAAGGTCATCATTGTCGGCGCCATCGACGGCGGCCAGCTCGGCACGCAGCTCAAGCAGGCCAAGGACGCCGGCGCAACGGTCATCGCCTACGACCGCCTGCTGCTGAACACCCCCAACGTCGACTACTACGTGGCGTACGACAACTTCAAGGTCGGCGAGCTGCAGGGCCAGGCCCTGCTGGACGGCATGAAGGCGAAAAAGCCGACCGGCCCGTACAACATCGAGCTCTTTGCCGGCTCGCCCGACGACGCCAACGCCAAGGTCTTCTTTGACGGCGCCATGAAGGTCCTCCAGCCCAAGATCGACGACGGCACGCTGAAGGTCGTCTCCGGCCAGAAGTCGTTCGAGCAGGCCGTGACCCAGGGCTGGAAGGCGGAGAACGCGCAGAAGCGCATGGACTCCCTTCTGGTCGGCAGCTACGGCTCCGCCGCCCTGGACGGCGTGCTGTCCCCGAACGACACCCTGGCTCGGGCCATCATCACCTCGGTGAAGGCGGCCGGCAAGCCCGTTCCGACCGTGACCGGCCAGGACTCGGAAGTTGAGTCCGTCAAGTCCATCATGGCCGGGGAGCAGTACTCCACGATCAACAAGGACACCACTGCGCTGGTCAACCACGCCATCGAGATGGTCAAGGACCTGCAGAAGGGCACCAAGCCGGAGATCAACGACCCGTCCTCCTACAACAACGGCACCAAGGTTGTTCCGGCCTTCCTGCTGGTTCCCAAGATCGTGACCAAGGCCAACGCCGCCGAGCAGTACGCGAACGACAAGGTGCTCGGTCCACTGACCAAGTAGTCAGGAAGTAGTCAGGGAACCCTGGCAACATCACTTGGCACCATCACTGCCGAAGGCCCCGTCCGGCGTCGAACAACACGACGCGGGACGGGGCCTTCGTCATGTCCCACTTCGTCATTTCCCCATGCCGCCGCGCGGTTGCTGACAGAATGACGCCATGACCATTCCGCGTTTTGTCGGCCGCCCCGACTGGTACACCACGTTCAACCCCGAGACCCTTGCCGCCACGGGCGCACCCATTCGCTGGGGCGTGGTCGCCACCGGCGGCATCGCGACCACGGTCACCGGAGACCTCGCCCTCCTCGAGGACGCCGTGCTGCAGGCGGTCAGCTCGCGCAGCGAGGCCAGCGCCGCGGCCTTTGCCGGGAAGTTCGGCTTCGCCACCCACTATTACGACGGCGGACGCGACGGCCTGGGTGCCCCCGGCCACCTCCAGCTGGTGGAGGACCCCGACGTGGACGTAGTGTACATCGCCACGCCGCACGCCCAGCACTACGACATCGCCAAGGCCGCCCTGGAAAACGGCAAGCACGTGCTGTGCGAGAAGGCCCTGACCATTACGGCGGCCGAGGCCCGCTCACTGATCGGGCTGGCCCGGGCGCGGAACTTGTTCCTCATGGAGGCCGTCTGGGCGCGGTTTGTGCCGGGCTTCCAGCGGGCCCTGGAAATCGTTGCCTCCGGCGAAATCGGCGAGGTCAAGTGGGTCCGCGCGGACCTCGGCTTCCCGGCGCCGCTCGATGACACCGCCCGCATCTGGGCCCCTGCCGACGGCGGCGGAGCCCTGCTGGACATCTCCGTCTACCCGCTGCTGTGGGCGTGGGCAACCCTGGGAAAGCCCTCCTCCGTGACCGCCACGGGCGAGCTCACGGCGCTGGGCGTGGACGCGCAGAATTCACTGTCCCTGAGTTACGGCAACGGGGCGCAGGCGCAGCTGATGAGCTACCTCGGGTCCCAGGGTCCACGGGTGGCCTCCGTGGCCGGGACCAAGGGCTTCATCGACACGGTGGGATCAGTCAACAACCCCAAGGCCCTGCGCATCTGCGTGGGCTGGGACAGCGAACGCACCGAGTCGTTCGAGCACCCCGGCCGCGGCTACACGTACCAGCTGCGCGAGGTGACCCGCTGCATCCAGGCCGGCCTGACCGAAAGTACCACGATGCCGCTGGATGACAGCCTGGCCATCATGGAACTGTTCGACGACGCCCGCCGCCAGCTCGGCGTCACCTACCCCAACGACTCCCGCACGGACCTCTAACCGACGCTCCTGCAGATCCGGGTCATGAAGCAGGAACGCTCCCGCACCATGTGCGGGAGCGTTCCCCATTTAAGCCCCACAACTGACGGAGCGTTCCTTATTTAAGCCCCGGATGTGCAGGAGCGTCTGGAAAGGGCTAGCCGACGCCCAGGTAGGCTTCCTTGATGGCCGGGTTGGCCAGCAGTTCCTTGCCGGTGCCGCTGTGCGTGATCTCCCCGGTCTCCAGCACAAAGGCGCGGTGTGCACGAGCCAGGGCCTGGTTGGCGTTCTGCTCCACGAGCAGCACCGTGGTGCCCTGCGTGTTGATTTCGGTGACGATTTTGAAGATCTGCCGGATGAACTGCGGGGCCAGCCCCATGGAGGGTTCGTCCAGCAGCAGCAGCTTCGGCCGGGACATCAGTGCCCGGCCAATTGACAACATCTGCTGCTCGCCGCCGCTCATGGTTCCCCCGAACTGCTTCTCCCGTTCCTTCAATCGCGGAAACAGCGTGAACACGCGTTCCAGATCGTCCTTGACGCCCGTGCGGTCCTTGCGGCCGAAGGTGCCCATGTCCAGGTTTTCCAGGACCGTCATGGCCGGGAAGATCCCGCGTCCCTCGGGCGCCTGGGAGATCCCGTGCACTACCCGGATGTGGGCCTTCATCTTCGTGATGTCCTCGCCCATGAAGGAAATGGTGCCGCCCGAGGGGTTGAGCAGGCCGGAGATGGTCTTCATGGTGGTGGTCTTGCCGGCGCCGTTGGCCCCGATCAGGGAGACGATCTCCCCTTCCTCCACCGTGAAGGACATCTCCCTGATGGCCTGGATCCGGCCGTAGTGGACGGAGATGTTTTTCAGCTCAAGCAAAGTCATCTTCGGGCTCCCCCAGATAAGCGGAAACGACCTTCGGGTCTTCCCTGATCACGGATGGCACGTCGTCGGCAATCTTCTTCCCGAACTCAAGCACCACTATCCTGTCGGTCACCCCCATGACCAGCTTCATGTCGTGCTCAATCAGCAGCACGGTGTAGCCGTCGTCGCGGATGGTGCGGATGAGCTGCATGAGCTCTTCCTTTTCCGCCGGGTTGAAGCCGGCCGCGGGCTCGTCCAGACACAGGACCTTCGGGTCCGTGGCCAGGGCGCGCGCAATTTCCAGGCGTCGCTGGCTGCCGTACGGCAGGTGCCGGGACAACGTGGCGGCTTGGTCGGCGATGCCCACAAACTCCAGGAGGGCCATGCCGCGCTCAATGGCTGACTTTTCCTCCCTGATGTGCCGGGGCAGGCGCAGCAGTGCCCCGATCACGGACGTCTTGTGCCGTGCGTCCAGGCCCACCACCACGTTTTCCAGCGCCGTCATCTCGCCAAAGAGGCGGATGTTCTGGAAGGTGCGGGCCAAGCCGGCGCGGGTGATCTTGTGCTGCTTGACGCCGTTAAGCACCCGGCCTTCGAGCAACACCTGGCCACTCGTGGGCTTGTAAACCCCGGTCATCGCATTGAAGCACGTGGTCTTGCCGGCACCATTGGGCCCAATCAGTCCAAGGATCTCCCCGCGCTTGATGGTGAAGCTGATGTTGTCCAGCGCCAGCAGGCCGCCAAACTTCATGGTCAGGTTCTTCACTTCAACCAGGTCGTCACCGATCTTGACGGCGATGTCGCGTTCCGGGGCCGCAGCCTCGGCCACCTCGGTCTCGACGGCGGCCACATGAGTGTCGGCATGCCTGCCGGTCGCTTCCGTTGACTCGCTCATGAGGAGACCTCCTTCCCGGGCACGGCCTTGGCCTTGGCGGCCCTGGCATCGGCGCTGGCCCTCACTGCGGCGTACGCATTCCTGCCGTAGGCCAGCAGCTGTTGCCGCGCGGCCAGCAGTCCGTGGGCGCGGTAGATCATGATCAGCACCAGCGCCAGGCCAAAGATCAGGTATTTGTAGTCGGCGATCGCCGTGAACCTCAACGGAATGTAGGCGACGAGGGCACCGCCCAGGATGGCGCCGACCTTGTTGCCCGCCCCGCCCAGCACGACGGCGGCCACGAACAGCACGGAGGTGACGACGTCGAACTTCTGGTTGTTCACGAAGCCGACCTGACCGGACATCAGGGCCCCGGAGAGCCCGCCGACACCGGCGCCGATGGCAAACGCCCACACCTTGTACTTGAAGGTGGGCACCCCCATGGTCTCGGCGGCGTCCTCGTCCTCGCGGATGGCAATCCAGTTCCGGCCCACCCGGCTGCGTTCGAGGTTTCCGGCGAGCAGCAGCACGATGATCAAGATGGTCAACGTGAGCCAGTACCAGGGTGTTCCGTTGGAGTTGGCGAAGATGGGGACCCCGCTGGCATCCGTTCCCGGCGGGTGGCCGACGTTCTGGAAACCGACCTGGCCCTTCATGGCCGGGATGATGGTGGCGAGAATGCGGACAATTTCACCAAAGCCCAGCGTGACGATGGCCAGGTAGTCGCCGCGCAGGCGCAGCGTTGGCACGCCGAGCAGTACGCCGAAGAACATGGTCACCGCCATGGCCACTGGGATGGTCCACAAATAGGGGATCTTCAGGAACGTGGAGTCGGTACTGGTCAACATCGCGGTCACGTAGGAACCGACCGCGAAGAAGGCGATGTATCCCAGGTCCAGCAGGCCGGCGTACCCGATCACGATGTTGAGCCCGACCGCCACGAGGGCCCAGATGGCCATGGTCTGGCAGGCCAGGGCAAAGTCGTTGCCGGGCTCGGTTGAGATCAGCGGCGGGTTGATCACCGGCAGCAGGTAGGCCAGAATCACCACAATGATCAGGAATGCCCATTGCTTCTGGCGGGGCAGTGCCTGCCACTTTTCACCCAATCCGCTAAACCAGCCCCGGCGTCGCGCGGCCGCGCTGGAGCCGGGCGGGGTGCCCACCGCCTCGCGGTTTTCTGCGGCCTGGTCTCCCTTGGCCGTGTGAAGGGGTGTGGGCCCGTCTACCATGCTCATGCCTTGCTCCTTCCCAGCGAGGTACCCAAAATGCCTTCGGGCCGCAGCAGCAGCACGAGCACCAGGACCACGAACGCGACGACATCGGTCCACTGGGAGTTGCCCAGCAGGATTTGGCCGTAGTTGCCGATGAGCCCGAGCAGCAGGCCGCCGAGCAGGGCCCCGCGGACGTTGCCGATGCCGCCAAGCACGGCGGCGGCGAATGCCTTGATCCCCAGGATGAATCCGCCGTTGTACTGGACGCCGGAGGGGATCTTCATGACGTAAAACAAGGCGGCCGCGCCGGCCAGGATGCCGCCGATCACGAACGTGGTGATGATGATTCTTTCCTTGTTGACGCCCATCAACGTGGCGGTGTCCGGGTCCTGGGCCACGGCGCGGATGCCGCGCCCGGTGCGGGACTTGCTGATGAACCGTTCGGTGATGACCATCATGATGACGGCCGCGATGACGATGATCAGCTGCTGGTCGTAGATGAAGGTGCCGAAGACCTCGAAGATGGGCCGCGACCTGAACATGGTCAGGGCCGGCTCCGGGTTGGGTCCGCGGACCAGGAAGATCGTGTACTGGATGGTGAAGGACGCGCCGATGGCGGTGATCAGAAAGACCAGACGGGGCGCGTTGCGTTTGCGCAGCGGTTTATAGGCCAGCCGCTCGAGCAGGAATGCCGTGAGCGCGGAGGCACAAATGGCCACGACGAGCGCCAGCAGCAGGTTGACGATGATAGAGCCGACGGACAGATTCGGTGCGGACGGGCCGAAGCCCAGAAAGCTGAGCGTGAAGAACACGCCGTAGCAGCCCATGATGAACACTTCGGAGTGGGCGAAGTTGATGAGGTTCAGCACTCCGTAGACCAGGGTGTAGCCAAGGGCCACCAGGGCGTAGATGGAGCCGAAGGTCAGTCCGTCAAAGGTGGCGCTCCAAAAGTTCTGCATCAGCGACGGGATGTCGAAGGTGATCCAGGAGCTGTCGTCTGCCGAGGCTGCGGGCAGGAGGGTTAGTAGGGTGGGAATCATGCGGACATCCTGATCTTGGCAGCGCCCATGGCTTCGGTTGGGCCGGGCATTGCCGGTAGAGCGAACGGGATAAGGCGGCACGCAAAGGCTGTGGGCCGGAGGTCCCCCGTCCCACAGCCTTGTGCGCTTGGATTACTCGCCGATGGCGCCGATCGGAACGATCTTGCCGTTCTCAACCTTGTAGCCGTAGACGGTCGGGGCCTGGAGCTCGCCCTTGTCGTTCCACTTGTAGTGCTTGCTCAGCCCGTCCTTGTCGTAGCCCTTGACCCAGGTGAGGAGCTTGGCCCGGTCCTGGTTGCCGGCGTCAATGCCCGCGAGCAGCACGGTGGCGGCGTCGTAACCCTCGATGGAGTACGTGCCGGGTTCCGCGTTGTTCAGGGACTTGTAGGCCGACTCAAATGTCGGGATCAGCTCGCCCGGGATGCAGGGGCAGGTGAAGAATGCGTTGGCTGAGGCGTCGCCGGCCTGCTTGATGAACTGGTCATCCTTCAGTCCGTCCGGGCCGATGAACGTGCCGGTGTAGCCCTTGCTGACCAGCTGCTGGTCGAACGGGGCTCCCTCGGCGTAGTAGCCCGAGTAGAACACCGCGTCGGCCTTGGCGTTCATGATCTTGGAGATCGTGGCCGAGAAGTCCTTCTGGCCGGTGGTCACCTTGTCGGTGCCGATCAACGCCGACCCCAGTCCGTCGGAGGTGGTCTTGCCCAGGCCGATGCCGTAATCGGAATCATCCTGAACGAGGTAGACCTTCTTGGCGCCGAGCTTGCCGGTGATGAACTTGGCGGCTGCCGGGCCCTGGACGGCGTCGTTGCCCAGGCCGCGGAAGAACGTGGTCCAGCCGTTGGTGGTCAATCCGGGATTCGTGGCGGCCGGGGTGATGTGGACCAGCTTCTGCTGTTCGAAGATGTTGCCCGTGGCCTTGGACTCGCCGGAAAACGGCAGGCCGACGACGCCGATGATGTTCGGCTCCTTGGTGGCCTGGGTGACGGGGCCGGTGGCCTTGTTCGGGTCGCCTTCCGTGTCAAACTTCTTGAACTGGACCTGGCAATTGGCGTTGGACTTGTTGTGCTGGTTGATGGCCAGCTGGATGCCGTTGAAGATGTTGATGCCGAGCTGGGCGTTGGCGCCCGTCTCCGCGCCGATGTAGGCCAGCGTGGTGGTCGCCGGGCAGGTCGCCTTGCCGTCGCCTGCGGGGAGCACCGCATCCTTGGGCGTTTCGATTGAGGTCAATGCGGGAATGTTGACGGTGGTGGAGCCTCCACCGGCACTGCCGCTGCTTTCTGGTGCAGCCTGGTTCGCACAACCGGCCATCAGCATGCCAAGGGTGGCGGCAGCAGCCAGCGTGGTCATCACTTTCTTACGGTACATAGGGTCGCCTTCCGGACTATGTCGCAAAGTCCCGGAGAACGTCGTCGTCCCCGGGTTTCCCTGCTCTTCACGAGATCTGACATTACCCGCACAAATGTGGTGCCGGACACGTTTAGCGTAAAGATCTGATAACGGATAGGGATTTTTGCGCTAAACGGTACGACGGCGGCGCCCGGGGACAACAATAAAGCCCGTCTCCTGTGGGAGGCGGGCTTTATTGTTGTCCGCGCGCTGGCGTGTGGTTCGAACGTAGGTCAGCCGAGCTTGCCGATGGCCTTGTTGAGCGTGGCGGACGGGCGCATGATGGCGGCGACCTTGGCCGCATCGGTGCGGTAGTAGCCGCCCAGGTCCACCGGGGAGCCTTGCACGGCGAGCAGCTCGGAGATGATGGTCTCCTCGTTGTCCGTCAGCTCGGCGGCGACGGCGGCAAAGTCCGCCGCCAGTTCCGCGTCGGACGTCTGGGCGGCCAGTTCCTGGGCCCAGAACTTGGCCAGGTGGAAGTGGCTGCCGCGGTTGTCGATTTCCCCGACCTTGCGCTTCGGGGACTTGTTCTGGAGCAGGAAGGTGCCGGTGGCGCGGTCCAGGGTGTTGGCCAGGATCTGTGCCCGGGCGTTGCCTTTGGAGACGGCCAGGTGCTCAAAGCTGACAGCCAGGGCCAGGAATTCGCCCAGGCTGTCCCAGCGGAGGTGGTTTTCCTTGATGAGCTGCGCAACGTGCTTCGGTGCGGAGCCTCCGGCGCCGGTTTCAAAGAGCCCGCCGCCGGCGATCAGCGGCACGATGGAGAGCATCTTGGCGCTGGTGCCCAGCTCCAGGATCGGGAACAGGTCGGTCAGGTAGTCGCGGAGCACGTTGCCGGTGACGGAGATGGTGTCCTCGCCCCGGCGGATGCGCTCCAGGGTGAACGCCGTGGCCTTCTCCGGGGACAGGATGCGGATGTCCAGGCCGTGCGTGTCGTGGTCCTTGAGGTACTCAGTGACCCTCTTGATGAGGTTGGCGTCGTGGGCGCGGGTCTCGTCGAGCCAGAACACGGCGGGCGTGGCCGAGGCGCGGGCGCGGGTGACGGCCAGCTTGACCCAGTCGCGGACCGGGATGTCCTTGACCTGGCAGGCGCGCCAGATGTCCCCCGGCGCAACGTCGTGCGAAAGGAGGACGTCGCCGGCGGTGTTGGTGACCTGGACTGTCCCTGCCTCATCGAGGACGAACGTCTTGTCGTGGCTGCCGTATTCCTCGGCGGCCTGCGCCATGAGACCCACGTTCGGGACGGTGCCCATGGTGGTCGGGTCGAAGGCGCCGTTGGTCCGGCAGTCGTCGATGGTCACCTGGTAGACACCGGCGTAGCTGCTGTCCGGCAGGACGGCGAGCGTGTCGTGTTCCTGGCCGTCGGCACCCCACATGTGGCCCGAGGTGCGGATCATGGCCGGCATGGAGGCGTCCACAATCACGTCGGAGGGAACGTGCAGGTTGGTGATTCCCTTGTCGGAATCGACCATGGCCAAGGAGGGTCCGTCGTCGTACCCCTTCTGGATGGCGGCCTCAACGCCCTCACGGACATCGGCGGGCAGGGCGTCCAGGCCGTTGAGGATGGAGGCCAGGCCGTTGGCGGGGCTGAGGCCGGCCTTGGCCAGGGCGTCGCCGTAGTTGGCGAACAGGTCCGGGAAATACGCCTTGACGACGTGGCCGAAGATGACGGGGTCGGACACCTTCATCATGGTGGCCTTCAGGTGAGCGGAGAGCAGGATGCCTTCGTCCTTGGCGCGGGCCACCTGGGCGGCTAGGAAGGTGTCCAGGGCCGCGGCGTTCATGACCGTGCCGTCGACAATTTCACCGGCCAGGACCGGGAAGGCGTCCTTGAGCACGGTGACGGTGCCGTCCGCGGCGACGAACTGGATCTTGACCTTGTCATCGGCGTCGATGACCACGGACTTCTCGTTGTGGCGGAAGTCGCCCGTGGACATGGTGGCCACGTTGGTCTTGGAATCGGCGGACCAGGCGCCCATGCTGTGCGGGTTGGCCTTGGCGTAGTTCTTCACCGACTGGGGCGCGCGGCGGTCCGAGTTGCCTTCGCGCAGCACTGGGTTGACGGCGCTGCCCTTGATTTTGTCGTACCGGGCGCGGATGTCCTTTTCCTCGTCGGTGGAGGGATCGTCCGGGTAGTCCGGGAGGGCGTAGCCCTGGCCCTGGAGTTCTGCGATGGCGGCCTTTAGCTGCGGGATGGACGCGCTGATGTTCGGCAGCTTGATGATGTTGGCGTCGGGGTCCTTGGCCAGGGCGCCCAGCTCGGCCAGGGCGTCCTCGATCCGCTGGTCCTCGGCAAGGTAGTCGCCAAAGACGGCAATGATGCGCCCGGACAGGGAGATGTCGCGCGTTTCGATGTCGACGCCCGCAGTGGAGGCGAAGGCCTGGACGATCGGCAGGAGCGAATACGTCGCCAGCATGGGGGCTTCATCAGTGTGGGTGTAGATAATTTTGGCCATGGATCAGGCGTCTCCTACGAAAAATTCAACGGATATCTGCGAAACTGCTTTCGATTTCGTTCCCCTCCAACTTACCCGACAGGGCGGCTTTGCCGAGTATCGGCGGGGGCGGCAGCCCCTGGTGTGACACGGGCACCTGACAAGAACGCCCGCGGTTAGTAGCGTGGAGCACATGGAACTCAAAGGGAAATTCGCAGACGCCGTCAACGACCAGGTCACCATGGAGCTCAAGGCCGCCATGGTTTACCGCCAGCTGTCCATCGAAATGGACTACAAGGACCTGCCGGGCATGGCCAGCTGGTTCCTGATCCAGTCCGGGGAAGAGTTGGGGCATGCGCAGAGGTTCACGGACCACATGACGGACCGCGAGGCCTGCCCGAAGATTGAAACCATCGAGGCCCCCAATCTGACCATCGATTCACCGCTCGACGCCTTCAAGGCGGCCCTGGACAACGAGCAGCAGGTGTCCGAATCCATTCGTGACCTGTACCGGCTGTCCCAGGAAGTGGGCGACATTGATTCGATTCCGCTGCTGAACTGGTTCATCAACGAACAGCTCGAGGAGGAATCCACGGTCAGCGAGATCATTGGCCGCATCAATTTGATCGGCGACGACGGCGACGGCCTCCTGCGCCTCGACGCCGAGCTCGGCAGCCGCAAGCCCGAACCAGGCGACGAATAGGGCCGGAACGGGCGAGGCACAAAGTCGGTCCGCCCGGGTGCCTCCTACCGCGAACCGGTGGGCGGGATGGCCTCCCCGCGCGGGTGCGGGATGAATGCCGGCGGCGCCGCGTCAGCATCCGGGGCGTTCCCGCGCAGCCGTTCCACCACCAGCAGCACCACCAACGCCACGATCACGAGCGCAAACACGCCCACCGCCACCACGACCCACGTTGCACCCGACATGGCCACCACTCCCCCTGCACTATTACTGTCCGGATGTTCAGTTCACCCGAGCATGCCACCCCCGTGGCATGGTTGCCGAATCCTCGGCGCCGAGGCCGCAGGTGGGCGAGCGTTCGCGATACCTGCCCCGGATGCGAAGGAGCGTCCATTGACTGAAGGCACGACGACGGCGGGTCACCTTCCACAGGGAAGGTGACCCGCCCGCTGCCTCCCGGACCTCGCAAGCTCGGTCCGGGCCCCTCGGCAGCCCGCTTACTCAGTTGGAGCCACGTGTCAGTGGAAGAAGTGCCGGGCCCCGGTGAAGTACATGGTGATTCCGGCGGCGTTGGCGGCCGCGACGACGTCCTCGTCGCGGATGGAGCCGCCGGGCTGGACCACGGCGCGGACGCCGGCGTCGAGCAGGATTTGCAGGCCGTCGGCGAAGGGGAAGAACGCGTCGGAGGCGGCAACGGAGCCGAGCGAGCGCTGTTCGGAATCACCCTCGGTGCCCGCGGCGCCGCCGGCGGCGTCCACCGTGGATTCGACCTGGATGCCGAGCGTGTTGGCGCGTTCCACGGCCAGCCGGCAGGAGTCCACCCGGTTGACCTGCCCCATGCCGATGCCGACCGTGGCGCCGTCCTTGGCGAGCAGGATCGCGTTGGACTTCGCGGCGCGCACGGCCGTCCAGGCGAAGGCGAGATCGGCCAGCGTGGCGTCGTCGGCGGCGGGGCCGGCGGCGAGCGACCAGTTGGCGGGGTTGTCGCCGTCGGCGTCGATCCGGTCAGCCATCTGCACCAGCATGCCGCCGGAGACCTGGCGGATCTCGGCCGGGTAGCGGCCGTAGCCCTCGGGCAGGGCGAGCAGGCGGATGTTCTTCTTCTTGGCGAGGATTTCCACGGCTTCAGGCTCAAAGTCCGGGGCGATCACCACCTCGGTGAAGATGTCCTTCACGGTCCGGGCCATGCCGGCGGTGACGGTGCGGTTGGCGGCGATGACGCCGCCGTAGGCGGAGACGGGGTCGCAGGCGTGGGCCTTGCGGTGGGCGTCGGCGATGGGGTCCTCGGCGCCGTCGGTGGCCACAGCCACGCCGCAGGGGTTGGCGTGCTTGACCACGGCCACGGCCGGGCCGTCAAAGTCGAACGCCGCACGGAGGGCGGCGTCGGCGTCCACAAAGTTGTTGTAGCTCATGGCCTTGCCGTGCAGCTGGTCCGCCTGCGCGATGCCGGCCGGGGCGGCCCGGTCCACGTAGAGCGCGGCCTGCTGGTGCGGGTTTTCGCCGTAGCGCAGCACCTCGGAGCGTTCCAGCGAGTAGCCGGCGTAGGCGGGCCAGTCGATGGCGCCGTCGCCGTCCTCGTCCAGGAACTGGGAGGCCGTCCAGGACGCCACTGCGTTGTCGTAGGCGGCGGTGTGGGCGAAGGCCGCCGCCGCAAGCCGCTGGCGGGCGGCCAGGGTGAAGCCGCCTTCGGCCGCGGCGAGCACCACGTCGGCGTATTTGGCCGGGTCCACGACGACGGCCACGGACGGGTGGTTCTTGGCGGCGGCGCGGACCATGGACGGGCCGCCAATATCGATCTGCTCCACCACGGCGTCCTGTTCCGCGCCCGACTTCACGGTGTCCACGAAGGGGTAGAGGTTCACCACCACCAGGTCGAAGGGTTCAACGTGCAGTTCCTCCAGCTGGCGGACGTGGTCCGGCAGGCGGCGGTCGGCCAGGATCCCGGCATGGACCATGGGGTGCAGGGTCTTGACGCGGCCGTCCAGGCATTCGGGGAAGCCGGTCAGCTCTGAAACCTCGGTGACGGGGATGCCGGCGGCGGAAATCCTCGCGGCCGTGGAGCCGGTGGACACAATGGAGACGCCGGCGGCGTGCAGTCCGGTGGCCAGCTCCTCCAAACCGGTTTTGTCGTAGACCGAGATCAGGGCCCGGCGGATTGGAACACGGTTAAGAACGCTGGTCACAGATTTTCTCCGTAGGGTTGGTCGATGGGGCGACGTCTAGAGTTTATGCCACTACCACCCGGTAGGCTTTCAGCCATGGCCACCCGTGACCCGCACCACTTCCCCGCGCCTGTCCCCGTCCAGCCTCCCTCCGTCCAGCCTGAACCCGCCGGGCCCGCCGCCCTGGCCCGCCTGGTCAACTCCGTCATCTGGCCCGGCTTCGTGGGGACCAAAGTCCCCGCCTGGCTGGACCGGGCCCTGCGCAACGGGCTGGCCGGCGTGGTGTATTTCAGCCACAACATCGATCCCGACGTCCCCGGGCAGCTCCCCGTGCTCTCGGCCGCCATCCGCGAAGCCAACCCGTCCGCCGTCGTCGGCGTGGACGAGGAGGGCGGCAACGTGACCCGCCTGCAGTCCCGCGACGGTTCCACGATCCCGGGCGCGGCAGTGCTCGGCGCCCTCAACGACCCCGGGCTGACGGCGGCCGCGGGCCGGGCGATCGGCCTCCTCTGCCGGGCGGCCGGCGTGAACCTGGCCATCGCGCCCGTCGCCGACGTCAACACAAACCCGCTCAACCCCGTGATCGGGGTGCGCGCATTTGGTTCCTCCACAGCCCTGGTCAGCGCGCACACCGCCGCCGCCGTCGCCGGGATCCAATCGGCGGGCGTCGGGGCCTGCGCCAAGCACTTTCCCGGGCATGGGGACACCGTGGCGGATTCGCACCTGGACGTGGCGCGCGTGGACCTGACCCTGGCGCAGCTGCGCGAGCACCACCTGCCGCCGTTCCAGGCCGCGTTCGACGCCGGGGTGGCCGCCGTGATGAGCGCGCACATCATCGTCCCCGAGCTGGGCGGCGCCCCCGCCACGCTGAACCCGCGGTCCGGGGCGCTGCTGCGGGAGCTGGGTTTCGAGGGCCTGCTGGTCACCGATGCCCTGGACATGGCGGCCGTGCGCGCCACCGTGGGCCCGGGCGAAGGCGCCGTCCTGGCCCTGCTGGCGGGGGCGGACCTGCTCTGCGTGGGCAATCCGCTGAACGCCTACACGACGGGCCGCGACGACGAGGCGTGCTACACCGAGGTGTTTGACGCCGTATACGACGCCGTTTCCTCCGGCCGCCTGCCCCTCACCGTCCTGCGCGCCGCGGCGGGGCGCGTGGCTTCATTTTCGCAGTGGTCGCAGCGGGCTTCCCGCGACGGCCATGGCGGTGGCGACCGCGGCGCGGCGGACGGCCGTGCGGAGGTCGATTGGGTGGAGGTCGACTGGGTGGAGGCCGCAGCCCGGGCATGCCGCGTGGACCGCGGCGCCGGCCCCGTGGCCCTTGCCGGACCGGACATCGTGGTCACGCTGGTCGATGCCCGCACCGGACACAACATGGCAGCGGGGCCAACGGACAACTTTCTCGCCACGGCGCTGCTGGAGGGCTACCCCGTCTGCGTGCCGGACCTTTCCCTGCTGAGCGCGGAGCATCTCTCTGACCTGGTTTCCGCGGCCGCATCACAGGGCGAGACGGTCCTGGTGCTGGTCGATTCGCTGGCGTCTCCCGACCAGCAGGCCTCGCTGGCCGCGGTAGCCGCAGTGGCCCCGCAGGCACTGTGCATCAATGCCGGCCTGGTTCCCGAGGGCGGGGCCGCCACAGGCACCGCCCTGACCACGATCCACTGCCACGGCTTCAGCCGCGTCAGTGCTGAAGCCGTGGTCCGCCTGCTGAACTCACGGGAGTAGCGGGCCCGCCCGGCGCCGGCTGCAGGGCACGGAGGCCGGCCGACACGGAAAACGCCCAACCCAGAATCCCGGCCAGCGCGATTCGCTCCGCCAGGCCCAGATATGCGGGGAAATATCTGCCCGCCAGGCCCAGGGCGCCCAGGCCGCTTGCTGTCAGCGCGCAAAATCCCATGGCCAGCGCGGAAGTCCGCGCCAGCCGCGGACGCGTCCGGAGCCATGCCGTCAGCACCAAGATGCCGGCGAACGCCGCCAAAAATCCAACGCCCGTCACCGCCAGGTGTACCGCGCCGACCCAGGTTGTCGCGGACAGGCCGGGAGTGGTGGCTGCCCGGCCGGGTGCGGCAGGGCCACTGGCAGCCAGGCCATGGCCCGGGCCGCCGCCAGCCGGTGCGTCAACGCCGGGAATGTCGGTGGGGAAGAAAGCCAGGACGCCCGAGCACGCTCCACCGAGCCCCAGCAGCGCCGCACCGGTCGTCCTGAGCGGGGATGCGGGCCCGGTTCCGAGCACGGCACGCACCAGGCAGAGGGTCGTGGCTGCCCGTCCAATGAAGTTCAAATTCATGATCCAGCCAAACGGCCCCACGGCCAGGTTGCTCTCCGCGTCGCGAATCAAGCTGTAATGGGGCGGCAGCCGCTGCAACACGGCGTCGACGCCCACATAGGTGGCGACGCCGGCCATTGCGGCCACGCTGTACCGCCGCCGCACGCGCAAGGCGGCGCGCTGCCCCCGGGAAAAACGAGAACGTGCTGGCTTTTTCACTGTGGCACCTCGGGTGGCGGCTATCGTCATGGGCAGGTGCTCCCCACGGTACCGGTTCCGGCCCAGATTGGCGGCCGCAGATCCTTACACCCGTCCGGCCCCGACGTGAACATCGTCCACGTCACATTCTTCACGTCGCTGGAAGGCCGGCCGGCCTCCCAGCCGGCCGGCACTCAGTTCCCCAACTCCACCCGGATGGTGTCATCATCGGGCAGGACCACCACGGTTCCCGACCGCAACGTCCAGCCATCGTGCAAAAGGAAGAGCCGGCCGCCGCTGACCACCAACAGCCGCAGCCCCCGATAGGTGTATAGCGGCGCGGTACTGGTGCCCAGGCTTGTTTCGGTGACATTGGGAGCCCCGACTGCCAGCCTGGCCTTGCTGTACAGGGTCACCCGCGGCATCGACCCGACCCCTTGTTCCACCTGCACGGCCAGTCCCCGTCCCACTGCCTGGGCAAAGTCCGCCGTGCCCCAGAACATCAGCAGCGTCACCAAGGTGAAGACCAATGCCGACTCCAGTGCCCGGTACGTGGCGGACCGGCGGGACGGCAGGGCGTCGGCCCGCGGCTCCGCCGCCGCCTCGTGCTCCGCCGCCGCCTCGTGCACCGCCGCAGTCCTGGGCTCCACCGTGCCGGACGCCACTGCGCGTGGCTCCCCCGCGGCATGCCGGCGGAGGCGGACACCCCACGCCGCGACCAGCACCCCTGCCGCCGCCAGATAGGGAAGAAACAGCGCACCACGTCCTGGCTGCACGACGGCGGCAAGCAGACACGCGCCGGCGGCCACGCTCCCGCCATAAACAGCTGCCAGGGCCGTGCGCAGCACCATTCCCCGGCGCCGCCCGGCGAGCGCGTGACCGGTCAGCCACACGTCTGCCGCGAGCCAGGTAATCGCCACAATCGTGATCAGCACCAGCGGCAGAAACAGCGAGCGGATGCTCCGAAGGACATAGTCCTGGGGCGTATAACCGAACAAACTGACATCCAGGCCCATCGCCCGGGACTGCGCGTCGGAGCGCGCCCATCCAAAGTACACAAGCAGGGCCGTGACGACGGCGATCGGCGGCCCGAAGGAGGCGACCAGGGACAGTGCCTTGGCCAGTGGCGGGGTTTCGGCAACCGGACTCGACTCGGCCATGGGACACGCCTATGGACTGACGGATTCGGTGGGCGCATCCGCCGGGTTCGAGGCAGGCGGTTCCGGTTCCGTCGTCGTCGGGGGTGTCGCGGGGACCTCGGCGGGGTCGTAGGTGTATTCAGCACTGCCCGTGAGCACCGACCCGTCCGGCGCGACGGCCTGAACCGTCACCGGTCCGGCCGCCGAGGAAGGCGGGGCCACGAAATCGTAGTTGTTCTCGGCATTCTTGGTGGCCGCGACGCTTTGCCCGTTGACGAGAACGGCCGAGACGGCCAGGAAACGGCCCATGAGCCGCAGGACGGTGCCGCCCTCCGCGGGGACATGCGGGTTCAGGGCGGTGGCATCCTGGGCCACGTCGACGATGCCGCTCAATGCCAGCGGGCAGGCGGTGTTGGCGCCGGGTTGGGTGGCAACCTTCGCACCCGGATGAGCCCGGTGATATTGCACCAGATTCGCCAGCACTTGATAGGCCGCCGTTTCGAGACAACTGGAACCGTCAGGTTGTGGCAGCGCCGCATAGTCGGTATCCACCTGGTCCCATGCGTTTTGTTCCCCGGTGGTCACGGCCGTGCAGAGGTCGCGCGCCGCGGTCCCCAGCGCATCGCCGCCGGCCATGCTGTCACATTGCTTCAGCACCAGATTCCCATACCAGCCGTCTGGCGGCGGGTCATTCGGGTCCGCGGGGCCCGGCGGCACCCACGCCAGCTGCCCGGCCGCGTTTGCACCCGGCGCACCGGGTTCCGGCGGCCCAGCAATGTTGACGGTCGGCTGGTCTCCTGCGGGATTAGAGGCGGGGGCCGGTTCGCTGCCCGGGGTGGTCGTCCCTGTCCCCGCCGGCACGGCAACCCCCGGCGCCGGCTGCGGCGGAGCACCGGCGCACGACCCCAGCAGGACAAGTGCCGCAACCGCACAAGCGATGGTCTCGGCCATCATTCCGCGTCCCCGAACCGGCGCTTCCATCACTGGTGCCTCCCATCGCCACCATGCCGCACGACCGCTGCGCCCAGCCGCCACGGCCCGGCCGGGGCCACCGGCGTCGGTTGCCCTCCGCCGCGCCATCGCCTGGCCTGCCCCGCGGGCCCGGGCCGTGGATGGCGGTCAGGTTCAGTATGCGCTCCCCCGATGAGCGTGGCAACGCCTCGACGCGGGTGGGCCATCGCGAGCAATACACTGGTTAGGACCGGGCAAATGACCGCCAACGGCGGCGCAGCCAATCATGAAATGGGAAGGCCAGCCTTGACCCCTTCGGAGAATGATCTGCGGTCCGAGCTCGAGTTGCTCGTGACCGAATCCGCCAACCCGGAGCACCCCGACCTCGCCGCGCTGACGACCTTGGAACTGGCCACGGCCATGAACGGCGAAGATACGCGCGTTCCCCGGGCCATCGAAGGGGCGCTTCCCGCCATCGCCGCCATCATCGACCAGATCGCCCGGAGGATGTCCGACGGCGGCCGCCTCATCTACGTGGGCGCCGGCACCCCCGGCCGGCTCGGGATCCTGGACGCCAGCGAGTGTCCGCCCACCTTCGGCACGGATCCCTCCCAGGTGGTTGGTGTCATCGCCGGCGGCAGCGCCGCCGTCGGCCAGGCCGTGGAAAATGCCGAGGACAGCGCGGAAGCTGCGCAGCAGGACATGGCCGCACTGCTCCTCACTAACAACGATTCCGTGATCGGCATCGCCGCGTCCGGCCGCACCCCGTACGTCATCGCCGCCGTTAAGGCCGCCAAGGCCAGTGGCGCCTACACGGTGGGCTTTTCGTGCAATGAAGACTCCCCGCTCGGCGCCGCCGCGGACACCGCCCTGGAGATCGAGGTGGGCCCGGAAGTCCTCGCCGGCTCCACCCGCCTGAAGTCCGGCACCTGCCAAAAACTGGTCCTGAACATGGTCAGCACCATCACCATGGTCCGGCTCGGCAAGACGTACAAGAACTTCATGGTGGACCTGCGGGCCACGAACGCCAAGCTCCGCGCCCGCAGCGAACGCACCCTCATGCGCGCCACGGGCTGCGACGCGGCCACCGCCGCCGCGGCCCTGGAAGCAGCCGGCGGCCACGTCAAGGCAGCCATCCTCGCGGTCATGACCGGCCTCCCCGCCGCCCGGGCCGCCGAGCTGCTGGACCAAAGCCAAGGCTTCCTGCCGGCCGCGATCTCCACCGGAACCCGATAACGCACGACGCCGGAGCCCGCCCATGCCTGCACCTTACGGACACGTGACCCACGAAATACGGCGCCTCCTCAACCAGGCAGTCACGGACGGGGTGGCACCCGCGGCGAGCTGCGCCGTCGTCCTTGACGGGGAAGCGCTGCCCACCGTCACGGCCGGCACGGCCGCGCCGGGGACCTGCTTTGACCTGGCCTCGGTGACGAAGCTGTTCACCACCGTCACGATGCTGTCCCTCGTCGGCGACGGAGAGTTGGAGCTGGACGCGCCCGTCGGTACATGCCTGCCCGCCTACGCGCACGGCGACAAGTCCACGGTGACCCTGCGGCAGCTGCTGACGCACACCTCGGGCCTGCCGTCCGAGTGGCGCGGCTGGGAACGTGCGCTGGCCGACGGCCGCGCCTTTGACCGGCGCCGGCTCGTCGATGATCTCCTGGGCACGCCGCTGGAGGCCGCACCCGGCACAAGGTTCACGTATTCGTGCGCCGGCTTCAACACCGCCATGGCGCTGGCCGAGCACGTAACTGACAGGCCGTGGGCCGCCCTGGTGCGCGACCGCGTGCTGTCCAAACTCGGCACGGACGGCATCGCCGGCACCCCGGACCCGGAGCGGTGCGCGCCCACCGAAGACCAGGCCGCGCTGGGCCGCGGGCTGGTCCGCGGCATTGTGCATGACGAGGCCGCATGGTCGCTCGGCGGGCTCAGCGGAAACGCCGGCATGTTCGCCACGGCGCCCGGACTGGCCGTCTTCGGCGAGTCGCTCCGCACCGGCCTGCCGGGAATCCTCTCCCCCGCCCTCGCCGCCGACATGTGGCGCAGCCAGCTCCCGGACATGCTGGGCAGCCACTTCAACCCGGCCGACCCCGGATTTGGCCACGGCCTGGGCCTGCGCATCAACCAGCAGCCGTGGATGGGCGCGGCAGGACGGGACGCCCGCGGACACGGCGGCTTCACGGGAACGTCACTGCTGGCGGACAGGGATAACGGCGTCACCATCGCCCTGCTCACCAACCGTGTCAGCCCCAGCCGGGACGGGGATGACGCAACGGCGCTGCGCAAGGCGGTGTCCGACGTCGTCTATTCCGGTAAAAATGACTCTAACTAACCAGAGGTAGGCGCCACGGGCACAAACACCGCAACAATCACCGGCGACGCGGTGGTCCAGGAGCTGCCGTGGCGGAGGCGGGTGCAGGGCAGCATCTTCCTGATCGGCGGGCTCGGCTTCATGTTCGACGTCTGGGACGCGACCCGCAACGGCTTCCTCATGGCCGTGGGCGCCTTCGTGTGGGGGTCCCTCGCCGACGTGATCGGGCGCAAGACGGCGTTCACCCTGACCCTGCTGATCTTCTCCGTGTTCACCGTGCTGGGCGCCGTTTCCCATGACATCGTGCCGTTCTGCGTGTTCCGCTTCGTGGCCGGCTTTGGCCTGGGCGGCTGCATTCCCGTGGACTACGCGCTGGTGGGCGAGTTCACGCCGCGCAAACACCGCGGCCGCGTCCTGACGGCCATGGACGCGTGGTGGCCCGTCGGAGCCTCGCTGTTTGGCGTGGTCTCGGCGGTGCTGATGGCGTCCTTCGGAAACTGCCGCCTCCTCATGCTGGTCCTGGTGCTGCCCGCGCTGCTGGGCGCGTTGACGTGGAAGCCCTCGATCCTGGTAGCCACGGGCTACGCACAGAACAAGGCGTTCATGGCCACGGCGTCGATGACCGCGATCGGCTTCCTCGTCCAGGTGGCCATCCCGGTGCTTTACACCTATGTTTCCGAGCTGTACCCGACGCACCTGCGCGCCACGGGATTCGGCGGGCCCTCCACGATTTCCCGCGTGGGCGCCGGCCTGGTCCCGCTCATTTGCGGCTCGCTGCTGTGGCCGGTGTTGGCTTGCCGCTGACCTTTGCGCTGACCGGCGGGCTGGTGCTGCTGGCCGTGGCGTGGATGGCGTTCTCCGCCCCGGAAACCAGGGGTGCAGCGCTCCACTAGCCACCCCGCCCCGCCGTCGCGCGGGCCGTTGAGGTTGGAGATAACGACCGTTCCCCGCGTTGAGGTTGGAGATAACGACGCCGCGAGGAACGAGCGGGCGTCGTTATCTCCAACCTCAACGAAGGGCGGGGGCTTTTGCGTGGATCGCGGCGCTCAGGGTCCGTCCATTTTCAGCCGATAGCCTGATGCCGACGTCTTGTTCCCGATTTTAAGGACCACCCATGACCGCCCTGCTGCCCACCATTTTCACCACCACCGGCCTGATTGGCGGCTTCCAGACCGCGCGCGCCACCAAGAACCGCCAGTTGGGCGGCGTAGTCCTCGCCGCGGCCGGCGCGGCGGCGTTCCTGGGCTGGAAGAAGAATGCCGGCTCCGGCACCGCTGCCGCCCTGGCCGCCACCTACGTCGCAGCGTTTGGCGCGTCCCATCCGCTGGCCAAGAAGATGGGTGCCTGGCCTGCCGTGTACACGGTCACCGGCGCCACGGCGCTGGCGTCGCTGCTGCTGGGCCGCCGTCGCAAGTAGGTCCTGGCCATTGGGCAGCCAGCTGGTCCTCGCCATGGAGCAGGTAGGTCCTGGCCACGGACCGGACCGCACCTGCATGTCAGGGTCCTGGCCACGGTAAACTGGCTCGGCACCCCCGACCGGGGCGTCGCCGTGCCGATCCGCAGGAACTTGCACACCTGAATCACCAGCCAGGAGGCCCCATGGACCTGGCGTCCGATTCTTCTTCCCACCTCGTGGGCACCCTGTGGCTGTACCCCGTGGGCGCCGTTTTAGTCATGTTCCCGGCCCTGATCCCGCCCATCCCCAGCACCACGGTCTTTGTGGCCCTCGGCGCCGTGGCCGGGCTCGACGGCGGCCCCAACGCATTTCTCCTGGTCGCCGCCATGATCGGCGGTGCCCTGGCCGGCGACCTCGCGACCTACGCCCTGACAAAGGATGTGGGCACGACGCGCTGGGGCAGCCGCCGCGGCCCCGCGCGCCAGCGGGCAGTGGACGCCGCGACCCGGCGGCTCCGGGAGCGGACCTACATGTTCATCCTGACTTCCCGCTTCATCCCGCTGGGCAGGCTGTCGTCCCCTATTGCGGCGACGGTGGCCGGCTACCGCTTGCGCGCGTTCATGGGTTACTCGCTGGCGTCGGCGGCCGCCGTTGTCGTCGCCCTCGCCGCGTCCCTGTTGCTGGGCTGGCTGCTGGGCAAGGTCTCCACCCACCTGCTGGACGGCAAAAACCAAGGGCCGCCGCCCGCCGTCGTGCCTTAGGAAGATTCTGTGTTGCAGGACACGACGAAAAACACCATTTTTCGGGCAAATCCGTCCTGTGATCTCGCATACCTTATTGGACAGTTTTGTCTCGGACCTTCGTAGACACTCTGTCTCATCGCCTTGTAGACAGTTGGTCGGTTTTGCTTGTGGATTGTGCATAAAACACAACCATCAATCAAAGTCCGTCATCTCGTTGCTACATGGCCTTCCGATGCTCCTCGCGGTGCCGTGAGCGCGTTTTGTAAACAACATAATGTCTCCCGGGCCTGGTTCTACCAGGTCCGGGCGGCAGCCCAAGCGCTCGGCCCGGTCAAGGCGTTGGAGAAGAGGCCTCCGATCGCGTTGCGGCATCCGAAAACCACTCCCGCTTCCATGGTCGATCTGCTGCTGGGAACCCGCGAGGAGTTGGAGAAGGCCGGCTTTGATGCCGGCCCGCTCTCAGTGATCGCCAAGTTGCGCCGACAGGGCTTCCAACCGCCCTCCAGGGCGACTGTGGCCAGGATCTTCACCCGTGCCGGCGTCGTGGTGCCGGAGCCGAAGAAGAAGCCCCGCAGCGCCTATATCCGGTTCGTCTATCCGCAGCCGAATGCGTGCTGGCAGATTGACGCCACCGAGTGGGTGCTGGCGTGCGGGACGAAGGTCACGATCTTCCAACTCATCGACGACCATTCACGGCTGGCCCTGGCCTCGTTGGCTGCTTCCGGGGAAACCAGCGAGGCCGCGATCAGGGTCGTGACAACCTCGATTGACCGACACGGGGTACCCCAGCGCTTCCTCAGTGACAACGGCGCGGCTCTTAACCCGACACGGCTGGGCAGGCGCGGGGAACTGGTGGAATTCCTGAAGGCCCGGGGCGTGGAACCCATCACCGGAAAACCCTACAAACCCACTACCCAGGGCAAGAACGAGCGGTTCCATCAAACCCTGCACCGGTACCTGAAGCAGCAGCCACCAGCCACCACGCTGGAGGTCCTGCAAACCCAGATCGATGCCTTCGACCGGTACTACAACACCGAACGTGAACACCAGGCCCTGAAGCCGGGTATGACACCGCAGGAAGCCTGGAACGCCACACCCAAGGCCCCGGCACCCGGCCCGCCGGAACCAGAAGAACCCACGGTAGGGGCAGAGCGGTTCAGCGGCCAGCGTCGTGTCGGACGAGACGGCAATGTCACCGTCTTGGGGACGCATTTCAAGATGGGCAAGAAATACATCGGCACCACCGTGAACATCATTCACGACGACACCGACATCATGTTCTTCGACAGCCTTGGCTCAGAAATTATCAGCCACCCCATCCCACCCAAAGGCACCCCATACGTAGGCAACGGCAAACCCTCCGGCATCGCGGCAGACCCCGCCGGCGCCGTGCGGAAACGTAAAATCAGGCCAGTCAAAACAACAACTACGACCGAACAGCCCGAACCAGAAACCGTCTAAAAAGAAGTGAGACACTTCCGGTCTGGCCACTACTCAGACCGGAAGTGTCTACACAACAATGAGACATCAACTGTCAACACAGGTGCGAGACATGAACTGTCTACAGAGGTCCGAGACATGACACGGGCAAATCCGTCCAACAGCTGCAACACAGACCGGGGGTCAGGGGCGGGCCAGCTCCCCCAGGACCTGGATGAGCAGTGCGCGCTCGGCCTCCTTGATGCGGCCGTGCAGCGTTTCCTCGGTGTCGCCCTCCAGGACGGTCACCGGCGTCTGGGCAATGATGGGGCCGGTGTCCACGCCGGCGTCGGCAAAGTGGACGGTGCAGCCGGTGACCTTGACGCCGTACGCCAGCGCGTCGCGGACCCCGTGGGCGCCGGGGAAGGCGGGAAGCAGGGCCGGGTGGGTGTTGATGTAGCGGCCCTCGAACGCGCTGATGAAGCCCGGTGCCACGATGCGCATGAAACCGCTGGAAACCACATAGTCGGGTTCATAGGCGGCGACCGCGTCCAGCAGGGCGGCGTCCCAGTCGGCGCGGGCGGCGTAGTCCTTGAAGTTCACCACGAACGTCTCGAGGCCTGCGGCGGAGGAGCGCTCAATGCCGTAAGTGTCCGGGCGGTCGGAACCCACCGCGGCGATCTCCACGGGCAGCTCGCCCGCAGCGACGGCGTCGATGACGGCCTGCAAGTTGGACCCTGTCCCGGAAACTAAAACAACTATGCGCATGGGCCCAATTTTAGGGGAACCCGCGGAACTGGCCTATTCGCTGGCTATTGGCGGCGCGAGAGCTGCGGCGCGGCGGACCGGGCCGCTTCCAGCCACGGTCCGGCCAGGGAGCCCAGTACGACGCCGGCGCCCACCTCCGCGCCCAGCCAGAGCGCCGCTGTGAACGGGCTGGGCCCCACCTCGGTGAGGCGGCCTAGGCCGACCGAGCCGCTGGAGAGCCAAAACAGGACGCAGGCCAGCACGGCCGCCACGAGGCCGACGGCCAGGCCCAGGAACAGCGTGGATCCGGGCAGCGAGAGCCAGCGCTGACGGACCTTCAACGACAGCCATTCGTCGAAATGATCTTCCCCGGCCCGGACAAACCACCATCCGGCCAGCATCCCGGCGGCCACGGGGATGGCGAGGGCGGCAAAGCCCCAGACCAGGGCGCCGGTGGGCAGGGCGGCCAGCAGCGGGACCGGCGGGACGGGAGCCACCGCGGTTCCCAGCGGCGTGACGGCGGATCCCGCCCCCAGGTTGAAGCCGGCGCCGCTGGACCAGGCCAGCGACCACGCGGCCAGGTTGGGCATGAAGCCCAGCTGGCCAAGCGTCAGGGCCGCGCCGCCGATCCCCCCGGCCCGCATGCCCTGATAGACGCTGACGATGTCGGCCCAGCGGACTATGAGGTTGATGGCCAGCAGCAGCGAGGCGGCGGCCAGCGCGGACACCAGCGCCACAAACCCGGAGCGTGCCACGGCCCACACGTAGGACCCGGCCCAGCGCTGGTCCTGGCTGGTCTTGGCTATCCAGTCCGCCGCGTTGACGCCGATCAAACGCCCCCATGAACCCGCCTCGCGCCGGGCGCCCACCACGAGGCCGAGCCCGGCGGGAATAATCGGAAGCAGCATGCTGGCGAGCAGCGGCGCCTCGGATCCGGGGCTGTTGCAGACAAAGCCTGTCGCCAGTCCGGCGGCGGCGTACACCAGCACGGAGCCCAGCAGCGGCTGCCAGAGCTGGTCGGTGTAGGACGCCCGGGCCAGCCTGCGGCCGGCGCGCCAGGACAGGAAGAACGGGATAAGCACCAGGCCCATGGGCAGCAGGTCGAAGGTTCCGTTCTGCACGGAGGCGGAGCTGGGCCCCGTGGTGACGCTCAGCTCCAGCGGAACGCCGTGCATGACCAGCCAGAACTTGCCGGCAAGCCGGGCAATGACGGACATGTCCTTTTCGGCGAAGCCGCCGGAAAACCACACGGCGGCCAGCGGAACAACGATGACCAGGGCCGAGATGACAAAGACCTGGGCAGCCTCGAAGGCCCCCTGCAGACCGAGCGGCATGGGAAGTCCGTCGCGTTGGCCCCGGGCCGCTTTGGTATTCATCGTCTTCCATGGTGCCACATGGAACTGCGGACGGCGGTGAGAAGCGCCGAGGGAGGACGACAGCGGGACGCACGGTCCGCCGTCGTCCAAGAAAGGCGGGGAGAAACGGGGGGCATTGATTGGCGGCTCAACGACGAATAGGGCCCGGAAATTCCGGACCCTATTCGCTCCAGCCCTATGGACTAAAGAGATTGCGCGGTTGCCCGCACGGTTACTTTAGAAATTAGAGAGCCTGGATGTTGACAGCCTGAGGACCCTTGGGACCCTGCTCAACATCGAAAGAGACCTTCTGGTTCTCTTCGAGGGAGCGGTAGCCCGAGGAGTTGATTGCAGAGTAGTGCGCGAAAACGTCCTGGCTCTGGTCATCGGGAGAGATGAAGCCGAAGCCCTTTTCAGCGTTGAACCACTTGACGGTACCTGTTGCCATTATTTCTATTTCCTTCTGAAGTTGGAGATTCCGCCCGACCTTCGGGCCTCCGATTTTACGGTGTAAGTCCGCTTCTCCAGAAAAGCGACGTCGTCCCGAAGGATGGCATCGCTTCAACTACAAAAAACGCAACACTACAACTAGGTCCAAGTATACATACCTCTGTGCGGAATGCCAGTATTTAATGAGAGGTGCGTCACTCTTTACCTCGCGTTCATCGACCGCGTGGAATAAATCGGCCAAATCCAGCTACTTTTGGCGGTGTCGGGCGTGACGCGTCACTCACCATGTCGTTCCCTGTTCACCGGGGCTCCGGTCAGGGGCCGCCGGTGAATCTGTCGGTTTCGTCGTCCCGCAGCGCCTTGTCAATGCTTTGCCTCATGGAGTCGCGGCCCAGCAGGAAGGACTGGTACACGTCGGCGGCGTCACCCACCGGCGAAAACGCAGTTCGGAACTTGGTGCCGCGCTTCGCCTTGATCAAGCGGATGACGATGCCGGAAACCACGGCGAGCGCAAACATTGACGTCATGACCGCAATCGCGGCGCTCAGGCCGTCCTGGTCGAAGTAGCTGTAAACGGCGACGGCCACCAGGGCCAGGACAAATCCGACGGCAACAAGCACTCGCTTCAACGACATGGAGCCTCCCGGTGACTTTCCACCAGTCTACTTCCGACCCGGCAATCACCACCGGAGCGCCGGCCACGCCACCAGGGCTGTACGACCGATGCCGGGCGTTACGCCCGCGCCAGGATTCCCGCGAAGTCGGACGACGCCGGGAGATTGCCGTAGTTGAAGCAGCGGTCCGGTCCCAGCCGGGAGACGACAAACGCGTCGGCCACCGCCGGCGGCGCGTAGCGGATCAGCAGCGATGCCTGAAGCGCCAGGGCCATCTTCTCCACCAGCGTCCGCGCCGAGCCGGCAAAGTCCGCCGGCGCCGCCCGGACCGGGGAGACCGCCTCCTTCAACCCCGCAACGAAGGCGTCGAACAGCTCGTCGGCCCCAGAGGCCGCCCGGAGCTCGGCAAAGAACGCCTCAACCGATTCCGGCTCGGTGCCCATGGCCCGCAGGACATCCAGGGCAATGACATTCCCGGTCCCTTCCCAGATGGCCATGACCGGCTGCTCCCGGTAGCGCATGGCCAGCGGGAAGTCCTCAATGTAGCCGTTGCCGCCCAGGCATTCCATGGCCTCGTACGCGTGGTTCGGCCCGCGCTTGCACACCCAGTACTTACTGACAGCGGTGGCCAGGCGGCGGAAGGCTCGTTCGGCGGGGCCGGCGTCGTCGTCAAAGGCGCGGGAGAGGCGCATGCCGACGGCGGTGGCCGCTTCCGCCTCCAGGGCCAGGTCGGCGAGGACGTTGGCCATGGCCGGCTGGTCGACCAAGCGGGCACCAAAGGCGCGGCGGTGCCGGACATGCCATGCGGCCTCGGCCACGGACTGGCGCATGCCGGCCGCGCTGCCGAGCACGCAGTCCAGCCGCGTCTGGGCCACCATGCCCATGATGGCCCGCACGCCCCTGCCCGGTTCGCCGATGCGCCAGCCGTGCGTGTGCGCGAATTCCACCTCGCCCGAGGCATTGGAGCGGTTGCCCGCCTTGTCCTTCAGCCGCTGGATCAGGAACGGATTGCGTTCCCCGGCGGTCGGGCCTGCCGAAACCCCGCCCGGGATGAGGCGAGGCACCAGGAAACAGCCAAGGCCGGCGTCGTCTTGGGCAAGGACCAGAAAGGCGTCGGACATGGGGGCGGAACAGAACCATTTGTGGCCCGTCAGCAGGTGGTGGTCCTCAAAGGGCACGGCGCGGGTGGTGTTGGCGCGCACGTCCGAGCCGCCCTGCTTCTCCGTCATCGCCATCCCGAACAACGCGCCGGATTTGCCCGTGGCCAGTTCGGGCGAATACTCGCGCGAATACAGCCGTGGCAGCCACTCCCCCGCCAGCTCCGGGGTCAGCCGCAGCGGCTCGACGGCGGCATGGCTCATCGAGACGGGGCACGCATGGCCCGGCTCCACCTGCGCAAAGAGCATGAACGCCGCCGACCGCCGGGCATTCGCGCCGGCCCCCGGCTCCGACCACGCAGATGTGTGCGCACCCGCCGCCACCGCCTGCCCGAGGATCCGGTGGTACGACGGATGGTATTCCACCTCGTCGATGCGCTGCCCGTATTTGCTGTGGGTGTGCAGGACGGGCGGGTATTTGTGCGCCAGCCGCGCGTCCTCCTGGAACTGCGCGGAGCCGACGACGGCGCCCGCCCGTTCCAGCTCTTCCGTTGCCCCTGCGCCGGCCTCGCCAATGGTGACGAGATAGTCCATGAGCGGGATGTTCGCGGCGAACTCGTTGATGTCCACGCGCGGCGGCGGCTGGTTGAGGACCTGGTGGGTGGTGCGGCTGTCCGGGGCGGTGCCGGCATCGTCGACGGTCATGGCTACAGGCTACGCCGGCGGGCCGCCGGCACGGTGATTCAGCTTGTCGAAATCAGGGTCTCGACGCGCTCGCAGAATTCGCTGCTCGACCCCCGGACAGGCTCAGGCACTGGCGCAAGCCTTGTCCAGAAAGGCGGCCACCTCGTTCGGACGGGTCAGTACCGGTGCGTGGCTGGAGTCGATCTCAGTCACCGCGGCACCCATCCGGTCCGCCATTTCCCGCTGCAATGCGGGCGGCACGGCGCGGTCGGCGGTGGTGAGCAGGTAATGGGACGGCAGGTCCAGCCACGCCGGGCGCCCCACCGCGGTCCTGTCCAGGCCGATGCGCGTCAGCTTTTGCACCGACGCGCCAATGGCGGCGCTTTCGGCGGGGAGTTCGGCCGCGATCACCTCGCCGAAGTGCGCCCTGTCAATGTAGGTGTAGTCGCCGGCGACGACCACGTGCTGCGGAATCAAGCTGCCAGGGCGCCGCCGGGACAGTTCGCTGACCGATTCTCCCTCGGCAGGGGCAAAGGCGGCCACGTAGGCCAGGGCCTTGACGTTACTGGCATCCCGGGCCGCTTCCCCAATGACGGCCCCGCCGTAGGACCAGCCGACGAGCAGCACCGGCCCCGCCACGGTGGCGAGGGTGCGGCGCACGCTGGCCACGTCGTCGTCGAACGACTCAAGACCCAGCTGGGCGGCCACCGGGGAGTGGCCCAGCGCGCGCAGCCCGGCGATGACACGCAACCAGCTGGAGCCGTCTGACCACAGCTCATGCACCAGCACGATGTCCACCGGCAACCCCGCTTTCGGATAGTTGGTTCGCTAAGGACGGCCCCGGGCCTCGACAGGCTCGACCACCGCCTTTACAGCGGCAGCTTCATCCCCAAGGAGAAGTTTAGGCCCGTGGCGAAGGTCAGGTACATCAGCCACAGGCCGGTGACCAGGTGCCACAGCCCCAGCGACCGCTCGCCCCAGGCCTGCCCGATGCTGTGGAAGAAGTCGCTGATGTAGATCAACGTCAGCCCCACAAACAGCAGTCCCACCGGCCAGTCGCCCGCGGAGAAGAACACGACGATGCCCAGGACCGAAATGATGGTGTAGGCGACGGACATCCCGGCGTTGGTGCGGGGGTCCACGCCCTGCCAGCGGTTGAAGCCCAGCGCGAACCAGTGGATGCCGTAAGCGGAGAACGCCAGCGCGGCCATGTACAGCGGCGCGTCTTTGAACACCTGGAACCACGTCAGGCCGACGAAAAGGATGATGCCCGTGACGAACTGGCAGAATCCCGGCAGCCAGATGCCCCAGACACCGGTCGATTTGTCCACGGATTCATTCCGCTTGGGCCAGTGAAACAACTCCTCGGGACCGTAGATCAAGTACCCGGTCCCCAAACCAAAAAACCCCAACGCCAGCGGAGCAAATGCCGACGTCGCAAACACCAAGTTCATTGCCCTACTCCTTTGCTTTTCTGACTAACGAGTGTCATTCCGGCAGGTTCATAGGCATGCACTTCCTCAGTCCCCCGTGGACAACCTCAATGGGCAGTGGCGTAGGCAGGCGCCGCGGCTTTTTCCAAACGTACGACGACGGACTTGGACACCGGGGTGTTGGACCCTTCCGCTGTTTCATCCAGGGAGACAAGCACGTTTGCTTCGGGGAAGTACGCGGCAACGCAGCCGCGCGCGGTGGGGTAGCCGACGATGCGCTGCTGGGGCAGCACGCGGTCAACGCCGTCGGGCGCCTCGCTGTGGACGTCCACGAAGCTGCCATCGGCGATGCCCAGCTCGGCCAGGTCGGACGGGTTCACGAAAAGGACGTGGCGGCCCTTCTTGATCCCGCGGTACCTGTCGTTGAGGCTGTACGTGGTGGTGTTGAACTGGTCGTGCGCGCGGACCGTCTGCAGCAGCAGCCGGCCTTCGGGCACCTGGACGGTCTCGAGTTCGCTGACCGTGAAGACCGCCTTGCCGGACGGCGTGGGGAAGGTGCGGCTGTCCCGCGGCGGGTGCGGCAGGACGAATCCGCCCAGTCGGCGGACCTTGGCGTTGTAGTCCTCGCAGCCCTTGCAGACGTGCCCGATGTGCTCGCGGATGGTGTCGTAGTTGGCCTCGAAGCCTGCCCAGTCGATGGGATGGTCGTTGCCGAGGGCTGCCCGGGCCAGGCGGCTGACAATGGCCATCTCGGAGAGCAGGTTGTCGCCGACCGGCTCCACCTTGCCATAGGAGGCGTGGACGGCGCAGACCGTGTCCTCGACGGTGACGAACTGCTCGCCGGAGGCCTGCCGGTCAATTTCGGTGCGGCCCATGGTGGGCAGGATCAGGGCCTGCTCCCCCGTGAACGCGTGGGACCGGTTCAGCTTGGTGGAAACCTGGACGGAGAGCGTCGTCTTTTGCAGCGCGGCCTCCGCGACGGCGGTGTCGGAGATGGCGCCCACCAGGTTCCCGCCCATGGCGACGAAGACCTTCAGCTTGCCGTCGCGCATGTCGCGGATGCTCTGGACGGCGTCCGCACCGTTCGCCCGCGGCGGGTCGAAGTTGAATTCCTTGCCCAGCGCGTCCAGGAACGCCGGCGGCATCTGCTCCCAGATGCCCATGGTCCTGTCCCCCTGGACGTTGCTGTGGCCGCGGATCGGCGACGGGCCGGCGCCGGGCTTGCCGATATTGCCGCGCAGCAGGAGCAGGTTGATGATTTCCTTGATGGTCGGCACGGCCTTCTTGTGCTGGGTCAGGCCCATGGCCCAGGTGACGATCACCTTGTCCGCTTTCAGGTAGCGGGCGGCAAGCTCGTCGATTTCGGCCGTCCGCAGCCCGGTGGCCGCCATGACCGCCTGGTCGTCGACCTGCTCGATGTGGGCCCGGTACTCCTCCAGCCCCTGACAGTGCTCCTCGAGGAATGCGTGGTCCAGCACGGCGCCCGGTGCGGCGGCCTCGGCCCGGAAAACCCGCTTGGCCACGGCCTGCATGAGGGCCATGTCGCCGGCCAGCCGGATCTGCAGGAACTGGTTCGCCAGGTCCGTGCCCTTGCCCACCAGTCCGCGCGGCCGTTGCGGGTTCTTGAAGTTGATCAGCCCCGCCTCCGGCAGCGGGTTGATGGCCACAATTTCGGCGCCTGCCCTCTTGGCTTCCTCCAGCGCGGTCAGCATGCGCGGATGGCAGGTTCCCGGGTTTTGGCCCATGATGATGATCAGGTCCGACTTCGCAAAGTCCTCGTAGGAAATGGCGCTCTTGCCCACGCCGATGGTCTCCCCCATGGCCAGCCCCGTGGACTCGTGGCACATGTTGGAGCAGTCCGGCAGGTTGTTCGTGCCGAAGGCCCGGGCAAAGAGCTGGTATTGGAACGCGGTCTCGTTGCTGGTGCGTCCGCTGGTGTAGAACACGGCCTCGTCGGGCGATTCGAGGGCGTGAAGTTCCCGGGCCACAATCCGGAACGCGTTGTCCCAGCTGACGGGCTGGTAATGGTCGGACCCGGCCGGCTTGTAGACCGGATCCACGAGCCGGCCCTGCTGGCCCAACCAGTATTCGGTGCGCTCCCGCATCGAGGACACCGAATTGGCTTCCCAGAATTCCCGGGGCACCGTGAGCAGCCCTGCCTCCCAGGTGACGGCCTTGGCGCCGTTCTCACAGAATTCCGCGGTCTTGCGCTCCGGTGGATCCGGCCACGCACAGCTCATGCAGTCAAATCCGTCCTTCTGGTTCAGAGCCAGCAGGGTCTTGAGGGTACGTTCCGGCCCCATGGCCGACACGGCCTGCGGCATCGATTCCGTCAAACTGGGGATCCCTGCGGCCGACCGCTTGGGCTTGCTGACTGTCAAGTCAACGTCTGAGTCATCCTGGACTGGGGGCTTGCTGCCCATGGCACACACAACCTTCTGTTGAAGAATGAGCTCTCCAGAGCGAAGGGCGGACCGGTCACTCCGGATCCACGCACTGCTTCGCGCAGGTTGTGCTGCAACCGCACGCCGCCGGGCGTGAATTGAATGCTACCCTCCGGTCTATCACCGGGGGTTGACAAAGGCAACGGACGGTGTGGGTGATGCAGCTCACATGGGACGTCCGGTCTTCATTCGCAGCAGGCCCGGCGCCGCGGCCCCTTCCCGGCCCCGGCACCGGCACCGGACTGCGCCAGTGTGGACTACAGGATGGAGAACAGCAGCCAGGTCAGCAGCAGGCCCATGATCGAGATGATGGTTTCCATGACGGACCAGGTCTTGATGGTCTGGCCTACCGTCAGGCCGAAGTATTCCTTGACCAGCCAGAACCCGGCATCGTTGACGTGGGAGAAGAACAAGGAACCGGCGCCCACGGCCAGCACCACCAGGGCCAGGTGCACCGGGCTCAGGCCGCTGGCCAGTGGGGCGATGATGCCCGCGGCCGTGACGGTGGCCACGGTGGCGGAGCCGGTGGCCAGGCGGATCAGCACGGCCACAATCCAGCCGAGCAGCAGGACGGACAAGCTGGCAGCGACCGCGATCTTGGCGATGGCCGTGCCGGTGCCGCCATCCACCAGGACCTGCTTGAAGCCTCCACCGGCACCCACGATGAGCATGACGCCCACGATGGGCAGCAGGCTCTGGCCAATCTTCTTCGTCAGGACCTGCGCCGAAAAGCCCACGCCGGTGCCGAAGGTGACCATGGCCAGCAGGACGGCAACCGTCAGGGCAACCACCGGGTCGCCGATGAAGTCCAGCAGCGGGTGGACGGGGTTGGTCTTTGACATCCACACGTCCGCGGCAGCCTTGATCAGCATGAGGACCAGCGGCGACAGGAGGGTGATCAGCGTGATCCCGAACGACGGCGTGCCGGTCGCGTCGGGGTCCTGGGCCCTCGTCTGGCCCACGGAACCGTTGCCGCCATTGCCGGGGGCGGACCGGTTGTCGCGCTTGCCGGAGGCGGTGGCGCCGCGGGAGGTGCGGGGAGCGGGACTGAAGGTGTCCGCCGTCGTGCCTCCCGTGACGGCGAGCGCCGCACCGGCCGCGCCGATGGGGACCATGCGCGCCGCCAGGACCCCAAAGAGCGGTCCGGCCACGATCACCGTGGGGATCGCGACGATCAGGCCCAGGGCCAGCGTGACGCCGACGTTGGCGTGGAGGATGCCGATGGCGGCCAGCGGGCCGGGGTGCGGCGGGATGAAGCCGTGCAGCACGGAAAGGCCGGCCAGTGCCGGGATCCCCAGGCGCATGGCGGGGCCGTTGCTGCGGCGCACCGCCAGCATGACCACGGGGATCAGCAGGACCAGTCCGATCTCGAAGAACATCGGGATGCCGATGATGCCGGCGATCAGCGCCATTTTCCAGGGCAGTGTGGCGGGCCGGCCGCGCAGGAGCGTTTCCACCACCTTGTCGGCGCCGCCGGAATCGGCCAGCAGCTTGCCGAGCATGGCGCCGAGCGCGATCAGGACGCCGACGTAGCCGAGGACGCCGCCCACGCCCGTCTCATAGGAGGCGGTGACCTTGTTCAGTGCGATTCCGGAACCAATGCCCACAAACAAGGAGCCGATGGTCAACGCCAGGAACGCGTGCATCTTGATCCAGACAATGAGGAGCACGACGATGGCGATGCCAATGGCCGCGACCACCAAAACCCGGGTGTCGTGGCCGGTCCACGGAGAGTTTGCGGTGTCCGCGGCGGCCAAGACTGTGGCCTGGACCGCCCTTGCCGCGCCTGTGATTGCGATGCCCACGGTTCCCTCATTTCCGCCCGGCCACCAGGGCCGCGCAACCCGTTTTCATTTTTGGTAAAACGTTCGTCGTTACACTAGACCCGCTGTGGGACTGTTGGCCAGAGCGGCGCGGCGTTTCGGTGATTGAGCCTGTCGAAATCCCCGCAGCCCAGGCCTATCCGCCGATGTAGCTCATCTCGATCCTTTCCCCCGGCTTCCGCAGCCCAGGGGTGGCGGCGGTGCGCAGTTCCGAATACCGGTCCGAGCGTGCGCCCCAGAGCGCCGCGAGCGCGTCGGCCAGTTCAGCATCGGAGGCTCCGCCGCGCAGCAGCGCGCGAAGGTCGGTGCCGGTGGTGGCGAACAGGCAGGTGAAGAGCTTGCCGTCGGCGGAGAGCCGGGCCCGCGTGCAGCCCCGGCAGAACGCCCGGGTGACGCTGGAGATGGCGCCGATCTCCCCCGCGCCGTCGGCGTACCGCCACCGCTGCGCCGTTTCGCCGCGGTAGTTCTCCTCCAGCGGTTCCAGCGGGAACACCGTGTTGATCCGCTCAATGACTTCCGCGCTCGGGACCACCTGGTCCATCTTCCAGCCGTTGGAATGGCCCACGTCCATGAATTCGATGAAGCGCAGGATGAACCCGGTGCCGCGGAAGTGCCGGGCCATCTCCACAATGCTGTGGTCGTTGAGCCCGCGTTTGACCACCATGTTGATCTTCACCGGGCCCAAGCCCGCGGCCTGCGCGGCGTCGATGGCGTGCAGGACTTTCGCCACGGGATAGGCGACGTCGTTCATGGCCTGGAAAACGGCGTCGTCCATGGAATCCAGGGAGACCGTGACCCGGTCCAGGCCGGCCGCCTTGAGCGCCTCCGCCTTTTGGGCGAGGACGGAGCCGTTGGTGGTCATGGCCAGGTCCGGCGGCTCGCCTTCCGGGGTGCGCAGCGCGGCCAGCATGGCCACCAGGTCCTCGATGCCCTTGCGCAGCAGCGGTTCGCCGCCGGTCAGCCTGATCTTGCGCACGCCGTGGTCCATGGCGATGCGGGCCAGGGTGGTGATTTCCTCAAAGGTGAGCAGCTGGTCGTGCGGCATGAAGACAAAGTCGCGGCCGAAGATCTCCTTGGGCATGCAGTAGACACAGCGGAAGTTGCAGCGGTCCGTGACAGAAATGCGCAGGTCCCGCAGTGGACGCTGCAGCGTGTCGACCGGCAGTGGGGCAGCCATTTTCCAACCCTCCAACACGGGTCCGTTCGGCGACGGACCCCTGCTTTCAACCATAGGCCCGCACGACGGCGGCGTCGAGGGTTGGGAGCGCGGCCGCGGCTTGGGCTGCGGGTGGGCTGGCGGCGGCCCCGGCCAACTTTGAGGCTGCGCACCGTTAGCGGCCAATCCTGCGCCACTTCTGAAGTGGCGCAGGATTGGGCCCCGGCCGTGCGCAGGTTCAGGGCGTTCGGCACCAGGCGTGAGCGAATCCCGCTCCCGCTCCGCCAGCCGCCCGCGGACAGTGTTTTCCCAGTAGGCTGAATCCCACGGACGACGGGCAGGAGGCGGCCATGGCGGGGACGAATGCGGCTGAGACGACGGTCGACGAGGTGATGGCCGAACTGGCCGCCCTCGACGACCCCAAGGCGCGGGCTGTCAATGAAAAACACGGTGACGACCACGGCGTGAACCTCGGCAAGCTGCGTGCCCTCGCCAAGCGGCTGAAGACCCAGCAGGAGCTCTCGCGCCAGCTGTGGGCAACGGGCGACACTGCGGCGCGGCTGGTGGCCCTGCTGATCTGCCGCCCGAAGGAATTCGGCCGCGACGATTTGGACGCCATGCTGCGCCAGGCACGGATCCCGAAGGTCAACGACTGGTTCGTGAACTATGTGGTGAAGAAAAGCGCGCACGCCGAAGCGCTGCGCCTGGCCTGGTTTGCCGATCCGGATCCGGTGGTGGCGAGCGCCGGCTGGGCGCTGACCAGCGAACGCGTCGTCAAGAAACCCGAGGGCCTCGACCTTGCGGGGCTGCTGGACCTCATCGAAGCCCAGATGCAGGACGCCCCGGAGCGGCTGCAGTGGGCCATGAACACCTGTCTGGCCCAGATCGGGATCGAATTCCCCGAGCACCGGTCCCGCGCCATCGACATCGGCGAGCGCCTCGGGGTCCTCAAGGACTACCCGACCCCGCCGAACTGCACGTCGCCGTTTGCGCCCATCTGGATCGGCGAGATGGTGCGCAGGCAGCAGGCCGTGTAGCCGGGCCCGCCCAAATCGCGGCAGCCCCGGCGTCGTACCCGCACGGTACCGTGGTCCCATGCTGATCGAAAAGCTGCACGTGGACGAGGTGGACATCGACACGGACCGGGTGGCGGCCATGATCGCGGACCAGTTTCCGGTGTGGGCGGGCAACTCGCTGGAGCCTGTGTACCCGGCCGGCACGGACAACGTCATGTTCATCCTGAACGGGCACTTTGGCGTCAGGCTGCCGCGCACGCCCGGCGCCGCCACGTCGCTGGAGCGGGAGCTGGTCCACGCGCCGCGGTTGGCCCCCATGCTGCCCGCCCTCATCCCGGCACCGGTGGGGATTGGCAGGCCCACGGAATCGTATCCGTTCAAGTGGCTGATTTCGCGCTGGATCGAGGGCAGCAATCCGGCGCCGGACGGCCCGTTTCCCGCCGCCCTCGCTGTGGACGTGGCACGGTTTGTCCGCGCGCTGCACAGCGTGGTGCCGCCCTCCGCGTCTCACGAACTGCTTTCCTACCGGGGCGACAGGGCCGTGCAGCCGCGGGAGGCGGAAACCCGGGCGGCCATCGGCAGGTGCGGGGACCACTTCGACACCGCAGCGCTCCACCGGGCGTGGGACGCGGCCATGGAGGCGCCCGAGGGGACCGGGCCGCCCACCTGGATCCACACCGACCTCCACCCCGGCAACCTTCTGGTGAAACACGGCCGGCTCAAGAGCGTCCTGGATTGGGGCGGGCTGGCCGTGGGCGATCCCGCCGTCGACCTGATGGTGGCCTGGAACCTGTTCGGCCCGGCGGAGCGGCAGGTGTTCCGTGCGGAAATGAAGGCCGACGACGGCACCTGGGCGCGCGGGCGGGCTTGGGCCCTGTCGGTGGGCCTGGTCGCCTTCCCGTACTACCTGCATACCAACCGCGCCCTGGCCGCCGTGTCCTGGTACCAGATCGGGCAGGCCCTGGCCGATCTTCCCGAGACCCAAAGCAAGGCGCGGCAGGACGTCAGTGCGTGGCGCCCGCCCCCAGCTTGATGTCCGCGCCGGTTGACATCGCCGTGCGGGCAATGACCTCCAGGCCCTGCGCCATCACGGCAATCTCCATGGAGGGATGCTGCCGGCCGGAAAGCTGTTCCGGCGCGTAGGGCACATGGACGAAACCGCCCCTGATCCCTGGCCTCTCGGCCAGCTGGTGCATGAGCGCGTAAAACACGTGGTTACACACGTACGTCCCGGCCGTCTGCGACACCTCCGCCGGAATGCCGGCCCGGGTGAGCGCCTGCAGGCACGCCTTGACCGGCAGCGTGCTGAAATACCCCACCGGCCTGCTGGGCAGCCGCCCAGGACGGGTTGAGGCCTTCGCCGCCAAATGGTTCAAAACCGGTCATGAGGATCATGCCTCCAGCCTATGCGCCGCTATCCACACAGCAGCACGCCGGCCCGGTAACCGTAGCGGGCCTCGAGCCGGTCAATGCCGTGGGGGTCATGGCCGGTGAGCGCCTCCTGGACCACTTCGGCCGGCGCGGCAAATTCGGCGTTGAGGTGGTTCAGCGCCCAGGCGGTGCTGCTGAACGCCCACTCGAACACCAGCAGGGCGCCCAGCAGGGCAGCGCCCACCAGGTAGTGGGCCGGCGTCCACGGCGCCGTGCCATGCACGGGCCCGTCCACCAGCGACGGAGTGGACAGCACGCAAAAGCCCGCGGCGAAGAACCCGACGAACACCGCGGATTCCGTGGCGCCAAAGGAGATGCCGGAGCGGACGGCCCACCGGCTGCGGACCATGAACTGCCAATACACGCCGGCGTTGACCACGGTCAGCACGGCATACAGCCCCAGCGCCGCTAGGGTCCACCACGGGACGGCGTCGACCATGGGAGGCACCAAAAGCGCGCCCGCAACGGCCAGGGCGGCAATGACCAGCGGGGGCAGTGCCAAGAGCCGCCGGGCCCGCCGCGCCCGGGCCGCCGGCACGGCCTGGACGGACTTGCTTTCACGGGACATCCATGGCGGTGCGACCCGGCCGTCCACGCCCCGCGTCCCCGACGACGCCGGAGGGCGCGCCGCGCCCGCGCCGGCACCCGCGTCGGCGCCCGCAGCACCCGCAGCACCCGCGGCACCCGCGGCACCCGCGGCACCCGCGGCACCCGCGGCACCCGCGGCACCCGCGGCACCCGCGGCACCCGCGGCACCCGCGGCGATGATCCGTGACGGCTCATGGTCCAGCGGCGCCGGTGCCGAGCTGAAGTCGGCAAACTCCTGCCCCACATAGCGGCGCTCGATCAGGGTCCTGTCCTTGTCGAAGGGCCGTTGCGGATCGGTCCACACGTCGTATTCGTTGCCTTCGGCCGGCGCCCACACCGGGTAGGCCAGGAGCCGCACGCGCGTGACGTCCTCGCGCCCGCCGGCCGAGTGCTCAAGCTCCACATGGAACAGGGCCATGCCGTCCACCCAACGCTTCTCCGAAGTCACCGAGACCACCCGCCCAACGGAATGGTCGCCGTCGTCAATCAGGACGGCCAGCAGCCCGCGCTCGTCCTGGGCCTGGCGCCAGAGGATGCGCGCGTGCCGGACCATGCTTCGCGCGGGGATGAGCAGCAGGACCGCCAGGCTGGCGAGCAGGAGGGCCTCGAGCCCGTCGCCGGAGACGATGCGGATCACCGCCGCTGCCGCGCAGCCCAGCAGGAGTCCGCCAAGCACGGCAGCGGACGTGACGCGACGGGCCCGGTGCGGGGCGATGGTGCTGCTGTGGACGGCTGACGTCTGCTTCAGGTACCCGTAGCCCATGACGTGCTTGAAGTTCGCGCCGATGTCCGGGCCCACGGCCAGCGCGCCCACCACGCCCACCACAAAGAGCAGCGCCGGAATGAACAGGGCCGGATCCTCCAGCGTGTTCGCCAGGTGAAACGGCGAGAAGAACCCGAGCATCGCCACAGCCAGCGCCCAGAGCAGCCCCACCATCACCAGCGCGCGCCGGGTCTTGCGGACATAGCCGTCCCACACCACGGGCGAGGCGGGCAGCGGAATCCGCCCGGAGCCCGGCAACGCCCTCGACATCGGATACGCCATCAACGCCCCCTCACCCTCGTTGCCCCTCATTGTGCCACGGCGGCCGCCGCCAAGTCCGACGCCGGAGCCCGCCCGGGTGCCCGGGCGGGGGGTTCGGGGCGGAGAGGCTCGTTGTCACAAATGATCCGCAGACGGTATATTTCTTGCATGGAGTCAGACTCAATCACCACCTCCGAGGCCGCAATGATCCTCGGGATGTCGACGCGACGGGTACGCGCGCTCGTCAGCACCGGACAGCTCATGCCGCTGGGCAGGATGGGTCCGGTCTGGGTTCTGGACCGCCGCCAGGTGGTGGCGCGGAGCCGCCAGTCGGCCGCCAACAAAGGATGGTCCCCAAGCGCGCACACGGGCCGGCGGTGGAGCGAAAGGACGGCATGGGCCGCGATATCGCTGCTGGACAATCGCGACTCCGGCCTCGAGCCGGCAGCCCTGTCCCGGCTCCGCCGCCGGATGGACGGCATTGGTGTGGACCGGCTGACGTGGCTGGCCGGGGGCAGGGCAAGACTGCAGACCTTCGAGGGCCTTGCCGGGGACGCCGCATGCCTGATGCAGGAAATCCTGGCCTCCGGGCTGCAGGCGCTTTCCGAGGGTGCCGGGTCCGGGCCGTCCGGCGTTGTCTCGTTTGGCCACGACGTGGACGGATACGTTTCCGACGGCCGGCTGCCCGGGCTGATCGCCAAGTACTCCCTGTCGCCGACCCCCGCGGGACCTTTCAAGATCCGAACTGTGACATCGGAGCGCTTTGCCTGGCTGCAGGCCAACGGCGTACCGAAGACGGCGGTGGCGCTGGACATGCTGGACGACGGCGCCCCGCGCACCCGCAGTCAAGCCGAACGGCTGCTGCTCGAACGCATCGCAGCCTTGACCAGAAAGGCATGACCAGAAAGGCGTTATCGTGACAGAACGGCTTCATCACCACATCACCATGCCCGCGGAATATTGGGCCCACCCGTGGCCCCAGGTCGCGGAGTTGGCCGCCGTTGCCGCCTCCGACACTTGGACGCTGGTAGGCGGCCTGATACCCCCGGGCACTTGCGGGCACCTTCGCCGGCAGCGACCGTTTCCGAATCTCAACTCTGGCCAAGGCCTTGAAGGACAAGAACTCAGACCACTGGCTCGCACTTGACCCGGCGCCGCGGGACAGGGCACGCCGCGTCCTTGGCAATCTCTCTGCGGCATAAACGGCTCCGAATCCCCGCATGCCGCAACGCCGGGGCCTACTGGTAGATACACCTCGAGCGCGACATCTGGAAGGCCCCACTCTGGACCGGCATCCCCAGAGCCTGCGTGATCCTGTACTTCGCCTTGGCTGGCGAACCAGCAGCCCTGCACAGCAACCGCCTAGCTTCGCCTGCTACAAATGGACCATGAGCCGACGCCAGCACTTCGTCCCCTCACAGCGCCTGCCTGTGTCCGTCACCTCCATTGCTGCGGACGCCAGGCCCCGCCGGTCCGTCTTGTGGATTGTGGGCATCACCCTGGTCGGCTGGCTTTTACTGGCTTACCCGGCCGTGCTCCTGGCGCTTTTGTCCGTCCTGTTGATGGCCGGCACGGCATCGAGCCCGGCAACGGCGGGCTCCGTGGTGGCCGGCGTCGCAGGCCTGTCCGCCGTGCTGTGCATGGTCGCCGCCCCGCTGCTCACCGGACTGGCAGTCAGCCGGCGCCGCCGCGGCATGTGGGTCGGCGCGGTTGTCACGTGGGTCCTGACGGTCGTCGCCGTGGTCTACCTGCTCGTGAACTGGATCATCCCGCTCGCCTGACCGCCGGTGATCGGGCTTGTCGGGATCCCATCGGTCAGGACATGCCCGATGGGGCCACCAATCTGGGCCGGCTGGTGTTGACTGGAGACAAGGCAGCAGGCCGGAAACAATTGAAAGGCGATTCTTAATGGATACCGTAATGATTATTTTGCATGTGGTGGCAGCCGTGTTCCTGGTGGGGCCGATGGCGATACTGCCCATGACGGCACTGAAGTCACTCCGGGCACGCGACGCCGGCCAGACCGCGTCCCTGGCGAAGAGCGTGAACCTGTACTCGCTGCTGTCACTGATCGTGGTGTTCTTCGGGTTTGGCGCCATGGGCATGGCGGAGAAGAGCGACAACCTGTCCTTCACGACGCCGTGGATCCTCATCTCGATCATCCTGTACGCCGTCGCGTTGGCCATCAACCTGGCCGTGGTGGTCCCCGCGCTGCATCGGGCTGCCGAAGAGTTTCCCGACGCCGGACCCACCGTCGGTCAGGGTGGTTCCGCTGCCGCCGTCGTCAAGTCCCGGGAATATCCGCGCGTCGCGATGGGCTCGGGACTGTCGGCACTTCTGCTGGTGGCCGTGGTGGTCCTGATGGTCTGGAAGCCCTGACCCACCCGGCATGCTGGCGTCCGCGCCTGCCCAGCCATGACCCGAGGCGGCCACAGCCCGTCGCAGGTCCACGGCGTCGGTTTATCCACTCGGTAGACTAAAACGGGGACAGCTGATACAAAGTTGCCATGGCCCCTTCCCCAGCCCACGGGCCGGCCGAAACGGCACCCAAACGCCCTTCGGTCGGGTGGGGCGTCGTCATCACGCTGGCCGGATGGGTGATACTTGCCTTCCCGGCATTCATCGCCTTATTCCTGACGGCGGCGTCGTTTTCCGGATGCTTTCTGGACTGCACCACGCCGAAGCCACAGCCCGCGGCCGGCATGGCAGGTGTGATCATCCTGGCAGCCATGGTGGCGTGCCCGCCCATGCTTGGCCTGGCCGTGGTGCGGGGCGGCCGCAAATGGTGGATCGCGTTGGGAACGTTCGTCCTGGTGGTGTTCGGCTTCATTGTGTACGCATCGATGTGAGCGTTGCAGCCTGGACATGAAGGTGGCGGGCTGGCCCCGAATGGCCAGTCCTCCGCGCCGTCAACGAATATGCAGGGGCCTGACCTACTTGGTGTTCCAGTAGACGCGCTGATTCTGCGCCAGAGAGAACGTGGGCTCGACGTAAACCTTCGCCCCGGCAACCGCTGCTGCAGGGACGTCCATGCACACCTGGTACTCGCCCGTCCCGCCATTCTCAAGGGTCGGTACCGAGCTGCCCGGCTTGGCCGTGGTGGCGTTGCAGGTGCTGCTGGAATATTGACGGGCGTCGCTGCCCACAAACTTTATGCCGAGGTCGACCCACGGATTGCCCTCCTTGTCGCCGACATACTTTACGTCGACATCGACCAAAACGTATTGGCCCTTGGCCGGCTCGTTGAACTGGTTGGCAGCAGCAATCGCGTCTCCGGCGTTGACATTGACGCTTTTGATGGAAACGTCGTACTCGCTTCCGACTTTCGCGGTGGCACCCAGGGCGAGTGCAGCAGTTTCGGCCTTCTTCTGATCCTTTGCGGGGGCATCCACAACACCGTCCGCGCTGTCGCTGACTGCCTTGCTGACGCCGTCGATCACGGAAACGTAGTATGCCTGCGAGGCGAGGACGCCAACCAGGGAAACCACTGCGATCACCAGCGCAACGATAGACATGCCCTTGGCCCTGGACTTCTTCCTCACAGCGATGATCAGGGCCGGGATGGCGAATCCCAGGGCCAGCAGACCCAGGAAGAACACGAGGTTGTTCACGATCGGTATCCAGCACAGCAGGAGAGACACGATGGCCAGGATCAGGGCGGTGAGTGCCAGTGCCTTGCCGGCACGCTTGTCACCGGCGGACGCCGGCTGCGGTGCGAACGGCTCGGGCGGGAGGCCGGGCCCTCCGGTTGGCAGCGTCGTTGATGGCGGCAGATCCGACGGCGGCACATAGACGGACCCTTGCTGCTGGTCCAAAGATTCATTCCCCATGTTGGTGCTCCTGATATCGAGTGATGCGAGGAGGCAACCACTGCCCCCTGCCGGCACAGGATCCTGGCGGATCCGGCACCTGACATCAATGTAGGAGGAGGGTCTGACAAAGTCGTTTGGCGACGGCGGGGAACCGGTGACTGAGATCGAGCTTGTCGAAACCCAGGTCTCGACAAGCTCGACCACCGGCGACAAGCTCGACCACCGGGGCGGGTCCGCGGGCCCGTTACCGTGCCAGGCCGTCCACCACTTGCCGGGTCATGGTCTTGGCGCTGCCAAGGTAGCCAGCCGGTTCGCATAGTTCGGCGATCCGATCGGCGCCGAGCTGGCGCACCAAGTCCTCGTGCTTGAGCAGCTCGGCCTTCAGCTCGCCCTTAGACTCGATGGCGGCGCGGCAGGCCTCGTAGATCACCTCGTGCGCCTCCTGCCGTCCCAGGACGGGGGCGATGGCCATCATGACGGCCTCGGCCACTATGAGTCCGTGCGTCAACTGCGTGTTTTGGTACATGCGGTCCACGTCAACCTCGAGGCCGGAGAGCATGAACTCTGCCTGGTGCAGGGAGCTGGCCAGCAGCAGGAATGCCTCCGGAATCGTGGCCCACTCCAGGTGCCAGGGTCCGGTGGCCCGCTCAAAGTCCTGCATCAGCGCATCCAGCATGACCGAGGACTTCTCGCGCAGCAGCTTGCCGGCGGCCAGCATCAGCTCGCTCGAGATCGGGTTGCGCTTCTGAGGCATGGTGGAGCTGGCGCCGCGGCCGTTCACGAAGGGTTCGGCCAGCTCCCCGTATTCGGAGGAGCACATCATCGTGACGTCCCAGGCGATCTTGCCCAGGGACCCGCCAATGTTGGCGAACAGCGAGACCAGCTCGGCGAGCCCGTCCCGCGCCACGTGCCAGGTGATTTCGGGATCGCGCAGGCCCAGCTCGGCGGCCAGCTCAGCGCGGACGGCCAGCCCTTCGGGCCCCTCCCCCAGCGACGCCAGCGTCCCGGCCGCCCCGCCGAACTGGACCATCAGGTCCCGCTCCCGTGCCTGCTGCAGCCGTTCCGCATGCCGGTCCAGCGCCGAGAGCCACACGGCGCAGCGGTACCCAAATGTCACCGGCAGGGCGTGCTGGAGGTGGGTGCGCCCGGCGGCGACAGTGTCGATGTGCTCCGCGGCCAGCCGGACCAGGGCCCTGCGCACGCCGTCCAGCTGGCCGGACAGCAGTTCCACCCCGGCCTTGCACTGGAGCATGACGGCGGTGTCCATGATGTCCTGCGTGGTGGCGCCCCAATGCACATAGCCGCCGGCGTCCCCACACTGTTCGGCCAACTGCTTGACGATGGGCAGGATGGGGTAGCCTACGATTTCCGTTTCCTCGCGGAGGCGGTCCATGTCCAGCGTCTCGACGTTGGCCTTCTCGGTGATCTGCCCCGCGGCCACCGCCGGAATCACGCCGACGCGCGCCTGGGCCCGGGCCAGGGCCGTCTCGGTGTCGATGATGCGGGCGATGTAGGCGGTGTCGGAAAAAATGTCGCGCATCGCCGGGGTGCCGAACATGTTGCGGAAGAGCTGGGAATCAAAAGCGGTGGTGTTCATGGTCTCTCTCAAAGTCTTGAAGGGTTGATCTCGTGTTGCCTGCGGGGGTGTCAGTGAGAACGGACGACGGCGGTCAGCTCGCCGTGGTTCTCCGGCGCGCCGGCCGGGCCACCCTGGTCGGCCCGCGCCGCCGCGGCATCCGCGGGGGCGCCGGCGGGCGGCCCGCCCAAGGAAGCATCGGCGTCGTACTCTTCCCTGTCAGCCTTCAGCCAGAATTCGGTGGGGTCGGCGAGTGCCTCCCGGACCGTGGGCATGTGAAGTTCCTTAGTCCACTTGGCGACGACCAGGTGGCCACGACGTTGCCGAAGGTGTTGCAGAAGGCGGTGGCGATGGACATGAAGCGGTAGACGCCGAACAGGATGGCCACGCCTTCGATGGGCAGGTATCCGGTGGCGGCGATGGTGGCGGCAAACACCACGTAAGTGCCCCCGGAGACGGTCGCGGCGCCCTTTGAGGTCAGGAGCATGATGACCAGGAGGCCGATCTGCTCCGGGATGCCCATGTGGATGCCGTACACATTGGCCAAGAAGAGCGTGCTCAGGGCCATGTAGATGGAGGTGCCGTCGAGGTTGAACGCGTAGCCGGTGGGGACCACCAGGCCCACGGCCTGCTTGGACACGCCCATCATGGGCAGCTTGCGCAGCAGTCCGGGCAGTGCGGATTCGCTGGAGGCGGTGCCCAGGACCAGGGACATCTCGATGCGCACGTACCGCAGGATGCGGAAGATGTTGAAGCCGGAGAGCAGGCACACCAGCCCGAGCACGCCGAAAACGAAGAACGCAATCACGGCCCAGTACTGGAGCACGAGTTCGGCCAGGGCAAGCAGCATGGCGCTGCCGTTCGTGCCCACGGCATAGGCGATGGCGCCGAAGGCTCCGATGGGCGCGAGCTTCATGATGACGTTGATGAAGCCGAACATGGCCTCGGAGATGGTTTCCAGCCCGCCGGTGACCTTGGCGCGCATGTGCGGTTTGAGGGTGAGCAGTCCGGCGCCGAAGATGATGGCGAGGATGAGCACCTGCAGCAGTTGGCCTGAACTGAAGGCGCCGATGAAGTTGTCCGGGAAGATGCCCTTGAGGAAGGCCGTGAAACCGGGCTCGCCGGCGCCAGCCGGGGCGGCCCCGGCGCTGGACTGCAGGGCGTGGGCGCCCTTGCCAACGCCGAAGAGGTTTCCAGCCACGAGCCCGAGGAGCAGGGCGACGGTGGAGAGCACCTCGAAGTAGATCAGGGCGAAGAACCCGATGCGGCTCGCCTTTTTCAGGTCGCCCGCGGCGCCGATGCCGAGCACCACCGTCAGGAACACGAGCGGGGCCACGCCGGCCTTGATGAGAGAGAGGAAGAGGTCGCCGACGATCTTGAACTGGCTCGCGACGCCGGGAAGGGCGAACCCAAACACGATACCCACGGCCATGGCGATCATCACCTGGGCACCGAGTCCGCGGTACCACTTCTTCCGGGCTGCAGACGCGCTCGGCGCTGAGCTCAGCTGCTGGAGAGTTTTCATTTTGCCTCTTACCTGTCTAGACAACTTATCTGTCTAGACAAATATGAGACATGGCTCACGGAATGTCAAGGGGCCCGGTGAAAGTAGCCGGCGGCGACGGCGGGCAGGGAGCGGCGTGGTAGCCCGCCACCGTGCGTCGAAGTGCCGCGCGAAGGCACGGAACTTTTGGATTTGGAGGGTTTTGCGAAGCCGCGTCAGCGGGGCTCGAGAATGGTTTCGTAAACGAATGTGTCGCCGGGGTGCAGGCTGACCACAACGACGAAGAGGCCGTCGTTGCGGTCCATGTATTGGCGGGTGAATTCCAGCGCCAGCGCGCCGATGGGACGGTCGAGGGCCGCCGCGGCGTCGGCCGGCACGGTCGTGGCGCGGACGCGCTGGACTACACGGTCAATCGTGCGGTCAGTCTTGGCGCAGATGAGGTCCGCGACGAGGCGTTCGCTTCCCTGGATCTCGTCTTTAATGAGCACCCAATCTTCGGTGGACACGTAGACGCGCGACCACGATTCAACCCGCATGGCGTCTATTTCGCTTTGCCGGGTGGTGGTGACCCTGATGAAAACGGCGCCGGCAGGCAGGCCCGTGAGCCGGGCGGTTTGGGCGTCCAGGTTGACTTCCTCCACGCGCAGGACGCTGCGCACGGCGGTCTGGCCGTAGCTGACCAGGTCATCGATGGAGGCCAGCCGTGAGGAGAACTCGGTGACGGGCGTGGGGCGGATGACGCGGGTCCCCTGCCCCTTGCGCCGGCCGACCAATCCCTGGGCCTCGACCTGCCGCAGCGCGCTGCGCAGCGTTTCCCGGGAGACGCCGTACGCGGCGGCCAGGTCCGGTTCCGAAGGCAGGAAACCGCCCACCAGCCACTCGCCGGCCGCGATGCGGCGCGCCAGGTCGGCGGCGATGACCTGGTACCGGGCCTGGCCCCGTGGCGGCTCGGTCGTCTGCAGTTGTTGCCGGCTAAGTGGTCCCATGGTGGTTCCATTGTTCCATCAGTTACCTCGATCCGGCGGTAGGGCAATTCCGAAGGGCACCTGTTCTTAGGCCGGCCGAAACTAGGGCCTCCGCCCGCGCGGCCGTCGGGGCGGAAGAACCGCTTTGGCCCAGGATGCCGAAACGGAGAAATGATCCTGATTTAGCAGCCTCAATAGTCCGTTTCGGCATCCGCGGCCATAGGAAGGACCGAATGGGTGGTCCACATTCTCAACCCGCTTCCCAACAGAGAGGCGGCCAGCTCCCGCAATCCTAAGAAACCGTTAGGAAAACCCGCCCAGCCTTTGATGTGCCCTGAATCACGAATAGCTTGGCTTGTGCCCCCGCAACACCAAGGGGCGAATCCCAAACTTGAAGGAGCAGCCGTGGACAAGGCAAAGGCCGGTGAGCGCGCAACGTCGCGACGCATCACGGGCAACATATTCAAGGGTTCAGTGGGGAACCTCATCGAGTGGTACGACTGGTACGTGTACGCAGCCTTTGCCGTGTACTTTTCATCCGCGTTCTTCCCGTCGGGCGACCCCACCTCGCGGCTGCTGAACACGGCGGCCATCTTCGCCGTCGGCTTCCTGATGCGCCCGCTGGGCAGCCTGATCCTGGGCCGGTACGCGGACCGCCACGGCCGCCGCGCCGCGCTGACACTGTCCATCACGGTCATGGCCGCCGGCTCGCTGATCATTGCGTGCACCCCCGGCTATGACACCATCGGCGTGTGGGCGCCCATCATCCTCGTGGTCGCACGCCTGGTCCAGGGCCTTTCCCTCGGCGGCGAGTACGGCACCTCGGCCACGTATCTGTCGGAAATGGCCAGCAGCGGCCGCCGCGGCTTCTACTCCAGCTTCCAGTACGTCACGCTCATCGCCGGGCAGCTGATCGCGCTGGGCGTCCAGATCGTCTTGCAACAGGTCCTCAGCGAGGCGGACATGAAGTCCTGGGGCTGGCGGATCCCGTTCGTGCTGGGTGCCATCTTCGCCCTGACCGTCCTGTGGCTGCGCCGCACCATGGACGAATCGGAGCAGTTCACCAAGTTGAGCCAGGAATCGAGCGCCAAGGCCGGCACCCTCCGGATCCTGATGCAGCACCCCAAGGCGGTCATGACCGTCGTCGGGCTCACCATGGGCGGCACCGTCGCGTTCTACACGTACACCACGTACATGCAGAAGTTCATGGTGAACACCGTGGGCATCGAAAAGTCCACGGTCAGCTGGATCAACTTCTTCGCGCTGCTGGCGTTCGTGGTCCTGCAGCCCGTGGCCGGCGGGCGTTCGGACAGGGTGGGCCGCCGCCCGCTGCTGCTGGGCTTCGGCATCCTCGGCACCCTTCTGACGGTCCCGCTGTTCCTGCTCATGCAGGGGATGAAGAATCCCGTGGGCGCGTTCCTGCTCATGATGGTGGGGCTGGTCATCGTCACCGGTTACACGTCCATCAACGCCATCGTGAAGGCCGAGCTCTTCCCGACGGAAATCCGCGCCCTTGGCGTGGGCCTGCCGTACTCGCTCACCGTGGCGGTCTTTGGCGGCACCGCCGAGTTCATTGCCCTAGGCCTGAAGAACATCGGGCTCGAGCAGGTCTTCTACTACTACGTGGCCGCCTGCATCGCCGTCAGCTTCATCGTCTACTGGCGCATGGGCGAGTCCTCCAAGACCTCCCACATCGAGGCCGAACTGCTGGATTCCACGGACGACGCCGGCACCCCCGCCCTGGACGACGTCGCCTCCCGGTAACCTGTAAATAGTTCGAAACGGGCGCCTGTCGTACGCAGACAGGCCCCCGTCACCGCCCCCGGGGCACTGCCGAAGAGGACCGTAGCGTGGACTTGCTCATCGTTGAAGACGACGACGCCGTTGCTTCGGCCCTGCTGGCGGCCGTCAGTTCCGCCGGGCACCGGGCGTCCCGGGTGTTCCGCGGCAGCGACGCCCTGCTGCAGCACCGCGGGGCGGAGATGGTCCTGCTGGATTTGGGCCTGCCGGACATGGACGGCCTGGACGTGCTGCGCAAGCTGCGCCAGGTGACCCTGGCCCCCGTCATCATCCTCACGGCCCGGGACGATGAACGCAGCGTGGTCCGCGGCCTGCGGCTGGGCGCGGACGACTACCTGGTCAAGCCGGTCAAGCTCACGGAGCTGCTGGCCCGGATCGAGGCCGTCGGGCGGCGGATCGGGCGCGCGGCACCCAAAACCAGCCAGCTGACGGCGGGGCCGGTGGCCATCAACCTGGACCGCCGCACGGCCGAACTGGAAGGCAAACCCCTCGGCTTGACGCCGACCGAGTTTGACCTGCTGGCCCTGCTGGTCCAGCACGGCGGGTCCATCGCCACGCGCGAACAGATTATGGACGTCCTTTGGGGCGACGCGTTCGTGGCCGCCTCCCGTTCGCTCGACGTCCACCTGACCGGCCTGCGCGCCAAGCTGGACCGCCCCGGCTACATCGTCAACGTCCGCGGCGTGGGTTACCGCTTCGAAGCGAACCCGGAGTGAGGGTTCGTGTCCTGGGCGTGCTTGGACTGCTGTCCGTGTTGCTTGTTCTGGGCCTGGCGTTTTCCATCCTGAGCGCCGGCAGCCGGGCCCTGACCCAGGACCTGGAGATCAACCGGGTGGCCTCGCTCAACCGCTTTTCGCAGGTGGCGGCGGACGCGGCGTCGAGCAACGACTGGGAGGGGCTGCAGACGGCCATGGACGCATACTCCGGCCTGTACGGCGAGGGCGTCCTGGTCCGCGCCCGGGACCGCACGCTGGTGTCCGGCCGGCTGGATCCGAACAGCGCGGAGGTCAAGGACGCCCTGTTCAACGCCAGCCTGAACCTGAGCCTGACCAAGCTGGCGCCGCTGCGCCCCTTCGGCCCGAACGCCATGCTCGTGGCCCGGTCGTTCGGCAGCGCCAACCAGGTCATGGGTGAGGTGGTCCTGGAGACCGACGCCGGCACGGCGCAGGGCAAGCTGCGGGCACTGTGGCTGGGGGTGCTGGCGGCCGCCACAGTTCTTGAGGTGGCCCTGCTGTTCGGCGCGGCCAGGTTGACCCGGTGGGTGCTGCGGCCCATCCACCGGCTCAATTCGGCGGTGGTCGAGCTGGAGGAAACCGGCTCCATGCGGCGCCTGCCCCAGGACGGCCCGCCGGAGCTGCGTGAGCTCAGCCGCTCGCTGACCACCATGGCCGCGGCGGTCCAGGGCAGCCTGGACCAGCAGCGCCAGCTGATCGCGGACACCTCCCACCAGTTGCGCAATCCCGTGGCCGCCCTGCGGCTGCGGGTGGACCTTTTGCAGCTCCAGCTCAAGGATTCCTCGGATCCTGGCACCATCTCCGCCGTCACGGCCGAGCTGGACCGCGTGGAGGAACTGCTGGACGACGTGCTGATGCTGGCCACGGCGGAAAACCGGGCCTTTGAGGGTGCGGCCAGGAAGGCCGTGGGGCCGGCCGGCGGACCTGACCACGGACGCGCCAACCTGTACCTCGCCGTCCAGGAGGAACTGGAGCGCGCCTCGGCCGCTGCCGGCCGCAACGGGACCGCACTGGCGCTCGGCCCACCGCCGGAGGCCGACGTTTATGTGGACTGCAGCCCCTTCGAACTGTCCCAAATGGTAGGCGAGCTGCTGGAGAACGCCATCAAGTACGCTGCCGGCGGCCACGTCCAAGTCTCCGTGACAGACCATGCCGGCACCGTTGACATTGACGTGTCCGACGACGGCCCGGGCATGTCCCCCGAGGAACTCACCTTGAGCACCACGCGGTTTTGGCGGTCCCCCGACCACCGTGACATCCGGGGCACCGGCCTCGGGCTGACCATTGTGGACACGCTGGCCGAGGCAAACGGCGGACGGCTCCTGCTGGGCACCCGCGAGCCGCACGGCCTGCGGGCCACCCTGGTGTTCCCGCTGGTCGAGCCTGTCGGCACCCAACCGGTGGTCCAGCAGGGAGCCCCGCGAGCGCGTCGAGACCCAGGCGCCCGATGACCGACCCAGAGTCCCGGGCGCCCACCCGCCGCCAGCTCTTCAAATTCGCCGCCGGCGCCGGCCTGTCCACAGCGCTCCTCCCGGTGCTCTCGGCGTGCGCCCCCCGACCACCGCTGGATCACGCCGTCGTGGCTGGCGGCGAACCCGGCGGTTTCTATCTTGAATTTGCCGCGCTGTTGGCCGCATCCCTGCAGCGCAACGGCGTGGCACGAACGGCCACCACCCTGTCCACGGGCGGCAGCGCGGACAACTTCCAGCGCATCCTCTCCGGGGCGGCAACGCTGGGTCCCGTCCTGGCCGACACCGCCGCGGAACTTATGAATGCGAGCCCCGGGCGCGTCCTCGCCGTCGGCAAGGTCTACGAGAACTACCTGCACTGCATCGTGCGCAAGGACAGCCGCATCCGCAGGGTCGCGGACCTGGCCGGCAAAACTGTGGGGACGGGCGCCGTCGGCTCCGGTACAGCGCTCACGGCAGGCCGTGTCCTCGCCACCGCCGGTCTTGGACCGGATTCAAGGAATCCCGCAGGGCAGCACGAGCTCGGGCTGAACGACGGCCTGGCTGCCCTTCTGCGGGGCGCCATTGATGCGCTGATGTGGTCGGGCGGGCTGCCCACGGCGGCCATCACCGCCCCCAACCAGAAGGTGGGCCTGCGGTTCCTGGACCTGGCCGGACTCCTACCGCGGTTGGCAGCGAGCTATGGGGACTTCTACGAGCACGCGGTTATCCCGGAGAACAGCTACGCCGGGACTCCGTCCGTGAACACCATCGGGGTGGCGAACTTGTTGCTGTGCCGGGCGGACCTGAACGCGAACATGGTCCGGCAGACCGTGCTGCTGCTGGTCGACCACGCCCGGGAGCTCATCCCGAAGTCCAGCCTGGGCATCCAGTTCCTGAGCCCCGAGACCCTGATCAACACGGCCGGCCTGCCGTTGCACCCCGCCGCGGCGGGTGCATACCGTGAGCTCCACGGGTGATCCGGTGGTCGACTGCCGAAACTCCGGTGGTCGAGCAGCGAGCTCTGCGAGCGCGTCGAGACCCCCGAGACCCATGCACCCCGCTGATTGAACTTGACGAAATCCGGCGACTGAGCTTGTCGAAATCCGGTCCCGCTGATTGAGCTTGTCGAAATCAGCCCCGGAGCACGTCCTTCGTGGCGTGGTCGTAGTGGAACGTGACTTCGCCGCCGGTGTGCTCGAACTCGTGGTTGGCCCCGTCCAGCAGGCCAAAAGCGCCGTAGTTCTCATCCCAGGAACCGTTCACGACGGCCTTGTAGCTGTACCTGCCGGCCGGCAGGTCCGCGGTCAGCTTCCAGGTGCCGCGTTTGGCGTCGAGTTTCATCTGCACGCTGTCGTGGCTGGGGTCCCAGTTCTCGAGGGCGCCGAGGATGGTCCCGAAGTCGCCGGCCAGTGCCACTGAGGCTGGCTGATCCTTACCCTCGACGGCGGCCGCCTTGGCGGGTACCTTGGCTGACGCCTTCGCCGGCGCAGCCTTGGCAGGAGCAGACTTCGCTGGCGCAGCCTTGGCGGGCGTCTTCTTGGCGGTTGCCGCAGTCTTGGTGGCGGCTTTCCTTGCTGGGGCCTTCTTGGCCACGGGCTTCGTGGGCAGGGGAGTGTCCGCTGGGACGGGCGTGCCAGTCGAGAGGGCGGCGGTCAGCGACTCCACTGTGTTGAAGACTACCGTCGCCCTGAGCCCGTCCTCGGTGATTTCCCAGCCGCTACGGCCCTTGGTAATCCACCCGGACTTGACCAGATCGGCCGTGGCCTTGGTGAGGTTTTTGTGACCGCGGGGAATGCCGCCGCTGAGCAGTTCGGACTCCTCTTTGGTGAACGGGATGCGGGCCACGGCCTCGGCCAGGACCTCTCCCCCGTTGGGCTTCTGGTCCTCCCACGACCCCGCGGCCATGATGTCCAGAACTTCCTTGAGCCGGCGGTTGGTGTTGTCTCGAACGGTCACAGCGGTCCTCCTGACGAAGCGGTATGCCACTACTGTGACAGGCAAGTTCGCTACTTGCCAGTACGTGACATTTTAAGCCGAGCTCGGACCGACTGGACGGCACAGCTGCCCCAGTTGATCGTATGAGACGTGCCGACGACTGGCAGCTATTGGGGCTGGCAAAAAGTCTTGCTCGTCCGGCCGTGTGAACTAACGCTACTTCGAGTAAACCCTATACGTGTCCCGAATTACACCAGCCACACGGCGCGCCTTCCAGCCCATCGCGACCTCATGGGGAATATTTAGAGACAGATTGACCCGTCAAATTCCCCAAGAATGGACCCGCTCGTGTCTCTGGCCCAAGTAGAACAAGCCGCAAGAACCCCCTTCGCTCTTCTGCGAGAACTGCGAGGCACCCACAGCCAAGCGAAACTGGCCACGACACTCGAGGTCTCCGTCAAAACCATCGCACGGTGGGAGACTGGGGAAACCGAGTGCCCCCCCTACCTTAGGGCGGCTTTAGAAGAGATTCTGAAAAAATGGTCTTTAGCTACGGTTCCGGCACCAGCCGGTGCATCGCCATTTAGATTCGTTGATCTATTTGCCGGAATTGGAGGTATTCGACTTGCCTTCGAATCGATTGGCGGCAATTGCGTCTTCACTTCCGAATGGAATAAGTACGCACAGCAGACATATGCGCGAAATTTTGGCCACTCGCTTCCGGGATTTGTCGAAGGATTTCACGAAGACCCCGAAGGACATCTGTTCGCAGGCGATATCACCCAAGTTCATGAGAAGACAATACCTGACCACGACGTCCTTCTCGCCGGGTTTCCATGCCAGCCATTCTCCATAGCTGGAGTGTCAAAGAAAAATTCGCTGGGACGCGAGCACGGATTTGCCGACGCAACGCAAGGTACGCTATTTTTCGATGTCGCTCGAATAATTGATGAAAAACAGCCTCAAGCGTTCTTGCTTGAAAATGTTAAGAATCTCTTGTCGCACGACATGGGGCGAACCTTCAGAGTCATTGAAAGGACGCTTCGCGAAGAACTCGGTTATGAAATCGATTATAAAGTGGTTAATGCAAATTCTTACGTACCGCAAGGTCGGCAGCGCATAATGATAGTCGGGTTTAAAGACGCATCTGCGTTTGAAGGAGTCGATGGATTTACCTTCGACAATTTGACGTCACAAGTAAACCGTCAAGGGAAATCCAAAATCATCCGCCCCACAATGGCTTCCATTTTGCACCCCGAGGACGGTACTGAAGTTGCCGAAGTGCCGTACACCGAGGGAGAGCTTGCCTCTGTTGGAGCCAAATACACACTGACACCGAATCTCTGGAAATACTTGAAAGATTATGCCGCAAAACACAGAGCTGCGGGAAACGGATTTGGCTACGGACTAGTAGGTCCCGAGTCTGTTGCTAGAACCCTCTCAGCACGCTACCACAAAGATGGATCCGAAATATTAGTATCGCGCGGCATTGGAGAGCGACCACGCCGGCTTACACCCCGTGAGTGCGCACGCCTCATGGGTTTCCCAGATTCATACGAAATACCTGTATCAGACACTCAGGCCTATCGCCAATTCGGTAATAGTGTAGTCGTACCTGCTGTCACTGCCGTCGCCGAGGAGATGCGGCGATTTATAAAATAGAGGAGTGATTAAATAGAGGAGTGATTAAAACGTGCAATAATAGGATTAATACTTTATAACACTACTGAACGATGACGTCCGTTCAGACTTGGTACCCATGAGCGGTACGTGAAAATTTGTGGGTTCAGGCCTCTGGACACGGCGATGAAGTGGTCTTCGTGGTTCGTTGAATTGACGCGGTTCTTACTGTGGCCCGGGCTGTTAATCCTGGCCATAGTGTGAGATAATAAAGGCGTGATGAATTCGTTGTGTGGGTGGGTGAAACAATGGTTTCAATGACCATCCAAACCGCCCTTCCTGTGCTGGCCGATCTCGGCGGAGTTCTCATGGGCGAGCATGCCGCCCTGCTGGAAAATGAGGTGGGCGGCAAGGTCTTCATCAACGGGCAGTTGGCCTATGTGTGGGGTGCCGGCCAGGACGGTCTGCGCCGTTTGGCGGCCTCGCAGCTGGTCGATACCGGTGCCGCCCAGGTGAACGAGGTCGCCGCCGGTTTTGGTGTGAACACGGAGTCGTTGCGGCGCTGGCGCAAATCCCTGGAAGGGGCAGGGCTGCTGGGTTTGGCGCCGGTGAAGAAGGGTCCCAAACGTCCTTCCCTGCTGACCGATGAGAAAGCAGCGCAGATACGTGCTGTTCGTGTCGGCGGGGTCAGCCTGCGGGCGACCGCTGAAGCGACGGGGGTTTCCACTGACACGGTCCGACGTGCCATGGCCATGACCACCGCAACAGAAGCAGCGACAGGTCCATCTGCCCGCGATGGCGTGGCACCCCTTGAAGCAGCTGAACAGCTTGCATTGCCGGTGCTGCCGGCCCCGGTGCCCCGTGATGGGGAGCGGGCAGCGGCACGGGCCGGGCTCCTTGACTGTGCGGCCCCGGTGTTTGCCCCGGCCGCCCACATTCGCCATGCCGGGCTGTTCCTGGCGTTGCCGGCACTGGAAACCACCGGACTGCTCTCCTGCGCGAAGGAGGTGTATGGTTCCTTGCCGGACGGGTTCTACGGACTGGAAACCATCCTGATCGATGCCGTATTGCGGGCGTTGGCCGGGGAGACCCGGGCCGAGGGCGCCACCCGCTTCAACCCTGTGGAACTGGGTCGGGTGCTGGGCATGGACCGAGCCCCGGAGGTAAAGACGATCCGCCGCCGGATCTCCCAACTCGCCGAGGCCGGCAAAGCCGAGGAGCTTATTGCCGCCCTGGCCAAACACCACCTGAACATGAGCGGTCCCGATGCTGAGGATCTGACCGCGATCCTCTATGTTGACGGGCATGTGCGCGCCTACCAGGGCACTAAGAAGATCGGAAAGATCTACTCCACCCGGCTCAAGTTCCCGGTCCCTGCAACCGAGGAAACCTGGGTCACCGACGCCCACGGCTCACCGGTGTTCGTCGTCATGGCCGAACCGGGTGCGTCCCTGGCCACCGAGCTGCGCAACCTCCTGCCAGAACTCCGCACGGCTGTGGGTGATGACCGGCGCGTGCTGGTCGGTTTTGACCGTGGAGGCTGGTCACCGGCGCTCTTTCAACACATGGCAGAAAAGGGTTTTGATGTGCTGACCTGGCGCAAAGGCGCCAGCAAAAACATCGACGAAGACCAGTTCGCCGAGGTATCCCACACCGGCGAGAATGCTCAGACACGGTCCTGGTCTGTTGCTGACACTCTCGTTGACCTGCCCCTGGCCGCCACGAAGACGACCGGGGAAGTGTTCACGATCCGGCAGGTCAGCCGGATCGTTCCAGCGACCGGTGGTGGCACCCGGCAAATCCACATCCTCACCACCGACAGGGACATGAGCGCTGGCGAGGTGGTGTACCGGATGGGTTCACGGTGGCGGCAGGAAAACCAGTTCCGCTATGCCCGCATGCACTTCGACCTCGACTCCCACGACTCCTATGCTTCCACCGGTGACGATGAGGACCGTTTGGTGCCGGAACCGGCAAAGAAGAAGGCCTACCAAAAGGTCGTTGCCGCCAGGAATGCGCATGCAGAGGCCGCCGCCGTGGCGGATGCGAACCTGCTGGCCCTGAAGACCCCGGCCGACGGTGCCGGTGAAGTCACGCTGACCAGTGCCATGCACAACCAGGTCATGGCACCGGTGGGGGAAGCAGAAAATGCCTTGGTCGCTGCCGAGAAAGTGCACAAGAGCATTCCGGCGAAGGTCCGGCTCGGGGACCTGAGCCCCGGACAGCAAGTCCTGAACACCGAGACCAAACTCATCCACCACGGCATCCGCATGGCCGCCTACAACACCGCGATGAGCATCGCGCGGGAAATCCGCACCAACACCGGCTACAAGCGCGCCACCCAGGAAGCCCACGCGCTCATGCGCCAAGCCTTCAACCAGGCCGGTGACATCGACCCCACCAAACCCGGATACCTCACGATCAGCCTCGACCCACTGCCGACCAAGGCAAAAACCGCGGCCATCGCCCAGCTATGCGAACACCTAAACAGCACCCAAACCCGCTACCCAGGCACCGGGCTCATCCTGCGCTACAAAATCAAGAGCAACGCCTAACAACCCACAGTCATTACCTCACCATGACCGGAGTCCTGGGGTTTCGTTGCTGCGTCAATCTTGTCAGATGCCTTCGTCGAGGGAGAGTCGTCTGCGAGGTCGTTTAGATGATAATTAGTCTCGCCATTTCATGGGCACATTTCATGGGGACGTGACCGAAGTGCGTCATTAAAGCTTGAAGAGCGCCTCCGACCAAAGGAAAATGTGGTTCCCACACAAACATTGCCTAGACACATCAGGAGCACCCTGTAGTTGAACTAGTACACCGGCCTTTATCCCTCTGTCCGAGTTGATGCTGTCGGGGATGGTGTGTTGGACCAGGCTGGCGGGGCCATCCTGACCTCGATGGTCAGGTGCTCGGGCTTTGGCGCGGGCCCCTCGGAAGCGCTGGGACCGTGGCGCAAGCCCTTCGCCCGGCACGACCTTGGGAAGATCCTCGCCGATCTGGCCTTGCCCCTGGCCACGGGTGGGGACGCCGTCTCAGATGTGGGCGGGCTCCGCAACAGCCGGAAACCTACGGGCTCGTCGCCTCCGATCCGACGATCAACCGGCTCTTGAAGGTCCTGGCAAGGGTCAAGCCTGCGAAAGTGTTGGCTGCGGTCAACACTGCCCGGGCCGCCGCCCGGACCCACGCCGGGCAAGATTCGCCGCTGCACGGTGCCATCGCTGAGAACCCGCTGGTCATCGACATCGATGTGTCTCTGCGGAATTCGAATTCCGAGAAGGAGGACGCCCGTCCAACATGGAAGAACGGCTTCGCCTTCCACCAGTTGTGTTCTATGGTTGACCACGGCATCCTGGGGACCGGCGAGCCGTTGGTGACACTGCTGCGACCCGGCAACGCCGGCTCGAACACCGCCGCCGACCAAATCCAAGTCGTCAAGGACTCCATCAAGCAGCTCCCGGAAGGGTACCGGGCAAGGGCGGATAATCATGATCCGCACCGACTCCGCAGGCACGTACGGCTTCCTGGCCCGGCTCACCGCCACGGACAGCAACTTCTTCTACTGCGTCGGGTTCCCGATCAACGACGCCATCGCTGACGTCCTGCTGATCCCGAAACAAGCGTGGACCGGGGCCCAGGACAGAGCCGTTTTGAACGCAACGGCGGCTAGGTTGGTGAAATCACCGGCATGCTGGATCTCTCGGCCTGACCGGCGGGGATGTGGGTCGTCGTCCGCTAGAAAGTCGCGCAAGTCGGGGCGCAGCCGCGGATCATCGACATCGACGGCCCCGTCACACGGCCATCGCGAAGAACCAGACCGGGGCCAGCTCGCCGTTCTAGAAGTCCGCCACGGGCTGCGGGCCTGCTGCGAGGACCGGATCCGCTTCGCCTTGGACAGCGGGTTCGCGAACCTGGCCTTCAAGTCCTTCGCTGCCAACGAGCTCTGATGCTTGAGTCGTCATGCTGGCTGCCGAGATCAAGACCTAGAACCAGATGGTCGCGTTCACCGGGACGAGAGCCAGTCGCTGGGAGCCGAAGAAGCTCCGGACCAGGTTGTTTGAGAACGGCGGGAAGATAGCCACGCCCGACGAACCAACCTCCATCTGGCCTCCACGCCACCAGACATGGCGCCTGCTCAAAGGGGCCCTTCGTCTCTAAGCGTGGTTGGCCCAGCTGAGTCTTGGATTTTTGGTGTGTCCGGCGTGGCGGAGGAAGGGAGGCGTCAGGGTCTCTTTGAATTGGTAGCGACCAAGCCCCCAACTTCATAAAAGACCCTGACGTGACTAACTTTACTTCCTGCGGGGACGGCGAATGGTGTGCCCTCGCTGATGCTCTTCTTGGCGTACGCGGGGTCCACATCACCGCTGTCGCCGAGACTTCCACCGCCCTGACCATCCATGTTGAAACCGACCAAACACTCACCGGCTGCCCTGACTGCGGCGTTGTTGCCAGCGGCCATGGCCGACGAGGGATCCGCCTGAACGACATCCCGTGCTTCGGCCGGCCCGTGCGGCTGATCTGGGCCAAACGCTTATGGCAATGCCGGGATGAACACTGCCCCACAAAGGTCTTCACCGAACAGCACCCCTTGGCCGGGCGACGGGCGATTTTGACCAACCGTGCCATCCGTTGGGCCACTGACGCGCTGGAACGTTACGACACTCCCGTCTCCGCCCTGGCCCATCAACTCGGAGTCTCCTGGCGAGCGTTGTGGAAAGGCGTCGAGGTCGAAGCGCGCCGCCGGATCGGCCGACCCGAACGCCTTACCGGCATTGATGCGCTCGGTGTGGACGAGCACGTCTGGACCCACACCGGATTCCCCGGTTCGGGCATGGTCACCGGCATCATTGACCACACCCGTGACGAACACGGCAACGTCCATGCACGGCCGCTGGATCTCGTCCCAGGCCGGTCGGGGAAAGCCTATGCGGACTGGCTCAAGGAACAAGGACCGACCTTTACGAACGCCATCAAGGTCGCCACCCTTGACCCGTTCCGCGGCTACGCCAACGCGATCCGGGACGAACTGCCCGAAGCCATCACCGTGGTGGATGCCTTCCACATTGTCCGTCTCGGAATGGCCATGATCGATGACGTTCGCCGCCGAGTGCAGCAAGACACCCTCGGGCACCGCGGACGCAAGGAAGACCCACTCTTCAACATTCGCCGAACCCTGCAGCAAGGCATCGAATCTTTGACGGAGAAACAAGTCACCAGGCTCGAGAAGAAGCTCAAAGCAGGCGACCCCAACCACGAAGTCGCCATTGCCTGGCAGTGCTACCAAAAGCTGCGATGTCCTGTCTCACCACATCGTGAACACACGATCTCATGACATCGGAGACACGCTGTCTCACCACATCGGAGACACTTTTACCGACGGGTTGGCGGTGATAGTCATTGGATGACTAACTCTCTTTCACCCCAAACTCGCGCCGCGATCATCAACTACGATCCGACCCAGCCTCATGCACTGTCAGTCATGGAGTTTTGCCGTTCGGTCAAGATTTCGCGTAGCGTTTTCTATAAGATCCGCGGCCGGGCTGTCCATGAATCCACGGCGGCCCTTCACCCCCGCTCCCGTGCACCAAAGACTCCGGCTCGCAAATATGGCCCCGCGGTTGTCAACGAGTTAGTGAAGATCCGCAAGCAACTCAAGGCCGATGGTTGGGATTACGGCCCACGCTCAATTTATTACGAAGCTAGCCAGCAAGAGAAGTTCCCCGGCGGGAAGGTTCCCTCGGTCGCGACGATAGCCCGCCTGCTATCCAGCGTCGGCCACGTTGACGCAGCCCCCAGAAAGCGCCCGAAATCCTCGTACATCCCGTTCGTGCGCGCCACCGTGATGTCGTTGTGGCAACTCGATGCTTTCGAGTACCGACTCGCCGGCGGACAGATCGTCACCGTGTACCAGCTGCTCGATGACGCTTCCCGCTTTGATGTGGGCACAGCAGCGTATTCCCGTTCCGAGAACAGTGCCGATGCCAAGGACGTCCTCGAACGAGCCATCACTGCCTACGGTCCGCCCAGGGAAGTGCTTTCCGATAACTCTTTGGCATTCAATCAGCTGCGGGCCGGACGGATTGGTTCCGTGGAGATCTTCCTCGCCTCCAAAGGCACCATGCCCATCAGCGGGCTGCCGGGCAAACCCACCACGCAGGGGAAGAACGAGCGCTCCCACCAAACCCTGCTGCGGTTCCTCGATGCGCATCAGCCAGCTACGCTCGAGCAGCTCCAGGGCAGGATTCACCGGTTTCGGGACCACTACAACAACCGCCGTCCGCACCAATCCCTGGACCATGCGACACCGCGCACGGCGTGGGATCTGCTGGAACATACACCGGCAACGGAGCCGATTCCTTTATCGGTCCTGGAAGCGAAAGCGTCGCACTACTCACAGGTCCGCGCCCGCCGTCAGGGAGACCTCGATCGGGCGACCCTGACGATCTCCAAGACCGGGGCCATTCTGCCCGACGACAACGCCCAGGATAAGGCCGCGGACCAGTCGCTGGTGGAGATCACCCGCGCGAACCGGCAGGTCTATTACCAAGGCTTCCACGTCTCTTTGCCCATGACCTACGCGGGCCGCCTGTTTTACCGGACCATCACCGACGACTCGTTCCTGCTCACCGATCCAGTCACCGGTGAGATCGTGTTCTCTTTCCCGCTGCCGATGGTTGCCCTGAACGTTCGGGGCCGCTATGTTGCTTCGTATTCCGTTCTAGGCGTTCAGGCGGCGTACTCGACAAAACAGTGGGACCGGAAGCGAGAGCACTACGCGGAGCAATTCGCTCACCGCCAAGAAGAACAGCCCGACGTGATGGCCACGCGATAGCCACTCACAGCTACCGGCCCGCCAGTGCCGGTAGCTGTGTACAAAGTATTGAGACCCGGTGTCCACGAAGAGGTGAGATTCACTGTCCACGATGTAGCGAGATTACACACCAAAAGCTGCGAAGCATCTACCACGCACGGCCCGAGAAAGGCCGCGAAGTGGCCACCGAAATCATCGCCAGCCTCCCCACGTGCCCGATCCGGCGAAGTCGCCCGACTCGGACGCAGCCTCCGCGCCTGGAAGGCCGCCATTCTTGCCTACTTCGATACCGGCGGCGCCTCGAACGGCCCCACCGAATCCATCAACGGAGTCATCGAAACCACCCGCAGGATCGCCCGCGGATTCCGCAACTTCGAGAACTACAGAATCAGAAACCTACTCGCCGCCGGCGGCCACCGCCCCTATCGAAAGAAACCAGCCAACCACGCTTAGAGACGAAGAGCCCTCAAAGGGATGAAGCGCCTCGCGGCACTGAGCCCATCATAGGCGCCAACGCCAACCGTCCGCCGAACATCCAGGAAACCAAAACTTCGACACTGTGGAAGGTGTGGAGCCCGTCACCGGCAACCGCCACGGCAGCGGCCACATTGTCACACCCACATGCCAAAATCAGACCGCCAGGCAGACAATCGGCCCCGAACCAGGAGAAACCCCGCTTCATGAAAGATCGAAGTTAGGGAGCGAACAAGAACACGAACCCTAATGCGATCGCACCTTGCCCTCAAGCCCTGTCGGACAACGCCTTCCAGCGACCACGTTCAGTGAAACGCAGATCTCGCCCAACCGCGACTGTCAGCAACATGAAAGCGTCGTCTCGTCCTCCGGTTTATAGAACACGCAAAATAGACATAGTATGACCATATCGTCAGCGCTAATGACATCGCTGTCTGGACCGAGGCCCCGTTGAGACTAAAGGCCACGTGACTCCAGCCAGCACCATGAAGCGTCAACTAGGCTAATGCGGGGGAAGTAACTTGGCTTCAGGGACATGGATCTTGGATCCACACACCAGGCAAATCATGCTGCTCGAAAATTCGGAAGACAACCCTCGCGCTATCGACGCTAGGCTCATATGGCAGGCAGAGTTCGACGAAGTGAAGAACATCGATGACGTCCAAGTACCAGCGCCCAGCAACGTCATTCCGGAACTCCGTTTTGCATCTTCAATGGGCGAATTAGAACTCAGCCTACGAAACAGTCCTACAGGCCACATTATTCTCACGCTAAATTTGGCACAAAATGATCACACCGCACTCGAAGACTTTCCATTTAGTGACCAAATCATTGTCGATGATACTTGGTATTGCCTGGATACATTGGCAGTCAAAGCCCTGTTTGATCAATTTGGATCATTGAAAATCAATCTCAACAAGCCATTAACGGCAGCAGAGGTACTCACTCTGCAATGGAAGGAATCGATCACTAGCAGAATAGACTATTCTGCTAAGATTGAGTATTTAAATAAAGGACTCGAGTCTCTGGGAAGTCTGGTCCACGCGCATCTCTATCCGTACCAAGAAAGCGGAGCCAGTCGACTGATCGGACTTTCAAAATCTGGACTCGGCGGACTATTGGCCGATGAAATGGGCCTCGGTAAAACCCTACAAATCATTACGGTGTTAGCAAGCTACGGCAGCGAGGGACGATCGCTTGTTGTTTGTCCGGCATCGGTCGTTTCCAACTGGCACAAGGAAATCACAAAATTCGCCCCGCATCTAACTGTACACAAGCATCAAGGGCCAAAAAGGGCTGGATCATCACTGCTGCTTTCCAATTTCAACGTCGTGATTACATCATATGAAACAATGATTCAGGATATCCATTTTCTAAAAGGAATAAATTGGACATCTCTTTCCTTCGACGAGGCACAGTATCTCAAAAACCCGACGACTAAACGATACAAGAATGTTGGGATAATTCCCCGGAAAACAACCTTTGCAATTAGCGGCACTCCAATCGAGAATTCGCTGCGCGACCTTTGGTCGATCGTCCAACTAATCGCGCCGAATTTTCTGCCGGATTTAGACACCTTCATCTCATCGTATCCTGATGAAAGCTGGGCTGCGAGTGCGCTGGGGCATAGAATATCACCACTTGTTATCAGACGAACAATAGAAGAGGTGGCCTCCTCACTTCCTGAAAGGATTGACTCCTTTATTCCAGTTGAAATGAGTCGCGTCCACGCTTTGACCTACGATAAAGTCTTGTCCTCGGATATGCCTGCGCTCGCCAAATTGACCACCCTCCGAACGTGCTCGTCAGACCTAGATCCGCAGGTCAATAATTTAAAGCATCAGTACCTATTAGAACTTTGCTCGGATATTTTCTCCATGAATCGAAAAGCATTGATCTTCGCCTCGTTTTCACAAACTATCGATATTATCTCGAAGTCATTGAAAGAATATGGGCCGGGCTTGCATGTGTCGATAATCGACGGACGTACACCGGTCTCAGACCGTCAAGATATGATAGACGCTTTCAGCGCATACAACGGTCCAGCAGTCTTGGTGCTCAACCCCCGCGCCGCCGGTGTAGGCCTGAATATTCAAGCGGCCAGTTACGTCATACATTTCAATCCTGAATGGAATCCTGCGGTTGTCGACCAAGCGTCCGCAAGATCATATCGCACGGGACAAGATAAGACCGTATTCGTATACTATTTGTATTTTGAAAATACCATTGAACAAATTATGATCGAACGACTAGAAAAAAAGCGACAAATACAGTCCGTAGGAATGGACGCAGCAAGTATTCAACCAAGTCCCTTGGAACTTGATCGAATCCTGAAATTATCGCCGATAGAGGAGGTAACGTGAGCGAGCGAGAAGAGTCAGTTACCAAAGTCCTAACAGCAAACGACCTAGGGCTGACAGGTAGCCATCAAGCTGGAATAGTAGTGCCTAAGAATGAGGTAATGCTCAATTTCTTTCCATCGCTTGATTCAAATTTGATTAATCCACGCACAACATTAAGTGCTATCGATTTCCACACACGGGAACTTATAAGTTTGCCATACATCTACTACAACGGCAATCTTCATGGCACGAGCACACGTAACGAATATCGCATAACCGGGCTAACGGCATTCTTTCGAGTATATGGCGCAGCACCAGGGGACGAGATTCATTTCACGAGAACGTCTTCACCATCATACGTAATTCAAATTCAAAGACCTGATCCACGAGGATTTGACGAGAATGCTCCGGAGAAAACGAGCAAAATCAGCCTTAGCGGAAAATGGTCGACATACAAAAGGATAGCCAAGTGACCCAACTATTTCTAGCAACTCCTGATCCTGTTCGAATTACGGAATCTTTGCGCGACACAGGGTATGTTCTCAACACTGCCGTGGCAGACATCGTTGACAATTCTATTGCAGCGCAGGCGTCTATCATTAGGATCGAGTTGGTCCATGATCCACTTGGGCGAGTACGCTTCAGCATAGTTGACAATGGAATCGGCATGGATTCTGAGGGTCTTGTGAACGCACTAAGATATGGATCTGATCATCGGGACGATCCAGCCAGCTTGGGAAAATTTGGCCTTGGGTTGAAAACTGCATCGACTGCTTTTGCCCGAAGAATCCGCCTAACTTCCCGGCAGCAACCAGGTCCATTGACCTCAGCAATTTGGGATTTGGACCGTGTCTCCGAGATCGGTTGGAACGTTGAAGTAACGGATCAAATTATCCCCGGAGACCGGGCGATCCTTGATGCAGTTTCAACTACATCGGGAACAATGGTTCGTTGGGAGACGATCGATCGTGTTATTAAGGAATACAAGGATCCGACGGGGGCACGCGCGAAGACGGCACTGAAGAAGGCTGTCCAGTCACTTACCGATCATTTGGCCATGGTTTTTCAACGTTTTCTGGATCCAGTTGACGATCGCGCAAATACAGTAGAAATATTCCTGAATTCACAGAGGGTCGAAGCATGGAATCCATTTGGACATAACGCGGAATGTCTTCTGGACGACGAACAGATTGTGGACACCCAATACGGAGATGCTACTTTCCACGTCAAGGCATTCGTCATGCCTCGACGCGCTGAAATTCTGGCAAGTCTAGGTGACAGGGCTGATGTTACGGCACGGTTGTATAACCCCTACCAAGGTATATACGTATACCGCGAAAATCGTCTTATCCATGGCCCTGACTGGCTAGGCTTTTGGGCCCAAGAACCCCACTTCACACTGGCGCGCGTAGAGTTGTCATTTGGATATGAACTCGACGATGCATTTCAAATTGATCTTAAGAAATCTCGTATCTCGCTTGATACGAGTCTGAGCGAGTATTTGAACAAAGCATTGTCGGGGCCTCGTCGTGAAGCCGAAATGCGTTACCGTGACGGCCAGCGTAGCAAGCTGAAGTCTTTGGACGAAAAGGACGTACACGCACCGTCTAACGCGACAATAGAAGACAAGTCAAAGACTCTTTCGAAACCAACATTGGTTTATACTGATGATGCTACGGGCAAAGCGGAAATAGTCAACGAGAATGGAACGGTCTTGGTAGATTATGTTCCATCGACGGACCAGCGTCTATTCCTTGAGACGGTTGGATCTTTGGATGAAGGATTGCTTTATCGCCCCGCATACATCGGAAAGAATCCTGGGGTGCAAATAAGTAAGTCACACGCATTCTATGAAAAGGTCTACCTTCCTCACCGTCAGGCAGGAGCGACTATTCAGGCACTTGACTCGTTGCTTTGGGCTTTGGCCGCCGCGGAGTTCAAAGTTACAGATGAACCAACTTTGAAAGTCTTCGAAGACATTAGATACGACGTTAGTCGAACGCTCCGAAAACTAGTAGAGGACCTCCCCACACCCGATATGGACAACTAGCATGTCGGCTAGCCCACTTGAAAAGTCCTTGGAAGAGCTGCTAGGACTGCGAATCAGCCTTGAGACCCTAGTCCCGGGACGGCATATTTCTGTTCGAGTGCCAGGCTTCGAGCGTCCTAATGGGTTTCGAGTCGATGTCCGGAGGCACTTGTCTTGGATTGAAGCAAGATTTTATTTTGATAATTTGGCTTCCGAACTTCAATCTCTGCTTCAGGAAAGGGTCGAACAACAATCCTCCGTCTTTGAAGCTTCGCTGGCCAGTCTGCAGACAACTGGCGTCGAATATGACTTCAGTCTTAGCGAATCTGAATTCAGCCAGTCCTTCGAATGGCGTGAATTCTCAAGTCGTATACTCCTAGGCGAAAATGTGCCAATTTGGGATGCCCAAAGATTGGCAGTAATGTCAATTTTGCTTCCGGTATTGCAATTGGTCCGTCCATATACTGGAGAGGAATCCGCTATTGATACCTCGCAATCACGTGAAGAAGCCGTACCATCGGAATTTGACGTCGAAGGTCGGATTATTTACCGCCTTTCCCGCAGCTATGAACGAAGTCGCACAAACCGAGCTCTTGCAATCGAACTACATGGGAGGACGTGTTTCGTGTGCAGGTTTAGTTTTAGTAGCGTCTATGGCGATATTGCTGAAAATTACGTGGAAATTCATCATCTTGTGCCAGTCAGTATGATGGATTCCCCTGGCGTGGTTGACCCGCGCACAGATTTGGTCCCGTTGTGTGCTAACTGCCATCGAGTGGTCCACCGGCAATGGCCCCCAATCCCGCCTTTCGAGTTGAAGGACATTGTCGCAAAGAGGTCGCTGACACGGTCCTCACGTAATTGAAAGATAACGCTTTGACCACAAAATTATGTCGACATTCCCATTGAATGAGCATTGTCTTTGATTGACGCATTCATACATGCTTGTTCTTCCGCCGTTCTTGCTTTGAATACGATGGCTTTGAATTGCTATTAGACCAATCGATACGTGGGTTATGGAGAGTGTCTACAATCTCTATCAACTACATCCGAGGCCTGATAATTTCTGAGAGGAACACCGTTGCGCCTCATCCCGCCAGACCCGGATTTCAGCGAGGGCCAACTTGCCGAGAAGGCGGTCTGGGACCTCCTGCGGGCCGAGCTGCCGGACGACGTCGTGCTGGCGCACTCGGTGCAAGTCCGCAATGGCCGGGCGGAACACGAGATCGACATTTTGGTCCTGTGGCCCGGCGTCGGACTGGCAGCCATCGAGGTCAAGGGCGGGCTTGTCACCAACGCGGGCGGGCAGTGGTTTCAGTCCGGCGGTCCCGACGGGAAGCGGAAGCTGCCGGACCCACTCGCCCAGTCCCAAGGGTCCATGCACGCCTTCAAGGAATGGCTCCAAGACCAACTCGGCTCGCACCTAACCAGCCGCTTTGTCTACATGGCCGCCCTCCCTTACTCCGCGGTGCCACAGGACTGGGTGAGGGCCGGCAACCCCCGCGTCCTCATTCTTGACCAGGACGACTGCAGGAACCCTGCCGAGCTGATCCGCCATGCGATTGAGTCCGAAGGCGGAGGGACCGGACCTTTGGCGCCGTCGTTCCTGGAACGCATCGTGCCCAGGCTCGAGGGAAATCTCGACCAGCCCGACGCGAACGCGGCCGGACAGGGCGAACTGGAGGACCAGCAGGACCAGCTGACGGAGCGGCAGGCGGTATTGCTGGCTGCGACGCGGTCGCTCACCCGGGTCAGGTTCACCGGTGGCGCCGGAAGCGGCAAGACGTGGCTCGCGCTGCAAAAGGCAAGACAATTGTGCAAGGACGGCAAGCGGGTGGGACTGTTCTGCTACAACAAGGGGCTGGGCATGTACTTCCAGCTTCAGGTGGCCGGATGGAAGAGCGCCAGGCCCGCCTTCATCGGCGAATTCCACGAATATGTGGTCTCGTTGGGCGTGCCCGAAGGAACCGGCCAGGACTATTTCGACGTCGAAATGCCACGGCTGCTCAAGGAACTGGCCCAGGGCATGCCGCTGGGCGACAAATTTGACGCGATCATCGTGGACGAGGCCCAGGACTTCGCGCCGAGCTGGTGGGACGCCTTGCGGGCCTGCCTCAAGGAGCCGGACGCGTCGGAAATCTACGCCTTCATGGACGACGGGCAGGATGTGTACCGGCGCTGGGATTCCACAGCGGCCCTGCCGGACCTGGTCCCGATCCACGTTGACGACAACCTGCGCAACACGAGGAAGATCGCCGAGACGTTCAAGGGCTTCGCTGGGGACAAGTTCATGCCCCGGGGCAGCACCGGCCTGGCCGTCCGGCGCGTGGAGTGCTCCCCCGACGACGCCATGGAGGTGGCCGGCGACTGCGTTGACGTCCTGATCGAGGACGGCTGGGCCAACAACCAGATCGCCCTCCTGACCACCAATTCGCGCCACCCGATCCACCAGGAGCACTTCGACAACGGCACCCTCAACGAGTATTGGCGCGAATTCCATGCCAACGAAGCCGAGTTCTACGGCCACGTCCTCGGGTTCAAGGGCTTGGAGCGATCCGTCGTGATCCTCTGTGTGGACGGCTTCCGCGACATTGAGCGCGCCGCCGAACGTCTGTACGTGGGACTCTCGAGGGCCCGGTGCCTGCTGGTGGTGGTCGGCGACTCCGAACGGCTTCGGCAGGCCGGAGGGAACCAGCTGGACCTGGCGTTGGGCCGGGCGCAGCGGTGGAGTCCCTGCGCCGACTGACGACAGCGCCCTGCGCGCCACGGCGGGCCTGGCACCTTGGTCCGTTCAGGACACGCCGCGAATGGGCCCAACAGCGCAAGGCAACGCGGCCGGCGTCATACTTCAAGGCAATGCCCGGCCTAGAGTTGGGGGAAGGGCCGCCGGGCAACGCCGGACTTGCAGAGAGCTAGGGAGGCTTCCGCGTGACAGAGACTTCAAGCGCCGCCGGCGCAACCGCGCTGATCGCGGACTTTGTGAATGTCGACGCCGCGGGCAAGGTCAACATTGTTGGCGGCGGCATCCAGTTCCTGGGATTCGATCCCGCAACCGGAATGACCGCGCCGTTCTACGTTTTCGTCAACATCACCATGAGCATTCCAACGGTGGAGGCCACCCAGTCGGCCGTTGAGGTGATCCTGATCGACGCCGACGGGCAGCCGGTGACGCTCAACGGGCCCGAGGGGCAGAACACCGTCCTGTTCCGCCAGGACGTGGACTTCCGGCACAAGGACGTCCCGAACCAGCAGCGGCCGCCCATGGGCTTTCCGGGCACCACAAACTTTGTGCTGGGGTTTCCGGGCGGGCTGCCGCTGACGGTCGGTTCAAGCTATGAGTGGGTGGTGCTGCTGGACGGCACGCGACTCGCCGCCACCACGATCTTTGTGCCGGGACCGGTAGCGGGATAGGGGCGCGTGTCCACAAGTCATTCTCTCGCCACCAACTTCGCAAATTCAGCCTCAGGACTTTTCGCGCCTGCCAGCCCGTTTGGCAAACTCGTCGATGGCTTCCAAAATTTCGTCGCTGCGCCAGAACGGCCCGAGCTTGTGCTCCGCCTTGGAATTCAGGATTCCAGCGTCAACCAAGGCTTTAAGCGGAGGGTACACGTTGGGTTGCTTCACTCCGAGTTCCAGCGCTGTCGTGGCCGAGTCGATTACTGGGCGCTGGGCAATGAGATCCAGAACCCGCCAAGCATTGCTATTTTTGCGCGCGGTGAGCCGCCGGTTCCATGAGCCTTGGATGGCCTCGATCTCCTCGACCAATTGGCGAGTATTGGACACAGCCCTCAAGGCGGCGTTCGCGAACGCGCGGACGATAGGCGTGACGTCCCCGGCCCGGTACGCCGTGAGCGCATCGTGGTAGCCCTCGATGTCGGCCAGCAGTCCAGCGGACACCGGGATGGCCACGTTTCTGGTGACACCACGGAATCGGAGGACTGATTGGGCCAGGGCACGCCCTGTTCGACCATTGCCGTCGGTAAACGGGTGGACAGTCTCAAACTGAGCGTGACTCACCGCCACCGAGACGAGCGCTGGCACATCAAGGCGGGACGCGAAGGTGACAACGTCGTCCACAAGTCCAGGCACCCTGCTGTGGTGCGGGGCGACGAAGTCGGCGCCAACGGGAGTATCGCTGCGTGTGCCGATCCACACTGGCTCATCACGCCACTGACCTGCTTCGTGTATGTGTTGGTTCTCCATGAGCACACCGTGCATCTTCAAGATGGAGTCTGACGAAATCTTCTGTGCCAGCTGCAGTGCCGCCGCCATTGCCCTGGTATTGGCGGCGATCAACTCGGCATTTCGGCTCTTCTTGAGTCCAAGCTCGGCACTGAATATAGCCCGCGCACTGGCCGTCAGGTTCTCGATCTGTGAGGACGAAGCAGACTCAGAGCGCAGCAATACGGGAGCAAACTTTGCTACCTTATGACCGAGTTCCGCATCAAACCTTGTCAGCTCGGTGGTGGCTTGGTCAGCGAGTTGACTTGCCTCGTCGTCAGGCGTCGGAGTTTGATCGGCAATCCAAGGTGGCACGGCCGACTTGTATCGGCTGGGCCGGTTCGGCTGGTACATTCCTTGTCCAGCGGTGGCCGGGATCCACGTCTGCTGTTCCCAACCGATGGTAGGCCATCGGGTTCCACCTTGGCTCTGGCTAGCATCGGTGCTCATAAGGCGATCATCCTGATTTTATGACTTTGGTAAGTTACACATAATAGTCGCACAAGGTTTTATGAGTAACCACCACTGGCAGGACTTGGCCACCGAAGAAGACGAAATCTGTCGCTTTCGGCCGACGCCGCACCACTGTTGTGCGGCGACGGGGGCAGGGGCGAAAACCGGGGCGGGCGCGGCGAGCGCGGTGGCGGGAGTAGGGCACGGCGGCGGGTGAGGGAGGCACGAACTGGCGGCCCGGCGTCGTACTTTTTGGGTGAGCACACCTTCGGCCCGCAAAACCATTGAGCTGGCGGGGTTATTGCAGTACATTCGTACGCACCTCGCCCTTAGGAGCAACGATGGACCTCTTCCTCACCCTCTTGAGCGGCCTCGCATGGACAATCGTCTACCTCGAGGCGATCCGCCTGGGATTCCGGCAAAGAACGTACGCGATTCCGGTTGCCGCCCTCGGCCTCAACATCGCGTGGGAGTGGATCTACGCCGTGTACGACCTCGCCCACGACCCGCAGGTACAGGCCTACGTGAACCTGGTCTGGGGCCTCGCCGACGCGGTGATCCTGTACACGTTCTTCCGGTTCGGCAGGAATGAGTTCCCGAAATTCGTGGCGCGGCCGCTCTTCACCGCCTGGGGCGTGGGGATCGTTGTGGCCTCCTTCCTCATCCAATGGCTGTTCATTGCCGAGTTCGGCATGCCCGGCATGAAGGCGGCCGAATACAGCGCCTTCCTCCAGAACCTGCTGATGTCCGGACTGTTCATCGCGATGTTCGTGGCGCGGCGCGGGTCCCGCGGGCAGAGCCTGGTGATCGCCGTGGCGAAATGGATCGGCACCCTCGCCCCCACCATCCTGTTCGGCTTCCTCGGCGGCTCCCTCTTTGTCACCGGCATCGGCCTGCTCTGCACCGTGTTCGATCTCGCCTACATCGGATTGCTGATCTGGGTGAAGCTGCGTCCGCGGATGTTCGCGGAGCAGGTTCCGGCGCTTGGATAGTCAGCGACGGCAGGCGCCTGTCCAACTGGCGGTGGCGCCCGAATTTATTCGTAGTGGTAGCGGCACTGGGCAATACGGACCTCATCGCCAGCAATCCGGTATATCAGCCGGTGTTCATCAGTTATGCGGCGCGACCAGTAGCCACTAAAACCGTGCTTGAGCGGCTCCGGCTTGCCGATGCCTTCGTTGCCGTTCCGCGTGATGTCTTTGAGCAAGTCATTGATCCTTTTGAGGATCCGCTTGTCGTCACGCTGCCATCCGACATATTCCTCCCAAGCCTGTTCGTCCCAAACAAGCTTCATGGAAGCAAGTCGTGCTCGACGCCGGCGCCGTTCTCCAAGCGATCAATTGCACTCAAGAGGCGGCGGGCGTTTGCCGGGCTTCGCAACAGATATGCCGTTTCCTTGAGCGACTGGTATTCAGCCAGCGACACGATGACCACAGGCTCCCGGCCGGCACGTGTAATGACCACTTCTTCGCTGTCATCGACGACGGCGTCAAGTGTGGCGGCATAGTGTGCCCGTGATTCTGAATAACTCATCGTTTTCATCTGCAGCTCCTCGCGTACAAATAATTGTACTTCAAACCGGACTACCGCGCCACGCACCGCTACGACGCGAAGACCGACCTCGGGAGGCATGCATCGTACAAATCACACCACGCAGAACTCGTTGCCTTCGGGGTCGTCGAGCAGGGTGTGGTCAAGCTCGCCGCGCACATGAAATTCCTGCACAACGCTCGCGCCGAGGTCGGTCAGCCGCTGCACCTCCCCGTTGATCCGCTTGTTTCGCAGGGCGGCCGCTTCTCCACGGCCCCCGCTCACCTTGATGTCCAGGTGCAGGCGGTTCTTGGTGAGCTTCGCCTCGGGGACCTTGAGCAGCGAGATCTGAGGGGCAGCTCCCGTAGGGTCAACGATGCTCGCCATGTCATCCCATTCGTTTTCCGGGACCTCGCACGCGATGTTCCAGTCGCGCCAGCTCGCGAACCCGCGCGGCGCCGGGGCGTCCACGTAATGGAGCGCGGCCTTCCAAAAGGCCGCGGCAACGGCAGGCGAGGTGCAGTCGATGGTCAGGGCCCAGGTGATCGTCATAGGGGGATCCTAGCCCGGCCATCCAATGAAGGCGTTCGTGCCCGACGCCGCTGACACGGCCTGCGAACTGACCGTGGCCCTGACAGTCAGTCCATAAAGGCCTTCCCCGGCCAGCTGGACACTGCCTTGCTCCGCGCGGTGAACTCCTCAAAGGAAAGCCACGGAACGGCACCGGCCCACATCTTCTGGGCCAGCACGCCGAACGCAGGCTTCACCAGTTCGTAGACGACGCGTTCGTTGTAGGCCAGCAGCACCAGGTCGTTCCACACGGCCGATGCCGCCCCCAGCAGCTGCGGATGCCCCGGCTGCAGGTCGTATCCGTCGCCAAAGACGTGTGGCTCCCAGTCCTCAAACAGTGCCCGGGCGTCCAGCCCATGGCCGTGGTAGTAGTCGGCAAACGGCACAATGTAGAGCAGCTCGTCGTCGGTGTTGATGACGCGGTAGCCGTCTGCCACTGCGGCCGGCCCGCTGTACCAGTCCTTGTTCCACGCGCACACCACCACGTCCCGGTCGTACCCTTCGGGCCCGGGCGCCCCGGCGCCGTCGGACATGACGGTCAGGCTCCCCCACGCTACGGGGTCCTTGCCCAGCGACCGGACGTGGGAACTGATGGCGTTGAAGAACGTCCGGTATTCCTCCGAATGCCCACGGGCATATTCGTCGGCGCCAAAGTGCACCGCCGGGCCGCGGAACCACGGCACGAACTCGTCGAAAACGGCCTTGACCAGCGCGGTGCTGTCCGGGTTTCCCAGGTCCAGCATGTCCGAGTCGCCGCCGTTGAGCCCCACCTCCGGACGCCACCGGGTGAACGAGCGCGAGTGGGCCGGAACATCAATCTCCGGCACCAGCCGCACATGCCGCCGCGCCGCCACGTCCTCAAAGGAATCCCAGTCCGCGCGGCTGTACGAACCGTCCTCAGCAGCCAATCCGGCCAACCAAGGAGAATCCGACGCCAGCCGGAAGGCCTGCTGCGCATGATCCCAAGGCCGTTTGGTGTCCTTGGTGATCTCATTGTCATTGAGGTGGACCATGAAGGTGTTCAGCTTGTGCCAGCTCATGAAACGGATCCAATCCCGCACCGCCTCCGGACGCGAGAACCTGCGCCCCACGTCCAGCATGAACCCGCGCACCGGGTAGTTAGGCCAGTCGACGGCGGTCCCGACCGGCAGCGTGGCCGACGCGGCGAGCATCTGCAGCAGGCTCCGCGTGCCCCAGTAGACGCCGGTGGCCGTCCGGGCGGTGACCTGCACGCCGCCGTCGACCGCCAGCACATACCCCTCCGCCGGCGCCGTGGCATTGTCCGTGGGGAACTCCAAATGCGGATCCAGGGCCAGCACGATATCGCCTTTGACGGCCCCGGACGCGGCGCTGCCGGAAAGCCCAGTCAGCTCCGCGATGTCCGCCAGCAAGGTGGCGGCAATGTCCGCCAGTTCCGGGGAATGTGCGACGGCGAATCCCCCACCCAGGCGCACGCCGCCAGCCCCAGCGCTCCACCGCTTGAGGGACGGGATGACGGCCGGGGCATCCGCCGGAGCGGTTTCTGGGACTGACATGTGCGGCCTTCCGCCCTTTCCGGGGACGATGGGTGCCAGCTGGCCTGCCGGCGCAGCCGAATCTACCACGTCGCGTTTCGACGCCCCTGCAGATCCGGGGGCTTGCGAAACGACGCTCCCGCAGATCCGGGGGCGTCCGCGCCGACGCTCCCGCGGTGTTGTCAGGGAGCACCCGCGCTTAACGACGGAACGGCACGGCCACCCCGACGGGCGGACCGCAACGTGAGGTGGGGGGTCCGGCGTCGTGCTTCCATCCGGCGTCCGCGATGTCAGAGCCTGCGCTTAGGATCGGGGCATGAACGCGACCAAGGCAATGTGCGACCATTGCGGCAGCGGCGGCCCGTTGGTGTCGCGTGTGGGGCGACGGGACGGAATTCACGTGTGAGCTCGTCCCCGAGGGGCTGGGTTCAAACACCCTGCCGCTGGACACCGGGTGTTTGCTGGAGACCGGCCGGTGGCAGCATGCTGAGCAATTGGTCTGCTGATGGCAGGAGTCCTTGAGTGTCCCATCAAAGGGGCTACGGGCGAGTCCTAGATGGGGAACAAAGAGCGCGCATTCACACGCTGATCATTGTTGGCCGCGGATTGGCCGCCCCCAAGCTGGCCTCCGGCGCAGAACACTCCTCAGTTTCACTCGACGAATTGCTGCGCGTCAGCGAGCCGATTTGCACGTTGGAGACGCCAACCACGCCCCCAGAATCTGCGCCAGCGAATCGGCGGCCTCACCGTCATCCTTGCAAGTTTCGATTTCCTGGACTCGCGAGCCCTGGAAAGCCCGGACCTTCGCACGACAGTGGTGGGATTTTAGTAGTTTTTTAGTAGCATTTTGAGCCACTCACCTCTAGAGTTGAATTGAAAGAATGGAGAATGGCGCATCATGAGTATTTCGATAAACATCGGAGCATCCCACAGCGGCACGGCCCGGCTGGGCATCCGCGAGATCGTACGTCAACTCAATAGTGCCCTTGGCGCGACACTAGTTGCCGCTCTGGCCGGAAGCAAGGATCCGAAGATAAGCTACCGCTGGGCCCGCGCCGACGGCGCCGAACCCCGCGCCGAGGCGCAGGCCAGACTGCAGTTGGCCCACCGGGCCTGGACCGCGGTTTCCAGTGTGGAAGGCGAACATGTCGCCCGGTTGTGGTTTGTTGGCGCGAACCCCTGGTTGGGCGAGATCTCCCCTATCGAAGCCATCAAGGACATGCGCGCCAAGGAGGTCATGGCAGCAGCGACGGCCATGACCGAGGACGGGTTCTCCGGTTGACCAACGTTTGCGCCAATACGGGGCTCGCCTATATTGACGGCCCGGTCATCGGGTTCCGAATCGCAAAGTCCTCCTACGGGCCTTTGAGCCCCCTGCCGCGGCCGGGGGGTCCCACCGAAAAAACTGCCTGGTCGCGCTTCGACACGCCGGGATCAACCGTGTATCTTGCCGACAACAAGAAGACTGCCTACGCGGAGACACTCTCCATGGCGAGAGTAGGCAATCAGTTCCGCACTGCTGTCGTCTTTGCCGCCAGCCAATTCGGGATCTCCTTGAACAAATCTTGGACAACGGTGACTTTGCCGCCGGCGTCCGTGCACATTCCAAATATGGCGGAGGTGCATGTTGGGCCTACTGGCTACGCCGCCGGGACGACAACCTAGGGGCAGATCCCGTGGAGATCCTTGGAGAGGCTGAGATCCTCAGCACCGATCCGGACCTTCAGTACGTGCTGGCCCTGTACGGACTGGAATGCCGATGAAGAACGCCTTGCCAATTCGAGGTCCAGGTTTGCATAGGACCCACTCGGGCGAATCGCGGCGTCCGGAAGCCTGTAGGGCGGACCGCTCCGACTCGGTGGGACTGCCACAGGTTGTGGCGACGCCGGAGCGATCTCGAATTTCAGCGAGTCGGGGACGCTCCCTGGCCATGATCTTGCTGGCCGCGGTTTGCCCGTTCCCCCGGCGTCCGTCCGGCGTCCGACGCAGGACGAACCACCGTTTCCACGCAGCGCTTCCCGGCCCCATCAACGGGTCAAATTGTTTTCCGCGACGCCGGCCAAGTCCAGGTCCGTCGGGATCTGTGCGAGCGGATCTGCAATCTCGTCCTTGTGTCGGGACCTTCCAAGGTCCTGCATGGGTGACGCGCGGCGTTCCGCATGCCGGCAGCGGCAGGCGAGCGTCCGGCGTCGTACATCCGGGTTGAGCCCTCGATTATCCGGACCGCCGTTGATAGCGTGAGTGCCACATCACACTTCTTTGCATTGAACCAGGAATTGAACCAGGAAAGGTGCTTGCCATGGACGGGTTTCCGATGGATTACGACATGTTCGACCTCGGTGATTTCAGGCTCCAGGGGGGTGCAACGCTTCGGGGCGCGCGCCTGGCTTATAAGACCTACGGGACGCTCAATGCCGACCGGAGCAATGCGGTTGTCTACCCGACCTGGTACTCCGGACGCCACTGGGACAATGAGTGGCTGATCGGGGAAGGCAAGGCACTGGATCCAAACAAGTACTTCATCATTGTCCCGAACATGATCGGCAACGGCCTTTCAAGTTCCCCCAGCAACACCCCGGCGCCCTACAACGCCGGCCGCTTCCCCAACATCACGTTCTACGACCAGGTGGAGGCCCAGCACCAGCTCGTGACCGAGAAGTTTGGCATTGAAACCCTGGCCCTGGTCACCGGCTGGTCCATGGGAGCCGGGCAGACATACCAATGGGCCGTCAGCTACCCCGACATGGTCCAGCGGGCATTGCCATTCTGCGGCTCTTCCAAAACGAGCGAGCACAACTTCGTCTTCCTCGAAGGCGTCAAGGCGGCGCTTCAGGCCGACTCCGCCTTCCACGACGGCTTTTACACGGAACAGCCCACCAAGGGGCTGCGGGCGGTGGGGCGCGTTTATGCCGGATGGGGCTTTTCGCAGGCGTTCTATTGGGATCGCGTCTACGAAAAGATGGGATTCTCCGCGCGGCTCGGCGTGGACCTTGCCTACTCCTCACTTGAGGACTTCCTGGTCGGCTACTGGGAGGGCCACTTCCTGGGCCAGCGCGACGCCAACGACCTGCTCACGCAATTGTGGACCTGGCAGCACGGGGACGTCGGGGCAACCCCCGGCTTCGACGGCGACTGGATCAAGGCGCTGCGGTCCATCAAGGCCAAGCTGATCGCACTGCCGGCCAAGAAGGACCTCTATTTCTGTCCTGAAGACGAAGAGTACGCATCCCAGTACATTCCCAACGGCGAGGTCCGGGTCATCCCCGGGGTGTGGGGCCACTTTGCCGGCAGCGGCGACAATCCGGTGGATGCCGCGTACATCGACAGCGTTGCCAAGGAGCTGCTGGCCAGCTGAGTTCGCGGGGCGCAACAGGCACCGACGGCCGCGAGTGTCATTGGTGCCAGCCCACCCGGCAGGCGAGGGAGGCACGTACTGGCGGGCCGGCGTCGTACTTCAGGGTCCTGGCGGGCCTGCGGGGTCTCGACAGGCTCGACCACCGGCGACAGGCCGACCACCGGCACAGGCTCGACCACCGGCACAGGCTCGACCACCGGGCGCATATGCTGTGAAGGAACCTTCCGCCGTGCCAAAGGAGCTTCCCATGACCGAGACCCTCACGTACCGCCATCTGTTCGGGCCCGGCCCCAGCAACTGCTATCCGGAGGCCATCGCCGCGCTGGGCCATCCGGTCCTGGGACACCTTGACCCGCTGTTCATCGAGATCCTGGACCGCGCGTGCGAGGGACTCCGCGAGGTCTGGGGCACCAAAAACGCGCGCACGCTGCCGCTGAGCGGCACCGGCTCGGCCGGCATGGAGGCCGCGTTCGTGAACACGGTCGGAAAGGGCGACGTCGCCGTCGTCGCGGTGAACGGAATGTTTGGCGAGCGCATGTGCGAGGTGGCCCGCCGCGCCGGCGCCGAGGTGGTGCGCGTGGACCACGAATGGGGCCAGCCGATCGATCCCGAGCGCGTCGCCTCCGCCCACCCGAGCCCCACGGTGATCGCCGCCGTCCACGCCGAAACGTCCACCGGCGTGCGCTCCGACATTGCCGCGCTGGGCAAGCTCAAGGGCGACGCCCTGCTCATCACCGACGCCGTCACCTCCATCGGCGGCCTGGAACTGCTCGCGGACGACTGGGGCATCGACGTCGGCTACGCCGGCACGCAAAAGTGCCTCGGCGTGGCCCCGGGGCTGGCCCCCTTCACCATTTCCGACGCCGCATTTGAGCGCCGCATCAAGGACCCGCAGTCCTGGTACCTGGACCTGGGCCTGCTGGGCGGCTACGTCGGCGCGGCCAGCGGCAGCAAGCGCACCTACCACCACACGGCCCCGGTCGTGATGATCGCCAGCCTCGAGGCCGGCCTGGGCCATGTCCTCAATGAAGGGCTCGACGCCGTCCAGGCACGGCACGGCGCCGCCGGCCTTGCGCTTCAAAACGGCCTGCAGGAGATGGGCCTGGAGCTGTTTGCGGCCGAGGGCTCCCGCCTGCCGAGCCTGACCACGGTGCGTGTGCCCGACGGCGTCGATTCCGCCGCCGTGCGTGCGTATTTGCTGGACAATTTCAGCCTGGAGATCGGCGCCGGTGCCGGGGAGTTCGCCTCCACGGTGTGGCGCATCGGCATGATGGGTCCCAACGCCAACCCCGGATCGGTGGTGCTGGTGCTCGGCGCGCTGAAGGAAGCCATCGCGAAGGCGCCCAGGACCTCGTGATGTGTCTCAGTTTTGCTTGATGGCTTGATGGCTTGGAGTGCGACGAGGCCGCGGGCTTTTCCAAGATGGAGTCCGCGGTCGCGACCCAGACACCCGTTCCCAGTCGCCACCTCCAGCGCTGAGTGGCACCCTCCGGCTTGGAAAACAGCGTCAATTCCACGATCTCACTGGGACTTCGACAAAGCCTCCAAAACAGGACGCTCAGCCTCTGACAACGACAACGCAGCAGCTGGTCTCGACATAAGACCAGGTCAAACCCACACTCATTGCTTATTTTGGAGACACGCCACTAGGGTAGTTCCCCCTGCGGCCACACCATCAGTTGCCAGACGTCTTGGCCACACTGTTGCCAGGCCTTCCGACTGACGCAGCTAACAGGTAGAGTTGGCTGTAGGAATCGTAAGGGATATTCACATGAGCCAGCCCAGTCATCTCCAAGAAGCAACCGCCGTGTTCACCGAAGCCCTGAAAAAGGGGCGAGTGGCACCGGACCCGGAATTGTTAGAAGCGATTGTGAGACGGTTTATGTTCGGCGCCCACGTTCTTGATGCTAAATACGACCCCGACCGGGCCGGGGACACGGTTGTCATGGGCGACACTCACTTTCCTTCGTCGATCGTCGTTGCCGCCGTGAATATGCAGCGAAGCGTTGATGCGCTCGGCCCTGCCCTCAGCGAGGTCGGACATCCCGTCTCGCCGCAGCTTGCCCGCAGCCTTCAGGCAACAGAGGTCGCCTGGAAGGACATGGAAGCGGAATTCGGCCTCCTCTCCAGCATCGAGGTCTCCAAGCGAGTGGGGTCCCGGTCGCCAAACCGCAGTTATGCGTCCGAGCAGCGGGCGAAAGGAAATCTCCTCGCCGTCAAGCGGCCGGGCGGGTTTCGATATCCTGGCTATCAGATTGACCCGCACGAACGCATGATTCGGCCGGTCATGCACGAGCTGATCGAAACTGCCACGGCGGCCGGGGCCACGGAACCTGACCTTGCTCTGTGGCTGTGCGTCCCTACCGGCTACCTTGATGGGGATCGCCCTGTTGACAGGCTCCATGAACCGGCGGTCGTCGCCGAAGCTGCCCGGCAGTCCTTTAGCGTTCAATGGTGAAGCTGGTCCCGCCGGCGCCTTTCAGGCCGCACGCATACACGCTTGCCGCTGGCACGCCGTTGTTCCGGGTTTTCGGCAACACCCGGACTGTCACGGAATTCAATCCCGGTCAAGGGAGCCGAACCAGGTTTGCGTTCTTCGGCGACCCCGTCGTTCCGGTGTTGTACGCCGCGGAGACCGAGGAAGCCGCCGTCTGCGAGTCGCTTCTGCACGATGTACCTCCAGGTCCGGGGAAGCTCCTGTACCGGCAAGCGGCTGACCGGGTCTGTGCGCCACTGGAGCCGACCCGCGATCTTCGTCTGGCTTCGCTGATGGGTGATGGGCTGCGTGCCCTCGGAACTGAAGCCAAGCATGTGACAGCAACGATGGCCTCCCAATATGGGCGCACCGTCCGCTGGGCCGAAGCGGTGCACTCAACAGGGTTCGACGGCCTGGCCTGGATGAGCAACCGCCGGAACACTGACCGAGCCTACGTTTTCTTCGGCGACCGGGTGGCGGTCGACGACTTGTCGGCCGTCCCATCAGGAGGGCGAATCTTTGCGGCCGGGGATGGCTTCGACTGGCTGGTGGACTACCTGACCGGACTGAAGATTGAAATCATCAATCCCGGCTTCTGACGGGTGTCAGCGAGGAAGACGGTTCAGCCCGAGCATGCAGGCGCGACGAAGTCCTGGTCCCAAGGGGGTTCACGGCAGATCCTTTCCCGGGACGCGCTCGAGAGGGTTTCTCCTACATGCACAAGTCGATCGCGTTCGCGGGTCCAGGTACAGTCCGCACACATCGATGAGCGTCTCATCAAAGTGCGGGTCCGTGGAGAGCTTGAATGTCTCCACCCGGTGCGGCTTCAAGCCGCGTGCCGCCCAAATCCTTTCGACCTGAGCCGGGGACCTTGGCAATCCACTCATTGGGAAAACCACTAAATACCGGCAAGACGGGTCTCGTCGTGGGCCTCCCGGCCCGGGAGCGCAGCGCCGCAGGGGGCCTTCATCCCACGCCGCGGCCGGGCTATGGTGTGGGTATGGACAAACAACAACCAGAACGCGATGATGTCGCATTGACCCGCAACGAGCCCGAGTCGGACCCCTTGGGCGAGGTTTATTCCGAGATGGTGACACCTGACATCGCGAAAATGAATGAGCATGCAGAGCGCTTGGCCAAGGAAGCCGCGCCGGAGCCTGACCTCTAAGCACTGCCGCGCCGCCGAGCAAACCGCGACGCCTAATTGCCTTCGTACGGCTTGTCCAGGTTCGCATTGTCGAAGGCACGCACCGAAGCTTGGCCGGTGAACCGGTCCCAAATGTCCACGGCACCCTCCGTCACATGGATGACCCCGGCCACCGGCGGGTCGACGGGCACCTGGGCAACCCAGCCGCCGTCGTGCCTGAACTCCACGGTGCCCAGGACCGAATCATGCCGGGCCAGGCTGACGGCGTAGCCGCGCGCCGCGGTCAGAAAGTATTCAACCGGCCCGGGCACGTAATCCTCGCGCGGGTCCCAGCAGAAATACGGTTCGTCGTCGAGCTTGTCCAGCGAGTGGGCCAGCAAGTCGGGATCGCTCAGGTGGTCAATCGAGGACATCTCATATGGGGTCAGCTCCATCTCCGCCCTGATGCTGCGCAGATCGCCCCAGGTGGTTCCCCTCAACATCATGGCAGTCCCCGTCTTCGTGATTGGTGCCCGGCTCATGATTGCTGCCCGGTTCGTTGCCGAGAATCAGACCACCTGCGCGGCATCCGGTCAACTTGGCGCAAAAAGTTTTGTAACTCCGGGCTTGTCAAGGGGCGGCTGTCGAAAGTTTTGTAACTCCCCCGCTGTCCAATCGGGCCCCGGAAATTTTTGTAACCCGGCCCCGTCCGCTCAATGTCGGACCGTCGCCCTAGCCTGAGACCACCATCACATGCCGATGGAAAATCAGCGGGAAAAGGGGACACCATGACTCAGGTAACGGACTCGCCCACGGCGGGCACCGCCGTCAAACCTCACCCGGCGGGCACCGCAGCGCCGCCGTGCATCCCCGCCGCGGAGGACTATGCCTTCCTCTACCCATGGCAGCAGGAAGCCCTCGACGCCTGGCACAACAACGCCCGGCGCGGCGTCATCGAGGCCGTCACCGGTTCCGGCAAGACCCGTCTGGGAGTGGCCGCCGCGCACGAGGCCGTGAGGCAGGGCGTGAAGGTGCTCGTCCTGGTGCCCACCGCGGAACTGCAGTCCCAGTGGCGGGCCACGTTCCGGCGCGACTTCCCGTCCGCGGTCACCGGGGCGCTGGGCAACGGGCGCACCGATTCGCTCGATGACGTGGATGTGCTGGTCGCGATTGTGCACTCGGCCGCCACCCGCGACACCCTGCGCGAGCACAAGGCGGGGCTCCTCATCGCCGACGAATGCCACCGCTACGCCGCTCCTCTTTTCTCGGCCGCACTGGGCCACGGCTACAACTGGCGCCTTGGCCTGACGGCCACGTATGAAAGGAACGACGGCGGCCATGTGGAAACACTGTCACCGTACTTCGGCGGCGTGGTCTTCACCCTCTGGTACGACCGCGCGCTGCGGGACGGCGTGATCGCCCCCTTCGACATTGCCCTGGTCGGGGTGGAGTTGACCGCGGCCGAACGCGCGCGGTACGACGAGCTGTCCGTGACCATGGCCGATGCGGCCCGCTACCTGAAGCAATACGCCGGGGTGGCGTGTTCGCCGTTTCCGGCGTTCATCGCCGCCGTTGCCGCCCTGGCCAGCTCCGTCTCCCTGACTGCGGAATCCGGCCTGGCCCGCAAATACATGAAGGCGATGTCCTCCCGGCTTTCACTGCTGGCCGAAACACGGACCAAGGGCTGGGCGCTGGCGGCTCTTCGAAACGCCGTGTCTTCCTCAGGCGGGACGCTGATTTTCACCCAGACGCAGGCCTCTGCCAGATCCGCGCAGGGCATCTTCCGCGCCCTGGGCTGCACCGCCAACGCCATCTACAGCGGGATGAGTTCCAGCGAACGCCGGCAGGGGCTCGCCGGCTTCGCCACGCGCGACGCCCAGGTGCTGGCGGCGCCGCGGATCCTGGACGAGGGCGTGGACGTCCCCGAGGCGGATCTGGGCATCATCGTCGCGGCCAACCGGAGCCAGCGGCAGCTGGTGCAGCGCCTGGGCCGGGTGATCCGCAGGAAGGCGGACGGCCGGGCCGGGCGGCTGGTGGTCCTGTACGCCAAGGGGACCGTGGAGGATCCTGCCGTCCAGGGCGAGGAATTCCTGGGCCGGGTGCTCCCCTTTGCCCGCCGACACGCCAGCTTCGACATCGCCACGGACATTGCCGCCATCGAAGACTTCCTCCGGTACCCAAACTCTCACGTCGCCTTGGCGGGCGGCGCCTTGGTGGGTCGAACCGCTGCGGGCGAAACGCGCGGGCCTGATGGTCCGGCGTCGTCCGTCCCGGCTGAACCGCTTTTTGGCCTCCCGGAGTACGACGACGACGGGGAACCCTGCGAGGTTCTCTCCCCTTTCGACGGGCTCACCGGCGACATTGTCACGGACTACCTCAAGCGGATCGGCAGCTTCCCGCTGCTCACCGCCGCCGAGGAGGTGGACCTGGCGCAAGAGATTGAAGCCGGTCTGCTGGCCGAGCACAAGATCGCCGCCCGGCTCGTCGCTTCCCGCCGTGAGCTGCGCGAACATGAGGCCGTGTCGCGGGCGGGGCGGGCGGCGATGGAGACGTTCCTCAACTGCAACCTCAGGCTGGTGGTGTCGATCGCCAAGAGGCACCAGGGGCAGGGGATGGATTTCATCGACCTCATCGCGGAGGGGAACCAGGGCCTGCTGCGCGCCGTCCAGAAGTTTGACTACACGAAGGGCTTCAAGTTCTCCACCTACGCCACATGGTGGATCAGGCAGGCAACCATGAGGGCACTGGCGGACCAGGCGCGGACCATCCGGCTGCCCGTCCACTTTGTGGACGAGGTCAACAAGCTGCAGGCAGCCTCCGCCGAGCTGGCCGTGCGACTGGACCGCGACCCCACCACTGTGGAACTGGCGGCCGAACTGGGCACGGACGTTGTTGGGGTGCGCAAGATCCTGCGCCTTTCGCAGTATGTGTTCTCGCTCGACGTGGAGGTTCCGGACGGGCGGGGCGGCACAGAAACGCTGGGCGAGCAGCTTTACGATCCGGCGGATCCGTCGCCGTGCGACGTCGTTTCGGTCCGAAGCCGCGCTTCGGCCATTCATGCAGTCCTGGACACGCTGTCTGAACGGGAAGCCGGCGTCCTGGCCATGCGCTTTGGCCTGACGGACGGCGAGCCAAAGACGCTCGAAGAGATCGGCCTCGTGTATGGCGTCACGCGGGAACGGATTCGCCAGATTGAAAGCAAGACGCTGGCCAAGCTGCGGCACCCTTCACGGTCATTTGTGCTCCGGTCATTCCATGATGCCCCCATTGAAAACGACGACTGCCTCACCGACGACGAAAAGGCCATCCGAGACGCTGCCCCTGCGGAGCAGCTCCGGACCGGGGTTACGCCGGGCAGGGGACCCGCGTAGGGTGAAGACACGAAGGCCGCAGACGCACCGCCAACTGGAAGCAGCCACAGCGGCCGCCTAGTGAGGAAGGACGCGAAATCATGGACGATCAGAGCACTTCATCGATTCCGGACCCCGAACCGCCGGTGCCCGGCCAGCCGGCGCCTGGGCAGCCCCCGATCCCCCCGGACCCCACGCAGCCGATCGACCCGAACCGGCCGGATCCCACCGAACCCACTCACCCGCCAACCCCTCCCGATCCGCTGGACCCGCCGCATCCCGGCGCGCCGGAGCCCCCCATGCCGCCTGACTCACCGTTCGGCACGCCGGGCAGGGTCATCTAAGCGGTACCCGGCTGCACTCCCGAAGAACATCCCAACGCTCCCACGGAGCCGTTGAGGTTGGAGATAATGACCAACCTCAACCGACTGCGCCTGCCGGATCGCGATCGGCCGCTCCAGTGCGACTTCGTCTCTCGCCGCGTGCTCGCGCGCTCTGCCGGGTAATCGCGGCCCGCCGGGGTAATGGCGGCCTGCCGGGGTAATGTGGCTGGCACGGCGGTCCGGTGGCCATCGGCGAGAGGAGTCGGGATGCCTTCACAGCGAAAGCGGCACAAGAGCCGTCCCGCCCCTGCCGCAGAAGCCCCCGCCGTCCACGCGGCCGTCCAGCACCTTCCCGGTGCCACGCTGGCACAACATCTGGCAAGTGAATCGCGGACCCTCGGAGCCGTCGTCGTCTCCTACAAGGCCGATTCCGGTTCCAGGCGCATTGACGCCGACGCCCTCGCGCAGCTGTTGGATGGCGTGGCGGACGTGTATGAGCTGGAAAACGGCATTGAAACACGACGCCTGCAGGACGGGCTTCCGGACGGCCTGGAAATCTACGGCACCGGCGCGCGGTTTTATCCGGCGGGACCTGCCTGGGCGCAGGCAACGCCCGAACCGCGGCTGGTCCACCGGTTCACGAACCTGACGCGGCTCACCGAGGACCTGGCCTCGGAAGCACGCGCCGGCGGCGTCCGCTCCACCGACGCCGCCGTCGTCACCCGCCCAGCGGCGTCCCCGACGCCGACTGCCACGCCGGCTGCCAGCACCGCCACCGCCACTGTCAGCGGCTTCGCCGGCGAGGACAGGAGCCGGGCGCTGGTCAAGCTTGCCACCACCGGCCGGCAGGCCATCATCCGCGCCGAGGACCTGCTGCCCGGCGTTCCCCTGGACTGGCTGCTCACGCGCGGCCAGCAGGTCACCGGCCTTCTGGACGCCGACGCGCACACCCTGGACATCCGCGGACTGCTGCTGCGGCCGGGGTCCCCCGTCACCGCCTACCGGCCCGGCGACGTTGCCCTGGCGCGCGTCAAGTCGGCCGGAGCCGGCGACGCGGTGGTGACCCTGTGGCCAGGCGCGGACTTCCGGATCGGGATCGGGCGCATCTCCTCGAACGAGCTCGACGCCGCCGAGGACCTGCTCACCGAGGGCGAGGTGGTGCGCGTGCGGGTGCTGTACGAAAACGGCGCCGTGGTGCTCTCCATGCTGGACGTGGACGACGACGACCCACAGGTCCCAGCCCCATCCCTGATCGCGGGCGGCCCTCCCTGGCTGGACCCGGACCGGCCCTATGCGAGCATCTTTGGCGCGCCCGGCGCGGCCGGATCACCAACCTCGGCGTGTCCCGGAGGCAGGGACGGCGGCACGGCAGAAGCCCACGTGGGGGACGCGTCCGGCGTCGAACCCCGGGAAGCGGAGCCCGCGCTGACCCCTCCGGAGCGGCGGAGCGCGCTGAAGTCCACCCAGATGGAGCTGGAGGCGGCCCGGCACGCGATAGCCGAGCTGCTGGTCGAGACCACCAGGCGGGGCGCCACCGACAAGATCGCGCGGATCTGGCAGGACAAGTACGATTCGGAGCGGCGCAAGGCCGACGACGAGGCCCGGCTCCGCGCCGACGCCGTCCGGCAGCTGGAGACCTTAAAGGCGGAGCTGTCCAGGACGCAGGCCAAGCTGGTGGGGGCCAAGAAACTGAGGCGGTCGGTATCCTCCAAGTCGGAAGGCGCCCTGCCCGCGCTGTTCAGCGACCCCGTGGAGCAGTTCCGTTTTGAGCTGTACAACGAGTGGGCGCGGGCGGTGCCGGCCGTGGACAAGTCCGGCGAACCATTGGGCGACTACACCGTGGGCCCGTACTTCCTGGCGTCCCTTTCGGTATTGCCGGCGCCGCAACGGTCCAAGGCCCTGCGGGCGGTGGTGGACCTGGTGGCCGACCGGACCGGGCCGCTGCGCAACCGCAAACCGCATGTGCTGCGGGAAAACGAGGGCGCGCATGCGCCGGCCCGCATGCGCGGCGAGGATGTGTGCATGCGGCTGTACGTGGAGCAGGGCACCGCGGCCGCCCTGCGGCTCCATTACTGGAAGCTGAAGTCGGGCGGCTTCGAGCTCCATGAGGTTGTGCCGCACGACGCCGTCAAGCCATAAGCTGGTTGGACAGTCCCAGCCGCACCCACTGAAAGGCGCCCGCCATGTCCCCACCCCTTGAGCTGGTCCGGCTGCTGGACGACGACGGCACCGAGATCGGCACGGCCGACAAGTCGCTGGTTCATGGCGACAACACGCCGCTGCATCTGGCCTTCTCCTGCCACCTGGTGGACGCCGCCGGCCGCACCCTGCTCACCCGCCGGGCACTCTCAAAACAGGCTTGGCCGGGCGTCTGGACCAACTCGTTTTGCGGGCACCCGGCCCCCGGCGAAACGTTTGAGGACGCCGTGAGGCGGCGCGCCGCCGTCGAACTTAACCTCGAAGTGAGCGACGTCCGGCCGGCCCTGCCGGATTTCCGATACCGCGCCGTGGACCCCTCGGGCATCGTGGAGAACGAGATCTGCCCCGTCTTCACCGCGGCCTACACGGGCGACGGCGTCATCTCGCCGAATCCCGACGAGGTCTGCGACTGGGCGTGGGCGGACATCGTGGACGTGGAGGACGCCGTGGCCGCGGCACCGTTCGCGTTCAGCCCCTGGCTGGTGCGCCAGCTCGAGGCAGCGATCTACAGCGGCGGGCGCGCCTAGACGGCCACCATCGCCGCGCTTTTCTCCCAGAGGCTCTCGGCCAGTTCGGGGCGGTACGCCCGCGGGTTCGCCTTGGCAACCTTGCGCTTCGCGTAGTACTCGCCCGGGGTCCAGTCCTGGCCGGGCACGGTGGTGGCCAGCCAGACCAGCGTGTCCGCCCCCTGCGCTGGCGAAATCATGAACCGCCGCGCCAGGACGCCGTACGCCAGCTTGTTGATCTTGTTGGATTCGGCCGAAAATCCGCTCGCCACCACGCCCGGGTGGAACGCCGCGGCGGAGACGCCGTGGTCGCCGTACCGGCGCTGCAGCTCCCGGGTGAACAGGATGTTCGCCAGCTTCGCGTTGCCGTAGGCGGAGTTGGCGGAATACTTCTTCTCGGCGTCGAGGTCGTCAATGTCGAATTTCGCCATGATCCGGTTGGCATTGCTGGAGGTGTTGATGACCGTGGCCCGGCTCGCGACCAGGCCGTCTATCAGCAGCGTGGTGAGCAGGAACGGGGCCAGATGGTTCACCTGAAAGGTTTTTTCGTGGCCGTCCACGGTGAGCTCGCGCCCGGCCATGATTCCGCCGGCGTTGTTGGCCAGCACGTCAATGCGCGGATACCGTTCAGCCAATGCCGCCGCCAGTTCGCGGACCTGGGACAGGTCGGCGAAGTCGGCGATGAAGGGCTCGGCCTCAAGTCCGTCCGCAATCGCCTTCGTCTTCTGCGGCGACCGGCCCACCACCACCAGCTGGTCCCCTGGGTACGCCAGCATCTTGGCGGCGGCTGCCCCGATGCCGTCGCTGGCGCCGGTGATTACGATTGTGCGTGCCATGGCCCGTCCTTAGAAAGTTGCTTCAGCATACCGCCGCGGGCCCGGTTTCAGCCGCAACCCCATCCGCGGCGCCCCTTCCGCGGGGCGTGCGGCGGCGCTAGCTTGAGCGGTTGATCATCCTCGCCACTTTTTGCTCGAGCGCCGCCAGCGTCACGTCCGGCAGCACGATGATGCCGTCCAGTTCCTTGCGGGCCCGCCTGAAGGCCGACTGACGCTCGGCCGGGCTGGCGGCCTCATTTTCGGCGATGTTGACCAGCTTGCGGGCCGTGCCCAGGCGTTGGCGCTCCGGCTCGCTGAAGGACGTGTCCTTCACACGCCGGGCCTCCTTTTCCGCCACGTCGAACGCCACGTCATAGGCGTTGACGGCATTGCGGTAGTCATCCCAGCGGGACTTGGACGTGACCTCGGCGGCGGCCACGGGACGCAACGCGTCGGCGTCGCGCTTAGCGCGCAGGAAGGCCACGGTGAGCGGCTGGCGGACGTCGGTCATCATGGGGAAGTCGATGAGCTTGCCGACGTCGAGCTCGTAGTCGAGCCAACGGCGGTTGACAGCGTCGTGCGCCTCCATCAGCTTGGCGACGTCGCCCTCGGTAAAGGCATCGGGATCCTTGGCGAGGGAGGTTTGCGGGACCGGCGGCAGCCCCGCGGCCTCAGGGTGCCGGAGCTTGTACAATTCGACCCGGCGCCGGTGCCGCCGCTCCGACGCCTTGGAGAGGCCGCGACCCCAGCCGCCGATGATTCCCGCCAACGGAAACGCCAACCACCAGTAACTGCCGGCGAACTGCCAAAAATCGTGCATGAGTCAATCGTGCCACCCGTCACACGTGCAGGCTAATCCCATCCCTCGATGGGGCAGTTTCAGCCCATATGGGCTTTCCGCGCGCCACGGGTCACCCCACGAGGAAATGCCAGCCAAGCCACCACACAAACAGCAACAGGGTGATCCGGGCGGCCCGCGTCACAAACACACGGCCCAGCAGTTCACCCAGGCCGGCGAGCGCTGCCGGCCGCACGTGCGTGACCACAACCAGCGCAATGCCCGCCACCGGAACCAGCGCATACCCGGCCACCACCATCACATGGATCACGGGCGCCGCACCACCCGCAGCAGCGTTCCGCACGCCACCAGCCACAAAGCCGTCATGAACCATCGGCTCGAATCACTGTCGAACAGGGGCTGCAGCAGGTCGGTCAGCGGCGGAAACACGGCTTCCCCGCCCGGGGAAAACCTGTCGATGAAATACGTGCCCAGCTCCCAAATGCACAGGAAAAGTACGACGCCGGCCCACCAGTACGCGGCCCGCCTCACCCGGGGTGCGGGGCGCCCGGGCGGGCGGGGAGGGTTGGGCCAGGCGACGAGCAGCATGGCAGCCCCCACCAGACCCACGACGGCCGGAATCCCCGTGCTGCTCGCGGGCGCGAGGACCACCACGGCCAGGGACAGTGCGCCGACAGCGGCGGCAACGGCGGCCCAAAACCAGCGCGGCACCGCACGCGGAGCGCGCACAACCTGGGCCGGGACCGCGGCCGGGGGGCGTGCCGGGACGGGTGCCGGGAGTTCCGCCGACGAACCCGTCCGCACAGCATCCGTCCGCTCCCCCTCGGCCTCGGCACGATCCGCCGGCTTGTGCTCCCCCTCTTCATGCGCGGCCGGCTTGTGCCGACCGGCACGCGCGGCGTGCCGCACGGCGGTGTCGATGGCCAGGGCCGCACCCACGGACAAGAAGACCAGCGCGTCCACGGGCACCCCGCGGTACAGGTGGAACACGCCGGTGATGAATAGGATCACCACCCAAGGAACCGACAGCCACAGGGACGGTCGGGCATCCGCGCCGGACGCGGGCCGTGAAGCGCGGGCCGGCGTCACGCCCGGCCGGCCGCCCGGTCCGCCCGCCTGCGTCGCCCCCGGCTGCCCGCCCGGCTGGCCGCCCGTCGAGGCCGCACCCGGCCCACGCCTGGGATTCCGGGCAGCGCCTGAGCCGCCCGGATGCCGACCCTCCGGTGGCCCGGCCGCGTCCGAGGACTTGCCCGGGTGCACGCTTCCAGCCATGTGCCCAGTCCACCACCAGCGCGCTCCCAGCGCCAGTGGCAGGCAGTGCTGCCGCCCCGGCCGGGCACCCGGCGTCGTGCCTTCATGCACGGATGGCGGGCCGTGGACGCCTAATTGGACGCGGGCATACAGTGGGACCGGCCACCCATTTCCGACGGACAAGGAGAGAGAACATGAGCTACAAGGTCGGCGTTTTTGTTGGCAGCCTGGCCTCCAATTCCATCAACCGCAAACTGGCGCGGGCCCTGAAAAAACTGGCGCCGCCGGAACTTGAGCTGGTGGAGATCCCCATCGGCGACCTGCCCCTGTAAAGCCGCGACTACGACGCCGACTACCCGCTGGCCGGGCGCGCCTTCAAGGACGCCGTGGCCGCCGTGGATGCCCTGCTGTTCGTGACGCCGGAGTACAACCGAAGCGTGCCCGGCGTGCTGAAGAATGCCATCGACTGGGGGTCCCGTCCCTGGGGCACCAACTCGTTTGCGAAGAAGCCCTCGGCGGTGACGGGGGCGTCGCCCGGGCTGATCAGCACGGCCGTGGCGCAGCAGCACCTGCGCTCCATCCTGTCCTTCGTCAACTCCCCGGAACTGGCCAACCCGGAGTGCTACATCCACTTCACCGATGGGCTCATTGACAACGACGGCAACGTCTCCGTGCCGGGCACGGCGGAGTTCCTGCGCAGCTGGCTGCAGGAATTTCACATCTTCATCGTGAAGGTGGTTGGGGCGCAGCGGATCACGATTTAGGGGCCCGGAGCACGTATTTCTGCAGGTCCTCCCGGGTCTGGGTCATGTGGTTGTCCATGGCCACCCGGGCCGGCTCGGGTTCCCGCGCTGCGAGCGCTTCGAGGATGGCCTCGTGCATGGCAATCGCGTTCGCCTGGATCTCTGGGACCCGGGACGTTTCCGCGCGGCGGCTTTCCAGGATGCGATGCAGCGGCTCGAACAGGACTGCCACAAATATGTTGCCCGAGGCGTGCAGGATGATGTCGTGAAAGGCCAGGTCCGATTCCACGAAGGCGGTCACGTCTTTGGCCGTGTGGGCCGCCCGCATCCGCTCGACCTGGTCGGCCAGCAGGTCAAGGTCCGTCTCGGAGATGCGGGTGGCCGCCAGTTCGCACGCGCCCGTCTCGAGCATGCGCCGCAGCTCGATGAGTTGGATGGCCACGGCGTCGTCGTCCTCGCCCTCGGAGACGGCGCGGAGCACCGCATGCAGTGAGCCCCAGCTGCGCAATGGGTTAACGAACGTGCCCCGGCCGCGCTCCACCCGGAGGATGCGCTGGGCCTCAAGGGTCTTCATCGCCTCGCGGACCGTCATGCGGCTCACTTCATGCTGGGAACTCAGTTCCAGCTCACCAGGAACGAGTGCATCGGGAGGGAACTCGCCGGCAACAATCCGGTCCAGCAGGTCGTCCGCCACCACTTCGGTCAGCGACTTGCGCGCCATGTCTCCCCCCTCCGCCTTCATGTTGCTCCAGTTTAGGAGCCTTCAAGCCATGAATGCCTTCCGCTTGCACACCCCGTGATCCTTGTGCCACAATAACAGTCAAATATTATATGTCAGACATCTTACAAAAGCGAGTCCCAAGAAGAGGCGTGAAGAAATGACCGTGGAATCCAAGCTTCTGCCCGACTACCCCGCCGAGGTCGCTGTGCCCGCCGGCCTGGTGGCCGCCCAGGTCGCCGCCTCGAACCGGGTGCTCATTGTCCTCGACGACGACCCCACCGGAACGCAGTCCGTGTCCGACCTCCCCGTCCTGACCCGCTGGGAAGTGTCGGACTTCGACTGGGTTTTCGGGCACCGGATCGACGGCGTGGCGGCCAGGGCCGTCTACGTCCTGACCAACACCCGCAGCTTGGAACCAGCCGAGGCGGAGGCCCGCAACCGGGATGTTGTGGTCAACGCCCTCGCCGCAGCCCGCACCGCCGGCATTTCTGTGGGATTCGTCAGCCGCAGTGACTCCACCCTCCGCGGACACTTCCCCCTGGAGCCGGACACCATTGCGGCAACGCTGGCCGCGGAGGCCGGTGAGATAGTGGACGGGGTGGTCATCGTCCCGGCCTTCCCCGACGCCGGCCGCATCACCGTGGGCGGCATCCACTACGCCCGCGGCGGCGACGGAACGCTCATTCCGGTGGCCGAGACCGAGTTCGCCCGGGACGCCAGCTTCGGCTTCACCCATTCGTCGCTGGCGGACTACGTGGAGGAGAAGTCCGGCGGCCGCGTGCCCGCCTCCAGGGTCATCACCGTGGACCTCCAGCTGATCCGCCGCGGCACGCCGGAAGCCGGCGCGACGGCCATCGCAGACGCCCTCGACGGCGCCACCGGTTCCACGCCCATCGTGGTGGACGCCGCCACCGAAAACGACCTGCGCATACTCGCCCTGGGCTTGGAAGAGTCCGAGCGTCGAGGAAAGACCCTGGTCTACCGTGTGGGACCGCCGTTTGTGCGCGCGCGGATCGGCCAGGAAATCCGCGAACCGCTCGAGTCCGCGGACATCTTCCCCGAGGATCGAACCCACACCGGTCCCTCCCGCGGCGGACTGATCGTGGTCGGCTCACACGTCGGCGTCACCACCCGCCAGCTCAAGGCCCTCACGGAAGCGCACCGCTCGGCGTGCATCGTCGCGATCGACGTGGAAGTGCTGCTGGCCGACGACGGCCGCACCCACATCTCCGACGTCGTCGCTGAGATCGCCGCGGCCCTGGCGACGGGCGACGTCATCGTCCATACCAGCCGCCTGCTCATCAAGACCGACGACCCCGCAGCCAGCCTGAAAATTGCCCGCACCGTCTCGGCTGCCGTTGTCGAGGTGGTCAACAGGGTCCTCAAGACCGCGCCCCCGCGCTTCGTCATCGCCAAGGGTGGAATCACTTCCTCTGACGTGGCCGCGCATGGACTGGAAATCCGCCACGCCATGGTGCGCGGCCCCATGCTCCCCGGGATTGTGTCCCTGTGGGAGCCGGTGGACGGGCCGGCCAAGGGCATCCCGTACGTCGTCTTTGCCGGCAATGTGGGCGACGACCAGTCGCTGGCCGACGTCACCCGCAAGCTCAGCGGCACGTTCTAAACGACTTACCCCAGTGCCCTGAAGGAGACCACCATGACCACCAAATACACCGTCACCGTCCTAGGACTCGGTGCCATGGGACTGCCCATGGCGACGCGCCTGGCGTCACAGCTGACCGTCCACGGCTTCGACATCGCCGAGCCCCGGCTGAAGCTGGCTGCAGAAGCCGGAATCACCACCTTCAACTCCGCTCAAGCGGCGGCGAAGGGCGCCGACGCCATCCTGCTGGCCGTGCGAAACGGCCAACAGCTCACCGAGGTGCTCTTCGGGGAAAGCGGCGTGGCCCGCGTCCTGAACCAAGGATCGGTGGTCATCCTCACCAGCACGGTAGGCACCGAGGCCATTCCGGCAACGGTGGAGCGGCTGGCCGAATACGGCGTCGAACTCGTGGATGCGCCACTGTCCGGCGGCCCCGTCCGGGCCGGCGAAGGCGACCTGCTGATCGTGGTGGGAGCCACCCCTTCCGCGCGGGAACAGGCGGCCCCCGTCCTTGACCTGCTGGCCTCCACCCTCTCGGTCGTGGGTGACAAGCCAGGCGACGGCCAGGCCCTCAAGACCGTGAACCAGCTGCTGTGCGGCGTCCACATTGCCGCCGCCGCCGAAGCCCTGGCCCTGGCCGACGCCCTGGGACTCGACCAGGCCAAGACCCTGTCAGCCCTCGAGGCGGGGGCGGCTGGCTCGTTCATGCTCTCCAACCGCGGCCCCCGCATCCTCGAGGCCTACACCACCAGCGGCGCCGACGTCCTTAGCCGCTTGGACATCTTCGTCAAGGATATGGGGATCGTGGGCAAGGCGGCGCGTGCTGCTGGCCTGGCCGCACCCGTTGCCGCCGCTGCCGAGCAGCTTTACCTGCTGGGCCAGGCGCAGGGACTGGCCGCCGCCGACGACTCCGCCGTGATCAAGGTCGTCGCCCCCACGCGCAGGCACGCCGGCTGACGCCGCCCGGATTGAAACGGCCCGACAGGCTGCCCGGGAGCGTCAATTCACTGACGAGCCAGCGCCTCGTCCAGGACGCGGCCAAAGTTCGCGGCCTCGTGGGCGAACCGGCCCAAAAAGAGCCCCGAGACTCCGTTCAGCTGCGGCAGCAGGCCCGGCTTCGCCGAACCGCCGTAGATGATCGGCAGCTCCCCCGCGCCGTGCGGCTCCAGCCGCCGCCTGATCTCACGGACGACGGCGGTGACGTACCCCGCGTTGGCGGGCTCGGCCGCGCCGATGGCCCAGACGGGCTCGTAGGCCACCAGCGTGCGTTCGATGCCGTCCCAGTTGCCTGACAGGGCCGCCTCAAGCTGGCCAACCACGTGTTCCGCCGCCTCCGAGGCCGTGCCGCGGCGCTCCTCCCCCACGCAAAGCAGCGCGGTGAGCCCGGCGGAACGGGACTGGGCCACCTTCGCCGCGACCACGCCGTCGTCCTCGCCAAAATGCCGGCGACGCTCGGCATGGCCGAGCTCCACCATCCCCACGCCGAGTTCCGCGAGCATGGCTGCGGAGATCTCGCCCGTCCAGGGGCCGGGCGCCGGGCTGCAGTTCTGGGCCCCCAGCACCGCCGCGGACCCGGACATGATCTCCGCGGCCGCGGGCAGCACAGGAAAGGACGGGATGATGAACGGGACAACCCGCCCGGCAGCAAGTGCCGGGCGGGCGTCCAGTTCGGCACGCACTTCTTCCAACCACCGCAGGCTGTCCTGATAGCCCAGGTACATTTTGGTGCTGACGCCCACATACGTGGTCGATCCAGTGTGTGTCATGTGGTGCAGTGTTCCGTTCCGTCAGCTGTCCAGCAACTCGTCGGCCTTGTTCTTGAACCGGCGGGTGCCCCACATCATGAGGGCTGCCACGAACGGCAGCACGCCGAGGGCGTAGATGCCCATGGCACCGGATGCGGAGGAGAACGTTTCGTTGATGCTGGTGCGAAGGATCGGTGCGACGAATCCGCCCAGGTTTCCGAGGGAGTTGATCAGCCCGATGCCCGCGGCAGCGGCGGTGCCGGTGAGGAACGCCGTCGGGTAGGACCAGGCAATGGGGCCGATGGACAGGAAGCTGCACACGGCCAGGGTGATGAAGATGATGCCGAGTGCCGGGAGCCCGTTGGCGCCTGCCCATGCGGAGCCGAAGATGCACAGGCCCGTGGAGACGAACAGCCAGGTGCCCAGGACGCGGCGGCGGATGATGGTGGAGGCGTACTTGCCGATGAAGTAGCAGGCAAACATGCCGAAGAACCACGGCACGGCTGCCAGCAGCCCGACGGTGAACCCGACCTTTTGGCCGGTCAGCTGGGCCACCTGCTGCGGCAGGTAGAACGTGACGCCGTACACGGCGATCTGCAGGCAGAAGTAAATGATGGTGAAGTACCAGACCTTGCCGTTGGCCATCGCAGCGAAGACGCCGGACGGACCGGATTCCTTCCGGAGCGCGTCCTCCTGGGCCATGGCCGCCGTCAATGCGTCCTTTTCCTCCTGGGAGAGGAACTTTGCCTTGGACGGGCCGTTGATCAGCAGGAAGAACGCCGCGACGCCAGCAATGACTGCGAGCAGGCCCTCGATGAAGAACATGACCTGCCAGCCGTGCACGCCGGGAACCTTGTCACCGATGTTGATCAGTCCGCCGGACATCGGGGAGCCGATGAGCTGGGAGAAGGGCTGGGCCAGGTAGAAGATGGCGAACATCTTCACGCGGTGCTTGTTGGGGAACCATTCGGCCAGGTACATGATGATGCCGGGGAAGAGCCCGGCTTCCGTGACGCCGAGCAGGAAGCGCAGGGCAACGAAGGAATTCTCGCCCTGGACAAAGGCGAAGCTGGCCGCGACGATGCCCCAGGTGATGCCGATGCGGGCCAGCCATATCTTGGCGCCCACCTTCTTGAGCATCAGGTTGCTGGGGATTTCAAAGATCGCGTAGCCGATGAAGAAGATTCCGGCGCCCAGCGCGTAGGCGCCTGCGGAGACTCCCTTGTCGGTTTGGAGGGCAGCCTCGGCAAAGCCGACATTGGTGCGGTCCAGGAAGGCAACCACGTAGAGAATGACGAGCATTGGCATCAGGCGGAAAGTGGCCTTGTGGACGGCCGATTTCAACGCCGGGGATTCCAACAGCTCCTTACTGGTACTGGTCAGGTTAGTCATGCAGACTCCTCATTGAACGGTGATGCTTTGGTCAGAGCTTGGGATTCGGGTTGCGTGTCAGCGCGGGAAGGCCATGAGAAGGACGGCGCCGACGCAGGCGATGATGCCGACCAGCAGGTACAGCTTGCGGGCGGTGCTCCAGGCACCGGGGGTTTGTGGTTCCATGGGTTGCTCCTTAGTCGGCGGCAGTGGGCGCCGGGCAGGTGGACGATTGAGCGACGAGTCACGCGTGTTGCGCGTCGGCGAGTTTCAGTGATGCTCCGCGCCAAGTGGAAGCGTTCACCAGTCCGCGGCTCAACGCCGCATCGGGGACGTTGCCGTGGGACGCCTGGATCACGGACGCGATGACACTGGCAGAGACATCGCGAGTGAAGTCGGCCGTCCAGCATAGGGCGTGCGGCGAGAGGATGACGTTGTCGAGTGCGAACAGCGGATCACCCTTGGACGGTGGTTCCGGGTCGAACACGTCGAGGGCCGCTCCTGCAATCGTGCCGTCGACCAGGGCCCGGGTCAGAGCGGCCTGATCCACCAGGCCGCCCCTGGCAATGTTGACGAAGTGGCCGGTGCGCTTCATGGCAGCGAAAAAGTCCGCGTCCACCATTCCCCGGGTCTCGCTGGTCAGTGCGGCCGTAACCACAACGAAGTCAGAGCGGCTGGCAAGTTCCAGGAGCGGAAAGCCCGCGATGCCGTGTTCGGCGGCCCGGCTGGAGTTGCGGTCGGTGGTGATGACCACAACTCCCAGGTGCCGCAGGTATTCCGCAAGCTGTGTGCCGACGCTCCCAAAGCCGATAATGCCGACGGTCCGCCCATCAATGCCCTGCCCCCGGTGCCCGCCGCGACCGGTCTCCCAGAGCCCGTTCGCGGTCACTCGGTGGTTTTCGACCAGGCGGTGGGCGGCAGCTAGTATGAGCGTCAGCCCGCTGAGTGCGAGTGGTTTGCGGACCTCGGCGGGCGTGGTCGTGACAATCACTCCCTCGGCGGCCAGTCCCTGCGGATCAATACCGTCGTAGCCGGCGCCGAAGCGCGCCACATGCTTGAGCCGAGGAGCATGGCGCACCAGCTCTGCATTGAAAGGCATGTGTCCGAATGACAGTACTGCGTCGAGCCCTGCCAGCGCTTCTGCATTGACAGGACCATGGGGCACGTCCGGCATCAGCCGCCAGGAGATGCCGGCCTGGTCCAATCTTTCCAGGCCCACATCACCGAAGATGGTTGATCCGTCCGGATGTGCCCCGTCGCGGGTCAGCCCGACGACGTAGCGGTCTTGGGAACTCAACGTTCATTCTCCTTGTGTGTCAGGGCCCAAGCCAGAGTGAATCTCATGCCGTTGCCTGCTCCGTCACATCGATGGGCTTGGAGACCATCAGCCCGAAGAACAGCGCGCCGAGAGCCGCGATAATGCCCGCCAGGATAAACGACGGCGTATAGGAGCCGGTCCTGTCGACGACGATTCCGGTGATGACCGGCGCGAGTGCGCCACCGAAGTAGCCGCCGAAGTTCATGATTGAGCCAAAGCGTGCGGCGTGGGTGTCCGGGACGATGTCGCTGGTCAGTGCCCATGACTGGGACTGGATGATGGCAATGAGCCCAAGTGCCAGGCACAGGACAACAATGGCCCCGGTGAGCGAGTGCATGAACGGAACGATGACCAGCAGGATTCCGGTGAGGACTGCGGCGACGACCAGTACCAGCCGCTTGGACCCCATTGCGGACTTTCCGCCGCGGCGAACCAGCATAAGAGTGATACGTCCGCCGTAGATTCCTGCTATTGCCGCCGCGAGGTAGGGGATTGCCGCGACCCAGCCGGTTTTTCCGATCGACACCCCGAGTGTGTCCTGCAGAAAGAGCGGGAGGAAGGTGATGAAGATGTTCCAGATCCAGATCGATGTGAAGAATCCCAGCATCATGCCCCAGGTCTGGCGGTACTTGAAGAACGACAGCCAGGGAATGTCTGCTGCCGGGACATCAGTTTTATCGCGCCCGGCCAGGATGTGCCGGTACTCCTCCTCGGAAAGGTTCTTGGCTTCTTCCGGCGCCTTGTAGAACATATAGAACGCGATGGCCACGATAAGGCCCAAAATGCCAATGACAATAAACATTCCGCGCCACCCGAAAGCGAGCATCAGCAGCGTCAGGACTGGCGGGGCAACGGCCGAGCCCCATTTGGAGCCGCTGTCCCAGATCCCACTTGCCTGGCCGCGTTCTTCGCGCGGAAACCACTGGGTGGTGATCTTCGAGCTGTTGGGCGAATTCGGAGACTCCCCTATGCCCAGCAGGACCCTGAACGCCACAAAATGCACCATCGAGTGCCCGAAGGCCATCAATGAGCTGGCTACGCTCCAGACTGCCACCGCGATGAAATACATCTTCTTCGGGCCGAACTTGTCAATGAGGTAACCGGCCGGGAGCTGGAAAAAGGCGTAGGTCCAGGAAAACACGGTTCCCAGCAGGCCGATGTCCGTCTTGGTCAGGCCCAGTTGTTTGATCATCTCCGGCGCCGCGATCGAAACGGCGGACCGGTCCAGGTAGTTCAGCAGCCCCGCGACCAGCAGCCAGCCGAGGACCAAATATCGAAGGTTCTTGACCTTCTTGTGGTCCTTGCTGCGCTGCCTGTCCCTGACGCTTTCCGTTGACTGACTCATGACACTTCCTTGTGTGTAGATTCAAAATCGATTGCACCGTCGGTGGTGCTAAAGGAACTACCCGGCAGACCCGCCACCGGCATTGCGCATGATGTGCCGACAAAGATGGGCACTGGAAAGGCCTCCCTTTTAGTGCATGTAGAGCCCGCCATCCACGTTCAACGTCTGGCCCGAGACGTATCCGGAGTCCTCGCCGATGAAGTAGTGGATGGCTGCGGCGATGTCGCGGGTGTTGCCGACACGGTTGACCACCAGGTCCTTGACCATGTCGTCCTTGCGTTCCTGGGTGAGGGTGCCGCCCATGATGTCGGTGTCGATGGGGCCGGGCGAGACGCAGTTGACGGTGATGTCGAACGGACCCAGCTCGCGGGCGGTGGCGCGGGTCAGGCCGATCACGCCGGCCTTCGCCACGGAGTACGGCGTCTTGGAGAACGTTCCGCCGCCGCGCTGGGCCGAGACGGAAGAGATGTTCACAATCCGTCCCATCCGGTTCTTGACCATGGACTCGGCAACCCGGCGGGTCGCGTAGTGGACGCCGTTGAGGTTGATGCCCAGGACCCGGTCCCATTCGGCCGGCTCCAGTTCCAGGTATGCGACGGGCGAGCTGACGCCGGCAATGTTTGCCAGGGCCACCACCTGCGGAAGCGCAGCCTCGATCTCATCGATGGCGGCCCGGACCGAGGACTCATCTGAGATGTTGGCGCCGACGCCGTGGGCCTTGACCCCGTAGGTGGCTGTCAGCTCGGCGGCGACGGCCTTGCAGGCGGCGTCGTCAAGGTCGACGACGCCGATGCTCCAGCCCCGCTCGGCCAGGTAGTTGGCCGTGGCGCGGCCGATGCCGCGTTCGGACACGGCTCCGGTGACGATGGCGGTGCGTTCAGCGGGGAAGGCTGCGGTGGTTTCGGACATGGATGTCTCCTGGTGGTCAGTGGTGGGGAACGAATTAGTTGATGGGCGCGGGGCCGAGGTCCTCGAGGAGCTGCTGCATGGCCACGTAGGCCTTGTTGCGGTAGGCAATCAGCGCCGGTGTCCGCTCGGCGGGGACGTTGAGGAAGCCAGCGCCCGTCTTGGTGCCCAGCTTTCCGGCGTCGACCAGCTCGGTGAGGATCTTGGGCGTGGCAAAGCGCTCCGGGAATCCGGTCTGCAGCGACTGGTAGCAGAAATTGTAGACATCCAGCCCGGCCATGTCCGCGATGGCAAACGGGCCAAAGAAGGGCAGCCGGAAGCCGAAGGTGGTGCGGACCAGCGTGTCGATGTCCTCGGCCGTGGCGATGTCCTGCTCCACAAGCTGCGCGGCTTCGTGGAACAGCGCGTACTGCAGGCGGTTGAGCACAAAGCCGGTAACGTCCTTCACCACGGCAGTCTGCTTCCCGGAGGAGTGGACCAGTTCCCGGATGGTGCCCACGGTGGCCGCCGACGTGCCGGCGTGCGGGATGACCTCGACGCCGGGGATGAACGGGGAGGGGTTGGAGAAGTGGACGCCGAGGAAGCGTTCCGGGTTCGCAACCGGCCCGGCCAGGTCGGCGATGGAAATGGTGGATGTGTTGGATCCGATCAGGGCATCCGGGCGGGCGGCGGCGCTGATCCGGGCCAGCGTCTCATGCTTGATGGCCAGGACTTCGGGGACGGCCTCCTCGATGAATTCGGCGTCGGCAACTGCTTCCTCGATGTCCTTCGCGGCCCACAGGTTCTCGCGCAGGATCTCGGTGGAGCCGGCCGGGAAAAGCCCGTCGGCCACGAACTGGTCCGATTCGGTGAGCAGGCGGTCGTAGTTGTTCTGCGCGACCTCGGCCGAGACGTCGGCCAGGGCCACGCGGGCGCCGCCGAGGGCCAGGACCTGGGCAATTCCGCCGCCCATGTAGCCGGAGCCGACAACGGCGAACTTCTTCTGGGCGGTGGTGTCAGTTGCAGTCATGGTTCAGGAAGCCTTCGTGTAGTCGGGTTCATAGGAGCAGATCGCGTCGACCTTTTCGGCCGAGGCGGAGTTTTCATCAAAGGTATAGGCAAGCCACTCGGTGACCAGCTTCTTGGCCAGTTCCAGGCCGATGACGCGCTGGCCCATGGTGAGTACCTGGGCGTTGTTGCTGAGCACCGAGCGTTCCACCGAATAGCTGTCATGGGCGGTGACGGCACGGATGCCGGGCACCTTGTTGGCCGCGATGGCCACCCCGAGCCCGGTGCCGCAGATCAGCAGCGCGCGGTCGGCGTCGCCTCCGGCCACCATTCGCGCCCCATCGACGGCCACATGCGGGTAGGCCCGGGAATCGTCGGGCCCCACGCCGATGTCAATGACGGTGGCAACCCGGGGGTCCCCTTCCAGCAGCGCCTTGAGCGCGTCTTTGTACTCCACACCGGCGGAGTCGTTGCCGACCACTATGCGAAATCCTGGCTTGTCCTGCATCATGCCTTGGCTCCTTGTCCGATGAATTCTGCATCAACGTGGCGGCCCAGCCGTTCGACGATGAGGCCGAACGACACCGCCCCCGGGTCCGGGTGGCCCAGGCTTTTCTCGGCGAGCGGCCGGGCCCGGCCCTTCAGGGGCCGCAATCCGGCGGTTTCGTCCGCAGCTGCGCCGGCTGCGGCCGCGGCCACTGCAAGCGCCCGGTCCAACGGTGCGCCGTCGGAAATTGCGGCCGTGAACGCGTCCCGGAACGGCAGCAGCGCATCCACCATGGTCTTGTCTCCGAGCTCAGCCTTGCCCAGCTCGGTGATGGCGGAGGCAAACGCTTCGACGGCGCCCGCCGCGTCCTGTCCCGTGTAGCTCTCCCTGTTGCCCAAGGCCGCGCCGGCCGCGATCACGGCCGTGCCCCACAGGGCACCGGAGGTCCCGCCGGCCTTTTCGCTCCAGGCCTCCCCCGCCGCGGCGAGGATGCGGCGAACTGAGGCCCCGCCGTCGGCTGCTTCAGTGGCCCTCGCCGCCGTAACGGCCGCCTCCACGCCCCGGCGCATGCCGATGCCGTGGTCGCCGTCGCCGGCAATCGCGTCCAGCCGGCCCAGTTCCTGCTCGTGTTCGACGACGACGTCCCGCACCGCCGCGATGGCAGACACTGCGTGCCTGCCCAGCGCGGCAGCGGCTGCCGTGGGCCGTTCGCTGTCCGTGTCCAGCCTGTCGGCAGCCGCGTTGACTTCACGGCGGGCGCGCTGCGCCACGGCGCCCTTCCGAAAGGCAGGCGTGTCCGCCGGAGCGGCCCACAGGCGTTCGAGTTCGTCATCGAGCCACAGCAGCGTCAGGGACAGCCCGGACATGTCCAGGCTGGTGACCAGTTCACCGCATTCTGGCTCCACCACGGTCAGTCCGGCGGCGGTGAGCAGCTTTTCCACCTTGCCAAAGAGCAGGAACAGCTCGTCGTACTTGACGGTGCCCAGGCCGTTGACAATGGGCACCACGCGGGTCCCGGGGTTCTCGGGCCGGTCTTCCAACAGCCGTGACACGAGCAGCTCGGCGAGCTCGGATGCCGTAGGCATCGGGTGTTCGGAAATGCCGGGTTCGCCGTGGATGCCCAGCCCCAGTGCCATGAGGCCGGTCGGGACGTGGAAGAGGGGCTCGGGGGCTCCGGGCAGCGTGCAGCCGTCAAAGGCGACGCCGAGGGAGCGGGTCCGGGCGTTGGCCAATATGGCGAGGCGTTCCACCTCGTCCAGGTCCAAGCCCTCCTCCGCGGCGGCGCCGGCAATCTTGAACACGGTCAGGTCCCCGGCAATGCCGCGGCGCTTTTTCAGCTGGTCCGCCGGGGCGCTGGCGATGTCATCGGTGACCAGGACCGTGCGCGTCTCAATTCCTTCGGCGTTCAGGCGCACCTGGGCCTGGCCGAAGTGCAGGACGTCGCCGGCATAGTTGCCATAGCTGAGCAGGACGCCGCCGCCGTTGTGGGCCGTCTTGGCCACTCGGTAGACCTGCCCGGCCGCCGGGGAGGCGAACATGTTGCCGCAGGCCGAGCCGGCGGCCAGTCCGGCCCCGACCAGCCCGGCGAAGGCCGGATAATGGCCGGAGCCGCCGCCGACCACAACGGCTACCTGTCCCCGGGGGCTGGCCGTTGCGCGGACCACGCCGCCGTCCACGCGGGAAACATACTGCCGGTTTGCGGCCACAAAGCCGTCAAGGGCCTCGTCCGCGAAGTTGGCGGGATCATCGAATATCTGGGTCATGGTTCCTCTTCTAATCCGCAAGGTGTCCGTGCGGGGTTGAGCGGGGCTGTTTAGACGGACACGGCTGTGGCGGGCTGCTGCCGGCCTTGGGCCACCTGGCTCGTGCCGAGTGCATAGCCGTCATGCTTGGGCAGGACCTGGCTGCGCAGGTAGGCCTGGTTGCTGGCGGTCACGCTCAGTCCGTCGCCGCCGTAGTGCTCGGTGCAGATGATGCCCTGGAAGCCGACGGAGATGGCGGTGCGGAACGCGTCGCGGTAGTTGATGATGCCGCTTTCCATGGGCGCGGGCATGGCCATGTAGCTGTCGCGGGCCACGTCCTCGTCGCGGAGGTAGTTCTTTACGTGCCAGTAGTTGGAGTAGGGCAAGGTCTTTTCCAGCACCTCGCGCCAGTCCTCGATGGGGCGGTGAAGGCGGACCAGGTTTCCCACGTCCGGGTTGAGGCCCACGTTGGCCAGCCCGATGTCCTGGACCAGTTTCACCGAGGAGTCGGCCGTGCCCAGGTAGGTGTCCTCGTACATTTCCAGTGACAGCAGGACGCCGACCTCGGCTGCATGCCCGCCCAATTCGCGGAGACGGACAACGGCGTCAGTCCACGTTTCCGTGTTTCCCGGCACATCGGTGTGCCCCTGGACGGTCCAAAACCAGAGCTGCTTTTGCTGTTCGGCAGTCAGGGCCTGGTGGAGGCCGAGGGAGACGACCTCGCAGCCGAGTTCCGCGGCGGCGTCGATGGTGCGGTGGCTGTAGGCCAGGTTGTCTGCCCAGTTCTTCGCGTCAATGACGCTGCTGCGGATGGCCGAGATGACGGGGATGCCAATCTCCGCCTGTGCGGCGGCCTGCTTGAATTCGGCGAGCCGCGCGGTGCCCAGGTCCCCCGGGCGGACCCAGCTGTCGGTCAAGTCGGCGTTCTCGAAGCCGGCATTCTTGACCTCCTGGAACACCTGGACCCAGTCGCCGGCGTCGGCATCGTTAATATGCCGGCCGGCCGCGTTGGTTCCCGGGAATTGCAGCAGTGCTGCGCTGATCGGCCAGTTGGCGGCTGTGTAGGCCATGGGTGTGACTCCTTAGTCGTGATCCTGTTTCCTATAGGATCTACTATCGCTACAGACTATGTCAAGAATCACATTTTGGGAAGGCCCACACAGAGGATCGCGCGCGGACGCAGGCCGGGCGCCATTTGCGGCCCGAGGTGCGGCCGGACTGCGGGCCGTTTGCGACCGGGCTGCGGGCCGTGTGGGCCAGGCTTCAGGACCGCGCCCTGGACACGGAATTGTCGAACGCGCCCTGACGCGCGCCAGGGCGCAACCGTCGCTGGCACGGCCAAGCCGGGTGGCCAAGCCGGGCCGTCGGGGCAGGCGGTCGGGGCGGCGGCACTCGGGGCGGCCGCCCCGGGCGGACGGATCGGGCGCGAGCCGGCTCAGGCCTGCGGCGCGTCCTCCATGGCGCGCTGGCGGACCCTTCCAACATGCTCTGTCATGGCGGCGGCGGCAGCCTCGGGCTCGCCCAGTTCGATGGCATTGAACACCGCTTGATGCTCTGCGATGGCGTGATCGGCATCGGTGATGCCCACCCCGCCGAAGAGCCTGAACCGCTGAACCTGACCACCCAGGGCCTCGTAGGCGGCAAGCATGAACGGGTTGCCGGAGTTCTCGGCGATCAGCCGGTGGAAGCGTTCGTCTGCGTCAAGGTAGTCGCGGAATTCCGCAAAGGACGGCCCCCTCGGCGCCTCCTTGAGGTCGACGATCGACTGCCGCAAGTCCCCCAGCAGTTTCGGCGTCATCCGCTGGCACGCCAACTGGGTGATGACGGGCTCAATGACCAGACGGGCATCCATCAGGTTGGCAAAGTCGTCGCGAGAGAACACAGGTGCCACCCGGTATCCCTTGAGGGCAACTCTGACCACCAGTCCTGTGTGCTCCAACCGCGCGAGCGCCTCACGCACAGGCGTCGGCGAGACATCCAGGTCGCGCGCCGTGCCGTCGATGCTGACCTGGGCTCCCGGCTCAAGGCGCCCGTCCATGAGGGATTCCAGAATCTCCTCGTAGACATGGTCGGCCAGGACCTGGCGGCTGACGGGATGCGCTCCGCGGGAAGTCTTCATAAAGTAGAATCCTATAGGATTTGAAATGAACTGCAGACAACTTAAAGGTACCTGCCCTCCCGCGGGACCCGCGGTGGCTGCCCGAACTGCGCCGGCCAGGCAGCCTGCGCGCTGGGAGTCCCGGGCAAAGCGTGAGCCGGGGGACGGCGTCGTACCTCCAACGGCGTGCGGGGCGGCGGTCCGTGGAACAATGAAGTGGATTGACCATGGCAGCCAAGAAATCACGCCCCGACCAGCTCCCCGACGGCGGCGCCGTGCACCCGGCGCACAAGTCCCCGGAGCGGCACCGCCATACCCGACAGGTTCCCGACATGCCCCGGCGCTGGCTTCTGGGCACCCTGGCCGCGGCGGCCCTCTCCACCGCCTTCAACGCGAACATTGCCGCCGACTACCAGCTGACCGAACGCTCCCAGTTCCGCGTCACCACGCCGGACAATGACGAAAACAAGACGGCTGCCAACAGGTTTCCCGGCAGGGCGTGGTACCTGCTGGGCGGCTTCGGGGTCAGCTACCGGGACAGCGGACGCAAGCTGGCGGCCCTGCAGCCGGCCATGAACGAGCGGGCGCCGGCGTCGTATATCGGCTATTCGAACGGCGGGATCGACATTGCCCAGCTGTTCATCGCCATCCAGCGCGACACCTTTGAACGCAAGATCGACACCGTCTACTTTTACGGCGACAGCTTTGGCGGGATGGCGGCGACGGTGCTGGCTGGCCTGCTGGAGGGGATCGGCATCCACGTGCGCGTGATCGTGATGGGTTCAAGCCCCAGCAGCGTGCACGACGTCCTGGATCCCAGCAAGGAATACATCTCGCTGGCCGGCCATCTGGTCCCGTACCTTGGGCTGGTGGGGCGGCTGGCTGCCGGGGTGTGGAGCGGGCTGGGCAACCCGAACGGCCAGGGCATGTACGAGGCGGCGCGCGCGGGAATCGGCCGCTCCTTCAACCAGGCCAGCGACTCACTGATCCTCAAGACCACCCAGGCCACGTTCCTGCAGGCCTTTCCCGCCCAGTACGACGGCGGCATTCCGAGCAGCACCGGAATCGGCCTGCTGTACGACCCCAAGGACTTCATCGTCAACGCCCGGATGGCCATTGTCGGTTGGGAGGCGCTGTTTCCGAAAAATCCGCACTTTGAATACGACATCCCCAACACCGGCCACGCCAGCCCCGAAATCCATCCGGAGACATACCGCGTCGCGCTCACTGTCATCCTCGACCAGCTGGACCCGCCGCCGCTGACCACCAAGCCGGTGCAGCCGATCTTCTAGCCACTTCCGGTCACTGGGCCCTCCGAAATGAAGGTCTCGACGCTCTCGCAGGGCTCGCTGCCCGACCACCGGGCAGGCGCCACGGATCGATGGTGCGGATAATGCGGGCTGTGGGCGCGGTGGGGATTCGATGGTGCAGATAATGCGGGCTGCTGGCAGTCCAAGTCGCAGGACCTGCACCACCGATCCGGGCAACCCACAGGACCTGCACCACAGATCCGGGCCACCCACCGAAGCTGCACCACCGATCCGGGCCACCCACCGAAGCTGCACCACCGATCCGGGCCACCCACCGAAGCTGCACCACCGATCCGGGCAACCCACCGAAGCTGCACCACCGATCCGGGCAACCCACCGAAGCTGCACCACCGATCCGGGCAACCCACCGAAGCTGCACCACCGATCCGGGCAACCCACCGAAGCTGCACCACCGATCCGGGCAACCCACCGAAGCTGCACCACCGATCCGGGCAACCCACAGGACCTGCACCACCGATCCGGGCACTGCAGGAATTCGGCCACTGCGGTCCCGGCAGACGCGGTCCCCGGGCTGCCCGACCTCCCGGGCTGCCCGACCTCCCGGGCTGCCCGGGCCGCCGGAGCCTCGGTGCGGGCTAGCGGGCCTGGGTTTGGGCGAGCAGCTGCTCGAACGGCAGGGACGTCATGTCCGACATGGCCCGTTCCTGCCGCTTCGCCTTGTGGTCCGCGGCAAAGCCGGGAATTCGGGTGTTCCCGGGCGCCGGCGTCGTGCTTGGGGCCAAGGCTGCCGCCAACTCACCGGCGGCCTGGGCAATGCGGTGGTCCAAGGCGTTGGTGCCGGACGTCCCCCAGTCCTCGGGCGACGCGTAGATGGCGGTGGGCATTGTCCGTGCTCGCAGGTAGCTGAACAGCGGGCGGACGGCCGTGTCCAACACCAGCGAGTGACGCGAGGAGCCGCCCGTGGCGCCGAACAGGACGGGCATGCCATCGAGGAACTTCGGGTCGAGCACGTCGAAGAAGGATTTGAACAGGCCGCTGTAGGAGGCGCTGAACGTGGGCGTGACCGCGATCATCGCGTCGGCCCGGGACACACGGTCGACGACGTCGGCCAGGGCCGGGCCCGGGTAGCCGGTGACCATGTTGTTGGCGATGTCGCCCGCGATGTCCCGAAGGTCCACGACGTCGAGCACCGCTTCGGCGCCCATCTCGCCGAGCTGTTCCCGGACGGCTGCGGCCATCTGGTCCGCGAGCATGCGTGTTGATGACGGGACGCCGAGACCGGCCGAAACTACAACTATTGTGCGCTGCATGGTGACTCCTTCTAGCTGGCACATTGTGCATGCGTTTGCATCTAGTGTCGTCAACTGGCGGCGCCCTGCGGTTATTCCCGACGGACCGCCAACGGTCGCGCAAAGTCACGGCTCCGTACGCGCGGCGCCGGCCGGAACAACCAGCCCTGCGGCAGCCTAGGTGGAGGCCTTACCGGGCGCGCAGCCCAACACGGCGACGCCGTCAATCTCAACCCTCATGCCCGGTCCCAGCCCGGCGGCAACTGTCGTGCGGGCAGGATACGGCGCGGAGAACATGTCGCCGTACACCTCATTCATGCCCTCAAACTCAGCATCGTCGGCCAAGTACACACTGACGGACACCAAATCATCCAAAGTCCCTCCGGCTGCGCTAAGCACTTCTGCGAGATTGCCGAACGCCTGGCGGGTCTGCTCCCCGATGCCCCGCCCGACCAGCTCCCTCGTCGAGGCATTAAAGCCGCCCTGCCCTGCCAGATAAACCGTCTCCCCTACGACGACCGCCTGCGAATATGACGCCACAGGAACCGGCGCCTGGCTGGTTGTTACCGCCCTCTTGGACATGCGCTGCCTTTCTTCTTTTATTTCAGCCGGCCTGTTGACGCGGCCAATGTGAGATGTGACACTTAGACTGTCAGACAGTCTGATACTAAGGAGGAATCGCATGCGCATGCAAATCAAGGCCAAGAGCTTCACGGTTTTTGCCATCGGGGCGAGTTTGATGGCCCTCACCGCCTGTGGCGGCGGTTCGCCGTCGCAACCGGACGGCAAGGATGCCGCATCCCAGGTTGTCCAGCAAAAGGATGCGGCGGTCGCGGCAATGGTGCCCGAGTCCATCACAAGTTCCGGCACGCTCCGAGTTGCCACTGACCCGACGTACGCCCCATTTGAGTCCACGGCCGCTGACGGGAAAACCATTGTTGGCTTCGACCCGGACCTGGCCAATGCCATCGCCGGGGTGCTCGGACTCAAGGTCCAGTTCGTGCCCACTTCCTTTGACGCCCTCATCCCGGCACTGCAGGCAGGGCAGGTTGACATGGCGCTGTCCTCCATCGGCGATACAAAGCTGCGGGAAAAGACGGTGGATTTTGCCACCTACTACTGGAACGGCACCCTCCTGCTGGTGGGCAAGGGCAACCCGAAGCAACTAGCGAGCGACAGGGCCTGCGGCGTCAAGGTCGGGGTCATCCGCGGCTCGCTGCAGCAAACCACCTTCCTGCCGGGACAAACCGCCACATGCAAGGCAGCGGGCCTGGCAGCCCCCACAGCCAACGTCTTCCAAAATGCGCCACAGGCGGAACTTGCCTTGCAGAGCAACCGCATTGACGCAGTCATGCTGGATGCCCCTCCGCTGGCGGATGCCGCAGCCAAGAACCCCACCAAGTTTGAAACGGTGGGGCCGCTGTTGAAGAACCCCAACCCCGGCGGCGTCGCCCTGCCAAAGAACAGCAAGCTCACGGCAGCCGTCAATGCCGCCTTGAACAAAATCATTGCCAGCGGCACCTACGGAAAATTGCTGGCGAAATGGAACCTGACGCCCATCAAGATCGAGAAGTCTGAAATCAATGGGGCGCTGTCGTGATGACTTCGCCCGAAAAGCTGATTGCGGCCCAGGAAGGCCCGCCTCCCGCCGGGAAGCGGGCGCCGGAGAAGGTCGTGAAGCTTAAGCGGCCGGGACGCTGGGCGTCCTACCTGGTCATGGCTGTCCTCGCGATTCTGGCCATCCGCTCAGTGACCACGAATCCCAACTTTGGCTGGCCGGTTGTGGCCGAGTACTTCACCTCGCCGCGGGTATTGGCCGGATTGGGCAACACCTTGCAGCTGACGGTGGCCGCGATGGTCCTGGGCCTGGTCCTGGGCGTCGTCCTGGCGGTCATGCGCCTGAGCACCAATCCGGCACTGTCCGCCCCGGCCGGGCTGTATATCTGGTTCTTCCGGGGCACGCCGGTGTTTGTGCAGCTGCTGTTCTGGGGCTTCATCTCCGCGCTCTATCCCCACGTGGGCCTGGCCATCCCCGGCGGCCCCATGCTCTTTTCCCTCGATACGAACTCTCTGATCACCCCGATCGTGGCCGCCATCCTGGGCCTGGGGCTCAACGAGGCCGCGTACATGGCGGAGATCATCCGGGCCGGCATTGTCTCCGTGGGCACGGGACAAACGGAGGCAGCCCACGCCCTGGGCATGTCCAACTTCAGGACGCTGCGGCGGGTGGTCCTGCCCCAGGCCATGCGCGTGATTGTCCCGCCCACCGCCAACAATGTCATCTCGATGCTCAAGACCACCTCACTGGTCAGCGTCCTTTCCTTCCCTGAGCTGCTGTACGCCACACAGCTGATCTACGCCGACAACTTCCAAACCATCCCCCTGTTGATCACGGCCTCGATCTGGTACTTGATCGTGACCACCATCATGACGGTCGGCCAGTACTACCTCGAACGCCATTACGGCCGAAGCAACCGGCCGGAGGGCCAGGGCATGCTGCGCCGGCTGCTGCAACTTCAATCCCGCCGCGGTGCCACCGCCAGCGCCACCCGCTAGGAGAGCACGATGAGCCAATCAACCCAAGCCATGGTCACCGCCACCGACGTCTGGAAGTCCTTTGGGCACAACGATGTGCTCAAAGGCATCAACCTTGAAGTCCGCCGTGGCGAAGTCATGACACTGCTGGGACCCTCCGGCTCGGGAAAATCAACGTTCCTGAGGCTGATCAACCACCTCGACACCGCATCCGCAGGCAGGATCACTGTCGACGGCGACCTGGTGGGCTACCGTGCACAGGGCGCGGCCCTGCACGAACTACGTCCCCAGGACATTGCCCGGATGCGGTCGGAAGTCGGCATGGTGTTCCAGCAATTCAACCTCTTCCCGCACATGACCGTGCTGCAGAACATCATGGAAGCCCCGGTCGGGGTCAAGAAGGAAGCCAAGTCCCAGGTCAAGGCACGGGCCGAGGCCCTGCTGGAGCGCGTGGGCCTGACGGACAAGCGCAACGCCTACCCGTCGTCGTTGTCCGGCGGGCAGCAACAGCGCATCGCCATTGCCCGAGCGCTCGCCATGGAGCCCAAGCTCATGCTCTTTGACGAACCCACCTCGGCGCTGGATCCGGAACTGGTGGGCGAGGTGCTCGATGTCATGCAGGACCTCGCCGCCACCGGCATGACGATGATCGTTGTCACCCACGAGATGGGGTTCGCCCGGGAGGTGGCAGACTCCGTGGTCTTCATGGACGGCGGGGTCGTCGTGGAAAGCGGCAGGCCCTCCGATGTGCTGCTCAACCCCCAGGAAGAACGCACCCAGGCGTTCCTCAGCAAAGTGCTCTAACCAACCGCCACCGACAGGATCCAACATGAAAATCGCAGTAATCGGGGCCGGCATGATCGGTGTGTCCATCGCCGCGGAGGCGGCCGCAAGGGGGGCCGAGGTTACCCTCATAGACAAAGGCTTCCCGGGATCCGGGACGTCGTCGCTGTCCTATGGGTGGGTCAATTCAAACAACAAGGATCCCCAGGACTATTTCGAACTCAACCGTGCAGGCATGGACGCCCATTACCGCCTGGCTGCGGACGGCGCGGACTGGTTTGCGCCCACGGGACACGTGGAGTTCGCCACCGACGCCGAGCACGCCACCGAACTGCTCGGGCGCCTGGACCGCTTGGCCGAACTTGGCTACGCGGCGGAAAAGATCGCCCCCGGCTACGCCCGGGAGCTGGTGCCGGACCTGGTGGTCCCCGCCGGCTGCGAAATTGTTGCGATCTTCCCCCGCGAGGCCCACTGCTACCCCAACCTGTACATCCGGGCGCGGCTGGCCGAGGCGCGACTGCACAGGCTGCGGGTCCTCGCCGGGGTGGGGGTGGAGCGCCTCGCGGGCACGGCTTCCGGAGCCCAGGTGGTCCTCAGCGACGGGTCGACGATCCTGGTTGACCACGTCGTCAGCGCAGCCGGCCGGTGGACCAATTCGATAACTGCCGCAGCGGGCCTGGGGCCGGTCATGACCGACTATCGGGAACCTGGCGACGTCACGGTGGGCTATCTTGCCGTCACGAACCCGCTGTCCGCCGACATCACCAGGCTGGTCACCAGCCCGGAACTCAATGTCAGGCCGGCCGGAGGAGGGAGGCTGATGCTCCAGGCCCTGGACCTTGACGCCACGGCCGAGCCGGACAGCACGCCGGACGCAAAATCACCGCTGGCCGCCGAATTCACCCGCCGGCTCCAGGCAATGCTGCGCAACACCGGGAATGCCTCCATCAGCGAACTGGGCGTTGGCCGGCGCGCCATGCCTGCCGACGGCCGGAGCGTCATCGGTACAGTGGCCGGCGAACCTTGGCTGTATCTGGTCGCCACGCACAGCGGCGTGACCCTGGCACCCCTGCTGGGTGCCGGCGTCGTGGCCGAAATCCATGGCGAACCCGAACCACTCTTTGACGGGTTCAGGCCGTCCCGCCTGCTGGAGGGCGAACACCCGGCAAGCCTGCCGGCGCCCCGCCGCCCCGGCGAACAGTGAACCCAATACACTGGGCACAACAGCCAACGACACCGGCAGGACCCCGGCAGGGAAGACAGACGGACCTCAGGAGCATCACACCGTGAACAAGATCCAACGCACCACCACTGCGGAGTTGAGCACCTCGGCACTGCGACAACAAATCCTCAATGGGGACGTGGCACCCGGGGCCAGGATCACCGAGGACGCCATGGCCCAGGAGCTGGGCATTTCACGCGCCACCGTGCGCCAGGCGCTGAACACCCTGGTGAACGAGGGTCTGCTGGTCCGCAATCCGGCGACCCGCGTCCTTGAAGTGACAAGCCTGGACGCGGAGGACATTTCCGAGATCTACCGCGCGCGCAGGGTGCTGGAGCTGGCGGGCGTGGAAGCTTCACGAACTGCCACCGGCGACGAGCTGGAACTCCTCAAGCGTGCCGTGGACGGGATGCGCGAGGCGGTGCAGAACGATGACGTCTTTGGTTTTGTCCAGGCGGATTCGCTGTGCCATGCACGCACCGTCGGTTTCCTGAGGTCCCAGATCCTCTCGCAAACCCATGAGGCCCTCATGACGCGGCTGCGCCTGGTCATAGCACGCCGGGAGGCTGACGAAAGCATCACTGCCCACGGATTGGCCCAGCACGAGGAATTCTGCCGACTGGTGCTTGCTGGCCAGGTTGAGCAGGCCAAGGCAAATCTGGCCGAGCGCCTGGACGCGGCGGAACGCGGCCTGCAGTCGCACCACATCGGCCCCGGCATGAGGGTCATCCGCTAGGGCGCCGCGGGGCCACTGTTGGAGCCGGCGTCGGCGGCGTCGGCGGCTGCCGTCGCGTGGCTGTGGTGGGCGATCACCGGGTGGGCGCCAGTAAAGCCGTCGCGCCCGGCGGCAATCTCGTTAATGCGGCCGCGGGAGGCGTACCAGCCGATCATCAGGGCCGGGACAATGACCACAATCGAAGCCACCGTCCAGGTGCCCACGGGCTTGTCGAACGCCATGAGGACAACGACTGCCAACAGGAAGGCAAGGGTCAGATAGCCGGTCCACGGCGCACCAATCATCCGGAATGCCGGCCGGATGGCCAGGCCCTTCTTCGACAGACGGTATAGGGCCAGCTGGCACAGCACGATCATGCCCCAGGACGCGATGATGCCCAGCGCCGCCATGTTCAGCACAATTTCAAACGCCGACGCCGGAACAACGGCGTTGAGGATCACGCCGAGCCCGGCAACGATGGCCGTCAGGGCGATGCCGCCGTACGGGACGCCGCGCTTGTTCAGCTTCGCGGCGAACTTCGGCGCGGAGCCGGCCAGGGACATGGAGCGCAGGATGCGGCCGGTGGAATACAGGCCCGCGTTCAGCGAGGACATGGCCGCGGTGAGCACCACCAGGTTCATGATGGAGTCCATGCCCTGGACCCCGATCGAGCCGAAGAACGTCACAAACGGGCTTTCCCCCGCCTTGTAGGCGGTGTACGGCAGGAGCAGTGACAGCAGAACCAGCGAGCCCACGTAGAAGACGGCGATGCGGATGATGACGGTGTTGATGGCCTTGGGCATGACCTTTTCGGGGTTCTGCGTTTCGCCGGCTGCCGTGCCGATGAGCTCGATCGAGGCGTAGGCAAACACCACGCCTTGCATGACCACCACCACGGGTAGGAGCCCGTTGGGGAAGAATCCGCCGTGGTCCGCGATCAGGTTGAAGCCCACCTGCTGGCCGGCCACCGGCGTGCCGAAGATGACAAAGTAGGTGCCAACCACCAGGAAACCGACGAGGGCCACCACCTTGATCAGCGCGAACCAGAACTCCATTTCGCCAAATACCTTCACCGAGACCAGGTTCAGGCCCAGCACCAGCAACAGCGCGCCCAGTGCCCACGCCCACTGGGGCACGGCGCCGATCCACGGCACGTATTTGGCGAAGAAGTGCATGTACAGGGCGATCGCGGTGATGTCCACGATGGCGGTCATGGCCCAGTTCAGCCAGTACAGCCAGCCGGAGACAAAGGCGGCCTTCTCGCCGAAGAATTCGCGGGCGTAGGAGACAAAGGAGCCCGACGACGGCCGGTGGATGACCAGTTCGCCCAGCGCCCGCAGGATCAGGAAGGCGAAAAAGCCGCAGATCGCGTAGCTGAACATCAGGGCGGGACCGGCGCCGGCGAGGCGTCCGCCGGCGCCCATGAAGAGGCCCGTGCCAATGGCCCCGCCGATGGCTATCATCTGGATTTGGCGGGACTTGAGCCCCTTGTGGAGGCCGGCGTCTTCCGCCGTCAGGGCCGCGTTCGGGACGTCCTGTACCAGGTCGGAAGAGTCCGTTTTCGTTTGGTTGTGCATACGCTTGCCTATCGGTGAATGCGGCCCGCGCCTTTGCGGGCCGCGTGCTTAATCGTTGAGGTTGGCCAGGTGTTCCGGACGCAACAGCTCGTCCAGTTGTTCGGCCGTCAGGAGCTTGTGCTCTAGGACAAGTTCGGCCACGCCGCGGCCGGAGGAGAGCGCCTCGAGCGCGATCATCGTCGATGCCGCATAGCCCAGGCGCGGGTTGAGCGCTGTAACCAGCCCGATGGAGTGCTCCACCTGGGCCCGCAGCTTGTCCTCGTGGGCGGTGATGCCCCGGATGCACTTGTCAGCCAGGGTGCGGCACGCCGCTTCAAGGTGGCGCATGCTCTTGGTCAGGCTGTGCACGATGACCGGTTCAAAGGCGTTGAGCTGGAGTTGTCCGCCTTCCGCCGCCATGGTGATGGTGACGTCGTTGCCGATGACCTCGTAGGCGACCTGGTTCACCACTTCCGGGATCACCGGGTTGATCTTGCCGGGCATGATCGAGGATCCTGCCTGCACGGCGGGCAGTGTGATCTCGCCCAGTCCGGCGCGCGGGCCGGAAGAGAGCAGGCGCAGGTCGTTGCAGATTTTGGACAGCTTGACGGCCACGCGCTTGAGGACGCCGGACAGGTGCACAAACGCGCCGACGTCCTGGGTGGCTTCGATCAGGTCCGCGGAGGTGACCAGCGGCAGCCCGGAAATTTCCGCCAGGTGGCGGCAGGCCAGTTCCGAGTAGCGCTGGGGAGCGTTGAGCCCGGTGCCGATGGCCGTCGCGCCGAGGTTGATTTCGTGCACCAGCAGGGTTGATTCGGCAAGCCGCGCCCGGTCCTCCCCCATGGTCACCGCGTAAGTGTTGAACTCCTGGCCGAGCGTCATGGGCACGGCGTCCTGCAGCTGCGTGCGCCCCATTTTCACCACGGTGCGGAACTCCACGGCCTTCGCGGCAAAAGCGTCGCACAGGTATTCCATCGCCTTCACCAGCGACTTGGCGGCGAAAATCGTGGCCACGTTCACGGCGGTCGGGTAGACGTCGTTCGTGGACTGGCTGAGGTTGACGTGGTCGTTCGGGTGGAGGTACTGGTAATCGCCCTTGTTGTGTCCGAGGATTTCCAGGGCCCGGTTGGCGATGACCTCATTGGCGTTCATGTTCGACGACGTCCCCGCGCCACCCTGGATGACGTCCACCACGAACTGGTCGTGCAGTTCGCCGGCGATGATTTCCTGGCAGGCCTGGACGATCGCGCCGGCGCGCTCGTCGTCGAGCAGGCCCAGCTCGTGGTTGGCCTGGGCGGCGGCCTGCTTAACCATTGCGAGCCCGTTAACGAGGTGCGTGTTGGTCGACAACGGCAGGCCCGTGATGGGGAAGTTTTCCACGGCGCGCAGGGTGTGCACGCCCCAGTAGGCGGCGGCCGGCACGTCACGGTCGCCGATGAGGTCGTGTTCGCTGCGGACGACGGCGGGGGCGGGCGCCGTGAGGGGGTCCAGCGGGGTCGCGGTCAGGTGGGTCATGGTGCTCCTTGGATGAAGGCAGGGCGAATATGTACAGGACGGTGGTTGCAGTATTTAGGGGATGTGGGTTCGCTGGCTGGGATCCCGCAACGGGCAGGCACTGCGGGAGGGTCACGCCGAAGGGCCCCGGATCTGCAGGAGGGTCGGTGGAAAGGGCCCCGGATCTGCAGGAGGGTCAGCCCGAAACGCCCCGGATCTGCAGGAGGGTCAGTAGGGGAGGCCGTGGAGGGTGCCGACTTCGTGTCCGCCGCCCAGCACGGGAAGGTTGTTGAACGGTTCCAGCAAGGCTGCCTCGACGCCGAGGGCAAGCAGCGCCGGCACCGCGGCCGGCATGCGGGCACGGTCACCGCCGTCGGAAATTTTCAGGGCCACCGCACCGCCGTCGCCCAGCGCGATGAGCTGGACACCCTCAAAGCCGTCCTTGGCCAACAGGCCCGGAACCGCGCGCATCAGCGCGGTCACGTCGCGGCCCTCGCCCGCCACCAGCTCCGGATTGCCGCGCATGGCGTCGGCCACGCGGTGCTCGGGCGTCCCCCGTGCCGCGGTGGTGAGCCGGCTGAACGCCCGCGCCATGCCGGTCAAGGACAGCGCGAAGACCTCGGTGCCGCAGCCGTCGGTGCTGATGTCCGTCAGTTCCTCCCCGGTCAGCTCGGCCACCACCTCGCGGATCAGCGCGGGCAGCGGGTGGTTGTGGTCCAGGTACGTTTCCACGGGCCAGCCGTTCGCCACGCAGGTGGCCAGCAGCGCCGCGTGCTTGCCTGAACAGTTTTGCGCCAGGTGCGTGGGGCCGTGGCCGGCGGCCAGCCAGGCAGTGCGTTCGGCGGTGCCGTAGGGCAAATCGGTGGAGTTGCCGAGATCGTCCACAGTCAGACCGGCGTCGGCCAGGATTTTTTCGGCAGTTTCCTGGTGCCCGGCGGCGCCGGAGTGGCTGGCGGCGGCCAGGGCCAGCTGCTGGTCCGTCAGGTCCACGCCGGCGCGGAGCATCGCCACGGCCATGAGCGGCTTCAATGCCGAACGGGGGTACATGCGGGCGGTGGGCTCCCCGCGCGAAAGGAGGGTCCCGCCGTCGGGCTTCACTGCCGCCAGCGAACCGTAGTGGACGCTCTCCACCATGGAACCGCGCGTCTGCACGGCGAGGGGCGCGTGGGCCGGGAATTGTGTGGATGTCATGCGTCGGTGTCTCCAATAATCAAGGTCAGGGCGGCGTCGACGGCGTTGAGGTGGACGGCCATGGCGCGGCCGGCCTCCCCGGAGTTGCCGCGGGCGATGGCGTCCAGGATGAGGCGGTGTTCGTGGTCGGACTTGAGGCGGCGGCCGGTGATGAGGTTGAGGGTTTCCGACTGGTTGACCATGGCGCCGCGGATGTCGTGGACCACCCGCTCGAAGACCCCGTTGCCGCTGGCGGTGGCGATGGCCGCGTGGAAGCTGCCGTCCAGGCTGACCCAGATTTCGGGGTCGTCCTCCCCGGCCATGTCCTCAATGATGCCGCGCATTTGTTCCAGCTGCTCCTCGGTGCGGCGCGTGGCGGCGAGCTCGGCGGCCGGCACCTCGATGTGCGGGCGGGCCTCCATGAGGCTGCGGGCCGAAAACTGGCCCAAGACCAGGTCGCCGGGCGCGCGGTTGGCGATCACGAACGTGCCCTTGCCGGTCTGCGTGGCGGTCAGCCCAAGCGCCGTGCAGGAGCGCAGTGCCTCGCGGACCACGGAACGGCTGACGCCGTATCGCTGCGCCAGCGCCGTTTCGGAGCTCAGCTTGGACCCCACGGCGAGCTGGCCGCCTTCGATGGCGTCCCGGACGGCCTTAAAGACGGCCTCCGCCGCGCTCACCCGGACAATCTGATGCTGTCCGGCTGTCCAGCTGTCTGACAAGTTCATGACATGACTATGACACGGCTCACAGGCCGGTGTCAATGCGGGTTCCTGCCATCCGGTGGCCGGTGGCGGACACAGCGAGGCCCTGAACCCGGCCACGGAAATCGACGGCGCAGCTCCCGCGACCTGAACCGGGCCCCAGAAATCGACGGTGCAGCTCCCGCGACCTGGACCGGGCCCCAGAAATCGACGGTGCAGCTCCCGCGACCTGGACCGGGCCTAAGTCGCAGGAGCTGCACCATCGATTCCCAGAATTCAATGGGGGCGGCCGGCAACCCGCAGGAGCTGCACCATCGATCCCCCTCGTGCTCAGCGCATGCTGAATTGATACTGCTCGGGCACGTCCTCCCCCGGACAGACGCGCCGCCACAGCTCGGTGATGGAATTGGCGCCCTCGCGCAGGTCCGGCACTTCAATCCCTGCCTTGAGGATCGCGGCCGCTGCACCCCTGTTCCCCGCGTCAGCATGGGCCCTGGCCTGCAGGAACTTCACCCGGCCCAGCGACAGCATGGATGCCGGCGCCCCTTCAAGCACGTCAAACACCATTTCCGGCCAGCCGTTGTCCACGGCCAGCGACATGGCTTCCAGCAGCAGGGCACGGTTGCCGGGCGCGTAGTGGCAGGCGAAATTGAGTTGAGTCAGTCCCTCGTCGACGTCCCCGGCAGCCATCAGCGCCAGGCCCAAGCCCCGGAGCGCCAGCGGCCGGCTTCGGTTGCCCAGCGGTGCGCCGGCCCCGACGATCCCGTCCGGATGGTTTCCCGCCGCGAACGTGTCAGCGGTGACAAGGCCCCCCATGGCCCGCCGATACATCCCAATCACGGCCTGCATGTCTTCGGCGCTCGTGGCGTCCGCCCGGGCGTGGACCATGACCGCGTGGTGGAACGCGGCCTCGGCGCTTTCGTTGCGTGCGGCCGCGAGCAGGTCCTCCCAGTCCAGGCCCCTGACAAACGATCCAGCCCCGCCAAACGGCTGGCGCGCCTCCTCCGCAACCGACGCCTCGAAGGGCTTCTCCACAATGCCGGCGTTCGCCGTCAGCAGGTCCAGCCACGGCGCCTGGTCGGCGGTCAGGCTTTCGTCGGCAAACGGCGTGCCGGACTCGTCAATCCAGTCCATGCCGGACGCATGCCGACGGGCCCGCTCCAGCGCACCCCAGCCGCTGCCGGCCACCACAAATTCCGTGGGAGCCACGTCCGCCCAGCGCGTGGAGTCGGCGAGCGCCGCCTCCACGGCCTCTTCGGAAACCAGGGCATCCACCCTTTCCCCGGCATGTCCACCGGCGGCGTCCCAGGCGCCACCGGCCTGGGAAGGGTCCAAGCGCGCGTTGCCGTAGGCCTCGACCCACTGCCACGACGTCCCGGCCGGCATCGGCACGTGTTCAAACTGGGTCTGGGCCAGTCCCGACTGGATCTCCGCATACCGCCGCGGCTCCGCGCCCTGCGAGGAAGGCGTCAGCCACTCCTGCCACCGGTGGCCGCCGGCGTTCTCGCCCCAGACGAACAGCTTCCGGCCCCGCAGCCGGGGTGAGGAGATGAGCGCAAGCCCGTCTCCGGCGTCGTCCATGGCGACCTCCCAGCGGCGCTGCTCCGGGGCCAGGTCGAAGAAGAAGTCCGCCGCATGTGGATTCCGGGCGGGCCAGGTGGCGTCGATCCCGTGGAAGTCGGCGGGCCGCACCACGGCCATGGAGCCGTCGTAGCCCGTGGCGTAGGCGCGCGCGGCCGGGGCGATGACCCGCGTTGCCGGGCCCATTGGAATGGCGGCGTTGCTCCACCAGTACATCGGCACGGCATGGTCATTCGGGTTGCGGATGCGCACCGCCGTGAACAGCACCTTGGAACCGGCCGGCAGCCACGCGTCAATTTGGAACACCACCTCGCGCAGGCGGTCGAACTCCCACATGCGCAGCACCTCCTGCCCCTCGGGCGTGTGCACAACCGCGGTGTGGAGCGGCGCGCAGGTGGTGGGCGAGTGCCCGCGCGTGCCGATGTTCCACTCGATGCCGCCGGCAAACCACGCGTTGCGCAGCGCCAGGTTGGCGAACTGGATGCGGTCCCCCGTGTGCAGCAGTTCCTTGCCCGCGTCCTTGTCGGTCAGCTGCCACAGCCGCCCGCCCAGCTGCGGCAGGAACGTGGCCTTGAGGTGCCCATTTTCAAGTACGACGGCGGTCAGCTCCGTTGCGCTGGTCCCCCGCGTGTACGCATCCTGCAGCGGGTAGGGGTACATGTTTTTCGCCCTGCCCCAGCGGGCACCCTCGACGATTTCCTCGGGAATGCCGCCGTCCACGACGTAGGGCGGCTCAAGCAGCGGCTGCACCGTGGGCAATGGGGAGTCGGGGCCGAGTTCGGCCAGCTCGATGGTGCGCGTGGTGACATTGATGGTGGCCGCGTTGCTCATGGGCCGAGCCTATCGGACGGCGGGCTTTCGGGGCTGCGGATCGACGCCGCGTGCAGGCGGCCATCGATCTGCTGGCCCATCCTTTCACCATGAGGCTGTGGGGCCTTTTGCGGGCGGCGTCGGGGGCCGTCCGTTCCGCCGGGCGACCATGGGCATGACAGCGGCACGCCCGATGGCTGCGCAGTCGCCGGCGAACAGGCCCACACCCCACCCCGAAAGCAGATTGGCCCACCCGCCCATACCGGCGACTGCGATCCAGAACGCAAGCCCGGTGGCCAGGGCAAGGGCGGCCACGTGGAGCCACTGGCTGCGAATCCGGCGCAGCGGCCAGGCCACCAGGACTGCCAGTGGAAGGCCAAACACGGCAGCGACCGGAAAACCATACGAAGGACCGTGTGATTGTGCCCGCCGAAATCCCGGCGATTGAGCCTGCCAAATTCCTGAGTCCCGACCCGGTCCCGCCATGTCAGCGGTCCCCTGCCATAATGTCAGCCAGCGCGCCGTCCATGTCCGGATGCTGCCAGGTGAATCCGGCGTCCTGCAGCTTCGCGGGCCACACCCACCGGCTTTTGAGCACCAGCTCAGGTTCCGTGCGTATCACCACCGCACCCATTTTCAGCAGCCAGGCGGGGGTGGGCAATCCGAACGGAACACCCACGTTCCGGCGCACCGCCGCCATGAGCTCGCGGTTGTCGACCACACGGGGCGAAGCAATGTTGACGGGGCCGTGCAGTTCGGGATGGCCGTGCAGGAACAGCACGGCGCGGATCAGGTCGTCCACATGGATCCAGCTGTACTTCTGCCCGCCGCCTCCCATGGCCCCGCCCAGCCCCAGCCTGGCCAGGTTCACGAAGGGCCGCATCACGCCGCCACCCGGGCCCATGACAATGGTGATCCGCAGCGGGATCTTCCGCGTCGCCGGGGTGGCTGCCGCCGCGAGCGCCCCTTCCCAGCCCCGCGCCACGTCCACGGAGAAGCCCGAGCCAAGTTCGCCGTCGTCCTCGGCGTGGGGCCGGTCCCGCGCATCCCGGTAGATGGTGCCCGTGCTGGCGTTGAACCAGTCGAGGGGCGGAACGCGGCATGCGGCGATGGCGCGGCCCAGCTCCGCCGTTGTCTCGAGCCGGGACCGGACAATTTCCGCCTTGTTGCGTGCGTTGTAGCGGCAGGACACCGACTTGCCGGCCAGGTTCAGCAGGAAGTCGGCGCCTTCGAGCACCCCGGCGATGGCCGCGGTGTCTCCCCAGGTGGCGTCGCCCGTCGTCCGGCCGACGCTGCGGACCTGCCACCCGGCGGCTTCCAACTCGCGCCGAAAGTGCGTGCCGATGAATCCGGAGGCTCCGGCGATCACGGCCAGTTTCATGGCTGCACCCGGTCCTTGAGCTCGAGCGCCTCCTCGACCAGCGGCTTGACCACCGGCAGCCTGGACAGGGAGACGAGCTTGCCGATCAGCGGTGCCGCGCCGTCGACCAGGGTGCGCGTGCGGCGCTGGCCTTCGGAGCGGTCGTACACCCAAAACAGCACGATCCCCATGTAGGCGAGCCACAGCAGCTCGGGCAGCCTGGTGCGGAGGAACGGGGGAACTTTTGTGCCGGCCACAACCTCCGTGAATATTCCGACGGCGGACTCCCGGACCTCGCGCGACGCCTCGCCAAACGGATTGACGGCAGATTGCGGCGGCAGTGCGCTGCCCATGAACGCCCCGCCAAAGCTGTGATACGGAGCGAGCGCGTCAAGGCCGGCGTGCATGGCAGCCCCCAGCCTCCCGGCCAAGCCATTCGTGGTTCCCAACACCTTGGAGGCGGCTGCCCGCTGCTCCGCGACGGATTCCCGGTAGAGCTCCAGGACCAGCTCGTCCTTGGACGCGAAGTAGTAGTAGGCGCTGCCCAGGGAAACGCCGGCCTCGACGGCAATGGCCCGCATAGTGGTCTTGGCATAGCCCTTGCTGCGGAACATGGCCAGCGCCGTCTCCAGCACCAGCACCCGGGTTTGCGCACTTTTGTTGCCGACCATCTGGACCCCTTGTTTTTGAACGTGTTCAGTATTGAGTCAATCACCATTTTTGAACTTGTTCAACTGAGGGATTTCACTGGACGGCAGATGGCGCGATACTGGACCATGGACAACCGGGAAGATTTTCTGGCATGGGTCAACTCCACCTTGTACCAGGCGGAAGTGGCGCTCCACAATGGGAACGCGGCTCCGCGCCGGGCCATCTGGTCCCGCAATGAGCCCGTGAGCCTGCTGGGTGCGTGGCGCGACGCTTTTGGACAGCGACAGCTTGAGGAGGTCTTCACCTACCTTGAGCACTCATTTTCCGACTGCACGTCCTACGCAGTTGAACTGCAGGCGTACGACGTGGCCGACGGCATGGCCTACACCTCGGCCCTGGAGCACACCTCGGCGTCCGTGGACGGCCAGCCCCGGACCTACACCCTCCGGGCCACGCAGGTCTATCGGCGGGAAGACGGGGCATGGAAGGTCTCCCACCGGCATGCCGACACTCTGGGTGCCTGACGGAGCAAAACGCCGACAAGCTTTCCCGGGCGCATCCCTAGGACGCGACGGGTCCGGCTGCCAGGGCCGCCAGCTGTACCGGCGTGTCCTGCCCCGCCCGGGACGCTGTCAGCGCGGGCTCACCATGCACGACGGCGGAGAGGTCCAGTGCGCGGACGATCCGCAGCGTGAGCGATCCATGGTGCCGACAAGGAACGCCGCGGCCCCGTCCAGCGGTGCGGCCCGGTAGCTCAGCGGCACCTGGCAGGCACCGGCCCCGGCGCCGACCAGGAGGGTCTCGAGGCCCACCTCGCCGTCGGGGTCGTCACAGCGAAAGGAGCCAAGCCGGACCCATGCCTTTGAGTCACCGCTGAACCACGGCTGTTGCGGCAGCCATTGGGCCAGGAGTTCCATTTTTGAAGGCCGCAGCTCGGCCTTGTACACAATCGCCATGCGGCCCCGTCTAGGTCCCTGCCGGTCCGCGCCCGCGGACAAAATCCAGCGCCTCGGCCGCCAGCGTGCCCCAGTCCAAGGTCGAATCCGGGGCAACGGCGAACCATTCCTTCATGGGCTTGCCCTTGTTGGCGTCGAAGCGGCCACCCTCACCCGCCGCGAGCAGCGCGTCCACGCGGCCCGCCGGCAGCTTCACCACGAAGCGGCCGCGGACCAGCATCGCAAAGATCCGCCCGTCGATCCGCAGGGCCGACCGCCCAAAGCCGCGTCCGGCGTCGGGCGGGGTGATGCCGGGCATCTCCGCGAACAGGTCCACCACCGTCTCAAAGCGCACCGCAGGCTCCATGGCTCCCATTATCCGCTTTGACGGATCCGCCGGCGTGTGGGCGTATCGTGTGATCACGCGCTCTGCTTGCCGGCCCGCAGACACCCGCACCGGCTACCCCAAGGACGCAATTCCGCCCTGCAATCCGGATTCAAGCAGCTGGCAGGCAACAAACGGGTCATCCTGCTTCGCGCTGTGGGCGATCAATGTCCTATTCAGCTTTCCGACACTCACTTCGACGACCTTGAAGGCGACGTCGGTTTGGTGGCGCCCCACCAACCTGTCCGAGCCAATGTCCACGCCTTTCAGGACTCCACCGCTGATGGCGGACAGGCGCTCCTGCGTGACGCGAAGTATCTCGTCCCGAAACTTCAGCCCGAAAAGATGTTCATTCAGCCGTTGGAGCGCCGCCTGCCACTTTTCTCGCTCGCCCGAATCAGGGCTTTCAGCCGCCCCGACGGCCTGAAGCGTCTCCCTCGTGACCTCAACGGTGAATTGGGCGGCCTTCCTTTCCACCTCTCCCACCAAACTGGGGCCAATGAGCGGTGCCAGCTCGGTCCACTCCAAGGCCCGGTCGGTTCTATTTCCTGGCCTTCGTCCGCGGCGCCAGCCTGTTCCCGCTCCCCGGCAGCGGGCCCCTCCGGTTCGGAACTTCAGATGTCCAGGTGCGTGGGCCCGAACATCTTCAGGAGCACGTCAACCACGACGACGTTCGGCCCGTCCGCGGCGAAGCCTTCCCTGAGCGCGTCCCCGACATCCTCGGGCCTGACTCGCCGGGCCGGGACGCCGAAGGCTTCCGCGAGCTTGACGAAGTCCGGGCGGGCCAGCTCCGTGTGCGTGGCCTTCCCGAAAGCGCCGACCATGTACTCGCGCAGGATGCCGTAGCCGCCGTCGTCCACAATCAGCCAGGTGACCGGCGCGTTGTGCTGCCTGGCCGTGGCCAATTCGGAGATGGAGTACATGGAGGAGCCGTCGCCGGCCACGGCCAGCACGCGGGCGGGCCTGCCCTGGCCCTGGAGGCCGAGGGCTCCGCCAATGGCGGCGGGGAAGCCGTAGCCGAGGCCGCCGGCGCCTTGGGCCGAGTGGAATTCGCCGTCGCGGGAGTCCCAGCAGCTCCAGCCCCAGTAGGCGGAGATGGTCATGTCCCAGAACGTCTGCATGTCCGCCGGGACCGCCTCGCGGATGTCCGCCATGAACTTTCGTTCGACGGACAGGTCCTGCCCGTCGAGACGCTGGGCAACCTTGGCGAGCGTCTCCTTCACCACCGCCTGGGGCGTGGCGCCGTGCCAGTCGGCGTCGGCACTGAGCGACGCGTCCAGGGCGTCGTCGAGCGCCGTCAGGGCCTGCCCGGCGTCGGCCCGGATGCCCAGCGCAGGGCGGTTGGACTCCAGGACCCGGGGTTCGGCGTCGATCTGGATGATGCGCCCGCGCGGTTCCATGGTGAAGTAGTTGCTGGACACCTCGCCCAGGGACGAGCCGATGACCACCAGGACGTCGGCATCCTCCAGGACCTCGGTGACGTAGCGGTCCTCGACCCACGACTGCAGCGAGAGCTCGTGGTTCCAGGGGAATGCCCCGTTGCCGCCGGGCGTGCAGACCACCGGGGCGTTGAGTTTCTCGGCGATGGACAGCAGCTGCGCCCGGGCCCGTCCCCGGCGCACCCCTCCCCCGGCCACGATGGCGGGGCGTTTGGATTCGGTCAGCCATGTGACGGCCTCGCGGACCAGCTCCACCCGGGGCGGGTTGTCGAAGGGCTCGGCCAGGGCGTCCTCGACGGCGGGCACAAAGATCGGATCCAGCAGCACGTTCTGCGGAACCTCGATCCACACCGGTCCCTGCGGCGAGGACACGGCCTCCGTCCAGGCGTCCTGGATCGCGGAGGGGATGCCGGAGGCGTGCTGGATGAGCCGCTGGCTCTTGGTGACGTTGGCCGCCGACGCCTTTTGGTCATCGAGCTGGTGCAGCATGCCCTTGCGCCGGGCCCCCAGGCCTTCCAGCGGGATCTGGCTGGCGACCACGATCATCGGCACGCCCGTGGCATACGCCTCCTGGAGGCCGGCCAGCGCGGTGAGGGCGCCGGGACCGGTCGAGAGGAACAGCACGCCCACCTCGCCCGTGGCGCGCGAATAGCCGTCCGCGGCGAACGCCGAGTTGTTCTCCACGCGGGAGGAGACGAAGTGCAGCGGGGAGCGGCTGAGGGCGTCGAACAGGCCCAGCGCGTGCTGGCCCGGGATGCCGAAGACGGTCTTCGCGCCCAGGGCCGTCAGGGTTTCGACGACGAGGTCCCCGCCGTTGCGCTGGGTGGTTCCCCTCGCCGGGGCTGCCGGGGCGCCGGGGTCAAAATCGGTCGTCTGGCCGATTGCCGCGTCACTCACTCGGCACCGCCCGTGGCGACGGTCCGGGCAGCAAAGCCGGCCGGCCGGCGTCGTGCTTCAGCATCGAGCGACTGCGCGGCATAGCCGTTCGCGGCGCCGAAACGGTCGCCGGGGACATGGTTGTCCGCCATCAGGGAGATGAGCTCAAAGCCCACGTGACTGGCGGCGACGCCGGTGATTTCGGCGTGGTCGTAGGCGGGCGCCACCTCCACGATGTCGGCGCCGATGAGGTTCATGCCGCGGAAGCCCCGGATGATCTCGATCAGTTCGCGGCTGGTGATGCCGCCGGCCTCCGGGGTGCCGGTGCCGGGGGCATGCGCGGGGTCCAGGACGTCGATGTCCACGGAGATGTAGAGGGGGCGCTTGCCGATGCGGTCGCGGATTTTCGCCACGGTCTCCAGCACGCCCTGGTGGTAGACGTCGGCGCTGGTGACGATGCCGAAGCCGAAGCGGTGGTCGTCGTCGAGATCCTTCTTGCCGTACAGCGGGCCGCGGGTGCCCACGTGCGAGATGGCCTCGGTGTCCAGCAGGCCTTCCTCGACGGCGCGGCGGAAGGGGGTGCCGTGGGTGTATTCGGCGCCAAAGTAGGTGTCCCAGGTGTCCAGGTGCGCGTCGAAGTGCAGCATGGCAACCGGCTCGCCGGCGCGCTCGGCGGCGGCGCGCAGCAGCGGCAGCGAGATGGTGTGGTCCCCGCCGATGGTCATCAGCTTCGAGCCGCCCGCCGTGAGGTCCAGTGCATTGTGCTGGATGGTCTCAATGGCCTCGTTGATGTTGAACGGGTTCACGGCCATGTCCCCGGCGTCCGCCACCTGGCAGTTTTCAAACGGGGACACGTCCCAGGCCGGGTTGTACGGGCGCAGCAGCCTGCTCGCTTCACGGACGTGGTTGGCGCCAAACCGCGCACCTGGCCGGTAGGAGACGCCGCTGTCAAAGGGGACGCCGACGACGGACACGTCAGCCTTGGCTATCTGGTCCAGCCGGGGCAGCCGCGCATACGTGGCAGCACCCGCATAGCGTGGAATTTGGGAGGAATCGATGGGCCCCAGGTTCCCATTGGCCTCGATGCGGATCTCTTTCACGGACGTCCCTCGTTTCATAGGCAGTAGACCTGCGTCACGGGCGGTCTACGTTCACCATCGTACAACTGAAGTTGCCTAATGTGAATCAAAAGTTGTCTCAAAGGGAATTCCGTTCGACGTCGGGCCAGGGCGAAAACACATGCGTCAAGATTTCGTCAAAACCGGGTTTCCCGCGAGCTTGCAGTGTTAGTCTCACTGAGCCGCCAATGGGCGGACTAGTGCCGCGCGTCCATGGGCGAAAGGATCCTCCCGTGACTTCCCTCTCCCGTCCCCCAGCGGATCCCGGGACCCCGCTCAAGCCGAAGGGCACCATGGCGTTTCGCCTATGGCTCATGGAAGGCATGCCCGAAAGTTCAGGAAAGCACCAGGGTCCCCACGGGCGCCCCGACGCCGAGCACAAGCCGCACACCTGGTGGCGGGTCATGTGCCTGACCGGGCTGGACTACTTTTCCACCCTCGGCTACCAGCCCGCCATCGCCGCACTGGCGGCCGGAGTGCTGGCGCCGCTGGCCACCATCGTCCTTGTCATCGTGACCCTTTTCGGAGCCCTTCCCGTGTACAAGCGCGTGGCCCGGGAAAGCCCGCACGGCGCCGGCTCCATCGCCATGCTGGAGCGCCTGCTCCCCCGGTGGTGGGGCAAGCTGTTCGTGTTGGCCCTTCTGGGTTTTGCCGCAACGGATTTCATGATCACCATCACGCTTTCCGCCGCCGATGCCTCGGCACACGTGATTGAAAACCCGTTTGCGCCCGCCTTCCTCCACGGACAAAACATCGTCATCACCCTGGTATTGGTCGCTGCCCTGGCCGCCGTGTTCCTTCGCGGATTCAAGGAGGCCATCGGAATTGCCGTGGTCCTGGTAGCCGTGTTCCTGTCGCTGAACCTGGTGGTGATCGCCGTCGCGCTGGTCAAGGCCCTGGGCAGCCCCCTCCTCACCGCGGACTGGTGGACGGCCCTGACCACCCAGCATGGCAACCCCGTCATGGTGGTGGCCATCGCCCTGCTCGTTTTCCCCCGCCTGGCACTGGGCCTGTCCGGCTTCGAGACCGGCGTGGCGGTCATGCCCCAGATCAAGGGGCGCCCGGGCGACACCGAGGACAAGCCGACGGGCCGGATCGCCGGGGCACACAAGCTGCTGACGACGGCGGCCGTCATCATGAGCACCTTCCTGATCACCTCCTCGCTGGCCACCACCATCCTCATTCCCGCGGCGGAGTTCCAGCCGGGCGGGGCCGCCAACGGCCGCGCCCTGGCCTATCTGGCCCACCAGCTTCTCGGCCAAGGCTTCGGCACGGTGTACGACCTCAGCACCATCGCCATTCTGTGGTTTGCCGGCGCCTCCGCGATGGCGGGCCTGCTCAACCTGGTGCCGCGCTACCTGCCCCGCTTCGGCATGGCCCCGGAATGGGCCGGCGCCGTGCGGCCCCTGGTGCTGGTGTTCGGCGTCATCGCCGTCGTCATCACGCTCGCCTTCAAGGCCAGCGTCGACGCCCAGGGCGGCGCCTATGCCACCGGTGTCCTGGTCCTGATCACCTCCGCCGCCATTGCCGTCACCCTCTCGGCCAAGCGCAAAAAGCAAAAGGCGCAGACCATCGGCTTTGGCGCCGTGTCCGTGGCGTTCATCTATACCACGGTGGCGAACTCCATCGAGCGCCCGGACGGGCTGAAAATTGCGGCGCTGTTCATCGCCGGCATCGTGGGCGTCAGCTTGCTGTCCCGCATGCGGCGCGCCTTCGAGCTGAGGGCCACGTACATCCGCATGGACGAGGCCGCCATGAAATACGTTGCAGCCGTGGACGAGGGGACGATCCGCTTCATCTCCCACGACCCCAAGACCCGCGACGCCGCTGCCTACCGCCGCAAGCTCAGCCACGCAGCCACCGTCAACGAGATCGGCGACCCGCAGGACGCCCTTTTCCTGGAGGTCATCGTGGACGACTCCTCCGACTTCGAGACGGCACTGGAAGTGCGCGGCATTGAGCTCTACGGGTTCAAGATCCTCGAGGTGCACGGCTCCACCGTGCCCAACACCGTGGCGGCCGTCCTGCTCCACGTGCGCGACGCCACCGGAGTCATCCCCCACATCTACTTCCGCTGGAACGAAGGCAACCCCATCGCCAACCTCCTCAAGTTCCTCTTCTTCGGCGAAGGCGAGATCGCGCCTGTCACCCGCGAGGTGCTGCGCGAGGCCGAGCCTGACCTGACCCAGCGCCCCTGGGTGCACGTCGGCTGACGACCCTCCCGCAGATCCGGGGCGGCATATGCTGATCATGCACTCGACAGTGGAATGGTGGCTACCACGGTAGTCACCGGGACTTGGGGGATCACGTGGGAGCACACTGGAGCAAACGGACGCATTCTCCCCACGCCCAACCCCTTCCCGGAGTGCTGGCGGTATCGGCTGCTGTCGCCGGGCTTGCGTTCCCCCGCACGGAGCTCCTGTATGGCCCCGCCTACATCGCCACGATCGGCTTGGCCGTGGCTACTCCCCTAGCCTTCTTGCTGGTGGCGCCCAAGGGCTCGTTGAAGCGGAGCCGCGCCATTCTTTGGCTATTCACCGCCACGGCGGTTTCGGCAGTGGCCTCGGCGGCAATGGGAGGACTCCTCTTGTCGATGGGCTTTGACGGTTCCGCTGCCGACATCGGCGGTTTTCCGTTGTGGCTGCTGTCTACGGGCGCCCTGGTTACCACGTCACTGGTTGCCGTCAACGTTTGGCGCAAGGAGCAGGAAGGCCCGGCGACAACCCTGAAAGCCTCCAACAGCAAGCGCGTCGGGTCAAACACCAACGCGACTGACTATCGCCGGGCCAAACACCCCCACAACTGCAGGAGCGTCCGGCCAAACACCCCCACAACTGCAGGAGCGTCCGCATTCAGGGGCGGGTGATGCGCAGGGCCAGAAGCGGGCAGAGCTTCACGGCGTCCATGGCCGGGACGAGTTCTGCGCCGGTCAGGGGCACGTTCGTCGCGTCGCCGCTGCCGCGGATCCGGCCGGGCGCGGCGAGCGGGTAGCCCCAGTCGTCGCGCGTGAGCGCTTCCGGAAGCAGTTCGGCACAGAGTCCACGTCCGTCGCACACGGTCCAGTCGATGTGCAGCCGCGCCGCCGGCCCGCCGGCGTTCATTGCGCCGCTCCGTCTGCCCGGGCTGCCGCAAGGCACTGTCCCGCCAGGTGCCACCGGACGTCGTCGGCAAATGTCTCCAGTGCGCTGTGGATGAGCTGCACCGTGCCGTCCGGGTGGTGGCAGGCGCCGCGGCCGGACACCAGGGCCGACAGCCGCTCCACCTCGCGCACCAGGTCCGGCGCGCCCGAGCCGGCAGCGAGACGCTTCATGACGTCCGCGAGCGCCGGCAGCCCGAACATGCATGGGCCGCATTGGCGTGCCGACTCCCCCGCCAAATAATCCACCATCCGTGCCGTGGCCTCGAGGCCGCACCGGCCCACACCCAGCACGTGCAACACTCCGGCGCCCGGCCGGACCCAGCCCGCGGACGGCGCCCCGGGGGACGGCGGCCCAGACGGCGCGCCACCGGACGGCGCCCCCGTCGAAAGCACCATTCCCGAAGGCCGGACCCAGCACCCGTGGTACCCGCCCACCAGGACGGCGGAAACGGCGTCGAGCCCCACCCCCGCCGACGCGAGCACGTCGCCCAGGCCGGCACCGCCGGGCACCTCGAGCACCACCTCCGACGGGACGTTGCCGGTCACCGACACCAGCCGCGTGCCCGGGTCCTCCGCAGTGCCCTCGGCGCGGAACCAGTCGGCCCCGTAGCGGGCCACGAGGGCGACGTGGGCCCACGTTTCAACGTTGTGGACCAGTGTGGGGCGGCCCTTGAAGCCACTTTCGGCCAGCCGTCCTGCAAGGTCGCGGGGCAGCGCCCTGCCGGTCTCCAGGAAATTGACCACGGCGCTGGCCTGGCCGGCCACAAAGGTGTCCGGTGCCTCGAGCAGCGCAATGCTCCGGGCATCCGCCCGTTCGGCGAGCGCCGCGGCCACAGGTTCCAGCCGTGCCGCGCCGGCATAGATGAACATGCTGCCCGCGCCGAGTGCCTCCGCCGCCGCGAGCAGCCCGTCGATGACCAGATGCGGGGCGTTGTGCAGCAGCGTGGCGTCCTTGAAGCTGAGCGGCTCGCCTTCCGCGCCGTTCGCGATGAGCACCGGCGCGCCCGTCCGCCGCGCATACCTGTTGGGCCTGCGGGAGAGGTCGACGGCGGCAAACTTCCGCCACGCGGAGAACCCCGCGCCGCCGCGGCCGGTCAGCCCGGAGGCCTCCAGCTCCTGCGCCAGCGATCCTCCCGGCGCGCGTCGCGGCATCGTGCCGTAGGCCGCGAGGTGCGCAGCATGCCCGGCGTTGGCGCCGCCAGCGAACAGCCGGGAAGCGGCGGACTGCCCGGCAGCGCCCCTTTCCACCGGCTCCACCGCCGTGTCCGCGCTCATGGCCGCCACCCGTTCCGGGCGGTTCCACCACTGCCCCGCAGCGACGCCGTCTCCAGGAAGCCGGCCGACACCCTCCACGCCGCCGCGGCCAGCACAGCCACGGTGAGTACGACGGCGGCGGCCACCACCGGCGCGCTCGTCCCGTCCGTTCCGTTCCCCACGGAGTGCGCCAGCGCCAGCGGCCACATGACATAGCTGGCCCAGTGCACCACACGGAATGTCCGCTGTCCCAGCCGGTGCCGGAGGGCGCTGGTGACCACCACGGCGGCCATCAGGTCCAGGGCCACCGTGCCCAGGCCCTGCCAAAACCCCCTGTAGCTGCCCAGGAAGGGGACCACCACGTCCACCAGGTTGACCCGCGCGTAGGAATCGAGCAGCAGGGGCGTCACATGGAAAACAAGGAACACCACTGCCAGCAGCGAAATGTTGCGGTGCAGCAGTGAAACGGAAAACCGCGGAATGACCAGCAGCGGCCGCCCGGACCTGGCCAGAATGCCCAACAGCACCGAACCCGTCAGGAGCACCATGGACACCAGGCCGCTGACCCGGGCAAAGGCCCACATGGCGTCATCCATGGAAACCAGCTCCCGCCAGCTCGGGCGCGGGCCAGCCCGCCGTCGTCAGGACGCGGCCGCCCTGGTCCACCAGACGGGCGCTGACGGAGGAATCCCGCAGCCAGGCGGCGGCCGCATGCCCCTTGACGATGGCGGCGGTGCTGTACGCATTGGCCTCCAGCGCGGTGGGCGCGGCGACGCTGGCACTGCGCCAGACGGCGTCGGCCGGCAGTCCGAAGCGCGGGTCCAGGATGTGGTGGCGCAGCGCGCCGGCCTGCTGCCAGCGGCGCTTGGACGTGCTGGAGGTCGCCAGCGCGCGGCCCGCCGGCAGGGACACCTGCTGGGCGGGGTCGCCGGGCGTGTCCTGGACCAGGACCTGCCAGTGCCCGGCCGCCCCGTCCGGGGCCGGGCCCGCGGTGGCGATGTCGCCGCCCAGGTTCACCAGCACGCCGCAGCCACGTTCGACGGCGATCCGCGCCGCCGCCATGTCCGCCGCCACCGCCTTGGCCGTGGCGCCGAGATCCACGGTGACGTCCGCGGGAACAGTCAGGCACCTGCTGTCCAGGGCGATGCGAGTCCAGCCGGGCGCGCGGGGCTCGTGCGGCTGGGGCGCGCCGGGCAGGAGGGCACTGGGCTGGGGCGCGTGCGCCTGGGACCTGCCGGCGGACGAAAGTCCTGTGGAGGACGGACCGGCAGCCAAGCGGCCGGCCGACCGGGCGCCGTCGTTCCTTCCGGGCCCGGGGAGGGAAGCAAAATCCGCGTCGTAGCCGAGGGAAATGAGGTCCCCGCCCAGGGTGGGGTCCACGGCGCCGCCCGTCCACCGGGCCGCCGCCAAGGCTGACTCCATCAGGGTGGCCAGCAGCGGAGACACGGTGGCGCCGTGCACCAGGTCCCCGCGCCGCACCGCCAGTTCCGAGTCCGTGCGGAAGCGGCTGCAGGCGAGGTCGACGGCGTCGAGCATCCCTTGTGCCAGCCTGGCCGCGGCATCGGCCTGCCCGGGATCGGTCACCACCACCGAGGCGGACAGTCCCCACACCTGCCAGGACCGGCGGGCCGTGGCGTCATCCGGCGCCACGTCAGGATCCCGCCGACCGGGAGTGGCTGGCGCTTCCGTTGCCGGGCAGCAGCTGGGTGCCGGAGGAGGAGCCGGACTGTGAGCCGGAGTCCGGTGAGGAACCTGAGTCCGAGGACGGGTCCGGCGTCGTGGTGCCGCTGTTTTGGGTCGTTGCGGCCTTGGCTGCGTTGGCGGCGTTGATGGTGCCATCCAATGCAACGCTGCCCAGTGCCGCCGTCCCCAGTGCGCCCATGGCCACCACGGACGTGACCGTCTGGGCGATTTTCCTGCCGTCGGCTGTTCGTGCCATGACGGGCCCTCGCTCTCAAAGTCCAAGTTTGGCGTTGTGTCCTGTCTTCAAGGATCAACGTGCTGGCTTTGAATTTGCCGTGAACGGGCCGGTGGGAACTTAGGTATCCGCTTGGCGGCTCGTGGGCGTCAGTAGCCCGATCCGGAGGCGGCGGGGACCAGGATGAACAGGGCCTCCACGGGGGCGGCGGAGCGGTTCTCCCAGGAATGCGGCTCCCGGCCGGGGAAGGAGAGCGTGTCCCCGGCCTGCAGGTCGTACGATTCCTGGGTCATGATCAGCGTCAGCTCGCCGCTGACGATGTGCAGCACGTCAACGTCACAGTCGACGGCGTACAGCTCGGATTCGCCGCGGCCAAACGGTTCGATGGTGGTGCCAAGGATTTGCAGGCGGCGCTCCGAGCGGGCGGTGAGCAGCCGTTCCACGATGCCCTCGCCCCCCAGCGAGATGCGCGGGCCCTCACCGCGGCGCGTCAGGTGCGTCTCGGGGGCGGCAAAAAGCTCGCCGATGGAAATGGACAGGACTTGGCACAGTGTCACGAGGGACGCGACACTGGGAGAGGTGAGGTCACGCTCCACGCGGCTCAGGAACCCCTTGGTCAGCCCGGTCGCGTCGGCCACATGCTCAATCGTGAGCCGCTGTGACTGACGGGCGGCACGGATCCGTGAGCCGATGGCCACCGGGGCAGAGCTGGGTTCAACGGGCAGTGCCTTCATGTGTGCTCCTAAGGGGTCCGGGCTACGCGCACCCACCGTGGCCCTCCCACGGGCAGGGTCACTTTGACTGTCGCGTCCATCACAGTTTAGCCTAATGGACAACGGATGTTGCCTCTTGGGCAATTTTATTTCGCGGATCCGCAGCCACTCTGGAGCACCTTCATGACCTTTAACGTTGCCATAGGCATGCTGCTGCTGAGCCTCCTCTTCGCCGGCACCATCCTGCGCCTGAAGATCTACACCGTTTCCCAGATGCTCAGCCTGCGGTACGGCCAGAAAACCACCACGATGTCCGGCATCGTCATGCTGGCCTAGACTGTCCTGATCTCGGCCACCTCTTCGGGCGCCCATGCCACAATTTTTGTGGTCCTGTCCGGCTGGGACCGGTGGCTCGCCATTGCGGTGGGCGGCGCCATCGTGCTGGTCTACTCAACCATCGGCGGCATGTGGTCCATCACGCTCGCCGACCAGGTGCAGTTCGTCATCAAGACCGTGGGCGTCTTCCTGCTCATGCTCCCGTTCGCGTGGAAGGCCGTCGGCGGCCTGTCCGGCATCCAGTTCCGGGTGGAGCCAGCTTCTTCCAATGGAACGGGATCGGCCCGCAGACCATCATCACCTACCTTGCCATCTACACCCTGGGCCTGCTGATCGGCCAGGACATCTGGCAGCGCGTGTTCACCGCCAGCTGATCTCCATCGTGGTCAGCGACGTGGTCTTCGCGCTGACCATCGCCTACGACATCCTGGTGGGCGGGCTGCCCGTGGCCATCATCGGCGGTCTGGCCTGGGCGTGGGGAGTTGGAAGTGGGGCGGGTGGTGACGTAATTTATTACGCCGCCACCCGCCGTCGTACTTTTTGGCGGTAGAGTGGTGCCAGCTTCAAGAGATGCGGCGCCAAGCTCCGACTGGCCGCGCACCAACCCCATGTTCACAGGGTGGTTCGGATGAGGAAGCGGCCCGACGCCAACCGGTGCGGGCAAGAGCACACGCAAAGGCCATGACATGACCATTACTGCCGTCAACCGCCCCGTCCGCACACAGCAGGCCAACCGCACCGTCCGCACACAGCAGGCCAAGCGCCCCGAAGGCATCCCCGTCCTGCCCGCCGTGGACATCAACCTCGGATCCGTCACGTTTTTCACCCCGGGCGGGCACCGCCAATACTGGTCCGCCGAACCGGCCGAACTGGTCAACGCTCTCACGGAGGCCGTCCGGCCGGCCCAGTGGATCCCCGAAATCGGCACCCTGGTGGTGACCGTCGCACAGACGGGTGTGCGGGCGGGCCGGCGCCTCGGCTTCCGCCTCGCGGCACACTAGCTGGCTCGGCCACCAGTCGCTGGCGTCTGGAAATACGGCCGGGTGATCAGCTCGAAGCCGTGCCCTGGCGGGTCCTTAAAGTAGACTCCGCGCCGGCCGACCGGCCAATCCGTGTCTGGCGCGAGGCCGGTCCGGTAATCACCGGACCGGCCCACATGCGGTGAAGATCCTCATTCGATGACGGCGATCACGGCACCCTGGGCCACCTCGTCGCCCTCCTGGACCCGGAGCCGGACGGTGCCGGCCAGGGGCGCGTAGATTTCGGCGTCGACCTTGTCGATGGACACCTCGGCGAGCAGGTGCCTGTCCTTGACGGGGTCGCCGTCGGCCACGTACCAGGTGGACACCACGCCGGGCTCGGACGCGTCGCCGGTCATCATCGGAAACAGGACATCAGTCACGCGGCCACCGCCTTTCTCACCGCGGCCTCGATGCGCGCGGACGTTGGCAACACAGCATATTCCAGTTCCCGGGCGTACGGAATGGGAACGTCCGGCACGCACACGCGGCTGAACGACTTCAGCAGCGACGGGTCGTGCTCGGTGATGGTGGCCGCGATCTCCCCGGAGAGCCCGAACGAGCGGTAGTCCTCATCCACCACGATGACCCGTCCGGTCTTGGCTGCCGTCGCAATCACGGCACCCCGGTCCAGCGGGACAAGCGAGCGCAGGTCCAGCACCTCCACGCTGATGCCCTCCGGCGCCAGCTTCTCGGCCACGTCCAAGCTGTGGTGCACGGACAGTGACAGCGTCACAATGCTCACGTCGGCGCCTTCGCGGGCCACCCTGGCCTTGCCGATCGGCACCACGTAGTCCCCCTCCGGCACGGCGCCGATCGAGCGCTGGTTCTTGGCCATCCAGGCCAGCCCCATGACGCCCTTGTGGAACATGTACACGACCGGGTCATCGGAGCGGATCGCCGCCGTCATGAGCCCCTTGGCGTCGTACGGGTTGGACGGGACCACCACCTTCATGCCGGGCAGGTGCGCAAACGTCCCCCACAGCGTCTGCGAGTGCTGGGCGCCGTCCGAATAGCCGCCGCCCACGGCCGTCATGAGCACCATGGGCACGCGGACGTGGCCGCCGGACTCGTAGTGGATCTTGGCCATGTGGTTGTAGATCTGGTCCATGCACACGCCAAAGAAGTCCACGAACATGAGCTCCACGACGGGCCGCATGCCCTCCACCGCCGCGCCGATGCCCAGCCCGATGAACGCCGACTCCGAGATCGGGGTGTCCAGGACGCGCTCCGGGCCGAACCGCTCCAGCAGCCCCGTGGTGGAGGAGAAGATGCCGCCGTACGCGCCCACGTCCTCGCCCATGACAAACACCGACGGGTCCGCCGCCATCTGCGAGGCGATGGCCTCCTGGATGGCCTTGGCCGTGTTCAGCCGCCGCGTGCCCGGTTCGGGTTCCCGGGGCAGCGGCCGGTGCGCGGCCGCCGCAGTTGCCTGGCTCATGAGATTCTCCCTTCCACAAAGACGTACTTGCGGGCCTCGTCCGGGTTGGGCGTTGGCGCCGCCTTGGCATGCTCGACGGCGTCCGCCACCTGGGTCAGTGCGCTCGCCTTCATCTCCTCCAGCTCTTCATCGCCGAGGGCGCCGGCGTCGCGCAGGCGCTTTTCGTAGGCGGGGATGGGGTCGCGGTCCGGCACCTGGGCAAGTTCGGGCCGGTAGCCCTGGGCGTCGCCCTCGAAGTGGCCCCACAGGCGCAGCGTGTGCACCTCGATGAGGCTGGGCCCCTGGCCTGCGCGGGCGCGGGCGACGGCGGCCCCGGCCGCGGCGTGCACGGCCTCGACGTCGTTGTCCTCCACGCGGAGCCCGGGTATGCCGTAGCCGACGGCGCGGACCGCGTTCGACGGCACGGACGTGGACGCCGCCCGTGCCACGGAAATGCCCCAGTCGTTGTCCTCGATGACGAACACGACGGGCAGCTTCCACAGCGCTGCCAGGTTCAGGGACTCGTGGAACGGGCCTGCGTTGGCGGCGCCCTCGCCGGCGACCGCGACCGCGACGTTCCGGCTGCCGGCACGCTGGAACGCGAACGCCTGGCCGAGCGCGGAGGGGAAGCCCTCGGCCACGATGCCCGAGCAGGAGAAGTGCGTGGCGGGGTCGAAGAGGTGCATGTGCCCGCCACGTCCGTGGCCCAGCCCCGTTTCCCGGCCGAAGATCTCCCCCGCCAGCGAGCGCAGGTTCATTCCCTTCCCGATGGCCAGGTGGTGCGGGCGGTGCGTGGCCGTCAGTGCATCCCGGGTCTCCAGGTGCGCGCACACGCCCGCCGCCACGGGTTCCTGCCCGGCGGAGAGGTGCATCTCCCCCGGGATCAGGCCCGCACCGATGTCAAAGCCCGGGCTCTTGTCCGCGTGGTAGTCACGCAGGACCGCTTCCTCAAACGTCCTCATGAGGATCATCCGGCGCAGCAGTTCCTGCCGCCCTTCAGTGGTGAGGCCGCTTGCAACCTCGGTTGATTGCACGGTCATCGTCTCTCCTTGCCACCAGATGCGATGCCTCCGGCGACGGTGCGCCGCACTGTGCGCGCACTCATCCAACGGCCCGCATGCCCATTAACAATGAGCCTAGGCAGGGCGCCGCGGGGCGGACACCGCACGGATTTCAGGGGATGAAAACAACGCCCTTGACAACTCCGGGCCTTCGCCTCGGAACAGTCCGTCCGTCAGCACAGTCCGTCCGTCAGCCTCCGGGCGTCCCGCCCGTGGCCAGGAGCAGTTCCAGCCGGGCGGCCGCCCGTTCCAGCGCCCGGGTGGGGTCCGTGCCGGCCCGCACTGCCCCGACCGGCCGGGAGATGGCCAGCGCCCCGGCCCACGTGGACGCCGCGACGGGGACCGCCAGGCAGGTGAACCCCAGCGCATATTCCTGCTCGTCGCGCATGGCGGTCGCTCCGCCGTCGAGCAGGTGGAGGAACTCCCGCGGCGAGGTGACGGTGTGTGGCGTGAGCCCGGCCAGCGGGTGGGCGGAGACGTAGTCGAGGCGTTCGGCCACGGTGCGCCCGGCCAGGATCTGCTTGCCGAAGGCCGTGGCGTGCGCGCCGTCCTCCAGCCCGACCCACAGGTCCATCCGCGGGGCGAGCGCGTCGTCGACAATGTCCACCAGCTCGATCTCACCGTCCCGGAAGCGGGCCAGGTAGACGGGGGCGCCCAGTTCATCGCGGAGGCTGTTGAGCACGCCCCGGACCCGGGCCAGGGCAACGGCGCTGCCCGCGGCGGCCAAGGCGGGGTGGCCGGGGCCGAGCACGAAGCCGTCGGTGTCCTGGACCACGTACCGGGAGTGGGCCAGGGTCCGCAGCACGTTGTAGGTGGTGCCCAGGCTCAGGTCGGTGGCCCGCGCGATCGACTTGGCCGGCAGCGGGCGCGACGCGGAGCCGATGCAGTCCAGGACGGCCAGCGCCCGGCTCACCGAGGAGATCAGGGTTGGGGTCTTTCCGTCGTGGATGTGCGTGGAGTGCATCACCATACCTCCCCTGCCAGACTACCGCGGTTGGCTTTTGCCGGACATGGGCAAGCGCCGCCGCCGTCCCCCTCGTGGAGGTACGACGGCGGCGCCTGCCGTGCGCCGCTGCCGTGCGCAGGCCGGTGCTACTGGGCGGCGCCGAGGATGATCTCGTTGATCACCGGGGCCGGGCCGCGGTCCAGGGCGAGCCGGACACCGGTGACGGGAGAGCCGCCGACGGTCACCTTTGTGTAACCGGCCTTGAGCTTGCCGGCCTTGGCCCACACGCCCCCACGCTGGACCTGGACGGTCCCGGACGCGGTGCCGACGACAGTCACGGACGGCACGGTGCGGGCGTCGAAAAGCTGGGTGACGTTGTCGCCCAGCACGGCGGCGCGGGCGCCGGTCCAGGCGGTGTCCACCCGGCCGTCAACGGCCGCGGACAACGTGCTGCCGGCGGCCGGGGCGATCGTGGAGGTGATGCCGGCCGGGACGGTGCTGACAGTGAATTCGCGGATCTTGATCCACTTGCCTCCCGGGTTGACGGCGGTGGCGACGATCCTCACGTAGCGGGCCGTCACGGGCGTGGCGAACGTGGCGTTGATGACGGGGGCGTTGTCAAAGGTGCCGGCGTCGGTCCACGTGGTGCCGTCCACGGAGTACTGCAGCTTCGCGTGGTACATCATGTCGGCCTGGACGATGTCCGAGTCCGACTGCTGGATCTTCACGGCGGTGATGCTGGCGGGCGCGCCCAGGTCGGCACCGATCGTGTCCCCCACCACGGGGGTGTTGTTCGTCCAGAAGATGGTGCCGGTGTCGCCGTCGAACATGTTGGCCGGGACGTTGTTGCCATACGCCTGCATGCTGGTGACGGCCTTCGGCGCCGTTCCGGCGGCGGGAACTGCTCCGAGCCAGGCGTCCGCCACGGACTTGGCCTTGGCCACGAACGCCTGGAAGACGCCGTCGCCGACCTGCGGCACCACCAGGCCCTGGTCGGCTCCGGACTGCGTGGGCTGGGTGGCCGCGCCTGCCGCGGCCACCGCGGCGTTGAGCTTGGTGCGCGCCTTCACCAGTGCCGCGCCGTCGTTGTCCTTCACGGCCTGGAGCATGTCCAGGGCGTCCTGGGTGGCGTCTCCCCAGTTGGCGGCGGTGTCGATCCAGTGCTTCGTGTCGGCGTAGAAGCCGGCCGAGGCAATCTTGGCCAGGACCTTGGGCATGTGCTGGATCAGTGAGGCCCTCGCGGCGAGCGCCGAACGGGCGGGGAAGGCCCCGGCGTCGTACGCGGCCCAGAAGGACGCGACGTCGGCGGACAGTGCGGGTGCGCTCGGGGTGAGCGGGTCGTCTTGCCAGTTCTGGTTCAGGTCGGCAAAGGCGGTGAGGGACTCCACGGCGCCCTTGTTGCTGCCGGCCAGCAGCTTCAGGGCCGCGGCCATGGACGGCTTGGGCTGATAGGCCGGGCCGTTCCAGGTGAAGTCGGCGAAGTTGAACAGCGTGGGCAGCGACGCGTACGACTCGATCATCGGGTTCGCCGTGATGCCGCTCGTGGCCGTGTAAAGGTCGGCGTCGCGGCCGATCAGCGGCGCCATGAACAGCTTGTTCTTGGCAAAGTCGTTGACCGGGTAGTTGTCCCAGATGAACAGTCCCCGGGGATCGGCTGCCGTGCCGTAGGTGACCTGGGCGGCCTTGGTGCTGGCCGTGGTGATCCGGTGCGAGACCACATTTTCACCGGTCCACTGCAGCAGGATGTCCTTGTCCATGGTCGCGCCAAGCTCGGCCTTGTAGGGGGCGGCCCCCGATCCGGCATAGTTGGTGGGCACCATCTCCAGGGGCCCGACGTCGGGGTGCTTCTTGATGAACGCGGCGTTGACGGCGTTCAGGTAGTAGGCCTGGGCGTCGGCAAGTCCCCGGAAGTTGCCCTTGGGGAACATGGCCTTGTCCGCGGCGCACTGCAGGTACGGGGAGATGTCGTCCAGGGCGATGTAGAAGTTGTGGACCCCGAGCGCGTACAGCGACTCGAACTTGGCCACCGTGGAGGCCAGGTCCGCCGGATTCGAGTAGCAGATGTCGTTGCCGGGCGAGAGCGCGTAGGTGAACTTCACGTGGTTCGCCGTGGCCGTGTCGATGAGGTCCTTCAGCTGCGCCAGCTGGTCGCCGGTGTACAGCTCACGCCACTGGGCGCGCAGCAGCGGATCATCCTTGGGCGAGTAGATGTAGGTGTTCATCTTCTCCTGGCCGTAGAAGGCGAACTGGTCCAGCCGGGCCTGGTGGGACCACGGGATGCCGTAAAAGCCCTCCACCGTGCCGCGCACGCTCATCAGCGGCCAGTCCCTGACCCGGACGGGCGCAATGTCCTTGTCGCTGATCACCTGGCGCAGTGTCTGGACGGCGTAGAAGCTGCCGCTGCCGTCGGCCCCGGCCAGCACCGCTGCGCTGCGGCCCTTGACCGTTCCGGTCGCCAGCACATAACCTTCGGCGTGCGTGAGCGTCGGTGCCGCGTCCACGCCCAGGGCGCCCAGGGCGTCGGCCACTTCGGGGTTGCTCTGCGGTGTGCCGAGGTAGACGACGCTGCCGTTTTTGACGTTGCTGTCATCGAGCGCCACGGTGACGTTGTGGCTTGATTCCTTCAGCAGCGCCGTCGCCGAGATGATCGCCGGCTTGTCCGTGGCCTGGCCCACCACCAGGGTGACCTTGCCGTTCAGGGGCACGTCGCGGCCCTGGCTGACGACGGATTGTGGCACGGGGTAGATGGCGGGCGTCTTGGCAGTGGCTTTGCTGTCCACGGCCTGTTCCCCGGCCAGGGCCGCGGGCGCGGCGCTGAGGAGGAGGGAACCGGCCACGACGGCGGCGGTCCCCACGCCGGCCATTCGTGTCCTGAGTGAGGGTCTTTCGTGTGTCATTGTTTGTCCTTGGGGTCGCTGCTGCGCGGTTGTGTAACCCGCGCCACAGCACTTAACCACGCCGGGCCCCGCGACGGATAGGGCCGCCGGCCGCCTTCGGACATCGTTCCCGTGCCGTGCGGCCGGCAACCGGCGACTGATTTTCACTGCATGGTTCGAGGCCGCCTGGGTTCCCGGGAAGCCGCGATGCCGGTCCGCACGTCGCCATTATTTTCAACAACGCGAGGGCAGGCACTACGCAACGCGGCACCATGACCGCTCCCCCGTCCGGGGCGCCCCGCCGTCGTGCGCTGACGAATTTTCACGCTGAAGGGGATGGACGGCATCCATTGTTTTTTGCCTGAAAGTCCTGACACGGCGGGAATGTTACGGAAAACTTCCGGCTGATGGACCGCCCGCCAATGCTGCAACGGTCTCCGCCCACCCGGGCCGGCCCGGACAGCAGCAGGTGATGGCCGAACATGAGCGCGTGGACATCGAGGCGGCCCGCTTTCGGAAAAGCCGCCGCCCGGGAGACAACCAAACCAGGACAAACCGCGTTGCACCCTTCCTGACTGAGCGGCCCGGAATGCAGCGCTGCCGGATTGCGGTTCCCCGAAACCTTTTTCCTAGGGCCGCCGCCCAAAAAACCGCGTCGATTCGCGCTACAGTGATGGCTGACTTGAGGAGTTTCCACCGTGCCAGAACGCATTCCCACGCCGGCCGAGATCAAGCGCTGGCGGCAGTACCTGGCCGATGAGCGGGCCGAGGCAACCGTGTATCGCGACCTTGCCAGACGCCGCGACGGCGAGGAAAAGGCGATCCTGATGGCCTTGGCCGAGGCCGAGGGCCGCCACGAACAGCACTGGCTGAACCTGTTGGGCGAGCATGCCGGCATCCGAACGCGTGCGTCCCTGCGCAACCGCCTGCTCGGGCTGCTGGCCCGCAGGTTTGGCTCCGTCTTTGTTCTCGCACTTGCCCAGCGCTCGGAATCCCGCTCCCCCTACGCCACCGACACTGACGCGACCCGCGCCATGGCGGCCGACGAGGCCATCCACGAGGAAGTGGTCCGCGGCCTGGCCACGCGCGGGCGCAACCGCCTCGCCGGGTCCTTCCGGGCCGCCGTGTTCGGCGCGAATGACGGCCTGGTCAGCAACCTCTCGCTCGTCATGGGCATGGCGGCCACGGGAGTGGGCAGCCATGTGGTGTTGTTCAGCGGCGTCGCCGGCCTGCTGGCCGGCGCCCTGTCCATGGGTGCCGGTGAATTTGTCTCCGTCCGCTCGCAGCGCGAGCTGCTCGGCGCGTCGCAGCCGACCCGGGTGACGCTCTCGGCTGCGCCCTCCCTGGACCTGAACGACAACGAGCTCGTGCTCGTCTACCTGGCCCGGGGCATGTCCCGCGAAGCTGCCGAGCACCGCGCCGCCGAACGCATGGGCCAGTTCACCTGCGATTGCGATCCCAGCCTGTCCCTGACGCCCGACAACTTTGAGCGTCCGGACGAACACGAGACGCTGGGCACCGCATGGGGCGCAGCAAGCTCGAGCTTCTGCTTCTTTGCCTCCGGCGCCATCGTGCCCATCATCCCTTTTCTCTTCGGCATGAGCGGGCTCGGGGCGCTGGTCCTCGCCTGCGTCTTGGTGGGTCTGGTGCTGATGGTGACGGGCGGCGTCGTCGGACTTCTCTCCGGCGCGTCGCCGCTGTGGCGGGGGCTGCGGCAGCTGGCGATCGGCATGGGTGCCGCGGCGGCCACCTACCTGCTGGGCCTCACGTTCGGGGCCGTCATCGGCTAGCGCCCCAACTGTGTCGCATCAACTGCACGAACATGGCGAAATATGTGCACTTTCCGCGACACAGTTGGGAGGGGAGCGGGTGGACGGGGTCAGCGCAACACGATGGTCCGGTTCCCCTGCACGATGACCCGGCCCTCGCAGTGCCAGCGGACGGCATTGCTGAGCGCCTTGCACTCGGTGTCCCGCCCGGCCGCGACCAGGTCGTCGGGCCCGTACGAGTGGTCCACGTCGATCACCTGCTGGGAGATGATGGGTCCCTCGTCAAGCTCGCTGTTCACGTAGTGCGCCGTGGCACCCACCGTCTTCACGCCGCGGGCGTACGCCTGGTGGTACGGCTTGGCGCCCTTGAACGACGGCAGGAACGAGTGGTGGATGTTGATGGCCCGACCCTCCAGCTTGCGGGTGAGCCCGTCGCTGAGCACCTGCATGTACCGGGCCAGCACCACCAGTTCCACGTCCAGTTCGTCCACCAGTTCCAGCAGCCTGGCTTCCGCCGCCGGCTTTGTACCGGCGGTGACCGGCACGTGGTGGAACGGGATGCCGTGCCATTCCGCCAGCCGCTGGTGGTCGGGGTGGTTGGAGACGACGGCGACGACGTCCACCGGCAGTTCCCCGGTGCGCGTCCTGAACAGCAGGTCGTTGAGGCAGTGCTCAAACTTGGAGACCATGATCAGCACGCGCCGTTTGGCGCCGTGCGGGCGCAGCTCCCAGCGCATGCCGTGCCGGGCCGCCAGCGGTTCCAGCGCCGACCGCAGCGACGTCAGGGTTTCCTCCCCGGCGGGCGCGGCAAAGTGCAGCCGCATGAAGAAGTGGCCGTCAGGCTCCGGCGTCCCGGGGACAGCGCGCAGGTGCTGGCGGTCGCTGAACTGGCGGTTGTCGATGATGTCCGCGCCGTGGTCAAGCAGGACGCCGGAGAGCCGGTGGACAATCCCGGGGCTGTCCGGGCAGTCCAGGGTCAGGACGTACTGGGCCGTGGCCGGCCGTGCCGTTTCGGCGGCGGTTTCCGTGGCAGTGTCGAGGGCGCCCATCTCAGCACTCAATCACGTTCACGGCGAGGCCTCCGCGGGAGGTTTCCTTGTACTTGGTCATCATGTCCGCTCCTGTCTGGCGCATCGTCTCGATTGCCTTGTCCAATGACACCTTTTGGCTGCCGTCCCCGTGCAGGGCCAGCCGTGCCGCGTTGATGGCCTTGACGCTGGCGATGGCGTTGCGTTCGATGCACGGGATCTGCACCAGCCCGCCCACCGGGTCGCAGGTCAGGCCGAGGTTGTGCTCAATGCCAATCTCGGCGGCGTTCTCGGCCTGGACCGGGGTCCCGCCCAGCACCTCGCACAGCGCGCCGGCGGCCATGGAGCATGCCGAGCCCACCTCCCCCTGGCAGCCAACCTCCGCGCCGGAGATGGAGGCGTTGAGCTTGAAGAGGATGCCGATGGCGGCGGCCGTCAGCAGGAACCGCACGACGCCGTCGTCATTGGCGCCCGGCACAAACTTCATGTAGTAGTGCAGCACGGCCGGAATGATGCCGGCCGCCCCGTTGGTGGGGGCGGTGACGATCCGGCCGCCGGCGGCGTTTTCCTCGTTGACGGCCAGGGCAAAGAGGTTGACCCATTCCATGGCCAGCAGCGGGTCCGCGGCATCGTCCGGCGTCTGGAGGTCGCGCAGCAGCCCGGGCGCCCGCCGCGTCACCTTCAACCCGCCGGGCAGGATGCCGTCGGCTGCGCAGCCGTTGGCCACGCAGGCCTGCATGACGGACCAGATGTTCAGCAGCTTGGCGCGCAGGTCTTCCTCCGTGTGCCACACCATCTCGTTGGCGAGCATGACCTCGGCAATGGACAGGCCCTCCCGCCGGCAGATGGCCAGCAGCTCGTCCGCGGTGGTGAAGGGATGGGGCAGCACGGTCTCGTCCATGACCACCCGGTCCGCACCCACGGCCTCCTCGTCCACCACAAAGCCGCCGCCCACGGAATAGTAGGTGCGCTCGCGCACCACCTCCCCGCGGTGGTCAACGGCACGGAAGGTCATGCCGTTCGGGTGGGCCGGCAGCGACTTGCGCCGGTGCAGGACCACGTCCTCGCCGTAGTTGAAGTCGACCCGGTGGGTGCCGCCGAGCATCAGCGCCGCGTCCAGGGCGGACTCGGCCACGAGGTCGTCGGCCCTGTGCGTGTCGACGGTTTCGGGGTCGTGCCCCTGCAGTCCGAGCACCACTGCCTTATCGGAGCCGTGCCCGCGGCCCGTGGCGCCCAGGGAGCCGAAGAGCTCCGCCTTCACGCGGACGACGCCGGACATCTCGCCGTCGTGCGCCAGGCCGTCGGCAAAGCGCTTGGCCGCCCGCATCGGGCCCACCGTGTGGGAGGAGGAGGGCCCGATGCCGATGGAAAACAGGTCAAGAACGCTCAGAGCCATGTCGGGTGTCCTGCAGCGGCGAACTCCCGCATGCCGTCCAGGAGCCAGCGGCCCAGGTAGTCGGCAAACGACGCCCGCGGGAAGAGCTGGAAAGTCTCCGCCCCGGTCTTCCACAGCAGCACCGGGATCTTGCCGACCTCGGTGGTGATGGCCGTGCCTTCGGTGAAGGTGCGCGGGTGGAGGTCCGCGGCACAGCTCTTCTCCAGCACCTCGCGGGCGCTGGGTCCCGACAGCTCAAAGGTGGTCCGGTTGCTGGAGAGGTCGATGACCTGGCCGGCGCCGTCGCCCAGGGCGGTCACCAGCCCGGCGACGAAGCCGCCGTCGTCCACGCCGTGGTCCGGGGCAATGGCGAGGAACTCGTCCGGGGCCAGCCACAGGGTGGACACCCCGTGGGGGCCGGACGCGACCTTGCCGCAACTCTCGGGCAGTCCGCCCGTCAGTGCGCCGATCCTGGCGCCGGCCTCGGAGAGGGGGTCGACGCGGATGCCGACCATGGTCTGGAACGGTACTTCACGCAGGCTGACCCCGCGCGACCCGGCCACCGAGCCGGCGCTGAACTCCGTCCACAGGTGCTGGGCCGGGCTCCGGCGCAGTGCCAGTACCTCTGTGTTTTCTGCTGTGTTAACCATCTCGGCGCTTCCCTTCGGCATCAAAAAGTACAGTTTCCCCGATAACCACGTCCACCAGCTCGGGGCCGACGGCGGCCACCATGCGTTCGCCGATCCGGTTGCGGCCGTCCTTGATCAGGGCCAGCCCGAAGGACCGTCCCAGCGCGGCGCTGTGGTAGCTGGAGGTGACGAACCCCTGCATCGGCACGGGCCCGTAGGCGGGATTCACGGCCACGCCGGCTTCCACGAGCTGCGTTCCTTCCGGCAGCCTGATCGAGCCGTCCACCGGCAGCACGCTGACCAGGTGCTTACGGCCCTCGCGGACGGCGTCGGCGCGCTGGTAGGAGCGCTTGCCGATGAAGTCCTTGGCCTTGGAGACCACCCAGTCCATGCCGGCGTCCGCCGGTGTGACGGTGCCGTCCGTGTCCTGGCCGACGATCGGGTAGCCCTTTTCGGCGCGGAGCACGTGCATCGTCTCGGTGCCGTAGGGGGTGATGTTGAATTCCTCCCCGGCCTCCGTGACGGCCTCCCACGTCGCCAGGCCATACCAGGCCGGGACGTTGATCTCGTAGGCGAGCTCGCCGGAGAAGGAGATGCGGCAGACCCGGGCGGCGACGCCGGAGGCCAGGACCGTCTCCTTGAAGGTCATGAACTTGAACTCGTCGTTGGAGAGGTCCAGCCCAGGGGCCACCTTGGCCAGGACGGCGCGGGACTTGGGCCCGACGACGGCGATGGTGGTCCACTGCTCCGTCACCGAGGTGAACGTGGCGTCCAGATCCGGCCATTCGGTCTGCTGCCATTCCTCCAGCCAGTCCAGCACCTTGGCGGCGCCGCCGGTGGTGGTGGTCATGAAGAAGCGGTCGTCGTCCAGGCGCAGGGTCACGCCGTCGTCGAAGATCATGCCGTCCGGGGTGCACATGACGCCGTAGCGGGCGGAGCCGGGGGCGAGCTTCTTGAACGCGTTGGTGTAGATCCGGTTCAGGAACTCCCCCGCGTCCTTGCCGCGGATCTCGATCTTGCCCAGCGTGGTGGCGTCCATGTAGCCCACGGAGTCGCGGACGGCGGCGCATTCGCGCAGCACGGCCGCGTCCATGTCCTCGCCCGGCTGCGGGTAGTACCAGGGGCGCTTCCACTGGCCGACGTCCTCGAACAGTGCGCCGCGGTCCTCGTGCCAGGAGTGGATGGAGGTGCGGCGGGCGGCGTCGAACAGCTCGCCGCGCTGGCGTCCGGCCAGGGCCACGAACGGGACGGGAGTGAACGGTGCCCGGTAGGTGGTGGTGCCGATGGCGCCGATGTCGGGGTCGACTTCGGTGCCCTGCTGGCGGAACGCGGCGGCAATGACGCCGATCGCGTTCACGCCGGAGGTCTTGCCCTGGTCGTTCGCGGTGCTGATGGAGGTGTACCGCTTGATGTGCTCGACGCTGCGCATGCCGGCGCCGGTGGACCGCCAGACGTCCGCCACGCTCTGGTCGCGCTGGAAGTCGACGAAGTGGTGGTGCCAGTCCGACGCCGTTCCTTCCGTCCCGCCGACCAGCCACAGCGGGCGGGTGGGTCCGGTGGGCTGGGCCGGGCGGGCGGGGCGGGCCGCGGCGGCGGTGGCGGCAGCAACGGCGTCGGCCGTGGCAAAGCCGGCGTTGACGGCGGCCACCGAGCCGGCCGTGGCGCCTTCGGCTACGCAGTCGGTGAGGGCGTAGCTGCCGCGGCAGGCGCCCACCGTCTGCTGGTTCTTGACCACGGTGGAGGGCACAAAGCCGGCCAGTTCCAGGTCCCAGCGGACCTTGCCCTGCGCCTGGCTGTGCAGGTGCACCACGGGGCTCCAGCCGCCGGAGACGGCCAGGAGGTCTGCGTCGATGTCCTCGACCGGACCGACGGGGGCGCCGTCGTCGTCGATCGCGGACACCGTGACCTTGTTGACGCGGGACTCCCCGGACGTGTTGACCACGGCGCTGCCCGTGATGACGCGGATGCTGTCTGCGGCCGATGAAGCGACCGGGGAGAGCTGCTGGCGGGCGTCGACGACGGCGGCCACCCCGACACCCGCGCTGAGCAGGTCCGCGGCGAGCTGGTAGGCGCTGTCGTTCGTGGTGCCGATGACCACGCGTGATCCGGCCGCGACGCCATAGCGGTTGAGGTAGGTGCGGGCGGCGGAGGCCAGCATGATGCCGGGGCGGTCGTTGTTTTCAAAGACGATCGGGCGTTCGTGGGCGCCGGTGGCCAGGACCACCTGCTTGGCGCGGATGTGCCAGATGCGCTGGCGGGAAACGCCGTCTCCGGGTTCCTCCGCCAGGTGGCCGGTGCGGTTCTGCACGGCGATCAGGAAGTTGCTGTCGTAGGAACCGAACACGGTGGTGCGGTGCAGCACCGTGCATTCCTCGCTGGTCAGCAGTTCCGCCTCGACGTCGGCCACCCATTCGAGGGCGGGCTTGCCGTCGACAGTCTCGTCGCGGCCGGAGAGGAGGGCGCCGCCCAGTTCCGGCTGGTCGTCGATGAGGATCACGCGGGCGCCGGTGCTGGCGGCCTCCCGGGCCGCGGCGAGCCCGGCGGGGCCCCCGCCGACCACGAGCACGTCGGTGTGGACGTACTTTTTGTCGTAGACGGCCTCGTCCTCAGTGGGGTCCAGCTTGCCGAGGCCGGACAGGAGTTCGGCCTCGAGCCCGTCGACGAGGGGCACGGCGGTGGCGGGCAGCATGGATTCGGCGGCGTGGCCGGGGAAGCGTCCGGCCACCTTGATGAGGGCGTTGGATTCCTCGACGCCGGCGGAGAGGATGCCGCGGGGACGGTCCTCATACAGTGAATTCCCGGCGGCCAGACGGCCGTTGGCGATCAGCGCGGAGGCCACGGTGTCACCCGGGTGGCCCGTGTGCCGAACGCCGTCCACGGTGAAGTTCCAGGTGATGCTGCGGTCGATCCGGCCGCCGCTGGGCAGCCTGTTCGGCTGGTTGTTCTGCTCGGTCATCTCTACACTCCTTCCGATGCGTTGGTGTTGCTGGCCTCGGCGGGTGCCAAGGGCTGGGACTTGGCCTGTGCGGCCGGTGGCGCGGTCAGGCCTTCCGGCGGCTGTTCGCCCATCCCGTAAATGGCCTGGATCTCATAGCTGACGGTGTCGCGGACCATGTTGAACCACTTCCGGCAGCCGGCGCTGTGCACCCACCGCTCGGCGAAGAGGCCCTTGGTGTTCTTGCGGTAGAAGAGGTACTCCGCCCATTCGCGGTCGGAGAGTTCGCCCGGCTGTTCGGGGTAGGCCACGTGGGCCTGCCCGCCATAGTGGAATTCGGTTTCGTTGCGTGGCCCGCAGTTGGGGCATGAAAACAACAACATTGTGTGCTCCTGGTCTTTCCTGTGTGGGGCCGGGTCAGTGGGCCACGGCTGCGGCGCCGTGCTCGTCGATGAGGGCGCCGGTTTCAAAGCGTTCCAGCGAGAAGGGCTTGTTCAGCTCGTGCGGGGTGCCGGTGGCGATGGTGTGTGCGAACGTCAGCCCGGCCGCGGGCGTGCCCTTGAAGCCGCCCGTTCCCCAGCCGCAGTTCACGAACATGTTTTCCACCGGGGTGGTCCCGACGATGGGCGAGGCGTCCATCGTGGTGTCCACGATGCCGCCCCAGGTGCGCAGCACGTGTGCCCTGGCGAAAATGGGGAACAGCTCGACGGCGGCCGCCATCTGCTCCTCGATCACGTGGAAGGAGCCACGCTGTCCGTAGCCGTTGTAGGAGTCCACGCCGGCGCCCATGACGAGTTCGCCCTTGTGGGCCTGGGAGACGTACACGTGCACGTGGTTGGACATGACCACCGTGGGATGGACCGGCTCGTGCAGCTCCGAGACGAGGGCCTGCAGCGGGTGCGACTGGATGGGCAGGCGGAACCCGGCCATTTCGGCCAGGACCGAGCTGTGCCCGGCGGCGCACAGGCCCACCTTTTCGGTGTTGATGGTGCCGCGGCTGGTCTGCACGCCGGTGACCTTGTCGCCGTCCTTGATGAAGCCGGTGACCTCGCAGTTCTGGATGATGTCCACGCCCAACTCGTCGCACTTGCGGGCGAACGCCCAGGCCACGTGGTCGTGCTTGGCGATGCCGGCCCGGGGCTGGTAGGTGGCGCCCATGACGGGGTAGCGGATGTTGTCGCTGATGTTAAGGATGGGACACAGTTCCTTGACCTGCTTCGGGTCCAGCCACTCGGCGTCGATGCCGTTGAGCTGGTTGGCGCCGACGCGGCGCATGCTTTCGCGCACGTCGCCCAGTGTGTGGGCAAGGTTCATGACACCGCGCTGGCTGAACAGGAAGTCGTACTCCAGCTCCTCGGGCAGGATCTCCCACAGCTTGAGGGAGTGCTCGTAGATGGCGGCGCTTTCATCCCACAGGTAGTTGGAACGGATGATGGTGGTGTTCCGGGCCATGTTGCCGCCGGCCAGCCATCCCTTTTCCAGGATGGCGATGTTTGTCATCCCGTGGTTCTTGGCCAGGAAGTAGGCGGTGGCCAGGCCGTGCCCGCCTCCGCCGACGATCACGGCGTCGTAGGACTTTTTGGGGTCCGGGTTGCGCCACAGGAATTCCGGGTGTTCGGGCAGGTGTTCGGTGCTCACTGGGCAACTCCGTTCTGGGGGGTTCCGGCCGCGTTGGAAACGTCGGTGCCGGAGAGGTGGGGGTACAGCGGGAACTTTTCTGCCAGGACGGTGACCCGGTCGCGGAGCAGCATGGCGGTCTCTTCGCTGAGTTCGCCCTTGATGGCCTCGGCGATGATGTCAGCCACCTCGGTGAACTCGGCCGCACCGAATCCGCGGGTGGCCAGGGCCGGGGTGCCGATGCGCAGCCCGGAGGAAACCATGGGCGGGCGCGGGTCGAAGGGGACGGCGTTGCGGTTGACGGTGATGCCGATCCGGTGCAGGCGGTCCTCGCCCTGCTGGCCGTCCAGCTCGGAGTTGCGCAGGTCCACCAGGACCAGGTGGACGTCGGTGCCGCCGCCCACCACCGAAATACCGTATTCGGCGACATCCGGGGCCAGCAGGCGCTCGGCCAGGATCTTCGCCCCTTCCAGGGTGCGCTGCTGGCGGTCCTTGAAGGCGTCGGAAGCGGCGATCTTGAAGGACACGGCCTTCGCGGCGACCACGTGTTCCAGCGGCCCGCCCTGCTGGCCGGGGAACACTGCGGAATTGATCTTGCGGGCCAGCGATTCGCGGCTGAGAATGACGCCGCCGCGGGGACCGCCGAGGGTTTTGTGCGTCGTGGTGGTGACGACGTCGGCGTAGGGCACCGGGTTCGGGTGCAGCCCGGCTGCCACCAGGCCGGCAAAGTGTGCCATGTCCACCATGAGGTACGCGTCCACCAGGTCGGCGATGCGCCGGAACTCGGCGAAGTCGAGCTGGCGGGTGTAGGCGGACCACCCGGCCACGATCAGCTTGGGCCGGTGTTCAAGGGCCAGCGCCTCCACCTCGGCCATGTCCACTCTCATGTCGGATTCGCTCACGTGGTAGGGAACCACGTTGTACAGCTTGCCCGAGAAGTTGATGCGCATGCCGTGGGTCAGGTGGCCGCCGTGGGCCAGGTCGAGGCCCATGATGGTGTCGCCCGGCTCCAGCAGCGCAAACATGGCTGCCGCGTTGGCCTGCGCGCCGGAGTGCGGCTGGACGTTGGCGGCCTCGGCGCCGAACAGGGCCTTGACCCGGTCGATGGCCAGCTGCTCGATCACATCAACGTGCTCGCAGCCGCCGTAGTACCGCTTTCCGGGGTACCCCTCGGCGTACTTGTTGGTCAAGACAGAGCCTTGGGCCGCCATGACGGCGGCGGGGGCGAAGTTTTCGGAGGCGATCATTTCCAGCGTCGTCTGCTGGCGCCCAAGTTCGGCCGCGATGGCCGCATCAACCTCGGCGTCCACGCCGGCCAGGGTGCCGGTGAGTACATCTACCATGGGTTGCTCCTTTGCAATTCGTATGTAGTCCACAACTACTGGCCAACTAATACATGACTGATATATTAGATTGAATGCAACAATATGTTGTAGATCACGCCGAGTCAAGGGGCTGTTTGACCAACAGCAACATTCAGCCCATTTGGCCCGCGCAAAGCAGAGCGGCAGCAAGGAGGAGAGATGATGAGTCTTGCGGTGGACAACGAGGTGGCCGAAGGCACGGGCCTGCCCCTCGCCGAGCAGGCCTACCGGCACCTGCGCGACCAGCTGATCATGCTGGAGATACGCCCGGGAGAAGCCATCAACGACTCGGCGCTGTCCGCCAGGCTGGGGATGGGACGCACACCGGTGCGCGAGGCACTCAAGCGGTTGGAGAGCGACCACCTGGTGGTCTCCTACCCGCGCCGCGGAACCTTCGCAACCCGGGTGGACATCACCGAGCTGGCAGACATCTCCGAAATCCGCGAACTGCTGGAGCCCCTGGCAGCCCGGCGTGCGGCCCGCACGGCAACGCCCGGCATGCGCGAAACGTTGCGGGAACTCGCCGCCGACATTGCAGGTTCCGGCCCCGGCGGCACGGACCAGCTGGCGCTCATGCGCTACGACATCATGGTGCACCGGCAGATCTATGCGGCCGCCGCGAATCCGCACCTGGAGGACGTGCTCATCCGCTATGACAACTTGGCTACGCGCATCTGGTGCCTGGTGCTGGACAAGATCCCGTCCGTGGCCGGACACATCGCCGAGCACAGCACCCTGCTCCGGGCCATTGCCGACGGAGAGGCCGAGCTGGCCGGCAGCCTGGCCCTGGAGCACGTGACCAGCTTCGAAAGGACGGTCCGCAGCGTCCTCTAGGCGTTTCTGCCGGACATACGCGAGGAGGGCGGCGCGGTTGCGGCCACCGCCGCGGCGATGTGGATGGCGGACAGCCTGCCGGAGGTGCGGGGGTCGCCGTCGAGCAGTTCGTGAATCTTGTTCAGGCGCTTGTGCATGGTCTGCCGCTCAATGTTCAAGGTGAGCGCCGATCCCGTCGTGTTACACCCCGATTCAAGCCAGCACAGCAGTGTCGCCAGCAGGGCCGTGCCATGCTTCTGGTCCCAGTCCACTATTCCCCCCACCGTCGCACGCACATAGGGGCCCAGGAATGCCGGATCCGGCACGGCGCCGAGGATCCGCCGGCCCAGGAAATCCATGGCATCCAGCACCTCGCCGGCTGACGCCTCCGCATATCCCAGAATTTCCCGCGCCTCAACATAGGACTTGTGCGCGCTCGGGCCGTCGGCCACCCATGGCCCGAAGGCCGCACAGACGTCCAAGGCGCCCACTGCGTCCCGCGCCGCACGCAGCAGCGCTTCGCGCGCCGTCCGCGCACTGTGCTGCGGCAGGGCGAAGAGCACCGCCAGGTCCCCGTCCCACAAATGGGATCTGACGTTCACCGCCCCCGTGCGCAGGGCCCGTGCGACGGCGGCGAAGTCGGCGTCCCTGCCGTACGTCCGGAAGACGGCCATGACCGCCGCCTGGCCGGGCTGCAGCCCGGCCTGCAGCCACAGCCGCCTGATGGACCCCGCGCTGCCGTCCTCCAGCACCGCCTCCAGCAGGCTCGCCTCGGCGACTTGGGCCGGCGTCGGGTGGAAGGCCTGCGCGAGCGCCAGCGCCAGGATGCCGGAGAGCCGGTCGGCCGCCAGTTCGAGCAGGAATGGATCCGGCGACGCGGACCGCAGTGTCAGTTGGGCGGCCAGCTGGCCGCCCACCACAATGCCGGCCACCGCCCTTGAACCGCCGTCGTCAGCCGCGCCGCCCGCATGACCCAGGGGCTGGCCGTCGGGGGCCGCCAGCGACACTTCGGCCGCCAGCCCCGCGGCCACCAACTCCAGGATGGTTGGGACGTGCGGGCCCTTGTCGGTGATCTGGCGCGCAATCCTGCGGGAGACGTCGTCGACCACCTGGTGCGCAGCCGCCTGTTCATTGACCACCAGCCGGTTCACTGCTTCGGCAATGTCGACAAAGGGGGCCACCGCCCGCAGGTCAATCAGCGGCAGCCCGTTCGCGTTGGCCGCGGCAATGAGGCCCTCGGGCAGCGGGTCGGCCCTGCCGGCCGACTGCACTGCCAAGGCAGCGATGTTCCGGACAGCCAGGCTGCGGACGTAGTCCTCCTGCTCCTTCGATGGAAGGGCAAGCAGCGCCTCGCCGCCGGAGAGCAGCAGCTCTCCGCCGCGCAGCAGCGGGGCGATCTCCAGCACCTCGCTGGAATGCACCCACCGGACCACCCGGTGCAGGGTTCCCGGGACGTCGCTGCACAGCATGGGGTCGGCGGCGGACATGGACTGGGAGGCAAGGACCTCGGCGAGCGTGATCATGGCATTCCTTCGTGGACAGGCGACATTATGTCGCTGCTTTTGGGCTAAGTGTAATCAAAAAGTATCTATGATGTGGGCCAAATCACCCATAAGCTGGGTCAATCGTCAATCCCACCAAGTCCCCCTGCAATCACACCGTAGTGAATCGAGACGCGCATGAACCGCAGCAAGCAACGGTCGCCTGAAACTGCGACCATCGACGTTGAAGACGTTCTGCAGCCCATCCCGGAATCGGCACGGACCACCAGGCTGTCCGGCCAGTTTTGGATCTGGGCGGGCGCCAACGTCGCCCCCATCAACTGGATCCTCGGGGCCCTCGGGATCCAGCTGGGGCTGGGGCTGCGCGACACCTTGATCGTGCTGATCGTTGGAAACGCCATCGGCATGGCCGGCTTTGGCTTCTTCGTCATCCTTGGCCAGCGTACGGGCGCCACGGGAATGCTGCTGGCACGCGGCGCGTTTGGCCGGCGCGGCGCCTACCTTCCGGCCGCCATCCAGGCCACCATCGCCATTGGCTGGTCGGCTGTGAACACCTGGGTCATCCTTGACCTGGTCATGGCCCTGTTCGGCATGATCGGTTGGGTTGACCCCCACCAGCAAAACATTCCGGTGCGCATCCTTGTCGCCGCGATCATCATGTCCATCCAGGTGGCGATTTGCTACCGGGGATACCGCGCCATCGCCAAGTTTGAACGCATCACCATGCCGCCAACCATCATCGTCCTGGTCGCGATGTCCATCATCGCCTGGACACACCTTGACATCAACTGGGGCTATGCAGGCCCGGCCGGCCACGTGCTGGAGGGCATGCCGCGCATCGCCGCCATGTCCGCCATCATGACCGTCATCGGCATCGGCTGGGGCATCGGCTGGTTCACCTACGCCCCCGACTACTCCCGCTTTGTCAGCCGCACGGTCAAGCCCGCCAAGCTGTTCCTGGTCAGCGTCCTGGGCCAGTTCCTGCCCGTGGTCTGGCTGGGCATCCTGGGAGCCAGCCTCGCCACGAAGAACGGGCAGGCGGATCCCGGCCAGCTCATCGTCTCCAACTTCGGCACCATGGCCATCCCGGTCATTCTGCTGGTGATCCACGGCCCCATTGCCACCAACATCATCAACCTGTACACCTTCGGCGTCGCCTTCCAGGCCCTGGATGTGAAGCTCTCCCGCCGCAAGCTCTCCATCCTGGTGGGCGTGCTGTCCATGGGTGCGGTCATCGCCTTCATGTTCGCCTCCGACTTCGCCATGATCCTCGACTCCTGGCTGGGCACCATCGTCGCCTGGGTGGCTACCTGGGGCGGCATCATGGCAGTCCACTACTTCATCTTTGAACGGCACCACAAGGATTTCTCGTACCTGTTCCTGGACCCGAAGTCCACAGCCCTGAAATCCATCAACGCGCCGGCCTTCATCGCATTTTTCGCCGGCATCGTCATGACCTGGCTGTTCATGTACGGAGGAATGCCCATCCTGCAGGGCCCCATCGCGACGGCCATGGGCGGCATAGACCTCTCCTGGCTGGCCGGCACCATCACGTCAGCAGGCCTCTACCTTGCGCTTGGCTACCCGCGCTTCCGCAAGCGCATCAAGGCCGGCGTGCCCCTGGGCATCCGCGCCGACCTGCACGACGACGCCGTGCTGGCGGAACACGGGGACGCCTGCGAGGACAAGCACGCGGAACCAGCGCAGCTGGTCTAGGGCACGCCCCGACACTTCCCTCCAATCTACACATCACCAAAAATGCAAAGGAACCACCCCATGACACTCTCCACCGCTTCCTCGTCCGCGACGAACGTTTCCGAGCTCGAGCGCCTCAAGACGCTGCACAACGGCACGAAGGCGCCCCTGACCTTCACCGACGCCGAGTTCGAACGCCGCCTGGGCGGGCTGCGCACCATCATGGCCGAAAAGAACCTCGACGCCGTGGTCCTGACCAGCTACCACAACATCAAGTACTACTCCGACTACCTCTTCACCTACTTCGGCCGCTCCTACGCCCTGGTCGTCACCGCCGACGACTCCGTCTCCATCACCGCCAACATCGACGCCGGCATGCCCTGGCGCACCAGCTACGGCGACAACATCGTCTACACCGACTGGCGCCGCGACAACTTCTACTTCGGCATCCAGGAAGCCCTGCGCCGCCGCGGCATCAAGGCCACCCGCCTCGGCGTCGAGGACGACACCCTCCCGGTCCTGCTCCGCGACAAGCTCCAGGCCGCCTTCCCCGACGCCACCCTCACCGACGTCTCCCAGGCCGCCATGCGCCAGCGCATGATCAAGTCCGCCGAGGAAATCGAAGTCATCAAGCACGGCGCCCGCATCGGCGACCTCGGCGGCGAAGCCATCAAGGCCGCCATCCGCGAAGGCATCACCGAATACGAAGTCGCGCTCATCGGCACCGAAGCCATGGTCCACGAAATCGCCCGCACCTTCCCCGACCAGGAAGTCCGCGACACCTGGGTCTGGTTCCAGTCCGGCATCAACACCGACGGCGCCCACAACTGGGCCACCACCCGCAAACTCCAGCAAGGCGACATCCTCTCCCTGAACTGCTTCCCCATGACATCCGGCTACTACACCGCCCTGGAACGCACCCTCTTCCTCGGCGAACCCGACGCCCGCTCCCTGGAACTGTGGAACGTCAACGTCGAAGTCCACGAACGCGGCCTGGAACTCATCAAGCCCGGCGCCGTCTGCAAGGACATCGCCGCGGAACTGAACGAGATCTACATCAGCCACGACCTGCTCCCGAACCGCACCTTCGGCTACGGACACTCCTTCGGCGTCCTCTCCCACTACTACGGCCGCGAAGCCGGACTGGAACTGCGCGAAGACATCGACACCGTCCTGGAACCAGGCATGGTCGTCTCCATGGAACCCATGATCACCGTCGCCGACGGCGAACCCGGCGCCGGCGGCTACCGCGAACACGACATCCTCGTCATCAACGAAAACGGCGCCGAAAACATCACCAAATTCGGCTACGGCCCCACCAACAACATCATCAACCCCTAACACCCCACACAAAGCAACACCAGCTGCGGCGGCCACCCGGCCGCCGCAGCTGGTGACTTCCCGCACGAACCAGCCGCTGCACACCCCGTGCCCCAGCAGACAACACTTATCGAGGAGCCTTCCCACCATGGACAAGTCAGTTTTCCTGGAAGACATGGATGCCTTCGCCTACCGTGACGCCCTGTCGTCGGGGGAGGCAATCGTCCTCATCCCTGTCGGGTCGCTGGAGCAGCACGGAACGCACCTGCCGCTGGGGACCGACACCATCCTGTCCAGACATTTCGCGGAAGGTGTCGCCAGGCGGCTGGGAGCGCTGGTTGCCCAACCCATCGCCTACGGGTACAAGTCGCAGCAGAAGTCCGGCGGCGGCAACCACCTGTCCGGGACCACCAGCTTGGACGGCACGTCCCTCATCGCCATGACACGGAACCTGGTCAAGTCCTTTCTCAAACAGGGCGTCAGGAACGTGGTCTTTGTCAACGGCCATTTCGAGAACTACCAGTTCCTCTACGAGGGAATCGACCTGGCCCTGGAGGAATCCGGGATCGGCCCCGGGGCGAAGCAGAGCGTGCTGTTGCTCTCCTACTGGGACTTTGTCAGTCAGGACACACTGGCGCAGGTCTATCCCGACGGTTTCCCGGGCTGGGACATCGAGCACGGGGGCGTCCTGGAGACTTCGCTCATGCTGCACCTTGAGCCCGCACGCGTGGCGATGGACCGCCTGGTCGACGGACCCGCGGCGGTGCTGCCTCGCTTTGACCGGCTCCCGGTGGTGCCGGAGCGGACGCCCGCCACCGGCTGCCTCTCCTCGGCAGCCGGATCCAGCGCTGACAAGGGTGGCCTGCTGTACGACCAAGTTGTGGCGGACCTCGCCCTGGACCTGGTCGGCGAGCTGGCGCTGGAACCGGCTGCCGTGCCCGCCTGACCGGAAGGTTGCGTTCAGAGCAACTCAATTGCGCACAGGGGGCCAGAAGGCGCCGTTTCGGGTGAATTCCCGCAGCGGCGCTTTTTGCGTGACCTCATGGTGAACGCACCTCCAAGTGGGTATTGACAGTGACCGGGAACACACATATTCTGGTGCAACAGCGTTGCACTCGCTGCAACATAAATAGTTCGCTGCAATATAAACAATGCAATATAAACAGACTGCAACCCCAACACTTTTGGTGGAACCCATGACAAATCACAAATCTCCAAGCACGGGCCGGACGGCAACGATGGCGTCCGCCGGCGGGCAGATGAGCATGAGCGGGCAGCCGAGCCCGGAAAAGGGCATCGACAAGGGCACGCGGAAGCGGGTCATCACCGCCAGCTTCATCGGCAACTTCGTTGAATGGTTCGACTACGCCGTCTACGGCTACCTGGCGGCGACCATCGCCGGCGCATTCTTCCCGGAGGCCGACAAGCAAACGGGCCTGTTGCTGACCTTCGGCCTGTTCGCCGTGTCCTTCTTCGTCCGGCCACTGGGCGGCTTCGTCTGGGGACACATCGGCGACAAGGTGGGACGCAAGAACGCCCTTTCGTTGTCCATCCTGATCATGTCCGCCGCGACGTTCGCCATCGCACTCATCCCCGGCTACGACATGATCGGACTCTGGGCGCCGATCACGCTGCTGGTGGTCCGCATTGTGCAAGGATTCTCCGCAGCCGGCGAATACGCCGGAGCATCGGCCTTCCTGGTTGAATACGCGCCGCCGAACCGCCGGGGCATCTATGCCGCCGTGGTCCCCGCCAGCACGGCCGCCGGCCTGCTGCTGGGCTCGCTCATCGCAGCCCTGCTGTCCATCACACTCACCGCCGATCAAATGCATGGATGGGGATGGCGGCTGCCATTCCTGCTGGCTGCCCCGATGGGCCTGATCGGCCGGTACATCCGGGTGAAGCTGGAGGACACCCCGGCCTTCCGCGCCCTGGAGAAGGAAGACGACGTCGTCAAGGCACCTGTCAGTTCGCTCTTCCGGAATCACTGGAGGTCCCTGCTGCTGGCCGTGGGCGCCGTATTGCTGAACGCCGTCGGCTTCTACGTCATCCTCAGCTACATGCCGACCTACCTCAGCGAGGAGCTGGGCTTTGGGGCGACGGAATCCTTCGTGGCCACGACCATTGCGCTGCTCACCTATATTGGCTTCATCTTCCTCACCGGCCTGGCGTCCGACAGGTTCGGCCGCAAGAAGGTGCTCATCACGGCATCGGTGCTCTTCGTCTTCCTGACGGTACCCGCCTTCATGCTCCTGGACACCGGAAACTTTGTCGTCATCCTGCTTGTCCAGGTCCTCCTCGGCGCCATGCTGACGCTCAACGACGGCACGCTGCCCAGCTTCCTGGCGGAGCTGTTCCCGACCAAGGTCCGCTACAGCGGCTTTGCTGTCAGCTTCAACCTGTCCAACGCCATCTTCGGCGGCACTGCCCCCTTCGTTGCCACGCTGTTGATTGCCTCCTCCGGATCAAAACTGGCACCGGGCTTCTACCTGATGGCAGCTGCCGTGGTGTCACTGATCGCCGTGGCCTGCGCCAAGGAAACCTCGAAGGCGCCCCTCCAGTCGCACTGACGGCGCGCCACGCCCCAACACTTCCCTCCAATCTACACATCACCAAAAATGCAAAGGAACCACCCCATGACACTCTCCACCACTTCCTCGTCCGCGACGAACGTTTCCGAGCTCGAGCGCCTCAAGACGCTGCACAACGGCACGAAGGCGCCCCTGACCTTCACCGACGCCGAGTTCGAACGCCGCCTGGGCGGGCTGCGCACCATCATGGCCGAAAAGAACCTCGACGCCGTGGTCCTGACCAGCTACCACAACATCAAGTACTACTCCGACTACCTCTTCACCTACTTCGGCCGCTCCTACGCCCTGGTCGTCACCGCCGACGACTCCGTCTCCATCACCGCCAACATCGACGCCGGCATGCCCTGGCGCACCAGCTACGGCGACAACATCGTCTACACCGACTGGCGCCGCGACAACTTCTACTTCGGCATCCAGGAAGCCCTGCGCCGCCGCGGCATCAAGGCCACCCGCCTCGGCGTCGAGGACGACACCCTCCCGGTCCTGCTCCGCGACAAGCTCCAGGCCGCCTTCCCCGACGCCACCCTCACCGACGTCTCCCAGGCCGCCATGCGCCAGCGCATGATCAAGTCCGCCGAGGAAATCGAAGTCATCAAGCACGGCGCCCGCATCGGCGACCTCGGCGGCGAAGCCATCAAGGCCGCCATCCGCGAAGGCATCACCGAATACGAAGTCGCGCTCATCGGCACCGAAGCCATGGTCCACGAAATCGCCCGCACCTTCCCCGACCAGGAAGTCCGCGACACCTGGGTCTGGTTCCAGTCCGGCATCAACACCGACGGCGCCCACAACTGGGCCACCACCCGCAAACTCCAGCAAGGCGACATCCTCTCCCTGAACTGCTTCCCCATGACATCCGGCTACTACACCGCCCTGGAACGCACCCTCTTCCTCGGCGAACCCGACGCCCGCTCCCTGGAACTGTGGAACGTCAACGTCGAAGTCCACGAACGCGGCCTGGAACTCATCAAGCCCGGCGCCGTCTGCAAGGACATCGCCGCGGAACTGAACGAGATCTACATCAGCCACGACCTGCTCCCGAACCGCACCTTCGGCTACGGACACTCCTTCGGCGTCCTCTCCCACTACTACGGCCGCGAAGCCGGACTGGAACTGCGCGAAGACATCGACACCGTCCTGGAACCAGGCATGGTCGTCTCCATGGAACCCATGATCACCGTCGCCGACGGCGAACCCGGCGCCGGCGGCTACCGCGAACACGACATCCTCGTCATCAACGAAAACGGCGCCGAAAACATCACCAAATTCGGCTACGGCCCCACCAACAACATCATCAACCCCTAACACCCCACACAAAGCAACACCAGCTGCGGCGGCCACCCGGCCGCCGCAGCTGCACTTAATTAACGGATCGGTAAGGAAAGATGGTGTCCATGACTACTTCCGCGGCCAAGGCAGACTCCGGCACCTCCGATGCGCGCGGGACATCCGTCATTGTCAACGCCATTGCCGTGCTGCGGTGCTTTTCGGCGGAGGAGCCCCTGCTGGGCGTGACCGAAATCGCGCAGCGCGTGGGAATGCACAAAAGCACCGTGTCCCGGATCCTGGCCACGCTGGAGCAGGAGGAGCTGGTGGAGCGGGACCCGGACTCACGCCGCTTCAAACTGGGCCTGGGCCTGATCGCCGTGGCGGGCCCGCTGCTCGCGGAGCTGGAGGAACGGCGCGCGGCCTACCCGCTGCTGCGCCGGCTCACTGAACAGACGGGCGAGACGAGTGCCCTCATGGTCTGGAACGGCCGTGAATCCATGTGTGTGGAGCAGATCGCCAGTCCCCAGCAGGTCAAGCACACCGCCCCGCTCGGTGCCCGGTACCACGACGCGTTCAGTGCCTCGGTGCAAGTGTTTCTGTCCTTGGAACCCGAGGACCGCGTGCGCAGCCTGCTCCGCGACGGGACCGTGTTCTATCCCGGCCTGGACGACGCCGGACTGGAGGCCTACGTCCTGCGGCTCGGCGACGTTGCCCGACGCGGCTTCGCCACCAACTATGGCGAGTCCTCCCTGGACGAGGTGGGCGTCGCCGCCCCGGTATACGACCACCGCGGCGACGCCGTGGCCGCTGTCCTCATCCCGGCACCCAAGTTCCGGGTGTCGCCGGAGCGCCTGCAGACGCTGGGCGAGGCGTGTGCCGCCACCGCGCGGCTGGTCACGAGCCGCCTCGGCGGCTAGGCCAGCAGCTCGCAGGCCTCCTCGACGGAATCCACCAGGTGGACCTGCTCCGCCATGGCCCGGCCGTTCGCCAGCGCGGAGAGCAGGCCCCGTACGGGCAGTTCCTCCTCCCAGTGCCTCCGGCCCACCAGGATCATCGGCGCCACCGCCTCGGCGGCCGCGTAGTAGTTCTCGCACGCGTCCTGGAATATTTCCTGCACCGTGCCAGCCGCTCCGGGCAGGAAAATGGTGCCACCGCCGGAGCGGGAGAGCAGCACGGCCTCCCGGATGGAGTTCGTGAAGTACTTGGCGATCCGGGTGGCGAACGGGTTGGGCGGTTCGTGGCCGTAGAACCAGGTAGGGATGCCCAGGCTGTCCGCCCCGCCCGGGAAGTCCGCGAGCACCCGGCCCGCGGCGCGGACCCACGCCGTGATGGAGGGCCGGAAGCCGGGGACGGCAGCCAAGGTGCGCAGGGCGCTGTCCAGGGCACCGGCGTCGTACGCGGAAAGGTAGGCGCCGAGGTTGGCTGCCTCCATGGTTCCCGGGCCGCCGCCGGTGGCCACCATGAAGCCGCGCCCGGCCAGGGTCCGTCCCAGCCGGGCAGCCTGGGCGTACTCCGCACTGTCCCGGCCCGAGGCATGGCCGCCCATGACGCCCACCACCGGCATGCCGTCCATGGCACAGGCGTCGAGGAACTCGTCGAGGGCGTCGGAAATGGCGTGGTCGTGCATGGCGGTGGCGAGCGTGGCGTTCAAGGCCCGGCCCTGGCCGTCCTGCAGCGTCCACTGGTATATCTGCGCGTCCGGAACGGCCTCGTATTCAGCCCCCGCAACGCCCGCGTACAGCTCCGATCCCGTGTACAGGTGCCCGCGGTAGGCATTGAACGGGATGTTGGGCAGTGTCGGAAAAATCAGCGCCCCGCGTGCCCGCAGCAACCCTTCAACGCCCTCCGCAAAGCGGCAGCCCATGAAAATGGCGCCCGACGCCCGCAGCCCTGCCAACTCGGCGGACCGCTGCCGCAGGTCCACCGACTGGAAGTGCCATCCGTGCATGGACGTGGCACCGCCGTCGACCAACGAATCGAAGCCGTTCAGGTCTTCGACGTCGACTGCCTTGTGACGCGGGGCGCGGGTTGAATTCACGTCCCCAGCTTAGCCATGCCGCCGAGTTCGGCGGGGGCCCCGGCGGCCGGTACGGTGGAAGGGTCAGTTTTTTTGCACGTACGACGGCGGCGGCCGCCCGGGTGCCACACCCGCGCCGCCGCCCTCACCCCCAGGAGCACCCGTGAACGAAACCGCCATGCAGGAAATCACCACCGCCGACCTGCTCGCCGCCGGCCGCGGCGTGCAGGTCATCGACGTCCGTGAGGGCGACGAGCTCGCCACCGGCATGATTGCCGGCGCCGTGCACCTGCCCTCCGGCTCCGTGCTGGAACGCGCCGGCGAACTGGACAAGTCGCGCCGGATCATCGCCGTGTGCCATGGCGGCGGCCGGAGCGGCCGCGTGGCCGCCGCCCTCACCGACCTCGGATACGACGCCGACACCTTGGTGGGAGGCATGAGCACTTGGGAGGCCGAGGGCCTGCCGATGGTGGCGCCGGAGTAGGCGCCTGCAGGAGCTCCGGTTGAGGTTGGAGATCATGACGTCCGCGAGGCACGAGCGGACGTCATGATCTCCAACCTCAACGGGTACGACGCCGTGCCGCGCCTTCACGCGCGGGGAGGCACCGGCGTCGTCCGCCACGCCCCTGGACCCACAAAAAACGCGGCCGCCGCACCGGAGAACCGGTGCGGCGGCCGCGCCTTGGCGAGGAATTACAGGGCTGCGTAGATCTCGCGCAGCAGTGAGGCGGTCTCGGATGGCGTCTTGCCGACCTTCACGCCGGCAGCCTCGAGTGCTTCCTTCTTGGCCTGCGCCGTGCCCGCGGAACCGGAGACGATGGCGCCGGCGTGGCCCATGGTCTTGCCTTCGGGCGCGGTGAAGCCGGCAACGTAGCCAACTACGGGCTTCGTGACATGGGCCTTGATGTATTCGGCCGCGCGCTCTTCAGCGTCGCCACCGATCTCACCGATCATGACGATGGCCTTGGTCTCCGGGTCGGCCTCGAACGCGGCCAGCGCGTCGATGTGCGTGGTGCCGATGACGGGGTCGCCACCGATGCCAATCGCGCTGGAGAAGCCCAGGTCGCGCAGTTCGAACATCATCTGGTAGGTCAGGGTGCCTGACTTGGAGACCAGGCCGATCGGGCCCTTCTGGGTGATGTTGTTCGGCGTGATGCCGACGAGTGCCTCGCCGGGGGTGATGATGCCGGGGCAGTTCGGGCCGATGATGCGGGTGACCTGGTTGCCGTCGGCGTCAACCTTGGACTGGGCCAGCGCCCAGAACTCTGCCGAGTCCTGCACGGGCACGCCTTCGGTGATGACAACGACCAGCGGCACGGAGGCCTCGATGGCCTCAACCACGGCGTCCTTGGTGAAGGCCGGGGGGACGAACACGATGGAGACGTCGGCGCCGGTCTCGGCGACGGCCTCCTTCACGGTGCCGAAAACGGGCAGTTCAACGGCGCCGTGGACAACCGTGGTGCCGGCCTTGCGGGCGTTCACGCCGCCAACAACCTGGGTGCCGGCCTTGAGCATCAGGGCGGTGTGCTTGGTGCCCTCGCCGCCGGTGATGCCCTGGACGATGACCTTGGAGTCTTTGTTCAAGAAGATGGACATGTTTCTAAACCTCTACTTCGAAGCGTTGGCGAGTTCGGCGGCCTTGTCGGCGCCCTCGTCCATCGTGGCGGCCAGGGTGACCAACGGGTGGTTGGCCTCGTTGAGGATGCGGCGGCCTTCCTCGACGTTGTTGCCGTCGAGGCGGACAACCAGCGGCTTGTTGGCTGCCGAGCCCAGTTCGGCCAACGCGCCGACAATGCCCTTGGCCACAGCGTCGCAGGCGGTGATGCCGCCGAAGACGTTGACGAAGACGCTCTTGACCTGGGGGTCGTTGAGGATGACGTCCAGGCCGTTGGCCATGACCTCCGCGGACGCTCCACCGCCAATGTCCAGGAAGTTCGCGGGCTTGACGCCTCCGTGGTTCTCTCCCGCGTAGGCCACGACGTCCAGCGTGGACATGACCAGGCCTGCACCGTTTCCGATGACGCCGACTTCGCCGTCGAGCTTGACGTAGTTCAGGCCGGCTTCCTTGGCCTTGGCCTCGAGCGGGTTGGCAGCGGCGGCGTCTTCCAGGGTGGCGTGGTGGGGATGGCGGAAGTCGGCATTCTCGTCGATGGAGACCTTGCCGTCCAGGGCCACGATGTCGCCGGCGCCGGTGCGGACCAGCGGGTTGACCTCAACCAGGGTGGCGTCTTCCTTCTTGAAGACGTCCCACAGCTTGATGATGGCGGCGGCCACCTTCGGGGCGATTTCCGCGGGGAAGCCCGCGGTGGCGACGATCTCATCGGCCTTGGCCGCGTCGATGCCGACGGCCGGATCGACGGCAACCTTGGCCAGCGCTTCGGGGCGCTCCACGGCCAGCTCTTCGATCTCCATGCCGCCTTCCACCGAGCACATGGCCAGGTAGTTGCGGTTGGCCCGGTCCAGCAGCACGGAGAAGTAGAACTCCTCGGCGATGTCCGCGCCCTGGGCAATCATGACCGTGTTAACGGTGTGGCCCTTGATGTCCATGCCGAGGATGGCGGTTGCGTGCTCGAACGCCTCGTCGGCGGTCTTGGCTACCTTGACGCCGCCGGCCTTGCCGCGGCCACCAACCTTCACCTGCGCCTTGACAACGGTGACGCCGCCAATCTTCTCGGCTGCTGCCTTTGCTTCTTCAGGGGTGTGCGCCACGATGCCGGCCAACACGGGAACTCCGTGAGCCTCAAACATGTCGCGCGCCTGGTATTCAAACAGGTCCACGGGTTTGTGTCCTTCTACGTCGAAGTAGTGATCATGGGGTGCAAAACCCCTTTTACACAGTACCGCCTTGCCGGGCAAGCACATATTCTCCCGTGGCACCACAGGTGACGGGGGTTATTCCCCTCACAATAACGCCCTCCACGGCTGAAGTCAGGGGCTCACCTTGGTCAGCGGCGCGTAGCGCAGCAGCAGCCGTTTCTCGCCAATGGTGAACTGGACCGTGGCCACCATCTTGTCCCCGGCACCCTGGACGGCGGAGACGGTGCCCTCACCAAACGCCGTGTGGTTGACCTTGTCCCCCACCCCGACGGAGATGACCTCCTTCTGCGGCTGCACCCGGCCGGCGGCGGCCCGGGCGGAAATGCTCGGCGGCAGCTGGCCGGTGTCGCGCCCGCCCACGGCGGAGCCGGCACCCCAGAAGGAGCCCGAGTAGCGGCTGGTGCCAAAGCCGCCGCCTGCGGGCGGTGCCATGCGCGCCATGCCTTCGCGCTTCCAGTCGATCAGCTCCGCGGGCACCTCCTCGATGAACTGGCTGGCGGGGTTGTACTGGCTCTGCCCCCACAGGCTGCGGACCTCGGAGCGGGTCAGGTACAGGCGCTTGCGGGCTCGGGTCAGCCCCACATAGGCCAGGCGGCGTTCCTCGGCCAGCTCCGTCGGGCTCGTGGCGGAGCGCGAATGCGGGAAGATCCCGTGTTCCATGCCGGTCAGGAACACCACAGGAAATTCCAGCCCCTTGGCCGTGTGCAGCGTCATCAGCGTCACCACGCCCAGCCGCTTGGCCTCGGCCACGGCCGCCGCGGCTTCCGCCTCCGAGCCGCCGGGCGCGTCGGGAATCTGGTCGGCGTCGGCCACCAGGGAAACCTGCTCCAGGAACTCCCCCAGCGTCCCGTCGGGGGTGTCCTTTTCAAATTCACGCACGACGGCGAGCAGCTCCGCCAGGTTTTCCACGCGCGACTCGTCCTGCGGATCCGTTGAGCTGCGCAGCGTCTCCAGGTAGCCGGACTGTTCCAGCACCGCCTCCAGCGACGTGGCCGGGCCCGAGCTGGCGGCCACCTCGCGGAGGTCCGCCATCATCTTGGCGAACGTGGTGACGGCGTTCAGGGACCGGGTGGCCATCCCCGGGGCCTCCTCCGCGCGGGCCAGTGCGGCGGAGAAGGAGATCCGTTCGCGCTCTGCCAGGGAGGCCAGGGCGCCCTCTGCGCGGTCGCCGATGCCGCGCTTGGGTTCGTTGAGGATCCGGCGCAGGTTGACGTCGTCGTCCGGGTTGACCAGGGCGCGCAGGTAGGCCAGTGCGTCCTTGATTTCCTTGCGTTCGTAGAAGCGGGTGCCGCCCACCACACGGTAGGGCAGGCCGGTGCGGACCAGGATGTCCTCGATGGCGCGCGACTGGGCGTTGGTGCGGTAGAAGATGGCGACGTCGCCGGGCCGCAGGTCAGTCTCATCCTGGAGACGGTCGATTTCCTCGGCGATGAAGCGGGCTTCCTCGTGCTCGGATTCGGCAACGTAGCCGATGATCTTCTCGCCGTCGCCCTCGGCCGTCCAGAGCCTTTTCTCGCGGCGGTTGGGGTTGCGGGAAATGACGGCGTTGGCGGCGCTGAGGATGTTTTGGGTGGAACGGTAGTTTTGCTCCAGCTTGATGGTGGCGGCGCTGGGATAGTCCTGTTCAAACTCCACAATGTTGCGGATGTCCGCGCCGCGGAAGGCATAGATGGACTGGTCGGAATCTCCCACCACGGTCAGTTCCGCGGGTGGGATCCCGGTGGTGGCGCCCTCTTCGCCGACAATTTCGCGCACCAGGGCGTACTGGGCGTGGTTGGTGTCCTGGTATTCGTCCACCAGGACGTGCCGGAAGCGGCGGCGGTAGGAATCGGCCACGCCGGGGAATGCCCGGAACATGTAGACGGTCTCGGCGATGAGGTCGTCGAAGTCCATGGCGTTGGCCTGGCGCAGCCGCTGCGTGTAGCCCTTGTAGACCTCCGCCACGGCGGCGGCGAAGGGCTCCTTGAAATTGGTGTTCATGGCGTTTTCGTCGGCGTCGACGAGCTCGTTCTTCAGCGCCGAAATCTTGTGCATGATGGCCTTGGGCGCAAACTTCTTCGGATCCAGTTCCAGGCCCTTGGACACCAGCGTGATGAGGCGCAGGGAGTCGGCGGAGTCATAGATCGAAAAGTTGGAATTGAGCCCGATGGTCTTTGCCTCTCGGCGCAGGATGCGCACGCACGAGGAGTGGAAGGTGGAAATCCACATGGCCTTCGCGGCGTGGCCGATCAGTGCATGGATGCGTTCGCGCATCTCGGCCGCGGCCTTGTTGGTGAAGGTGATGGCCAGGATCTCTCCGGGGTGCGCCCGGCCGGTGGCGAGCAGGTAGGCGATCCGGTGGCTGAGCACGCGGGTCTTGCCCGAGCCGGCGCCGGCCACAATGAGCAGCGGCGATCCGGCGTGGATGACGGCCTCCTCCTGCTGCGGGTTCATCCCCTGCAGCAGCCCTGCCGGATCCGGCCAGCGGCTCCCCGCCCCCGGGTCGCTGCCGTGCCCGCCGGCGCTTGGCCCGGCAACATCCGCCGGCCCGTAGCCCGTCGGCCTCCCGTCCGGAAGCGCCGCCTCCGGCAAGTCTGGTTCCGGGGCGTCGGCTCCGGGATCATCGGCGTCGGACGGCTCCCAGGCGGCAGAACCGGCGGGAGAGCCTGCCGGGAAAGGCGGCAGGAGTCCGGCGGCCCGTTCCGCGGCAGGTTTGGGCTTCTTGGCGTAGGGGTCAAACAACATGTCCATGGTGCCATCCAGTCTAGTTGGCCCCGCTGACAACCAACTGCGGGCTTCGAGGGCGCTGTGGACAACAAGCCGCCTGTGGCATCCGGTGGAGGACCCTCGTCTTGTCGAGCGTCACTTATGCGGCCCCCATACCGGGCGCCCCTTAAGGTAGGTCCTCCGTGACGGGGCCGTCCCCGAGACCTGTGTCCGCGAGCGCGGCCGTAATGGCGTCCACCGCCCCCTTCGGCCCCGCCACGAACCAGTCCAGTCCGTTGACCCGGACGACGCCGGTCTCCCCGCCCGCCGCGCGCACGATCCCCTTGCCCGGGAGCCAGTCCCAGGCCGGGCAGCTGTGCTGGAACCAGACGCCCAGTTCCGCCTGGGCCACCCGGCCCAGGTCGCAGGAGCCGGAGCCGAGCATGCGCAGCGTGGCCGGCAGCCGGGCGGCACGCTGCCAGGGCCCGGCCGCCTGGCGGGCGGCCAGCCAGCCGGGGTGGATGTAGGTCACTCCCGCGAGCAGTCCCACGTCCTGCCGGGTGTCAACCGCGACAGGTTCGCCGTTCAATGTGGCTTTCTGCAGCGACCCGCCGAGCCACAGCTTGTCCTCCTGCGGCTGGAAGATTGCCCCCAGCAGCACAGCCGCGTCGGCGAGCCCGTCACGGGCAGGCTCCCCGGCACCCCGCGACACGGGGGCGCCCAAGGAGGCTCCGGCGTCGTGCGCCAACGCGCCGGACGGATCGGCAGCCACTGGCATCGCGGTGTTGTCCGG